>JBHPLN010000001.1:0-207282 GCA_042564205.1 Fidelibacterota bacterium
CTTAGAAAAAGATATATTAACAAAAGGAGTAGTTACAGCATCTACAGGTAATCACGGGTCAGCCGTAGCATTTGCCTCTAAAATTGTTGGGATTTCCAGTATTGTATTTGTTCCAGTTAATGCTCCGCAATCTAAGATAGATGCTATTAAAAGACATGGTAGTGAAATTCAATATCATGGTTCAGATTGTGTTGAAGCAGAACTATTTGCCAGGGAATTTGCTAATAAGTACAACAAAATGTACATATCACCCTATAACGATAGAATGATAATATACGGTCAAGGAACCATTGGTACTGAACTAACCAAGCAATTAGATAAAATTGATGCTATATTTATAACGGTAGGTGGTGGTGGTCTTATATCAGGCATTGCTGGATACCTCAAGTCAATAAAATCCAATATTAAAGTATATGGCTGCTCGCCAGAGAATTCAAATATTATGGCACAGTCAGTAAAGGCTGGTAAGATTCTGAACATCCCATCATTAGAGACAATATCAGAGGGTTCAGCCGGTGGTGTGGAACCCAAGGCAATTACGTTTGATCTCTGCACAGACCTTGTTGATGAGTGGATTGCGGTAACCGAAGATGAAATAGCAAATAGTTTAAAGGAATTCCTTCAGAATCAGCATTCTTTGATTGAGGGGGCTGCTGCAGTCGCGCTTGCCTCCTATAAAAAGAAATATAAAGATCTTTACGGTAGTAATGTGGTAATTGTTATTTGTGGGTCAAATATCAGTGAGTCTGTATTAAAACAAGTATTATCTAATAATTAATCAGCAAATAATATCGGTAAAGTTCATGGAACCTAAAATAATACACCTTAATGAAATAATAGAGATTGTAGAGTCTCTTGACCTCATATCCGCCATTGAAAAGGGATTTGATGATTATTCATCTGGTCGCGCTATTGTACCACCGATCGGTGAATTATTACTCGAAAATGGTGATGTTCACATAAAATATGGCTATATCCAAGAAGATGACTTCTATGTTGTGAAAATAGCATCCGGGTTTTATAAGAACCAGCCGTTGGGTTTATCTACCAACTATGGCTTGATGCTCATATTTAGTCAGCAAACCGGAGTTCTGGTTAGTATATTGCTCGACGAAGGGTATTTAACTAATGTGCGAACAGCATTGGCAGGTGCAATTGCTGCTAAACATTTGGCACCAAAACAAATTGATCGAATTGGTATTTTAGGTACTGGAACACAAGCGCAACTGCAGGTCGAGTATCTTAAGAATGTGATTGCCTGTCGAGAGGTATTAGTTTGGGGACGTGGTGAGAAACAATTAGCTCAATATTGTAGCAAAATGAAGAATTCCGGTTTTCAGATTGAAACAACACTAGACACAACTAATATCCTTCGTTCTTGTAACTTGATTGTTACAACCACTCCGGCTGTAAAGCCATTGCTTCGTCATTCTGATTTACAAAAAGGCGTGCACATCACGGCAGTGGGATCAGACACTCCAGACAAACAAGAATTAGATTCTGAAATATTGCAGCAGGCTGACCTTGTTGTAGCTGACAGTATTTCACAATGTCTGCTAAGGGGTGAAATTCATCATAGTATCAAGAGGGGTCATTTAATTGAAAGCGAAATTATTGAGCTTGGAAATATTATTGCAGGGAGAGTTAGCGGACGTAATTCAGATGATCAAATCACAGTTGCTGATTTAACTGGTGTGGCTGTGCAAGACATTAAAATTGCAGCAGCTGTCTATATTAATCTCACAGGCAATTAATAGTCCAATTTATTTTTCATCTGTCTCATCTAATGCCAAGAAATCTTTTAGAATATTATCCGTATGAGTAGTTACATCCACCTTTTTATATATTTTAAAGATATTCCCATCTTTATTAACCAGAAAAGTGTTTCTCTTTGCTGTTAGCAAGCCTTGTGAATTGTAGGCTTTTGCTGTCGTTTTTTCGCTATCGCTCAATAATGTAAACGGTAATTTATATTTTTCTGCAAATCTTGCATGACTTTTAGGTGAATCATAACTGATGCCAAATACTCTTATGCCATTTTTCTCAAATGTGCTGAAGTTATCCCGAATAGAACACGCTTCTTTAGTACAGCCGGGGGTATCGTCTTTAGGATAAAAATACACTACGATATTTTCCCCATGATAATCGGATAATGTATGTTCAACATTGTTTTGATCTAATAACGTGAAATCAGGTGCCTTGTTACCAACTTTCAAATCATTATTATTAGCCATTATACCTCCTACCATTAATGTGATTAATAAAATTCTGAACATATATCATCTCCATTTTAATAAATGTAAACTTGCAATAAATTGAACAAATTATCCTAATGATTTTCATTTACTACTTATTAAATTAACTTACAATTACGAACTATAGCTCATTAAGATTATTGAAATAAGCTACTATTTGAACTGGAGGTTTAACAAATGAAGACAAAAAGTTCAGTACTCATTGTATTAATTACACTAGCTCTATTACTGTTTAACTCAATAAGTGCTCAAGAAACTAAAACATTGATGGGGTCTGATACTGATATAAGTTTTATTTGGGGATTAGACTTAAAAACTGCTTCGATTAAGGGGGATTTGGGCATTGGTTATGATTTCTACGGAGGTGCGCTTTTAAACAATTCAATCCTATTGGGTATCGCCGCTGGTTTAAATATCACTCATCCAAAGCTGAACCAAGGAAATTTCGCTTTATTTGGACAGTATACTTATAAACCTGAAAATGTCTTACACTACAGTGGCCAACTTTTATTAGGCACAGGTTCGGTTAAAGGCTACGAGCGGGAAAAATCTAGTGCTTTTGATAATCTTGGAAATGTTACCGGACCCGGATTCTATTTTATAGAACCTGGAATAAATGTAGAGTTCAATTTAACCACAAAATCAAGGTTGTTAATTGGTTTAAGCTACCGATATGTTACCGGACTTGATGAAATAACGTTTCAACAGATTAATGATGCTACTGGCGATTATAAAGAATTCTCGTATGATGATACTGATTTAAGCACGCTTTATTTTAATATCGGTGTAAAGGTTGGGAAATATTGATAATCTAGATTAACTATTTAGCTTTATATCGGCTTGGTGTAAATCATACTTTTGCGCCAGTTCAATCCCATCACTAATATTTGCAATTATGTCTGCGGGGCGATGAGCATCAGAATTAATCACCACTGAAATACTAAATCCGGCAGCAAGCCCCCAGAACTCATCTGAAGGGTACGGTCTTCGGAATGTTTGCCCGTCATTTATTTTGGGTTTTCTAAATCCCAAACCATTTATCTCTAATGGAGTACTATTGCTGGAAGCAGCCGTAAATAAATCCCGGCAAGCGGCTTCACAATTTTCATCCCAACTCCTATATGATTTGTAAAATATATCTGGATGTGCAATAAATAAAAATTTACCAGTGCTGATAGCCTGTATCAGATAATTAATATAAGAAAATAATTCAAATTGTGTCTTTGGACCATCATTAATATTAACCCATTCTCCTTTATGCGGGAACCAGTGTACAGATCCAATCAAGTAATTAAAACAATAGTCACCTAATAATACGTCTTCATAAAACGACATATAATCACTATTGTAATCACATTCCATCCCTTTATAGAGTTTGATTTCCTCATATTCAGTTTGTGCTTTCGAAATCTTTTGAGAGTAGTCATTTAATTCCATCAGATTCATCCGCATAAAGCCCCAGCGATTATCTGGCAGAGCCGTATGATCCGATATTCCCAGCTCACTTAGTCCGTGTTTCACCGCATATTCACAATAGTCGTTTACATCTCCTTTAGCATGTTTACATCTATATGTATGCGTATGCAAATTCCTTTTAATTTGTTTATTATTGAATTGAATCTTAGTTGCTGTTTTTGTCATCGTCTGTTATAAATCAATAGTGCTTAGAACGAGAAATCATATATAACACGGCAATTATCCCAATTGATACGACCAACTGGACATAAATGGATACTGAAATTAATGATCCCATCAAAAGTCCATTCTTTAAAAAGATTGATTTCATGGCATAATAAATTATAATACCAACTGTTTTTGAAAAAATATATGTGCCAAATAATCCCATATATTTTCTATGATAAAACGCGTTGAAAATTGATCCATATATAAATAATTCCATTCCAATTAAACCTGCTTTAGGCATGGCCGGGTGGCCAGAAGTAAGAAGTGAAATCAGAGGGAGGGAGAGGGATAATATTGTAATTGAACTAATGCTTCTTGTATTTGATAAACAAAATAAATAGATAATCCAATGCATTGGATTAACCTTATACAACGGTAAATCAATCAAGTGTGATATCGTGGGTATTAATACAACAGATATTGATCCAACTATAATCCAGACCAATTCATTAAATACAGATGTTTTTTTCTCCGCTATTGATAAAATCATCAGAAACCTTTTATGATATTTGTGTAATTCTTCATATTAATTTGGTTGAAATAACTCATGGAAATCTTCCAAACTCATGGGCAATAATCCTTGTGTTATGGCATCTAATCGCTGAGTATTTCCATTATAGCCCCAAAGTGCTAAAATGCTATTGACTTGTGTTTGTGCAACTTGAGCAACATTTTTAATTTGATCATCTACAAAGTAGAAATCTTCGGGCTTCACTGATGCAATTTTCAGAATTTCTTTTACAATCATTGCCTTTGTGTATTCTTCATTTGAAGCGTATATATGTTCATCATAAGCTAATATATTATTTTCTTTCAATATGGCGTCTATGAATTCCGATCTTTTAGTAGAAATGATATAGACAGATACGCCTTTAGGTGGATTTTTTAACAAGTTTTGTAGACCATCGTAAAATGGGTTTAATTCTATCCATAGTGGGTAATGCAGGTTAAATAGAATTAATCTTTCTTGATAAAATAATTCATCAAATTTACTTGATAGATGCTCATGATCTTGGATGAAGTCATCAAAATCAATTTGATGATTAATGTGGACGCCCGATTTAATAATTTCGAAAATAAATACATAGTCTTGACCAAAATTTACATATTCACGCAATAGTTCGAATTGCTTGAAGTTGTCTTGAGATATTTGTGAAGATTTATAAATTTTATTGGGCATATTCATATAATCTTGGAAAGCATTATAGCCTGATACATAACATTCTTTTATACTGTCCACTATAACACCATCAAAATCCAACGCTAAAACTCGTCTTTTAGTGTAAGTCATACATCAATATTAATTATCAAATCGTTCATCCAATAAGTAGCTTATAATTCCCCTCAACGATATGCCTGTGGTGCATACACGGGTAGGCTTTGCGGAGCAAAAATCCTTTTAAGCCTAGCAAACCTTTGAAGCCCATTAATTAATGGCACACTAACCCAATCATCACCAATCAATGGTTTGGCATAATCGGTAAAATCACTGGTAACATCAATCTTACTTGGAGCTATCCAATTTTTCGGGAACGCTCTTTCAGCGGTGGCTATAACCTCTAAAGGTACCTTATCAAATTCGGCCCTGTAAATAGCACCCGGTCTTCTTAGTACTGTTGACATAAAACCGGTACCATCATTTTGTGCTATAATAACAGCATTCTGTCCTATTTTATATGATTCATCAAGATCAACGGTGGATGCATAAATCATTGAGTCGCGCTGAATTGTACCAGCCGTTTGTCCTCTAACAGATCCTGTAGTTTTAATGCCAACATTGTTCAGATGATTGACAACAATTTGCTGTGCAGTTAATCCGCTAGCGCTATACTGTGTGTGGCCATATAAATCTTTCAACCGTCCAAGACTACCAACATTAAATCCCTCACTAATGACAACCATAACCCGTTTGTTCATTAGTAAACAATCATTCACATTATCAGTAAGTTCTTCTAATCCTAATTCAGATTCAGGCATATATATTTGTAATGGCATTAGTCGATCTGGGTCACCTAACCTCACTGCAGCAGGTATAAAACCAATCCTTCGCCCCATCACTTGCAATACTATTACAGGATCACAGGAGTATGATCCCATGTTCTCTTCATTTATGTTTTGTATGTTCGAGGCCCAATAGCGTGCCACACTGCCATATCCGGGGGTATGATCAACAAGTTTAAATTCTGAATCCCCAACATCGTTATCAATCGTCTTAGCTATTCCTACCACAACTAAATCAAGTCCATTTTGTTGAGCAAGTAGTGAAATTTTATTGGCTGTATTCATCGAGTCATTGCCACCGATATAGAAGAAATATTTTATATTGTGTACCTTGAATACCTCAACAATGCGATTAAAATCCTCTTTCTGGTTGGATTTCAATTTATATCTGCATGTCCCTATCGCCCCTGCGGCAGGTGTAGTCCGGAGTAATGCGATTTCTTCCTGTGGTTGCACAGAAAGATCAATTAATTCTTCTCGCAGGATTCCTTCAATACCATGAAATGCTCCATATATTGTTTCAAATTTATTAGGGTATTGCAAGCAGGTCTCAATGATGCCCCTTAAAGAATTATTTATTACGGGAGAAGGTCCTCCAGACTGAGCTATCATTACATTTTTATACTTGATCATTAATTTTCCCTTTATAAAATTTTATATTATACTTCTTACCCATCCGATAGTCGGTACAACATTTCACCAGCATTCTTGACAATCAATATCCCTTCGGTTTCCCGGTTATTCCAAGATTCCACATCGATTGATGCCGGATTTATATAATCCAGATTAATTTTTTCACATGTTTCTTCCGATATGCCTGTTGCCAATACCACTTTAATTCGCGGTGATTCGATTCCATTAATATAAGCGCCAACACCCTTAAGATGCGTAGAGTGTGCTCGAATACCGCCAGGTATATGTTCAAATTTATTTGCCTGTTGAGTAAAATATTGCTTAACATGATATCCAATTTGCTCAATCAGTTTACCGTGAGTAACCGATACTTCTTTAATATGCGGGGCATAAAGTATAAGCTCGCCTCCAGTAGCCACAATTGATTCCAGTTTATACATTCCCTTAGCTCCTGTCCATAGATCAGTATACATTTCTGGCACGCAAGACAACACCTTTTTGTACTGGTGGTCTTTATATATAATATGCAATTTTGACGAAGCTCTGACCGCGTTCGTCCAGGCTTCCAGTGGATTACCCGCATATAGCCCGGCTAGTCCTTCTCCAGCTGTGACAAGGCTCATACATACAGTTCTGGTGGGAACCATAGCAGCAGCGCGGTCAATTATCTGCCTAACGGGTGTATCCGCTACACCATTAATATTAATATTGGTAATAAGCGCTCCCAACCAATGAAACAGATTGATGATTTCCTGACCAGAAATTCCCGGAAAAAGATATTTATTTCCCCCGGAAAATCCTGCTACTTCGTGGGGGTAAGTTGGTCCAATAATGATAAGGAGGTCATATTCAAGTACCAATTTATTTATTGTTATATCCACACCTGTGTCAAGTATTCCACCAGAAATCTCATTTACAACAGTGTTATTAATATGACCAATCTTTACTAATTGTTTTGCAGATTTCCAATCATGGTTAAAAAATTGTGCTTTTGAATAAATTGTCTCCTTTTCGTTCTTAGTAATATTTACACGTTTATATATTTCTTCGATGCTAAGGGGTGGGTGTGTTCCCAAAGCAATTAAAAAATCCAAAGCTTTTACTTGGTTGACTAGTAGATTATAACAAATGCGAAACATTAGATCTATTGGTGCCGAACGGGTATTATCAGGGATAATAAATAGTAATCGCTTACCCGAAACCCGCCATTTAGAGAATACTTCCTTGCAAACGTTAGTAATTTCTTCTTCAGAAAGAATTCTATTTTTGTCTTCTATCCCTACTATCATATCTTATTATTGGATTCTCAAATAATTTGTTCAATTATAGTATTAAATTGATTACCAACTAAACTCCACTAAAGGCTGAAAATCCGCCATCAACTGGTAAAACAATCCCAGTAACAAATTTGGATTGAGCGGATAATAACCACAGTAAAGGGCCTACTAAATCTTCAGCATTTCCAAATCTCCCTGCAGGCGTGTGATCAATAATTCTTTGTCCGCGCAAACTCATTTCCCCAGTACTATCGTCCATTAATAAATATTTGTTTTGCTTGGTAAGAAAAAATCCGGGGGCTATTGCGTTGACTCTAATTGCCGGAGAATATTCAACAGCCATATGAGTTGCTAACCATTGTGTAAAGTTACTCACGCCAGCTTTAGCCGCAGAATAGGCTGGAATTCTTGTTAATGGGCGGATAGCGTTCATTGATGAAATATTTACCACAGATCCTGCACCGCTAACCTGCATATCCTGACAAAATTCCTGACAACATAAAATAGTTCCCAGCAAATTAAGGTTTATGACAAATTTCATCGAATCTTTGGGCAATTGTGCAAATGTGCGCTCCGGACCAGTCGACGCATTGGGATGATTACCACCAGCAGCATTAATTAAAAAATCTATACTCCCAAATTCATGCTGAATCTTCTGGTGGGCTAGTTGTAGAGATTCTTCATCCAATATATCGGCTTCCACAGCAATGATTTGGCTCTTTGATTTTATGTTTTTTACAACGATTTCAGCTTGCTTATAATCTTTATCAAGTACCGCAACATTTACTTCGCAATCATTGAGGGCTTTAACCATTGTCGAGCCTAAAACACCCGCCCCACCAGTTACTACGGCTATTTTTTGTTTAAACTCATTATTTCCTAAAATTTGTTTACTTGTATTCATAGCTTTTTCTTTTATTATTAATATTCTCTCATAAGTAGTGATATATGTTTACTTAGATGTTTTTGGAGTAGTTCTCGATATAAATCCTTATGAATGGTCACACATTCAAGGATTTGTTCTTTGAAATTTTTTCCATTATTATTTTTCTTTAACAGAATGGAGCCAAATGTTACATGCAATACTTGTCTTCCAAATTCAGAATCAAGGTACCATTTTTCAAGTTCATTATCATTCAAATAGGCTGGTATATCATTTAGATTGGCAGATACATGATAACTCGTTCTGTCTTTGGTATAGCGTTCCCGGCTGAATTCTATCAATTTTCGAAACAGATCAATATTGGTTCTACATATAACTCTAAGGGCTTCTAGATAGCTGGTCCCAGCCGTTTTAACATGAATATATTCTTTACTTAGCTTTCCTATAATCGGGTATATAGCAAATTTATCAGATCCACTATGAATGCTAATTTTATACGGTCCACAATATCGAGCGATTGCAGCATGTTGTTTATAGTGCTTTGTGAAGATCGTAAGATCTCCTTTGTAATCAATACCCTTTTCAAATTCTCCAATAAATCTTGGAGCAATACTTATTACATTTACATCCATGCGTTTTAATTCCATTCCAATAAACAAATGCTCCAGCGGTGTTGTTGGTGTTGGTGTTTCATCAATACTCAGTTCAACCTCAAATGGCCTTTCTCCCATCGCTTCTAATATCCACCCAAACATATCATTTGTATATTTTAATGCACGCCCATATTTAACTATTGCTCGCAGTAAATCTGAAGCATTATCAAATTTCAGCAATATGCCATCATCAAGCTCTTGAATAGAATTGAAATAAATATCATATATATTAGAATCTGTTAAGCAATCCCCATTTACCAAATCCCTATAAGTGGACTTCAATTTTTGAGAAGACATTGTGTCGGCGTGGAAATCAACATATTCAGATGGGTCAATAGTAAAAAATGTATAACCACAATCTGCCATCAGTAAAACATCATCTCTGTTCTGAAGATGATCTGCATCTGCTCCCCACGGTTTAGTCCACCGTTCAGTTTCTACAGCTGTTTGTGCGGCACTCATAACGTCCTCTGGCTTTCTCCCGGTTCTTTTCAATTCACGTATTGATTGCTGTGCAAAAATCGGCAAGAAGGGTGTATTTCTGATGGCATCAATGTGGCCTGGAGTAGCTAAACCGAGTCGATCCCCGAAACCAAACGACCGTTTCAATCCTAATAATGATGGTTTTAAAGTATCAATCACTTTTTATTTTCCAACTTACATTTCCAATTGAATAGTTTTCTCTAAAGAGTAGGGCCCACCGAAACTATCATTACGGAATATATCAATAGACACTTGATTGTCATTAAGCCGGAACTTCATAAATGTACTTTTTGTCAAGCTCCAATTATCCCAATACGTTTGAAAATACTCAGTTTTTTTTTCACCCAATTCTTCGGCGTGAAAATAGAAATTTTTCATAATTTCATAACCTTGGCTATCATCTAATACCTTATATGAAATACCGTCGGTAAGATCCATATAAAACATTACCTTTTTAATTGGATATGAATCTTCTCTATAATATTGTGTAAATGCTGAGTCAATTGGAAAACCTTGTTGTTTATTAGATAAATGAATATTGGTGATCGATGAATACACTTTTTTAGGATAGTTATCTTCGGTGCCGCGAGCATGTCCACAATCAATTTGCCATAAACCATTAATATTGGCATACGAAGCACTATGGGTATGACCACACAAATATGCTACGACATTATATTTCATCATCAACTGATGGAACTTAAATGCGTTGCGAGGATGCTCATTTAGAGAATCATCAGTATGACGATGTCTTCCATTCTGAAAATCTGGGATTGAGACTAAAGGTTCATGCCCTGTAACAAATATGTGCTTATCGCTATTTTCAGCCAAGTCAGCTTCAAGCCAGTCAAAAGTTGCGGGCAGAATGTCGCCATTCACACCAATATCAGAGATGCCATCATAATATTCATTAACTACGACAAAATGATAATTGCCATAGTCAAATGAATACATAGTCTCTTCACTTCCCGGCGGTCCAATATGAACAATGTTAGGAAGCAAATTCCCACCTTTGTTTATTTCTCTAAGCGTTTCAATATAGGTAGTATCATGATTTCCAATAACGGGATACCATGGATAGTCTGTACCTAATACATCTGATATCAAATTTGCAGATGGGGCAACTGGATCAAGGTCTCCCGGGCTAATCATAAATGATCCTTTCCCAACTTCTTCTATTGCTTCCAATGCTCCCATAAAATATTCAGTAGAGTGATATTTTTCTGTGGCTGTGTGGCGCCAATCAGCCGCTAAAATGAACTCTAGTTGGTTTGAATTATCACTTGTTGATTTACATGCAAAAAAGCAAAACAACAAAACAAATCCAAGATAAATTTTAATATATAACTTCACTTATTCATCTCCTTTTACACGATTAAATGGATTGCGTTCAAATGCAAATTGTTTTGAATCATCTATGTTTATAGAAACTTCGAGTGGATCGGCTATTCCGCCCTTTGCTACCTGGATGCGAACAATATTGGGCTCTAACCATCCGTCCATATGTAGCCACTCATGGCCATCCCCATGTATGAATAATATCTTTTTCCCAAATAATTTTGCCATCTCCCTGAATTCTTGGATAAAACTAGCATGTTTTTCATCAGGGCTTGCCTGTGCAAAGATTACTGCCAATTTTACATCTCTCTTATCAAAGCAGTATTTAATCCAGTCCAAATTATATGCAATTTTCTCATCCCACTCACTTTGACTATGGATAAGGCCGCCGACCAGATTGATCCCGATGAAAAGCACATTCTGATAAACAAATGCCAAATTCTCTTTTTGAGTTGTATGATGTATTACCTTCCATGGATAGTTCCAATTCCGCTCAAAATTTAAAAATGTATCTGCCCAGAATTTCCAAGCTTCATCAGGATCTTCACAATCATTCCATTCATTGTCGCCGGGCACAATAAAAGTTGGAACGTCCAGCGCTTTTAATTGCATTGCAACTGATTGATAAATTTGCTCAATGCAGGGTTCACTTCCCGATTTAATATCCCCCACATGAATCATAAACTTCGCCTGACTCATCTCATTGTGTTTTACTATCTGTTCTGTAAGGATTGCTTTTTCTTCAGCTGTTCTTGGAACGTCGCCCATGACTGAAAAACTAAACACAGTTGCATGTATGCTAGTCATATACTTCGCGAGTAAAAGCACTACTGCAAGGCAAGACACTACTATTAAATAATAAAATTGTTTTCGATGAAATTTCATTTATATTTCTCATCAACAAGCTTTTGTACATCTGCAAGGCTCCTAAGGATTGGCCCCTCGCGTTCGAGTTTTAGACTGGTAACTGCGGCCGACCATTTTATGGCTTCTTCCGGCGGCGCAAACAGACGTTTTGCCATATAGGATGCAATACATGTATCCCCTCGGCCACTTCTACCCACCTCTTTTAGCGGATGAAACTGCTTCTCATAAAACTCACCTTCTGCCAGAACTAAAATGCCATTACGGTGCGTCAAAACAACCTCTTCGGGACCAAATTCTGATAATCGCAACGCAGCTGCTCTAATTTCTGATAAGCCCGTTAGAGATTCTGCTTCCACAATATCAGCCTTAAGTACATTGATATACTTTAAAACCCTTTTCATATTCGGCCAAGTGGCATGGACTAATTGTCCATCGGAATTTCGGATCCTTACAAAGCCTTGTGCGTCAGCCACAAGTAATCCGTCTTTTTTACTGAGCATCTGAACGACTTCAAGTGGCACTTCCTCTCTGACTGAAGCATTTATTAAAAAAGCTTTGGCTTCAAGATTGGAAAACTGATCGATTGTATAGGCGCCAGCAGTCTGAGAACATACAAGAATCCTCTCATCTGGGTTGTCAGAGGGATAATCCAGCAGCATATGCGTTGACTGACTAGTATAATGTGGGAAAACGTGTACACCAATCTTTTGCAGTTTATCAACAATGTGGCTGTCCTTACGCGCCAGTCGTGTCACAGCCGCTACGCGCAGACCCAAAACTCTTAAAGCATGTGCTCCGTAATTAAAACCGCCTCCGTCAACATGCTTGGTATCGAATCTGGTTTTTATGGTATCCTTGGTATAATTACCAAAAATGACCACATCGAATTTTTGTTTATATCCTGAATTCATATTCACCTCAATATATTATTAATCCACCGGTTTCACATTCCACAAAATAGACGCCAGTATGAGCGCCGCCACTGCTCCCCCGATCCAAAACACGATCACAGTACTGAAATCATAGGTCCGAACACCATCAATAATTGTCATTCCATTTTCGATTAAATAACCACTGACAAGGTCCTGGGTAGCTGCGCTAAGATAGCTGAAAACGCCGATAAACCCCATTACTGCACCGGCAATTTTCTTAGGCGCTATATCCGTCGCAAATAAGCCGCCCAAGGTTGTTACCAAACCGTTAAGGGAAAAACCATAAAGCGCAAATGCTAAAGTTAACAGTACTGGATTTCCAGCCGGGGCATAAAATATTACCAGCAAGGAAGCAATTTCAATTAAGCCAAAGATCAGCGTTACGGGGGGTCGGCGGGCCTTAAAAAGTTTGTCAGAGGCAAATCCGTAGGCAAGGCAGCCAACAATTCCAGAAACCGTTGTAATGCCCAACATACTACCGGCTTCAATTAACGAATAGCCCTTGGCCTCCTGCAAATACAATATTCCCCAACTATTAATAGCATAACGGGTAACATAGGTTGCTGCTGCGGCACACCCAAGAATCCAGATCGTAGGCATTTTCAAGATTGATAATTGCAGTTTCCAGGTATCTTGCGTTTTATCTATTTTTTTTACACCTGAAATGCCGTGATCATTTTTCCAGTCTGCAATTAATGGTAGACCTAAAGTTTGAGGCCGGTCCCGCATGAAAATCAGTATAATGATAGCGACTAAAATACAAAGCACTCCCGGCCCGATGAATCCGGCGCGCCAGCCCCATAAACTTACCAATGTGGCAATACCAACAAAGGTCAAGCCTTCACCGATTGAATGAGCGGTACTCCAAATACCATAATAGCGACCCCGTTCACCGATGCTAAACCACTGGGAGAGCGCAACAATTCCGGATGGTGCTCCAAAACCTTGAAACCAGCCATTTAATCCCCATAAAATCATCCATAATAATAATATCGTCGGAGAGAATCCCATAATCAAGTTGATAAGAGCGGATACAAATACGCCCAGTGCAAAGAATTTCCTGATGTTGGCGTGATCCGCTAAAAAACCATTAGTGAGTTTACCAAATGCATAAGTGTAGAAAATTGCCGATCCAATTACGCCCAAATCCTGGGCTGAGAAAATGCCGCTGTCAATCAGCGGTTTCTTTACTACCGAAAGCACCAGACGGCAAGTGTAAACGAAGCCATATCCGATCGTAATAACCAGCAGAACCTGTGTTCTGAGTCTTCGGTAAATATGATTTATTTCCTTTGTATCGGAAAGTGTTACTTGATCATCACCGGTCTTTAAGAATTGAAAAAGTTTTCTCATATTATCTCCGCTAATTCCTTATAAGTTTATCAATCATACTTTATCTTAATGGGTGTGTTCAATTCCATTGATTGTTTCGCTGCCAAGCCCACTTTCGTTGACATTAACCCATCGGCACCATCTACAAGTGGGTCACTATTGTTTTTTAACGCGTCGATAAATGCTCGCATTTCATTCCAGAACGATGCCTTGTAGCGCTCTAAGAAAAAATAAAGCGGCTTTTCGGTTTGAACGCCCGCTGCGGTCATCAGCGTCGTTGTGGTTGCAATATTATTTTCAGCAGTGATACTGCCCTTCGAACCAAAAGCTTCGATTCTTTGATCATAGCCATATACCGCCTGGCGACTATTATCGATAACGGCTAGTGCTCCGTTTTGCAATTTCAGCGTGGTCAAGGCGGTATCTACATCGCCGGCTTTCCCAATTGCATCATCAACTAGAACTACTCCTTTTGCAAACACCTCTTCGATTTCGCTCCCGGATAAAAATCGAACCATATCAAAATCATGGATAGCCATGTCAAGAAATAAGCCCCCTGAAGATTCGATATATTCCAGCGGTGGTGGTGCTGGGTCTCTCGCAATAATTTTTATAAGATGAAGGTCGCCAATAGCGCCCTCCAAGATTGATGATTTAATCTTGGCAAAATCCGGATCAAAACGCCTGTTAAAACCAATTTGTAGTTTTGTATTATTTTTATTAACTACATCCAAGACTTCGTTAATGACTTTAGGATCTAGCGCAATTGGCTTTTCACAGAAGACATGTTTGTGTGCCATTGCTGAATCTTTGATTTGCTTGGCGTGCAGTGTCGATGGTGAAAAAATAAGAACAGCATTGATTTGTTTGGATTGATAAATCTCAGATGCACTGGTAACACTGAAAAGTCTCCTTTCCTCAACCCACGCTTTATCCAGTAGTGGATCGGTGACCATTGCAATATTCACATCTGGCATCTGTAATAAATTATTTACATGCAGTTTTCCTATTCTACCCAGACCAATAACTCCTAACGTTAACTTGTTCATTGAATGATCCTCACTGGTAAGTTTGTAGCATACGATTCCTTTGCTGCCAGTGCTATCGATACAGCCTGCCTTGCATCATCACCCTTGACTGACGGCTCTGTTCCTTCATTCACGCACCGAAAAAAGTATTCCAATTCGCTCACATAGGCTTCGGCATAGCGCTCGATAAATGAATAAAACGGCATATCAAAATACACACCCGAGGATAAGCTCAGGGCGGTTTGCGTGGGCCGTGTGTTCTGTGCTCTGATGCTTCCCTTGGAACCAAAAACTTCAATCTGCTGATCATACCCATAATGCGTTTCTCTTGACACGTCAATTACTGCAATAGCGCCATTACTTAATGTGAGCGTTAATACGGCCGTGTCAATATCGCCCAATGCCCCAATTTCTGGGTCAACGAGTACTGCTCCACTGGCAAAAACCTCTTCCACTTCGCTATCACAGAGATATCTTATTGTATCAAAATCATGAATGCAAAAATCCATGAATAATCCACCTGAATTGGGGATGAATTCAAGATCCGGGCGCTGTGGATCACGGTTGGTAACTTTTATTATATGGGGCACACCAATCGATCCTTCTTCAATTGTTTTCTTAACTTTCTGAAAATCACGGTCAAACCGACGGTTAAAACCAATCTGGAGAGCTACCTTGTTATCGGTTACCGATCTTATCGCTTTTTGAATATCTTTAGGTTCAAATGCGACTGGTTTTTCACAAAAAATAGCTTTCCCAGCTTGAGCGGCTAAGCAGATCATATCCACATGTGTGGATGAAGGTGTTGTGATTACAACGGCATCAATTTCTTGCGTGCTAAGTAATTCCTCAGGATTATCCAATACTTTTTGAATACCCAAATCCTGAGCCCAGCTATCATCAGGCTCAATATCGGCAACTGCCAGCAAATTGACCATTGGAATTCGTGTCACAATATTTTCGGCATGCATTTTCCCTATCCGCCCCGTACCGATCAACCCTACATTTATTTTTTTAACTGCCATAGTAACCCCCTTATTTACTATCAATATTTTCCTGAGTGATCATTTCGATCTTTACCGGGATGTATCCCGCGAGGGCAGCACCCTCAATAACCTCATTTGCTTTGAGTATTGCCTCAAATCCCATTTCATAGGGATGCTGCGCAATTGAACCATTCATTAATCCTGTTCGAATTGCTGCTCGCGCATCTGCAACAGCATCAAATCCAATGACTAGTATTTTATGCGCGGATTTTGACACAGCTATTGCCTCAATCGCCCCTAGGGCCATCATATCATTGCAGGCAAACAAGGCTTGAACTTCAGGATTGGATTGCAGAATATTCTGAAATACGTTGAAACCCTGGTCACGCTCCCAGTTTGCTGTTTGTGAGGCGATAATTTCAATATCGGTATATTGATCAATGATTTCATGGAATCCTCGCAAACGCGCATCGCCGGTTTCATGTCCTGGGATTCCTTCCAGGATGGCGATTTTACCACGACCTTGCAATTGATCTGCAAAATATTTTCCAGCAATACGACCACCTTCAACGTTATCTGAACCAATGAATGTTGCGATGGATGCCCCCAACTCTGCTAAGGTTGTTTCATCAATTCTGGTGTCAACTGCTAGCACTGGTATGTTGGCTCTATTCGCTTTTACAATGGCCGGGACAATTTCCCGTGAACCGCTGGGTGTCACGCAGATTGCGTCAACCTTTCTTTGAATTAAATTTTCAATGATCTGCATTTGTTTTTCAACATCGACTTCACGTTCAGCAGCTTGAACAATTAGTTTAATATTTAACTGTTCTGCGGCTGCTTCAGCTCCGCGCTGCATATCAATAAAAAAGGGATTGTTAAGGGTTTTCATTACCAGTGCAATCGTCGCTGGATCGCTCTTTGACGGTGCGCCACGCTGGCAACTAAAGATTGTGCATAAACCTAGGGCAACTATTACTATTTGAATAATTTTGAGATGTTTTGAATTACTCATTATCTGGATCCTCTGCGTTTAATGGTGGTATCAATCAAAACGGCAATGATTATCACAGCACCAATAATGGTTTGTTGCAGAAAACTTGATACTCCTAAAAGATTTAGACCATTGCGCAGTACACCCATAATTAAAGCGCCAATTAAAGTCCCCACGATTCTTCCTTCGCCACCCATCAAACTAGTACCACCGATGACTGTTGCGGCAATGGCGTCCAATTCATACATCATCCCGGCAATCGGTTGGGCTGAATTCAGACGCGCTGTCAGAATCACCGCTGCCAGACCACTTAGCATCCCACAAATGCCATATACGGCTGCTTTATACCGCGTAACGTTAATCCCTGAAAGTAGCGCTGCTTCTTCATTACCCCCGATTGCATATGTGTAGCAACCAAGCTTGGTGTGCGTTAATATGAAATGTGCGATTAGGTACACCAGAATCATTAAAATGACTGGAACAGGTATGAACATAATTTCGCCCGTGGCAATTGAGCGGAAATTTAGATCAAAACCAGAGATGGGTCGCCCCTGTGTATACATCAAAGCCGCGCCGCGCGCGACACTCATCATACCCAAGGTGGCAATAAAAGGAGGCAATTTACCATAAGCGATTAAAGACCCATTGATGAGTCCGCATATAAGACCTACCCCCAATCCCAATATGATCGCTAAACTCATTGGTAAATCGGCCTCCAGCGCACTGGCCAGCACTACTCCTGAAAAAGCCACAATTGAACCAACCGACAAATCAATTCCAGCGGTAATTATCACAAAGGTAAGTCCAACTGCAATGATTGCGTTTATGGATGTTTGTTGAGCTATGTTAACCAGGTTTGGAACGGTTAAAAAATGCGGGGATAGAACCCACATCACCAAGATCAGACCAATCAATCCAAACAACGTACCTAATTGACGGCCATAGCGGTGCATTATATCCTTAAGCCGCACCATATTCTCCTAATGCAGTCTGCATTATTTCTTCCTGTGAGGTTTCATTTGGTCTGAATTCACCAACAATTGCACCTTGATGCATTACTAAAATTCGATTGCACATACCCAACAGTTCCGGGAGCTCTGAAGATATCATTAAAATTGCTGCACCCTCTTCCAGCAGCCTGTTCATTAGGTGATAAATTTCCACTTTGGAACCGATATCGATTCCCCTTGTTGGTTCATCGAATATTAAGATATCGGCATCCGTGCATAAACATTTACTGATTACAATTTTTTGTTGATTGCCACCGCTAAGATATTGAACGCTCTGATCTAAGCCGGTGGTCTTGATATGTAAATCTTTGATATAACGTTTTGCCGCTTGGCGTTCTTTGGCCCTATTTATAACACCCCATTTAGAAAGATCAGATATACTTGCCAGGCAAATATTGTTTTTAACGGAAAGCTGCATAACCAGACCCTGGGTTTTACGATCTTCGGTTATAAAGCCAAGCCCCTGGTCAATAGCTGTTTGCGGGGAATCTATGGTTGTATCTTTGCCATGAATCCTAATTTCACCTTGCTCGGGCTTTGCAATTCCATATATTGCATGCGCTAGTTTTGTTCTACCAGACCCTAATAGTCCCGCCACTCCTAAGATTTCTCCACGGTGCAATGAAAAATTTATATCATTCAGTTCTACTCCCAGCTGCAGGCCAGTGATTTTAAGTACTTCTTCTTCAACCTTATTCGCGCGGGGCGGATAAATGTCAATTATATCGCGGGCCACCATCAATTTTATAAGCTTGTCGCTCGTAACAGTTCTAAGATTGTGGACACCAACATTTTGACCATCTCTGAGCACTGTTACCCAATCACCTATCTCGAATATTTCTTCTAGTCGATGAGAAATATATATAATCGATACGCCTGAAGACTTTAACCTATCAATAACCTTAAAGAGCTGGGTGATTTCCGACTGCGTCAAGGCAGAGGTTGGTTCATCCATAATTAGGATCTCAGCATTGAGTATAAGTGCCTTCGCCACCTCTATCATCTGTTGCTGAGCCACGCCCAAATTAGCGATATGTGTATCGCCATCAAGAACAATGCCCAATTGTTCTAAAACTTTTTGGGAAGTCTGCCGCATATTTACCCGGTCAATTGTCTTTAAGGGCGTTAGTTTTTCATGCCCTAATAGAATATTTTCATCGATGCTCATTTTTGGAATGAGGTTGAATTCTTGGTAAATTATACTCACTCCGTGGGCGATTGCATCTTGGGGATTATTGATTTCAACTGGAGCGCCATTAATATATATGTCACCGCTATCCTTTTTATAAGCACCGCTAATTATTTTCACCAGGGTTGATTTTCCTGCTCCATTTTCACCAAGTAATGCATGAACGGTGCCCTTTTCTACTTTAAGATTGACAGCTTCAAGGGCTGGTACGCCATAGAAATTTTTTGATATATTTGTTAGTTCAATTGCACAATTCATATCTAACGATCCCAGGAATTACGGCTATTGGACACGAAAGAAAATTATCTGATTCACTCAGCTAATACTCAAATTAAAAGCCACTTTTTCTGCGATTACATTAGTGGTTTAATATTATCAATAACTCTTTTGGCAGCTGTATCTGGGTCTGGATATGGTAATATTTCAGCAGATACGGTTCCTTGATACCTAATCTGTTTCAAGGTATTAAAGATTTTTTCAAAATCTAAATGCCCTGCCCCAGGAAACTGACGATTTGAATCGGCAATATGGACATAAAATAATTTCCGACCGGCCGCTTTAATACTATTATAGATGGATACTTCTTCGATATTCATATGAAAAGTATCAAGCAGAAGTCCGACATTGTCCCTATCTAGTGCACGGATAAAATCTAAACCCTCTTGGGCCGTATTAATCATTTGGGCTTCATAACGATTACATGGTTCGATAGCTAATTTGACAGCTTTATCTACATCGGCGCATTCTTGCATAGCCTCAAGGAACCAGCGATCAGCTATTTCGCCAGCAACATCCTGATCAGGATTTCCCCTAATTAACCCAATAATAACAATGGCTCCAAATTGCTTTGCTAAATGAATCTGACTTTTGATTCGATTAACTGCCTTTTCCCTAATGTTCTGATCCTTATTGGTAAATGATAACCCGTCTTCGCCAAATGCTTGGCCGGTCCCGATTGCAGTAACGCTTAGGCCATTATCTGAAAGCCAATCTTCCAAGCTTGGAAGATCTAGCAGTGCGGGATCCCGCACTGCTAGTTCAACACCAGTATACCCGAATGATTTTAATTTTCTCAAATTGGGCTTCAAGCTGCCTTGGTAAGCCAATGCAGAGAATCCTGTTGCTTGAGTTGATACTACAATGCTAAGCTGCATTTAATTACAATCCCATTTTTCGAATTGAATAAATTGGGCGCCAGCCTTCCGTGAATGGTTCTTTCAAATATGGCTTCATTTCCTCTTCTGTACGCATTGTGGTTTTTTCTATGGGCGGAACCGTGCCCGCTGGAAATGCTTCCAAGATCTCATCGTGCACTAAGGTTAAATAACTCAATATTGCCGCAATTGTACGTTTGGCTTTCTGAGCCTTGGCAATATTCGGTCGGCCAACAACACCTTCTGGGATTGATCCTAATTCAGTTGGGAAATGCCCTTGTCCTTCGGACCATTTGCTTGGCCTGGCAAATGGTTCCACAGCTTTATCAAAGTGCCCTTCGGGCAAATAACCTTTTACTTCTGTCTCTTCGGCTAACGCCATTTCAACATACTCTGGTTCCAATAAAAGCATTACCGAAGTTTCCGCTTCATCGGCATGGACAAAATTATCATCCCAATCTCCGCCCCGTTCCTTCGTTCTGAAAAATTCGCGTACAGCTCGATGCCAGTCAATCACCCTAAAAATACCTGGTAGATTCCAAGTTTTTTGCAGTTCCTGGATGGCTGCTTCAAGCAACCATTGATGACCATGATTATTTATCATTATCATTTTCCTAAATCCATCGTTCCATAAACCAACCATAACATCAATTAGTACTTTTTTTAATACTTCATCTTCTAAATGTATGGTTCCCGGCATTCCAATATGATGGTGGGGGTGTCCACCATAATTGAGTGGAGTAAAAACAAGATTAACTGGAGCACCTTTTTTTGCTGTGAACCTTCTTACCCCTTCTAAAATCTGGGTCACCATAAATGTGTCTAGTGCTGTAACAGTGTGCCTACCGTGTAACTCAGTGCACCCAATAGGAATGAATACAATATCATTCTTTTTCCTGTTATCAACAACTTTCTGTCTAATTGTATTTTGGACGTAAGAACCCGGTTTTCCAAGTTCCGAGGATGAGGGGATTCCGTAATCTTTAAGAATTTTTTCTATTTCAGAGTCGGAGGCTTCCCAAATCTGTTTTTTAAGTCTTCCTACTGATGTGTTTTCAAACCGCAGATCCTCACGGTCTGTTGCTAGCCAGTCGTTCATTTAAAATCTCCTTTATCTATTCGAAATTCTTAATAGTGATTTTTACTTCGTTTCTATCTGTCTGTAACATTTTTAGATTATCCCCCACTTCATCCAAAGAGATTCGTTTTGTAATCATAGGTGATACATCCATTCCAGTTGCCATGCATTGGATAACATTTGGAAATGTTCCATGTCCGGAGTGTCCTTGAGATCCAACAACACTGGCTCTTCGAACCTGAAGAACTTCACCGTTTAATGGAATCTTGTCGTCCGCCCGCGCTACGACTACAACACTTGTATTTAGTGCTTTGCCTTCCCAAATAATTTTCTCAACATCTGACCAAACAACACTGGGTAATCCGGTTGCCTCAAGAATAATTCCCGCTCCCACGCCATTTGTAATATCTAAAACAGTATCGCCCACATCTACAGCCATTGGATCTATTGCATGTGTGGCACCCATATCTAAAGCCATTTGTCTTCTAGATTCAGATGGTTCCGAAAGGATTACTGCTGCTGCCCCTTGTCGCTTCAATATAGCACAGGCTGCTGCTCCAATAGGACCACCGCCAAGAATGACAACATTTTCACCTGGTCTAATTCCACCACCTCGTTCGATAACTGCATTATACGCTACCGAGGTGGGTTCAACAAGACTCCCCAGTTCGTACATTTTATCTGCTCCGAAAAGTTCACCAATACCGTCAATGCTCCAACAGTAGCGTGCATCAACCTTTATATATTTAGCATATGCACCGTCAGTTGAAAAACCCAATTCTTCTAATTTTTCACAATGATTTGGAAAACCATCTGAGCAAGGTTTACACGTAGCACACCAAATCATTTCCTCGGCACAAACCGATTCGCCTTTTTTAAAAGCTTTTCCTGTGGCTTTATTGAAGGCATCTTCTCCCGCTTCTACGATAACACCGGAAAACTCGTGACCCAATGTTGCTGGAAATGCTGTTAATCCTGGATAAAAGATGTACCCATCATCATCGGCTTGACGCATATGAACATCACTCCCGCAAATTCCACAGGATTTGACTTCGACTAATACTTCCGTTGGACCAGGCTTTGGTATATCTTTTTCTGAAATTTCAATTTGTGGATTTCGCCAAACTTTACTTCCGAGATAGGTTAATTTGCCATCGATGTCTTTGGAACCTAATTTGAATCCTGGGCGTGGATCCCAATCTGCACTAAGAACTACTGCTCTCATAAGAGTTTCCCCCTTATTTATTATTATTTAGTTAAAGTTTATTATCGTTACTAATATCTTTTACTGAAGACCGCTCAACGAATTTTGACTTCAGTACTGTTTGCTTAACTTCTGTTTTATTATTTTGAATTCGATTTAATAAAATTTTCATACTTTCATGTCCCATCTCATGAATCGGCTGATGCATTGTTGTTAGTTCCATCGGGTGGGATCTTTTATATACTAAATCATCGTAGCCTGTAATAGATATATCATCCGGAATATGAATACCCATACTATTGGCAACGGAATATATGCGATACGCTACTCTATCATTTCCTGCAAAAATAGCCGTAAACTTGTTTTTTTGAGTTAATAATTCAGTAATCGCATCTATATAAATATCTTTATTATACGGTCCGACATCAGCAATTACTATGGATGTATCCATTTTAATATCATTATCGTTTAACGCTTTTTTATAGCCTTCAAATCGCTGTCTTTCAGTACTGAATCGAGTACTCAAAATTGTAGCTATTTTCTTATGTCCTTTCTTAATTAAATATTGGTTTAATTCATATGCACCTTCAAAATTATTTGTTGTCACATAATCAACTTCAACATTTTGGATCGTGCGGTCCGCTAAAACAACTGGAATGTTTTGTTCCTGCAGCGTGGCAATAATTTTTTTATTTTTCTCATCTGATGCCGCAGTCGGAATAAAAACAACGCCTTGTACTCCATTTTCTATAAAGCGCTCTACGTGATAATTCGCTTTCTCGTACAAATCATCTGTATTCCCTAAGATGACGCTATGTTTGGAAATTATTGCCTCATCCTCAAAGCCCCTTGAGAGTTCTGGGGCATAACCTTTTCTAATATCGGGTAATAATATCCCAATTACAGGTCTTTCATTATTTCGTTTAACCCGCTTCAATACAAACGTGCCCAATCTTCTTTTTCTAACTAAATATCCATGCTGGGCTAAATTTTGAATTGCGTGTCTGACCGTTGCCCTGGCAAGTCCTGTTGTTTTTACAAACTCTTCTTCAGTGGGTATGCTGTCGCCAGGCTGATATACTCCATGTTCGATTTGCTCAATTAACCATGTCTGGAGTTGATAGTATTTAGGTATTGGGCTGTTTTTATCTATTATCACAACTTTATTTGTCTAATTGTATATACAATATAAAAGCGATTTATTGATTCAAGCAAGTGGATTTCTGCTTATAATTATATACAAATCCAATAATATTATACCATTGATGTTCAGTTAAAATAATTTGTGTTAAGTATATATAATTAATTATATTATATTTATAAGTATCATTCCTTTATGTATTTTCAGAGAATATTTGTCTTGATATTTAAATTTTGTTGTTTTACAATTTGTATATACAATAATACTATTATGACCTAACTTAAAAGGGGGTCCCCATGATCCGAAAAAAATCATTTTTGTATCTATTCTCCGTTCTGATGATTTGTCTCCAGGTTTCAATAGCTGGAACAGTAACAGGCCGAGTAACAGATGCAACCACAAATGACTATTTACCCGGTGCTAACGTTTTAATCCAAGGAACTAACTACGGTGCTGCTACTGATCGTGCTGGTTCATTCAGTATACCAAATATTCCGAGTGGCGATTACACGTTATCAGTTCAGTACATTGGTTATACTGAATACACTCAAGAAATCACAGTATCCGAAAACATAAGGGATAATCATTTCGAAATCGTGATGAATGTAAGCTTTGTTGAAATGGGGGATGTAGTTGTTGAAGGATTGAGGCATGGTCAAGCGAAAGCATTGAGTCAGCAGAAATCAGCAGACAACATTAAAAATATTGTATCCGAGGAACAGATGGAAAAATTCCCCGATATCAACTCTGCTGAAGCTATGCAAAGACTACCTGGAATTTCTATTCAACGCGACCAGGGTGAAGGACGTTACGTGCAAATAAGAGGAACTCCTCCCCGAATGAATTCAATGAAGGTTAATGGAGAGAATATCCCTTCCCCAGAAGGTGGCGATCGCACAGCACAGATGGATATTATTCCTGCCGATCAACTTGCATCAATTGAGGTAATTAAAGCGATAACACCCGATATGGATGCAAATGCTATAGGCGGTGCAGTAAATTTGATTACAAAAAGTGCACTCGATTATGAAGAACCGGTTTTTAATGCTACTGCAGGTGGAGGCTACGCAAATATTTTAGGAAAAGGTATTTATCAGGGCGCCGTTAATTATGGTACCAGATTTGGTGAGAACAAAGATTTTGGTATTATGTTCAGTGCAAGTTATTTAAGATCAGATCGTGGATCTCACAACAACGAAATGGAATGGGGTGAAGTTGACGACAACGACGACAATGAAATACCCTGGGCTTTAGAGAATATAGCATTAAGGCATTATGATGTTAGAAGAGATAGAATGGGTTTTTCTACCAATTTGGATTATCGACCTGATAATGATAATTCGTATTCGATCAAAGCTCTATATGATGAGTATCTGGACATTGAAACTCGAAATGAACTTACCGTTGAACCTGACGGTTTCAATACAGCAACAGATTTAACCGAAGCCGAGTTTGTTCATGAGATGAAAACAAGAGATCAAGCAGTATCACTTTATAGTATTACGGGTAGCGGTAAAAATCATTTCGGCGCCTTTACGCTTGATTACTCTTTGTCATACAATTATGCTCAAGAAAAAGAAGACAGACATTTCGAACCAGCATTTGAAATGGATGAAACCCCTGATATGACATGGAACCTTTCAGATCGTGATAATCCGCAATTTATAATTGACGACCCCGACCAGGATTATTACCTTAATGCGGACAACTTCGTTTTGGATGCTATGGAATGGCACGACAACTTAACAACCAGTACAGATATAATCGGATCTGTTAATTTTGAGACACCACTTAGCTTTATGGGAAGCCAAACCAAGTTGAAATTTGGTGGTAAAGTCTCAATGAAGGATAAAGAACGTGAAGAAAATATATGGGATTATGAATGGGATGGTGATGATGATTTATTATTGAGTCAGTTTACCGGTGATGATGTATCTGATTTACTTGATGATAAATATAATTTCGGACCTACTATTGACCCGGGTAAAATGGAAGATTTTTTCGATGCCAATAAAAATGGTGACTTTGTGGGTGAATTTATTAATGAAGATTCAGATGCTGCTACTTATGATGCAACTGAAGATATTTTCGCGTTTTATCTTCAGGCAACAATGAATTTTGATAATCTCATGATTCTTGCCGGTTTTCGTAACGAAATTACAAAGACATCTTACAACGGTAATGAGGTAGTTTTCGACGATGAAGGTGATTATGTTGAAACTAATCCACTTTCTGCTGAGAAATCTCATAATCATATTTTACCATCTCTCCATGTTAAATATTCTGTTTCACCACAGACTAATATTCGGGCAGCTTTCACAAGTGGTTTAGCACGACCTCATTATGAACACATGGTACCTTTTAGTGTTGTATTGCATGAGGATGAAGAAATAGAAAGAGGAAATGCTGACTTGGTACCAACTACAGCTTATAGTTTTGATCTTTTAGGAGAACATTATCTTTCAGGTATTGGTATTGTATCAGGTGGAGTCTTCTACAAGATCTTAGATGATATAATTTATCCTACCGTTATTGAGGAAGATGGTGGAATCTATGACGGCTATGAAGTTTCACAACCATGGCAACCCGAAGGCGCTGATCCTGCTACAATTATGGGAGTTGAAGTAAACTGGCAGCAACAATTATCATTCTTACCCGGGTTCCTTAACGGGTTTGGAATAAATGCAAACTACACCTATACTGAATCAGCTGCCGATCTACCGGGTAGAACTGATATAACATTACCGGGACAAGCAGGTAATACGGCTAACTTTGCATTAAGTTATCAAAAAGCCGGATTTACTGGCCAATTCAGTATTAATTATCAGGATAGTTTTATCAGTGAAGTTGGTGAAGATGCAGATCATGATATTTATTATAAAGATCATATTCAGTTCGACTTCTCCGCCAATCAGGAAATCAAGAAAGGATTGAATGCTTATTTTCAGTTAGTAAATCTGAACAACGCTCCCCTTACTTTCTATATGGGAAAAGAAGACAGACCTATACAACGTGAATACTACTCCTGGTGGATGCAGGCAGGTTTGAAATTTGATTTCTAGGCATTAAGAGTAAGAATAGTTAAAGATAACAAAAAAAACTGGCGTAATTTTTTTAGTGCGCCAGTTTTTTTTAAAGATAAAATTAATAGACGTAGAACAAGTTAATAAAAGAGAGTAAAATGAAAATATTTAACAAAGCACAATATATTACCGCCATCCTATTAATTACGATTTTTTCCATTTTCACAATAGGATGCGAAAAAAAAGTAAATACTTATGTTATTAAACCTGCAGTCGTTACCGAAATAATACCACATGATACTGATGATCCGGCAATATGGATCAATCCCGAAGATCCATCAAAAAGTTTAATTATTGGTACCGACAAAGATGATGACGGAGCACTATATGTCTATGATCTGGATGGGAATATAATTGAGGAAAAGACTGTAAAAAATTTAAAACAACCAAACAATGTTGATATTGAATACGGGATAATTCTGAATGGCGTAGCCACTGACATTGCGGTAACAACTGAAAGATTAGCAAATAAAATCCGTGTTTACAGTTTACCAGATATGAAAGAAATTGATAATGGGGGGATTGAAGTTTTTGAAGGTGAGGATTTAAATGCTCCAATGGGAATTTCACTATATAATCGACCATCTGATGGAAATATATATGCTATAGTAGGCAGGAAAAAAGGGCCATCAACTGGGTACTTGTGGCAGTATTTGCTTGAAGATGATGGCAACGGTAATGTAAAAGGTACAAAAGTCAGATCATTTGGCAATTACAGCGGTTTTAAAGAAATTGAATCGATCGCAGTAGATGATGATTTAGGGTATGTGTATTATTCAGATGAGCAGATTGGTGTAAGGAAGTATCATGCAGATCCTGATGCACCAGAAGCAGACAAAGAATTGGCAATAATTCCTACGCAAGATTATCTAAAAGATAATGAAGGAATTTCAATTTACTGTAACGATGACGGAACCGGTTATATTTTAGTTTCTGATCAAAACGCAAGTAGATTTAGAATTTATTCAAGAGAAGGTACTCCTGAAGAGTTAGATGAAGATCCTGAAGATTACGTACCTGCTCGTCCACATTTACATAAATTATTAAAAATTGTTAATGTTTCAACGCTACGAAGTGATGGTTCAGAAGTTACCAAGGTAGCTCTTGGTAATAAATTTCCAACCGGTTTATTCGTAGCAATGTCAGATGATAAGACTTTCCAATTGTATCATTGGTCAGATATAGCAGGTGATGATTTGGAAGTGATGACAACTAATCTTTATAATCTATAATATTGTAATGTAAATTGTTAATAATTGTGAGGGGGTAGCTATTCATCATTGATGCTTCCCCCTCACTCTTTCTAGACAAACATCAAAACATAATCAATTTATTCCTATGTATATGAATCTGCTAATAATCATTATTTTAGGATTCAATCTCCTTGTAGCTCAAGATTCATTTACTTTCAATTACTGTAATTCGCAACCCGAACAACATCCGCGTAGTCAATCAATGATTTTTTTCAAAAATGAAATTGAAAGACGTACAAACGACAGGATACATGTTGAAAACTATTTTTCCGCAATATTAGGAACCGAGATGGAAGTCCTTGATATGGTTGCCACAGGTGCATTGCAAGGTACTCGTAGTGGTGGTTTCATTCATGCAAACAAAAAATATTATCTTTTTATGTTACCCTTTCTGGTTGATAATTGGGATCAAGCGATTCAACTGGTTAACAGCGAATTCACAAATGCCATTAATAAAGAAGCACAATCCAACGGATTTCATATCCCTGCCTGTGGAATTTCTCAAGGGTTTCGAGCTCATACAAATAATGTACGTCCAATTCAATCTCCAGAAGACTTAAAAGGTCTAAAAATGCGTGTACCAGCGCAAGAAGTATACGTTGTGAATTCACAAATTCTGGGCGTTAATCCACAGCAATTACCATATAGTGAAGTCTATATGGCACTGAAAACAGGAGTAGTTGATGGACAGGATAATGCAGTGTCAAATATCTGGGATTTTAAAATATATGAAGTCCAGAAATATCTCACCATATCCTATTATGCTACTGGTCCCGATCCATTCATGGTGAATCTTGATTGGTATAACAGCCTGCCCATTGAACTTCAAAAGACATTTGATGAAGTGGCGCTGGAAACAATGAAATATAGTGATCAACTGAATCGTGAGCAGGAAGGATTATACATAACGCAGCTTGAAGAAAAGCTCGAAACAAATTATGTAACCCCGGGCGATCTGAAAAAATTTCGCACAGCAACACTACCTGTTTATCAATATTTTATAGATAAGGGTTATTTTTCCTGGGATGATATCAGATCTGCTCGTGAAAGCATCAAATAAGCGCGAGTCTTTAATTGAAAAAAATGAAATGGTTAAAAAAAATTGAACTGGTTTTCACTCGGCTTTTAGAATACATCCTTCGCCTTCTTTTTTTATGTTTTTTAACTATAGTTATTGTTTTGGTATTTCTACGGTATGGATTTAATACAACAATTGTTGGGGGAAATGAGTTAATTGTAATACTGTTTATCTATACTTCGGCTATCGGAGCGGCCGTTATTATTGGTAGAAAGGAACATATCGCGATTACCTATTTTGTTCAAAAAATGTCCCCACAAATAAATCGATTAGTTAATATATTAAATTTTTTATTGGTTGCAATTCTAAATGGTGCCTTGATCAAATACAGTTTTCCGTGGATTAGTAAGACCGGCAGCTATTCAACAGCCACATTAGGGATACCGCAGTTGTACTTGCAAATAATAGTACCAATAAGTTGTAGTATAGCAATTTTTTATTGCCTAGTTCAAATATTTCTGTTGTTAAACCCCGCGAAAACACATTAGTTAATCCATGGTAATCTTGTTAATCAGCTTAATTATTTTTTTAGTACTGGGTATCCCGGTTGCCTACGCTTTAGGCTTATCAGCATTAAGCTACTTCTTCATTTATTATCCTGATCTATTAATAATATTACCGCAGAGATTTTTTTCCGGTTTGAATATGTATGCTTTAATAGCCTTACCACTATTCATACTTATGGGATTGCTCATGAACAAAACTAAGATCACTTCACGTCTCATCGATTTTAGTTTACTAATTGTTGGCAGATTTCGTGGAGGCCTGGGCCTAGTAAATGTTGTGGCTAGTATGATTTTTGGCGGAATATCCGGGTCTTCTGCTTCTGACACTGCTTCAATCGGAGCGGTGCTCATACCGGAAATGGAGAAACGTGGTTACCCTAAACAATTCGCAGCCGGTATCACGGTTGCATCTTCAACAATGGGCATGATCATCCCCCCTAGTATACCTATGGTCCTTTATGCGATTATCGCCGAGGAATCGGTTGGAAAACTCTTTTTAGGCGGGCTGATACCAGGCGTAATGATCGGAGTATTTCAATTAGCGATTGTAATACTGATTTCGATTAAAAATAAATACCCCAAAGAAGAAGTTAGTTTATCATATAAAAACATTTTTTATCAAATTAGACGCTCTAGCCTCGCCCTTATTATGCCAATTTTCGTGGTTGGATCGGTTGTTTTTGGTATTGCTACTGCAACAGAATCAGCAGCAATTGGTGTATTTTATGCCTTTTGTGTTGGCTTGATATTTCTTGGGATCAGTGGATTTAAGAAATATTTCACAAAAACTATCCCCGATTGTCTTAATTCCGCAATCCTGACCAGTGCAAAAATCATGATCGTGATAGCCTTTTCAAAATTATACATTTGGATCCTTGCGCTTGAACGAGTACCGCAGACCATAGCTACATTTATGATTACAATGAATTTTTCTCCTGTCATCATGTTACTCTTTATAGTAGTAGTAATTCTGATAGCAGGTACCTTTATTGATGTGAGTCCGGCTATTCTATTATTAACTCCGGTGTTCTTGCCAGCCTGCGTTGCTGTCGGAATATCACCAATCCAGTTTGGTGCAATATTAATAACCGGCTTAGCCGTGGGAGCTGTGACGCCACCGGTTGGAACTTGTATTAATGTTGGATCGGCTATTTCCGGCCTTGGAATTGGAACAATATTCAGAGGAGCAGCACCATTCTTAGCAGCAAATATTATAACCCTGATATTAATCAGCATATTTCCACAACTGACATTATGGATACCATCCCTATTTTAGTAAAAACAATTTTAATCAAAAAAAACAAATGATGAAGGAAAAAAGAAAATGAAAAATATTGGTATTATAGGTCTTGGTGACATGGGCATTGGTATGGCTAGCAATATAGTAAAAAGTGGCTTCAACCTTTATGGATTTGATCTTCGTGAAGAGCGTTTAAATCTATTTAAACAGTTAGGCGGAAAATCAGCAGCAAGCTATCAAAAAATTGCTGAAAACGCAGATATTGTTTTTATAATGGTTCTTAATGGGGCGCAAGTTAAAGAGATTGTGCTTGGGGAATCGGGTTTAATAAAGTATCTAAAACCAGGTTCAACAATCATTATAACAGCAACAATTAATCCTTCAGAAGTAAAAGATCTTATAACTCCGTTACTTGAAAAAAATATCAACCTGGTTGACTCGCCCGTTAGTGGTGGAAAAGCGGGGGCTGACAGTGGAACACTTACCCTAATGACAGCCGCGAAAAAAGAGGTTCTCGAGGAATGTAAAAATGTGCTGGAGGCCATAGGACAAAATATTTTTCATGTAGGTGAAGAAATTGGCATAGGACAAACTGTAAAAGCAGCATTACAGGCATTTATTGGTGCAAGCTTTACTGCGATTTTCGAATCCCTAGTATTAGGCGTAGCAGCAGGGGTAAAAGCTGAAACTCTTTATGAAGTTTTTAGTGCTAGTGGCGTAAGCAGCCCCTTATTTAAGAATTCCGCAAAACTTATTATGGATCGAAAATTCAAAGGTACAGGAAGCCATATCGGAACAATGTATAAAGATCTTGGAATTTCAATGAATATGGCAAAAGAAAATGGAGTTGCGATGTTCACTGCTGGTGCAGCACATGAATTATTCCGGGCGGGTATGTCACTTTTCCCAGAAGAGGATAATTGGGCTATTGTAAAGTTGTTAGAACAGATAGCAGGAATAAAAGTAAAAATTCAATAACCGATAAGGAGATATCATGAAACTTGGTGTAATAACTGATGGAATAAGCAGAGATCTTGAGCATGCTTTAAGTGTTATGAATGAAACGAAATTAAGATACGCGGATTTACAATTTGTGTGGGATAAAGAAATTGGAGATCAGACGCCTGAAGAGATTCAAAAAATTAAAGATCTTATTAATAAGTACAATATGGTGGTTCCATGTATCACAAGGCACAATTTTGTTGGAATGCTGGTGATGGATACAGAACCCGAAGATGAAATCTATCAAAAGCATTTAGAAGGGTTAAAACGTTGTATAAAAATTGCCAAAGTGTTAGATAGCGATATGGTCCGTATCATGAGTTTCAGAAAAGAAATGATAATCTTCGGTCATAATGGAGCAGAAAAATGGGTTGCAAGTACGGGCTCATGGGAAAAATTATTAAAACTCATGGAAGCGCCAATTCAATTAGCTGAAGATGCGGGTATAACATTAGCCGTTGAGACTGGGAATAATGCAATGATAACCTCGGGTTGGCTAGGAAGAAAACTTATTAATGATTTGGGGACTAAACACCTAAAACTCATTTGGGATATACCCAATACTCTTTATTGCACTGAAATTCCTTACCCAGATGCATATGAAGAGATTAAGGAGCATTTAGGCCATATTCATATAAAGGACTGTAAATCTAATATTGCACGGGCCACAGTTCAATTTTGTCCCCTAGGACAAGGTGACATGGCGCCATATCTTGAGGATCTTTCTCATGCGTTAAAAAGAGATAAATATCAAGGAGTTATATCCTTGGAAAGCGTTTACAGGCCTACCAATGGCACGTTTGAGGATGGATATCGTGAGTGCTTACCTGTTTTCAAAAACCTATTTGGGGATTAGGAGCGATAGATTAAATTTTAATCTGCGATCATTTACCTAATTAAATCGGATAAAAAGGTCCTTTATATTGTTGATATTATTGTTTTTAAAGTCGATTAAATTCATTAGAATCGGCCCTATATTTGTTAGCTAGTTTTTTTAGCAGGCAATCATTACTTAATAATAAAAATAACTAATGGAGATTATCTTATGCCAATGTATATGGATATTCATAATAATGTAAAAGGATTAACAAAGGAAGCGCTTGAAGAAATACATCAGAAAGACTTGGAAGTACAAGGTAAACATGGTGTCAAATATGTGAATTATTGGTACAATGAGGATGAAGGAACGGTTTTTTGCCTTTCTGATGCTCCAAATAAGGAAGCAGCAGCTGCAGTTCATCGCGAGGCACACGGAGCTGAGGCCGATAAAATTATTGAGGTAACTCAGGGAGCATAGTTACTTCATTTAAGTACCTACTTATGAGGGAGTTAATAGTTTATTATTAACTCCCTTCTCGTATATTACTCTCAATCACTACCCATACTGAAAAGAATCAGGAAACCTTTGAAAAATGGGCACCAAATCATAGTCATTAAATTGGATAAGAAGGTCTTTTATATTATTGATTTTATTGTTTTTAGATGCATTGTTAATAATTATACTTCACATAATTATTAACAGCTATTTTAATTAGCAGGCCGTTAAAAGGAGAAGAAACAAGATGAATCCTAGAATATTAAAATCTTTAATTGTAGCAGTATTAGCGACAATCGTGTTAGTTGGTTGTGGTCAACAATCAGAACCAGCATCTATGGTTGCAGAGGAATCTTCGAGGCAGTTGTATATGGATATTCACAAAAATGTTGAAGGATTGACAGCTGAAGCAGTGATTGGTGCTCACAAAAAGGACCTCGAAGTTCAAAAGAAACATGGTGTTAGTTATGTAGATTATTGGTATGATGTTGAAAATAGTACCGTTTTTTGTTTAGTTGATGCACCAAGCAAGGAAGCAGCTGCCTTAGTCCATAAAGAAGCACACGGACTCGTAGCAGATGAAATCATAGAAGTTGCTCAGGGTATTTAAAAAGGATTAATTAGAATTACATTTCTAATTTCCCGATAAGAAACTAAGTAATGATTATAAAGGGCTGGCTTTACCTATTTTGGTAAAATCAGCCCTTTATTCAATAAAATAGTTCCAATTTAAAATACTTAAATCTATAAGTTCTTATATAATTAACTGTTAGCAGAAATCGCTTCACGATGAACTTTAGCATTTAAGACCATTTCTTTACATATAAAAAGAAAAGTCCCATGCTAGATGCATGGGACTTTTTCTTAATGTGGTATTATAATGCTATCTACTTCAATAATGTGATACTTTCCTATAAAAAATACCCCTATACCTTACACGCCTGATAAATTATAAATATGCGGTTTACTTAATTTACCTGCATTTATCTCTTTAGTTCCCACAAATTCATGCATTATTAACTCACTTTTCTCTTTTTGATTAATTAAAAAAATAGCTTGACTTTAATAAAAATATTAGTATTTTATTATATAAAGTATATATACTTTATATAATAACATTATGAAATATTACCAAATACTTGAAAGAGTAGCAAAAAAAATCACTGAATATTTTAATTCAATCAAACCGGAAGTTTATACTATATCCGAATTAGGAAGAATATTTCGTGCACAAAGAAGGATCTGGGAATTACCATCAGGAATAACACGGAGGGATTTTATCGAATATATGTTATTACGGACTAACTTAGAGAATCACATTTTTAAATTTCCGCATTTAGAGTACCAGCGGTTTACCTGGGGACCCGGATCCATATACAGCATTATACTCAGTTTGAAGAAAAACATTCATTTTTCTCATTTTACAGCAGCATATCTTCACAATTTAGTGGAAAAAATACCCCAAAGTATGTTCGTTACTATCGAACAGAGCCCAAAGAAAACCAATTACCATTTAGCTCAACTCAGCATTGATAATGCTATGTCAAAACCGCAGAGAATAACACGAAATTATGCCAATTATGGCAGACGCAATATATATCTGCTTAATGGGAAACATACTGAAAGCACGGGTGTAATAAAAGCGAGAGCTGCTAGTGGTAAAATAATACCGGTTACGGACTTGGAGAGAACACTAATTGATATTACTGTTAGGCCTGAATACGCAGGTGGAGTTTTTGATGTATTAGAAGCATATAAACGCGCTGCGAAAAATGTCTCCTGTGAAAGGATGGTCCAATATCTAAACAAAATAAACTATTTATATCCCTACCACCAAAGTATTGGTTTTTATATGGAAACATCGAAAGCTTACACGTCAAGCCAGATAGAAATAATTAGAACAATCAACCGGGATTTTGATTTTTATCTGACATATAATATTCCCAATATGGAGTATTCTGAAAGATGGAAAATGTTTTACCCAATCGAAATGACTTTTATCTAAAGAAGATAAAAGTCTAAGTAACTGTTATTATAGAGCCTACGAATAGGGTATGAAGGACAAGTTAGCTGGTGCCTTTTAAGTCCTGGGTGGGAAAATATTTAGCCAGAAGCTCTCTGAGTTGATTTATTGTAAAAGGTTTTGCTAAAAAATCTGAAAATCCCTTTTCCAGGAGGATATCATGCATTCCACCACCAAAATACGCTGTGAGAGCAGCGATTGGAGTATCCCTGTACTTCTTAATAGCTCTAATCGTTTCCATTAATACTAAACCGGACATTCCTTTTCCAAGATTTATGTCTAGCAACAGACAGTCGATCTGATGGTCATTTAAAAGTTTTAAAGCATCTTCTCCTGAATTAGCCGTCACTGTTGTAAATCCTAATCTTTTTAACATGTAAGTATTGTAATTCATATGTTCGTCATTATCTTCGACGATGAGAACCGTATTGATATGTTCAGCTCTATTATTGCTATTTGTTGCCATTAATGTACGCTTCTGTCAAAATAAGCCAAATATTATGATTGTGCAAGAGCAGTTAATATTTTAGAACAGCCGCCGGTTTTTATATATTCTGAATGTTCGTCTATTGTCTTAAAACGCCTTCCGCAAATTTCTTTGCATTCCATCTTATAATCTGATGCTTCATAAAATTTATTCATTATTTTTTCTATTACAGGATTGGACAGAGTATATTTCCAGTCATCTTGCTTAACCAATTCAAGAGTAATTTTCCAGATAGCAGCGCCAAGTGCTCCGCAACCACTTCCGCTAAATCCAAGGCCTCCGGCAAATCCCGCAACCATTACAACGTATTCATCGCTACCACCCATTAATTTGATTACTTCTGAAGCGCAGCTTATTGGTTGTTGTTTCAATTCAGGTTTTTCTAGGGAAAGTCCTTCATGTGCGGATTTTATTGCTTCCGGTGCCCATTTTTCTGCGAGTTTAAAGCAACCATAAAATTTTCCTGTGAACATGTATTTAGCGAAACTCCATTTGTTTCCAAAATCAGTTTCAGTTATATCCCCACAATCAATGCTTTTTGCACTGCTTAAAAATGATTCCGTCATATGCTTAGTTGCTATAATAGCCGTAGAAATTGCTTCACCTTGATCTTCGCACCGACGGAAAGATTCCGCCCCCACTGCCATGGAAGCCCCCCAAAGCATCCCACATTGGTATCCTTGTTGGTATATTCCTCCAGCAAGTGGATCAATTGCTTGCTCTTCATTTTCTTTGGGATTGCCGAACTCACGGTCCAGTATGTAAAAGAACGTACGCGATCATGTGCCTTTTTTAAGGAATGTTCGTTTTACTTTTAATTTAGCCTTTTGTGTTTTTATCATATTCATTATTGCGCTCTTAAATTTCTTAGTTACTGTGATTCACGGTTATGACTACATTTCATTTTTTGTATTCTTTGTCGACATATCTATGTGCATCAATAATTTTACCAAAGTCTCAACATATTGTTTTATTAACCGACTAAAGCTTTTTCAATGTAACCTATTAGAGCATTTCCTCGTATTGGCTTTGTAAGAAACACGTTACATCCAGCTTCCAGGCATCTTTCCTTATCAAAAACAAAAGCATGGGCGGTAACTGCTAATATAGTAGTCTTATTATATTTTTTATCAGCCCGAATAAATCGAGCCAGAACTAGCCCATCATCTTCACCTTTTAATGATAAATCTAAGATTACTAATTCGATACCATCTTTCTTCAAATATTCTTCTGCTTGTAATACAGAATCACAAATAAATAATTCATATTTGGCACTTAAGAGTGCTTTGTAAAATATTTGAGTATTGAGATCATCTTCTACAATAAGAATGTTCTGTTTCTTAGTCATTTTTAGTAATCCTACACTGAACTGATATTGCCAATTATTATGGTAAAGGTGGAACCTTGACCTTTTACACTTTCAACTTTTAATTCTGCCCCAATGAGATCAAGATACCGTTTAGTTAATGGTAATCCAATCCCAATGCCTTCATACTTTTTAGAATAACCTTCGCTCTCTTGAGTGAATGGATCAAACATCCGTTCCATAAATTCCTCTGCCATTCCTATTCCCGTATCTGTAACTGAAGCAATGAGTTTCTCCCCTTTGTGCTGCAAGTGAACTGTTACACTACCCTTTTCAGTATACTTGATAGCATTATTGAGAATGTTATCTATTGCCTGCGTAAGGCAGTATTTGTCTGTTTGAATTATGGATTTTCGAATGTGAGAATCAAAATGTATATCTACTTTTTTCTCTTGCGCACTTGGTTTCAGAATAGTTATTAGATCTGTGATAGTTTGTTTTATATTAACTGGTTCTGGGTTAAGCTTAACTGTTCCTGTTTCAATCTGGGAAATATCAAGGATACCGTGCACCGTATTCATCAATCGATCGCCACTTTGCTGGATAATATTTACATACTGGTCCAATTCTGGATTATTCATTTTAGTGGTTTCACTCTCAATTAAATCCGTAAAACCTAATATAGCATTGAGTGGTGTCCTAATCTCGTGTGACATATTTGCTAAGAAGTTTGATTTAATTTGATTTGCCCTCTCGGCGTCCATCAGAGCACCCTCTCTTTCCTCCACCGCCTTTTTACGCTCTGTTATATCCTCTTTTATACCAAGGAAATGCATAATTTCCCCAGCTTTGTTTTTTATGGGAGATATGGTAGCTGATTCCCAGTACAACTCCCCGTTCTTTTTCCGATTATGAAATTCACCTATCCAATCATTACCAGACGTAATTGTATCCCAAAGAGTTGCATATTCCTCTTTGGGAGTTTCACCAGATTTAAGAAATCGAGGATTTGTTCCAATAGCCTCTTTTGCGGAATACCCTGTAATCTTTTCAAAACTTGGATTTACATATTCAATTAATCCCTGTTTATCGGTAATAACAATAGAATTAGCGCTTTGCTTCACAGCTCGCGATAATCTGTAGATTTCCTCCTCAGCTAACTTGCGTGCAGTTACGTCTGAAAAAACTCCATAGGCATATTTATTCTTTCCTGTGTTGTCATGCATAATTGCCCTATCATGTAACCATATCCACTTACCATTTTTATGTTTTATTCTGTATTCTGTATCATACTCTTTATTTTCTTTAAAAAATGCTTTATACGCATTTTTCAATTTCTGTAAATCCTCTTTGTGAACTCTTCCGAACCAAAGTTTTTCCCCACCTTTAAATATTTCTTCCGATGTGTATCCATATACGTCCTTAACATTCGAACTAATAAAATTTGTTCTGCCATTAATATCGGTTGACCAGGTGACATCGGGAATATTGTCAATGAGAAGTCTATATTTTTCTTCACTCTCTTTGATTATTTCCTCGGCATTCTTACGCTCTTTAATTTCATTAACCAGATCTCGATGTGCTTGAGAATTTTGAATAGCCCTGCTGACGTACAATACAAATGTTTCTGCAAGTTCGATATCTTCGTCTTCATACAATTTGGCTCTGCGGTATATATTCAAAGTTCCCATTACTTCGTTTTCGACTAAAAGTGGTAACACCATTAAATGTTCATCGTCATTTTCAGATGTTCCTGGAATTTGATATGCATCTGGGTTTTGTGATGCATTATTGAAAGCCTTTCCTTGTTTGGCTTTAACTACTTTTCCTGATAAACTTGATTTCACACTAACCTCTTGAGACATCACCGCTGTTTCATTTGGGTCGTAAGTTATTGCTGGCTTAAGTGATTGTTTATCGCTAGATAGGAGATAAATTGTTGCACCGCTGCTTTCGAATAGTTCCAGCGCTAGCTTAGTCGATTTATCCAAAATAAATTGAAGATCTAATGAGGAACTTAATTCACGTGAAATTTCTAATAACTTTCCTCGCCTAAAGGCATTCTTTTGAATATCTTTTTCATGAATTCTCCTTTCAGATATATCTCTAGCTATGCTCAAAACATGAGCTTTATTTTTGATTTTTACTGGATGAGTTCTTATCTCTATGTCTATTTGCGATCCGTCTCTCCTTTGTAAAGTAAATTCATCAGGTCCAGTAGATTTACCGAGTATATTTCTTGCTAATGCTTTTGCTGCCTTTGGCAACTGATTTATAGGTAAAAACCCTATCTTTAACATATTTTTTCCTATCAATTCAGATTTGTCCACTCCGATCATCTTTTCAGCAGCCTTATTTCCATCTATAAAGTTTCCTTTAAGATCGATTATATAGAACGCATCTGGAGCATTTCCAAATAGTAGGCGATACATTTCTTCGCTTGCTTTAAGTGAGTTCTCTATTTGTTTTCTTCTATTTGTCTCCAATTGTTTTTCATTTGCTAATTTGATAAATCCAACCATGGCTATAAATAATCCGATTGGAGTTAACAATTGTCCAATAGTGCGGCTAAAAAAGCCAGTTGACATAAAAAATTCATCTAAGAAATCAAAAAGGATAGACAATGCAAAAATGAACCATCCTATATCAAGTATAATTATTTTATACCTGATTATATAAAAATAAACCCCAAGAATTGCAAAAAATATTGCACCTTCCGAAAGAATATTAAACCAATCAAATTTATCAAATATGGGAAACGAAAGAGCCAACAATAATGTGATACCGAGGATTAAAAACACCGCTATCCATATTTCAATTGATGTTGGTATGATATTTTTTCTCATTATACAATGAAGTTAAATAAAATAATTGTTATTTAACCTTCTAAATTGTCAGATAAATGTGTTACTACTTATCCCACTTGTGAATCACTGTTTTCTACAATCAATTTATCTTCAGCAGTATTTCCACCTACTGTATTGGTAATTCCTTGAGCATTTATCAACGACCAGCCCCCATTCCATTGTTTGGACCACTTTCTAAGTTCGTATTTCTGGTATAAGAATAGTGCCTTAAGGTGTCTCTAAAACTTTGGTACACTCAAATCAGGTCGTTTGTTTTGGGTAACGTTTTTGGGACTTTATTACTATACTATGATTAACACTGTATTTACAATGCTTTGGCTTGTTTTCGCGCCGTGATTGTAAACTCTTCAAATCTGAAGTTGATATCCTCAAAACCAGCTTCTCTCAGCCAATCTCGATGCTCGTCTTCAGTGTAAGATTGCCCATTGTCGTAGGTATTGATAAAGACGAGATTCCATTCCACGGCAGTTTTTGGTGACAATCGCGAATTTTCGAGCATGCCTCCTCCTAATATATACAGCCACCCGCCAGAATTGATTACCTTACCGACATTATTAATAACTTGCCGTGCTTCCTCGGCAGATAGTGTCTGAATAACCGAACTGAGTATTACTACATCGTACATACCCGGGATTGCATCACACGTAAGATCTGCCGACACTACTTTAACCCGATCTGAAGCACTAGCCTCCATAACAAACTGCTCCGTTATAGGCGTAACTTCTGGGAGATCAACGACTGTTGCAGCGAGGTTTGGATGAATTTGCGTCATTGTGATAGCTAAAGTCCCTGAGCCGCACCCAGCATCCAGAAGCTTCTGACATTTTGAAAAATCATATTCATCTGATAACCATTTGGCAAAGGCAACATCATGTGAGGACAAACCTTCAAATAAGTTCTTTAATTCATCCTTTGACATGTTCGTCCAATCGTATTTTGCTTGGGGAACACCGGTTCGGATCGTCTCAGCTGTTTTTAACGAAGCGAGCAAGTTGCTATACCATATTTTGTACGTATCGCCAAAGTATCCGACCTTACCCTTGACGAGGAACTTATCTGTTTCAGGAGTATTAGAAAATACTCCACCCTCCTCAGTAAGCAGACCAGCGACCACGAGTGCATACAAAAGGGTACTTAATCTACCCGCTTCAACTCCCAGCTTTGATGCCAGTTGCTCAACGTATAGCGGACCATCTTTTAATGGAGTAAACAGATTTAGTTCCATCCCAGCGAGCATTGCGGCGGTCGCACGAGCTCCGTTTTTGATCTGATAAAAGATATCCTTTTTCGGTATTTGTTTACTCATAACTTCACCTCCTAAGACCCGAACTTGTTAATAAAATCTCCTATTATAGTTTTACATCTATGGAATATATTCTTCCACTGTTGAAACTGATGGATGTGGTGGTTTAATTGTTAATGCTCCGCCAATATAATAGATTTTACCATCTACCATACTCGCTGAAGCAACTCTTGGGTTTGGCATATTGGTTTTACTTACCCAGGTATCTCTTTTTGGATTATAAACCTCAACCACTGGAAGGGCATCGTAGCCATCAGCTCCACCAATTAAATATATTTTATCATTAACAACACAATTAGCTGTACTATACCTTTTTGTAGGCATATCAGCTTTTTTCGTCCAAGAGTCTGAGACCGGATCATATTCCTCAACTACTGAAAGTCCAGGTTGCCTAAAATTTGTATATCCACCAATCACATATATTTTTCCATTGATGACACTTACCGCGTGCTGACGTCTGCCTGTGGGCATAGGTGCTTTGGTTGTCCAGGTGTCAATTGTCGGATCATACATTTCTACTGTAGCCAAGCCAGGTGCATTGGCTTTTTGATAACCGCCTATTGCATAGATTTTCCCATCCACGACACAAGTAGTATGCCCCATTCTTGGAGTAGGCATATCAGTTTTTTTTGTCCAAATATCAGCTTGACTGCAGTTATAAATAACAAAAGGTATGCAGAAAATAATGAATCTGAAGAAATTCATATAACCTCCTTGATTAAAATTCAATAAAGGCTGGTAGTCCTTGTGAATTCCAAAATAATTTATATTTAAAACTGCAAATTTCCATTCTTTCAGGTGTTACTTTAATTAGGATATAATCTTTTTCAGGATTAGGATAGTAACTTGTCCAATTCTTTTTCCAATAGTGGGCTTTTTTCTCAGGATCATTCACAAGGCAAGCTTGACCTGCAACTGATACATAACTATGTCCTTTTGTATCATAATAAAATACCATAACATTCGCATTGTTTTTAATCTGCTTTACTTTTCTACTATTTGTGCTTGTTCCAAGCCAAATAACCATATCTTCTTCAGGTGGAAATACAGACATGGTTCTCGCCTGAGGTTTTCCATGTTCATCGACAGTAATGAAAGTGCGCGCGCGCGCAGAATCAATAATTGCACGTGCTATTGTCATGAGACTATCGCGGGGTATTTCCGGCCGATCTTTAACAAGTAGTTCTTGAGCTACTAGTGGATATGTATTTAATACTATAGTTAATACTAATAAAATTTGAATTGATCTGTTTTGTTTAATTCTCATGAAGTACCTCCTGCTTGTTAATGAAATATTTTGTGGAATTGCTTTAAAAAGAATACAGAAATAGGAAAGTAATTAACTCCCCCTCTATAATGAAAATATATCTGCATTAGTCTCCCACGGCAGATAGTTACGGAATGCGTGGGTTTACCGTAGATAAATAGTACTTAAAATTGGTGTTATCCTACAAGATTAATCAACTTACTAAACCTTTCCCAAAACCCTACGTTTTTGGCACAGTTTCACAAGATTTGGATTTTGATATACGTTTTTGATATGGTTATTCTGATTTCAATCAGAAGAGGGCTTGGGATATGAAAGTGGCATATAATGCTATGCCATATGAACTATTTCAGACAACTTTTACAGTTTGAAAAAATCAAATAGTTAACTAACATCCTGGAGTTATTTATGAATGTGTTCTATAATATAATAAATACATTTTCATTCGAAATCATTCACAAAACATTAATGTTGATTTTTACTTTCTTTGCAATTCATCTATTAATTAGTTGTGAAGATAAAAAGGAATTAAATCCTCCTATTTCCACACGTCAAGAATGTTTGGCAGAAGCTGATTTCGATCCGCCTGAGGAATCCCCATACTGCCTGCCTTATTTGGAAGGTCAAGAATATGAAGTATATCAATCGTATTGTTCGCCCCCACCAGGAAGTCATGAGAAAAGATACGCAATTGACTTTCTAATGCCAATTGGTACTGAAATTATTGCTGCACGCGCAGGTGAGGTTGTCGAATTACGGGAACATTGGTCAGACGACGACAGAATTGGAAGTCACAATAATATGGTGTGTTTACGTCATTCAGATGAAACGCTATCATTATATATACATATGATGTACGAAGGTGTTGATGTGGCACTAGGTGATTATGTACCAAAAGGTGGACATTTAGGGTGGTCAGGTAGTTCGGGGGATACAAATGGAGTACCCCATCTCCATTTTCAAGTTTGTTTACGTTCTGGAATGTGCTCCTCTGAAACTGGAGAATATACTCTCCCAGTGAATTTTAGTAATGCTGAAGGACCTCATGATGAAAAAGGTGGTTTAATAGCAGGTGAGGTGTATCTAGCTACACAGTGTGAATAAAATATTACTGATAAATTATTTGATTTTATTGCTAAAAAGAAGAATCAAAGTATCATCAAATCCCATTTTTTAACGGTTTCCTGTTCCTAATTGGGTATAAGAAAGGTGTAGAAAAGTGTCTCAAAAACCGCCGTTTTTGGTACTACCAAATTAGATCGTTTGTTTTGGGACAAGTTTTTGGAATGATTTTTTCGATTTCAATCAATTAGAAGGGGGAGTTGAGGATGCAATTAAATTAACATGGTAAATGCCATCTTTATTGATTACAATTAATATACAAAGATTATTTATTAATTATAATTACGGGGATTATTGTGAATAAAACTATGGTATTTATACTATGTGTTTCCATTTCACTTCTTGTGATAATAAACTGTACTGGTAGTTCTCCATCTGAATCACAAGATGACGAATCTTTACCAAATAATGGAGAAGTTAGCGGCACTTGGACAAAAGCCGATTCTCCCTATCAAGTTAATGAAAATCTATTTATACCCGATGGTGAGACGCTAACAATCGAGCCAGGAGTTGAGGTGGTTTTTAACGGTCATTATAACTTTCAAGTAGGGGGAAGATTATTGGCAGTTGGTACAGAACAGGATTCGATTATATTTACAGCGAATAATCCAAATGAAGGATGGCATGGAATAAGACTAATAAATATAGAAAGCACAAATGATAGCTCATTTTTTGAACATTGTATATTTGAATATGGAAAGGCGAATACTGGAAGTGGGTCAGATAGAAGCGGAGGAGCAATAATATCAAATTCAGGAAAGATTAGAGTATCTCACTGTTTATTTCAATATAACATTCAGTTTGCTGCATCCCGTCAAGCAGGAGGCGGCGGTGCGATCGCTATAACAGGGGGTCAACCAATTATTGAATATTGTGAGTTTAATGCTAATGAAAGTACTTATGGTGCGGCTATAGTAAATCAAGGTAGTTCCACAAATACTGTAATTCGCAATAACCATTTCCACAATAATAGCGGACATGGAACAATAAATTCAGTTGCGGGGGCAACTCCTGTACTAATTAATAATTTGATTGACAACAACTATTCTGATGGACATGGCATTGTACATATTGGTGGTGGCAGTGGGAAGGTCGTTTTAATTAATAATACTATTGTAAATAATTCATGCGACGGAGATGGTGAAGGATATTTTGGAGGTAGTGGCTTATTTGTAGATGATAGTACAGTACCTTTATGTGTGAATAATATCATCTATGGGAATGAATCTTCTTCACAAGTCATCTGTCCTGTATCATCAAATTCTTTTTATAATTGTTTGATTGAGGGCTACAATGACTGGTCAACAGTTATATATGAGAACTGTATAGATTTAAATCCATTATTTGTGAGTTCTGAAGATTTTCATTTGCAAAACACATCGCCCTGCATAGGAGCTGGAATTGATTCAGTTGCTATCAATGGTAACTGGCATTTTGCGCCGACCGTGGATATTGAAGGCAATCCACGTCCCAATCCTACTGATACAAATCCAGATATTGGTGCATTTGAATATTAATTAGTATTATTAACTATAACTTATAGACACACGTCCAATTAAAATATTGTTTTATAATACAGATTATTAATCAATCCCATTTTTTCAACGGCTTCCTGTTCCTAATTGGGTATAAGAAAGGTGTAGAAAAGTGTCTCTAAAACCCTTGGTACACTCAAATTAGTCCGTTTGTTTTGGGACGCGTTTTTGGGACTCAAAGGCTATACTAATTGTATTTTAATCGCCAAGCATCTATTCATTCGCTCACCGCTAATTCATACTCGTTAATAAAAGCATTCATGATTTCCAAAGATAAAACCTCGCCCATTGCGCCATTCGTCATAATGATAATTGCTGAGCCCTTCTCAGGCCAACCAATAAGCCAGCAATTAAGTCCAGGAAGATTGCTTCCAGGATGAGCAAATATTATTTCATTACCTAATCCAATAAGGAAGACTCCAAGCCCTTCAGATAGTGGGATACCAAACATCCTTGGGTCAAGATCAAATTCTTTATCCAAAATATGTTTTGTCGTTTCCTGTGAAATAATTTTCTCCGATTTTCCTTTATATGAGAGCATAATTTCACTCGTGAATTTTGCCAGATCAATGGGAGTAGTAGTTAATCCTCCATGAGCTAGGGCAGTTAAATGCATAGACGGATTCAGTGAGTTACCTTCAGCATCATGTGGCATTGCCTCATGTTTTTTATTTTCAGAGTCTAAGGGGTATATAAAAGTACTTTTGTTCATTTCCAGTGGATCAAATATTACTTCCTTTGCTAGCTCTTGGAATGTTTTCCCTGAAATATCTTCAAGCAGTAGTTGGATAACGTTAAATGCCACGTTGGAATACTGCCACAACGAGCCGGGCTCTACATCGGGGATCGCAGGTTTATTCAATGCGGGTGATTCACCATTCAAGACATTCAAAAGTGTTGGGTATCCAACGCTCTCGTCATGACCATAATTTGTTGTTGGTAAACCGGCTTTATGAGTTAATAATCTTCGTAAAGTTACTTTTTCATTTTCTGTAAACTCATTATCAGGTATTTGCCAAGTTTTCAAATAGTCATTTACATTACTATCTAACTCAATAAAACCTTTCTCTGCATAATGAAGAGCCAATACTGCTGTTATAAACTTACTAGTTGACGCTGCTTCGAAAATTGTTTCAGAGGTAACAGGGATTCCGGTGTTTACATCCAATGCACCATAAACTTTACTCCACTCAATCTGGTAATTATTAATAACTGCAACACTCACACCAGGAGTATTGTAGTACTTCATTCTTTCAGCTAATGTTTGTGTCTGTGTTTGTAACGTGTCAGCCTTTCGAAACATCGCAGCCATTGATTCAAACTCGATCAGGCTTTTTTCGATATTTGCTATTCTTTGTTCTACTAGTGCCTGATTTTCTTGTTGTGAACAAGAAATCAAGATTAGAAGTGCGGATGTTGTTACAATTAATTTTTGCATGTTTTCCCCCTTAGTAAATTATGTTTATAATTTTGCACTATACATTTTATCGCAATTACTATACCAACGCCCAGTGAGTTTTTTTGATTACAACACATCCTGATATTAATATTAACTTTATGTTCTATTCTTCAATTATAAGAATGGAGCATATTCATATCATATTGATATAATATGCATATCATTAATACCCTACAAATATTAGAATAGAGTGAACTTCAATATGACCGGCTATCGTTTGGACAACTTTTTAAGTAAGTATATTCTGGTTCTAATTGGGTATAAGAACGTTGTTAGGGGTGTCTCTAAAAACACCGTTTTGGGGACACTCTAATTCGCCTGTTTGTTTTGGGACTTGATTGCTACACTGGCAATAATTCTTTGGGTAAAATAATAGTTGGTAATTGTGTAGATTGAATTTTGATAACAAAATATATCAATATAATATGACCATCAACAATTCTATATAAATGTTAGTTAAGTGGAGCGACAAATGAGAAAACAATATCATTTCAGACCATCAGAGAAGGGTATCCTCATTTGGGATGTTCAACGATTGGTGAAACTAACTAAGAACCTTCCTACCAAGAAAGTGGAACTGGAAGCCATTCGTGAATTGGACGAACCATTCTGGTTTGGAAACGAAAAATCCGTTCCTACTTGCCGAGTAATAGCAGAACACGTAAAACTAATCGAAGAATCTGATTTGATGCATCCAGTTATTCTATCGCGCGATGGACGGATAATGGATGGTATGCACCGTGTTGTAAAAGCATTGTTGAAAGGTCATAAACAGATAAAGGCTATTCAATTTACAAAAGATCCTAAACCTGATTACATAGACGTTGACTCTGCTGATTTACCCTACGATTCACCCGCCTAACAAGTGCCTAGAGCAGTCAGGAACAGCAAAGACTCTAGCTAAATAGCCAATCCTTGGCATCATCTTTATTAGTAAATAATGAAATGTTAAGACCCCTGTTATGTGCAACAGTAGATAAAAATTTTACTAGTTCAGTAGTTTTCTCGGAAACAATAAAAGCCATTCGACCACTACGGATTGTATCCAAACCTGCCGTATCAACACCTAAATTATACACTCCAGTTAATGAGGGTAAATATTTAATAGGAGTTGTATCGACAAGGACTTTATTACAATTATTTTCTTTTAATAATTTTTCAACTTCATTGTTCGTCTTATTCATTGTTTCAGGTGTTGGGCGCTCCAAACTCACCACAGATATATATTTATTTCCAAGATGCTCTTTAAGATTAATCCTTTTAACTGCCATATAAAAACTTACATTATTTACTATAGGAATTCCACGCTTACAAAAAATTAAATTCCTATCGGGTTGGATTTAATTTGCAAATAACAGAAGTTATATCGTCTTCTTGGCGTAGATTTTTAGAATAAGATCGAATTCCCTTATAAAGAAGCTCTACAATTTGTTGAGCGGATTTTTGTTGCTGGCTATTAATAATAGCAAGAGCTCGTTCAAATCCAAATTCTTTTCCGCCAGGTGTAGATGCTTCCATTACTCCATCTGTAAAAAATGCCGCTACGTTTTCTGTGGTTAATTTGATTGGATCACTATTTTTTATCTTGTAGTCTTTCGTAAAACCTAATGGAAATCCTGTACTCTCCATTGTATGATCAACATGACCAGAGTGGTTTAGTAAAAAAGCTGGTACATGACCGGCACTGGCATAAATAAGTGAATGATTTTTAGGATCAAGTATAGCCAATATTAGTGTTATAAACTGATCAGACTGAAGATCAACAATAAGTTCATTATTAAGTCTGGTAAGAATCGCTGCTGGATTGCTATCCATTTTTGTAAATGCACGTAAAAATGCTCGTACTTCTGCCATAATAAGTGCTGCGCCAATGCCATGACCAATTACGTCGCCAACAACAATAGCGATATCTCCGTCTGGCATCTTAATAAAATCAAAATAATCACCACCAGTTCCATCTGCTGGATATGCTGCTCCCGCAATGTCATATCCAGGTACAGAAATCGCTGTATTGTAATACATTTGTTGTATTTTACGTGCTACAGTTAGTTGTAACTCAAGTTCTTGTTTTATTCTTGCCTCAGTTACGTCTTTTAATACTGATACATAACTAGTCATATTTCCATTATGATCTTTTAGTGGTGAAATGCTTTGATCAGACCAATATAATTCACCATCTTTCTTTTTATTGATGATTGTTCCACGATAGGGCTTTCCACTGGTGATTGTTTCCCACAGATTTTTATAAAATGCTTTATTATGTTTACCGGAGTTAAGAATGCGTGGTGTTTTGCCTAGGACTTCATCACGCTTGTAGCCGGAAGTCACCTCAAAAGCCGGGTTTACATACTCAATTACACCTTTTAAATCAGTAATAACTATACTATCCGCCGTTTGTTCTACACCGCTTTTAAAGCGCTCTAATCCATCTTGTTTGTTCCTAATCTCATTGATGTCTCGAAAGATAATTATACCACCGTAGATTTTACCCTTTTCATCCCTAAGAGGGCTAGCTGAGATACTAATCCATACCCCTTCCGTTCTTTCGAGATTCTTTATAAAAACATGTTCATCAATAACCCCTTCACCCCTTATAGCGCGAGCTAATGGCAGTTGTCCGGAGGGATACGGAGTAGTACGGTCCACTTTGTAGCAACCATATACTGTTGACCAATTTGATTGTGTAATGTCTCTAGATCCCATTCCCAGAATTTTCGCTGCTGCTGGATTAAAAAACATAAATTCGCCCTTCACATTGGCAACGATGACTCCGTCTGTAAGACTGTTTAAAACCGCCTCAAGCGATTCTTTTGTATCAATAAATGTCAATTTAATTTGTTCCTTATGCGATAGCTCACAATAATTAAAGAGATAATATGAATATTATTAGAATTGATAATAAACCGTAACGTCGAGTAATAATCATGAAACCTCCTTTAATTTGCCTGCTGAATAAGTAATTTAAAAAATATCGCTTTAAATATAATGAGAATCATTATATTTAAAAACAGTAAAATGAAATTCTACAGATTGTGTGGTTAGTAGATACTATAAACCAATCATGTTTTTTCACCGGTTTTCTTGCTTCAATTTGGGTATAAGAATAGTAATTCAAGGAGTCTCTAAAACCACCGTTTTTGGTACACTCAATTTAGGCCGGTTGTTTTGGGATACGTTTTTGGGAGAAATGAGCTGTAGTGATCTATGAATAGTTCTGTCGGTTTGATAATAATTTTCAGTCATCATTTTTTCCCTCTTTAGAATTAGTTATATTGTTACAGATAGCGCTAACAACCATTGTGCTGTAAAATACGTTGAGAGTATTATAAGCTCAGCACTTCGAAACTGTTTCCTAAACTTGTTCATGGCTAATACAGAATCCGAAATCATAAATAGTACAGCACCTATTGCAGCAAATAGTGCTCCAATTGCCCGATGACTTTTCAAGCCTTCCAACGCCATCCAACCCATAATAGCTATAATAATAACGTATATAATAATTAGTATAGTTGCTTTACCGGAATATGGTATAATATTTTTTAAATAAATTATTCCGATAACTATAATTGGTAAATATATCCATACTGTATAATATATTCCTGTTGATAAAGCAAAAGCTCCTATATAGCAAATATGTCCAATTAGAAATGCAATTAGACCTTTTTTGAAATGTTTTTTAGGAAAAATTAAGAAACCATCACCAACTAGGGAAAAAAGCAAGCCTAATAATATTAGTTGTTGATATTTTGGGTTTGTTGTAGGCCAAATAAATATAATAGATATTATAATGATAAGGGTGAGGGGCTTAAATATCAAAAACTGTGTATTTAATATTTTATACTTTGCACGTATGCACAAAATACCCGATAAAAAGGCTAATATAGAAAGAAGATAAATCATAAAATCTATAATGATTTGAAAGATTTTATTAATAATTGTCTATTACCATACAGCAATATTATTAATTATGTTTATTTGAAATAAGTCCCAAACCCCGTCGTTTTTGGTGCTAAAATATAGGAACAGAGCAAAAAAGGGCACAGCGCAAAAAAAGTGTGCTCCAACTGTGCTACACTTTTGTCCACTACTGACCACTTCTGTCACTTTAGATTTTAGAATTTTAGGCGTTATTTTTGCTGCATGAAGGTGGGATTCCTTAATCTGCTTCTTGGCTAGTGACTTTGGGCTCATTCATTAGCACTTTTTAATTGATTAATCTATCCAAAATCTCTCTAACTTGTTATAACGAGTTACATTTCATCAAGTGATTAAATCTATTTTGACGATTTTAGACTAATGTAAATTATTGCGATATTTGCTATGTATATTTTAATTTGTGAGAGTATAATAAATTATTTTTTAGCGATGCTTAAGTGGTCCAATAATTAAATACGAGGACAGAAAACTATGAAAAATAGTGATGAAACTCAGATATTAGGAGCGCTTGCACTGTCTTTTGGTCAGGCTTGTATCAATTCTAATTTTCTTTTTGGTGAAGAAACCGATTTTCTGCAACAAATTAAAGCTGATAAATGGTATCCCCTGGAAAAGGTCTTTAATATCTTTAATATTATAGAAGAAAAATATTCTAATCCTGTGCCCATTTACGAGCAAATAGGTATTGAAATGATGACCCTTTGGTACTCTCAGGGTCCGGGGAAACAGTTTATTAAAAAGGGAGTTGATTTTTTACACTTTCAAACCAGTTCTGAGGGATTTTACAGTGTTATTAAGGGAAAGCCAAATCAAATAGGTGATTTTTCGTTACTGAATCTGGATAGAGAGAAAGGAACCGCAATTGTTAAAAGTACAACTCCTTTTAATCGAGATTTGGAACGAGGTGTCTTGATTGGTGGCATGGGAATAACAAAAGATTTGCTTTACATTAGTGTTGATAATTCAAAAGATGAAAACATTTTCCATATTCAGTTTAGAGATTCTCAACATGTTCAAATAGACAGTAAAAATTCACTTAAATTACCTACGAACATGGATTTGTACACACTGTATTGGAAAAATAAGATGCTTAAAAATAAGTTTAAACGTCACTCCTCTTTCTGGAATTCAACAAATAAAACATCAACTCTGGCATTTGAAAAATTGAGAAAACAAGATCATGAGCTTCGAAAGCGTGCTGAAGATCTCTCTCGAATAAATGCTAGATTAGCCCAAGAAATTAATGAGCGGAAACGGATTGAAAACGCATTGCGAAATTCTGAAGCATTGTATCAGTCGCTTGTTGATAATTTACCTCAATTTATTTTTCGAAAAGATATAAATGGTAAGTATACATTTTTGAGTAAAAACTTTGGTTTAAATAAAGGAAAACCTACAGAAACTTATATTGGTAAAACAGATTATGATATCTATCCACGAAAATTAGCAAAAAAATTTCAGGAATCTGATCAACAAATTATTAAAACCAGAAAAATCCTAAATTCTGTAGATATTCAAAAAAGTCCGGATGGGCTTAATATCTATACTCAAGTTATTAAAATACCAATTTACGATGCAAAAAACCGCCTTGTTGGTATACAGGGAATATTTTGGGATATATCTGAGCACAAACGCATTGAAGAAGCTTTGCGGGTATCAGAAGCAGAGTTGCGGGCTTTATTTGCAGGAATGCCCGATGTGGTCATTATGTTAGATGACACTGGGCGTTATCTCAAAATAGCGCCAACTTCTCCAGAGCTCCTTTTTCAACCCGAGGATAAGCTGATAGGAAAAAGTTTACATGATATATTTCCTAAGGAGCAAGCCGATTTATTTCTGAAGTCTATTCATCAAAGCCTTGAAACACAGGAGCTTGTAAATCTAGAGTATAGCTTAGACATCGAAGAAACCGAACTTTGGTTTAGGGGGTGTATTTCCCCTATGTCGAAAAACTCGGTCGTTTTCGTCGCTCGCGATATTACAGAACGCAAGCGAGCGGAAGAGACACTGCGGAAGAGTGAAGAGAAACACAGGATTATCTTTGAGAATGCAAATGAAATAATTATAATTGCGCAAGATGGCAGAGTTGCATTCGCAAACCCTGCTCTTGAAAAGATTCTGGGCTATCCTATTGACGATGTAATATCAAGACCTTTTACTGATTTCATTCATCCAGATGACCGTGGACTGGTTTTTGAACGATACAAAAAAAGAATGGCTGGTGAAGATGTCGAGACAGGTTATCAATTTAGACTTGTCACTGTATCTGGTGAAGAAAGATGGGTTATGATCAATTCGAGCGTGTTAGAATGGGAAGGTAACGCTTCGACCCTTAACTTTTTAACTGACATCACTGATCGTATTCGAGCAGAAGAAGAGGTAATAAAAGCTAAAGAACAAGCTGAATCAGCCAATCAAGCAAAAAGTATTTTTTTGGCCAATATGAGTCACGAATTGCGAACCCCCCTAAATAGTATTTTAGGCTATACTCAAATTCTAAAACGGGATAAAAATTTAAAAAAACAGCAAAAAAATGGCATTGATACGATTCACCAGAGTAGTGAACATCTATTGAACCTAATAAATGAGTTGCTCGACCTTTCAAGGATTGAAGCGCAAAAAATGGAGTTGGAACTTTCTGATGTATATTTTCCAGGATTTCTGAAAAAAATCACAGAAATTGCCCATTTCCAGGCTCAACAGAAAGGCGTTTCGTTTGATTCTGAAATTGCTACCGATTTACCTGCTGGCGTTCGTATAGATGAAAAACGCGTGCATCAAGTTCTGCTAAACTTAATCAATAATGCCATAAAATTTGCTGGATCTGGAAGTGTAACTTTTAGAGCAAACATTAATTCGTTATCTGTAAATGAGAATAAACAGACAACTGTACACATCCATTTTGAAGTTGAAGATACAGGAGTTGGTATTTCATCCGATGAGATAGATAAAATCTTTTTACCGTTTCATCAAGTACACAAGACAAAGCTTACAACTGAGGGAACTGGTTTAGGGCTCCCAATTAGTAGCAATTTACTCCAAATAATGGACAGTAAATTGAATGTCAAAAGCACTGAGGGAGAAGGAGCAACTTTCTGGTTTGATCTTGAAGTACCTCTAATTGAAAGCATTACCAACGGTGAAGAATTCAGTACAGTTGAACAATCTCGTAATATTATCGGTTTCAAAGGAGACAAACGAAAACTTTTACTTGTAGATGATAATAAAACAAATCGCGCTGTTTTAAGAGATATGTTATTGCCATTAGGCTTTGAAATCGCAATAGCAAAAGATGGGAGGGAAGCACTTGATAGGGCTGCTGAATTTCATCCCGATATTATTTTAATGGATTTGATAATGCCGGTCATGGATGGGATTGAAGCAACAAAACGAATTCGCAAGAACCCTGCTCTTAAGGATATCATTGTAATAGGTATTTCAGCCAGTGCTTTTAATACTACTAAACAAACTAGCTTTAGAGCGGGTTGTAATGATTTTCTTACTAAACCCATCCATATTGAAAAATTATTTGAGTGTTTAAAGCAGTATTTAAAGCTCAAATGGGTCTATGAGGAATCAGCCATGTCTGGTTCGGGGGAAAAGGAAGACTCTGAAACATTACTGATGGTTATTCCTCCTAAAGAAGACTTGGAAACCTTACTGAGATATAGTGAAATCAATCATATTACTGGTATGCATCGATCACTGGAAAATATAAAAAAAACGGACGAACAGTACATTCCTTTTGTTACTAAAATTGAAGATCTCGTAGACAACTTACAATTCAAACGTATCATTAAAACAATTCAATCATATCTTGAAAAAAGGATCTGATGATGTCGAAATCATTAAAAAATAAGACAATCTTAGCTGTTGACGATAAGCTTGAGAATTTAAAGGTCTTAATAGCTTATTTGGAAAGCAGTGGTTTTGAGATCATGGTCGCACAAAGCGGAGAAGAGGCTTTCCAACATATTGAGCACGTTATCCCTGATATAATTCTATTAGATATACTTATGCCTGGTATTGATGGTTTTGAAATCTGTCGCCGTTTGAAGACAAACGATATCACCAAGGAAATTCCAGTAATTTTTATGACAGCTCTGATAGATACAGCTGATAAAGTAAAAGGTTTTGAAGTCGGTGCTGTTGATTATCTTACTAAGCCTCTGCAACATGAGGAGGTTTTAGCTCGTGTGAATGCTCATATGACCATTCGGGAATTACAACAACAACTCCAGGAAAGAAACGTCTTATTGCAGCATAAAAACACCCAGCTAATGGAAGTAAATGCAACTAAAAATAAATTCTTCTCGATTATCGCACATGACCTAAAGAATCCTCTTAATACATTACTGACATATAGTATGACTCTAGTAGAAAATTTTGAAAAACTCGATACAGAAAAGATAATAAAAGGGATTGAAGCACTTAATAGAAGCGCAACCCGTGCTTATGATCTTTTAATCGATTTACTCAACTGGGCTCGTTCACACTCCGGAAAGATGGAATATAAACTTGAAGAAATAGACCTCGGCCAAATTGCTAAAGAAAATATTGAGTTACTTCTTGATCGGGCGACTGAAAAAGGTATCCGAATATCCTCAGAGATAAACGAAGGTTTACTAGCATATTCAGATAAAAATATGGTTTCTACTGTGCTGCGAAATTTATTAACCAACGCCGTAAAGTTCACATCAAAAAATGGAAACGTTACGTTAAGCAGTGAAGTAGGAAAGAATAGTCTGACAATAACAGTCCGTGATACAGGAATTGGTATTACTGAAGAGAACATAAATAAATTGTTCAGACTTGATACATTTTATCGCACATTAGGATCAGATAATGAGAAAGGCACCGGGCTGGGACTTCTTTTATGTAAAGAGTTTATCAACACACTGAATGGTGAAATTTGGGTAGAAAGTGAGATAGGAAAAGGAAGCTGTTTTATTTTCACGTTACCTACGCAAGCCACATAAAATAAAGTTACTGGTGGACTAAACTTTATCTGTATAAGGTAAAGCTATGAATTCAGAGTCATTAAAAAATAAGACAATCTTAGCTTTTGACGATAAGCTTGAGAATTTAAAGGTCTTAATAGCTTATTTGGAAAGCAGTGGTTTTGAATGGTCTCAAAGCTTCTAGGTCACAGCACAGTAAAAACTACGGAGAAATACTATGCGGATTATAAAGATGACAACTATCGATCAGCTACTAAACTACTTGAATAAAAAATAATCAACATCGCTATTAAAAGAGATCCAATCATGTTGGATCTCTTTTTTTATATAAAATTATCTCAATTCCCATAACAGAGCCAAAAAGAACAGAGCGCAAAAAAAGTGTGCTACAACTGTGCTATTTTTTTTCCATTTATGGGTATTTGTGGCCATTTCTGTCCATTTACAAAAAGTCTAAATATGATACCCAAAAATACAAATCCCCGACGACAAATACTATTTACCGATGAGGATTATTCTGTGGGCGATACCCGGCTTGAACGGGTGGCCTCTGCCGTGTGAAGACAGCGCTCTGACCAGCTGAGCTAATCGCCCTTTATTTATTAAAATTATTGTGAAGGAGCAATAAGACCGGCAAATTTACTGGCACTTAAATCACGAAACAAATGCATGAATCCAAGTGAATCAAAATTAAAACTAGATAATTACGAGATCGTTAACAATCTTTTGCTACTCCAGTGGAATGATGGTGACGAGAGTGCAATATCGTTGCAAACACTGCGGGATAAATGTCCCTGTGCAGGTTGCGCTGGTGAGCAGGATATTTTTGGGAATGTTTATAAGGCTCCGCCGCAGGAAAAAACACAAGCGAGTTACATCCTCATGCGCTTTGACCCGATTGGGCATTATGCATTTAAACCCGTATGGGGTGATGGACATTCATCAGGTTTATTCACACTTGAAGCGCTAAAAAAAATGACTGTCTGAACACATAAATTATTTAAACTATTAACCCTAATCACATTAAACTCTCCAATTCATAAAATATATTTATTGAGGAACTGAATAAATGGAAACGCTAATCGCCTGGTGGCAGCATTTACCCAGTAAAATGGATCCGGTTATTTTTACCATCGGAAGTTTTCCTATTCGTTGGTACGCAACCATGTACTTGGTAGCATTTGCTATAACCTATCTTTTGGCAAAATATCGAATTCGTAATGAAAAATTACCTTTTGATACCGAATTCTTAAGCAGCATGATTACCTGGTGCATTCTGGGATTGCTTCTTGGGGGCCGCATTGGCTATGTGTTATTTTATAACTTTGAATGGTTTTTACAGGAACCTTTGAGCATTATCCTGCCCTTCTCAAAAATTAGCGGTTCGTGGCAGTTTACCGGATTTCGGGGAATGTCTTATCACGGTGGCGTAATTGGTGTAACTGTTGCATTATTTATATTCAGCCGCAAGCAAAAACAAGATTTCTTCAAGCTTGGCGATCTTATCATCACCGGAATTCCACTGGGTTTCACATTTGGCCGGATTGGCAACTTTATTAATACCGAGCTGTATGGCCGTGTAACCGAAGCGTCAATCGGTATGCACTTCCCCAGCGCTCCTGGTAGCTCCCTGCGCCACCCGTCCCAATTATATGAAGCATTTTTTGAAGGGATTATCCTTTTCCTTATTATCTGGCCCCTAAGAAAAAAGAAGATTTTCACGGGATTTGTCTCAGGATTATATATCTTTGGATATGGTTTCTTTCGATTTTTCATAGAATTTTTTCGCGAACCCGATGAGCATCTAGGATTCGTCTTTATGAATTTATCCATGGGACAAATGCTTTGTATAGCAATGATGATCGCAGCTTTTGTCTTGTGGTATTTTGCACGAAAAGTTCCGGAATCAAACTAATTCTCTTATTTATATGAATAGTGAAATCCTATTCGTATTAAAAAATATATCCGTTCGAAGAAAAGCCCTTTCGATTCTTAAAAACGTTTCATTGACTGTAAACAACCAAGAATTCCTGGCGATCCTTGGACCGTCCGGTGCTGGAAAATCTACCCTTTTAAGATTGTTGAACGGTCTCGACTCACCTACTTCCGGCTCAGTTACTTACGCCGCACAACCTTTTCAGAATCACAATATTGTGAAATTACGTGAGGAGATTGGAATTGTGTTTCAAAATCCAGTTATGGTTTTTGGGTCAGTACGTGAAAATCTGAAATTATCTGAGCGTTGGAAGAAACATACTGAACCAATCCACGATGATAAGCTCGTTGAAGCATTGCAATCTGTTGATCTTTCTCCCAATCTCCTTGACAAGGATGCGCGATCATTGTCAGGCGGAGAAAAACAACGTATCGCCCTAGCTCGTGTTTTACTCAATGAACCGCGCGTGCTCCTTTTAGATGAGCTTACTGCTAATCTTGATCCAAATTTGGCGCGCTATATCATGCAAACGATTTATCACCTATACGAAAAATTAAACCTGACAATTATTATTGTGTCGCATGATCATAAACTGGTGCAACAATTCATTAGTCGTGTGGCATTCTTAATAGAGGGTAAACTGGTTGAAGAAGGCTCACCAGAATTACTGATCAAATCAAACACACCCCAGGTACAGAATTTTCTAACAGGAACACCAAAATGACACAGACCTTTTACGCCATCACTTGGACTGATGTCCTAGTTTCTTTAATTCTTGTGGCATTCTGTATTGTTCTAATTCGCTGGTGGAAAATCGGTCTTGAAAAAACACTAATAATTGGTACACTCCGAACATTTATACAGCTTTCAATGATGGGCTATGTTCTAACCTTTTTCTTTACACAGCAACACTGGTTATTTATGACTGGACTGGTAACCTTGATGATCTTAATTGCTGGTTTTGAAGGTTATCGCCGTTTACGCGATTTTAAAATTCCAAATATATTTCTAATTCTCACTGGTGCTTTATTCATCGCTGTTATTTTAGTACTGGGTATAATTCTTAATGTTATCTTGACGGTAGAGCCCTGGTATTATCCGTATGCTATGATACCAATTGCCGGAATGATTATCGGAAATGCACTGAATACAACAACGCTCACAGTAAATCGCTTTGTCGGAGAATTAGAGCATCGCGAACAAGAAATCGAGACCCTGCTTTCACTCGGCTCGCCGGCACGGATTGCTGTACAGCCCTGCATTCGTGAATCAATCAAAGCGGCCTTACTACCAATTGTAAACTCGATGATGATGGTGGGATTGGTACAGCTCCCGGGAGTAATGACGGGTCAGATTCTTGCTGGGATTGACCCAATGATCGCAGTGCGCTATCAAATAATGATTATGTATATGTGGGTCACTTCCGCAACCTTAACCAACATCATAGTGATCGCCATCGTGGCACGACAATATTTTACACCATTACACCAACTGAAAAGAACGCTGCTTCGTACAGATTAGTTAATCTTAAAATCTCTAAAACCCAGTTGTCGCCATGCTTCATAAGCTACAACTGATACTGCGTTGGCTAAATTCAAACTCCTTTCAGTGGTCAACATTGGGATTGTTACCATCGGAAATTGCTCTAAAATATTATCCGGTAACCCTCTTGTTTCAGGACCGAATAACAACACATCATTTAGTCGGTAGGATACATCCGTATATAACGTGCTGCCTTTGGTAGTAATTGCATATACAGATTGATGGATCGTCGTAACTAAAAAATCTTCCAATGATGCATGAACTTTAAGTTGGACTTGATTATGATAGTCCAAGCCCGCCCGTTTCAATTGACGATCATCAATGGAAAATCCTAATGGTTCAATCAGATGTAGTTCGCAGCCGGTATTAACCGCTAACCGAATTATGTTACCAGTATTTGGCGGTATCTCCGGTTCATAAAGCGCAATCTTTATCATCTATAGCGTGGTGCGATTGCTTATTACTGGGGCTTGACCTTTGCCTGATCGGCTACGGCCTGCATCGCTGCTTTAACTTTTTCCTGGTCCCCCAGATAGTAGTGCTTTAACGGCTTCAACTCATTATCCAGTTCGTAAACCAATGGAATTCCCGTTGGAATATTGAGCCTTACTATATCATCGTCTGAAACATCATCAAGATACTTAACTAATGCTCGCAATGAATTTCCGTGGGCGCAGATCAAGACTTTTTTACCAGACTTAATAACTGGTGCAATTGTTTCAAGCCAGTAGGGCAAAAAGCGATTGACTGTGTCTTTCAAGCATTCGGCCAATGGAATGTCCTTCGGATCTAAATTCTTATATCTAGGATCGTGGCCTGGATAACGTTTATCATCTCTGGTCAGTGCTGGTGGTGGTGTATCGTAACTGCGACGCCAGATCAATACCTGTTCATCCCCGTATTTTTCAGCTGTTTCAGCTTTATTCAAACCCTGCAAGGCTCCATAATGCCGTTCGTTCAAACGCCAATGGCGATGCACGGGTATCCACTGTAGATCCATCTCGTCCATGACTAACCATAAGGTGCGAATAGCACGAATCTGAACTGAGGTATAAGCAACATCAAATGTATATTTGTCTTCCTTCAGTAACTGACCGGACTGGATCCCTTCTCGAATACCTTTATCACTAAGATCTACTTCGGTCCAGCCGGTAAATCGATTTGCCAGGTTCCAGTGACTTTCACCGTGGCGTAATAAAACTAGTTTAGTCATTTATTATGTCCTGTTTCATACAGATAATTACACCGAAATTTTATTCATAAGAGATTTTGATTGCAACAGGCACATTCAAATAGTTTTAGCGGTGGATTAGTTGACATCTTTCATAATTAAATTTGGGTCATAATATTAAGTCTTTAATAAATATTTTAATCTAGAAGTATCATTTTAAGATCAAACCAATATTGAGGATAATAATGCCGAGATTTAAACAATTGAATGTTTACCGTCTAGTACTAGTTATTTTTTCTATCGCTACAGTAGCCGCTTGCAGTACCGGTGTAAATGAACTGGTTGAGTTTTTGGATAGGAAAGAAATCATTTATGAAGATATTAGTATTCAAATGGGTACTGCTTATTGGAACCTATACTCCGATGAAGCAAGTGCTGAACTTGATGCACCCAAACAACGCTATGTTGATTTATTCACCAATGATACGCTTAACGACCTGGTTGATGAATGGTATAAAAAACGGTATACGATTAAAGATCCAGTTACTAAACGGCGAGTGGAACTCTGGCATAATATTCTGACTGCGGCTAAGGTAAACTATGCAGAAGAAAATCTAAAACTCCAGAGTGAACTGGAATTCTGGCTGGCTGAAGATGACAGTGTCGAAGGGATGCCTTCACCAGATGAAATGAAAGCTATGGTTATCAAACTGATGCGCTTGCGGAATGAAAAAGCACGCACATTGGGTTATGATAATTATGGAGAATTAATTCTGGCTGTATCGGAAATTGGATCGGACTGGCTGGAAGACTTTACCGAAACAATGGCAAAGCGAACGTTAGAACCCTACAAAAAATTAATTAATGAAATCAAGACTACCGAAAATAAAACTGAGGTTAATTACACCGATGTCCGTTCACTGTTGATAAAATACTATACCAATCAAATTACACCTGATGCAACTGGCGATTCCCTTATAACAGTTATGAAAATGATAACAGGCAATATTGGTATTAATTACGATGACTTACCGGTTCGATTTGTTGAAAATGAAATGCCGCCTGGAGTTGGTGGGCAGGGAATAGCCGTTCAGATCCCAAATGACTTTCGGATTGCACTGCTCCCCAATTTGGGACTTGATACCTGGATGCATGAATTGGGGCATGGTTTGCAGGCTATGCATACCACTATTGAATCTCCCATTCTAAAAGAATATGAATGGAGTTTGGGCAGTGGCTGCGGAGGGTATGCCGAGGGAATGGCTGAAGTGTCGGCCCGATTTGCAAGAAATCCGGAATGGGTAAAACGCCTAACCACAATGTCGGAAGTTGAAATACAGGAAAAAATTGACAATGCTAATTTATATCTTACAGCCTATTTTAGAATCTTACTGCCTACAATAATTTTTGAGGTTGAATTTTATAAGAATCTTGATCAAGACCCGGATGATCTGCGGCGTCAATTAACCCAGCAATACCTATTACTGGATAGCCCCCCCGAGCGGGTCAGATCAATTGTCGACATGATCTATGTTTCTTATCCCCTCTATATTCAGAACTACATGATCGCGGAAATTGTGTCTTGGCAAGTTCATACAGTGCTGGAAGAAAAATTCGGAAAAGAATATGTATTCAATCCTGAAGTCGGTGATTTTCTCAAAGAATATTTTTACAAAGATGGCGAATTATACCCCTGGCAGACACGCCTAAAAAAGGCCACTGGAAAAGAACTTGACTTGGATAGTTATCTGACCAATCTTGGAATATAATTTTAATACTGTTTAATAATTAATCATATTAACAAAAGACGGGCGCAGGTTGAGCCCGTCTTTGTTTAATCAAAAATGCTTGCCTTCAATAAGAATATACCGTAATATACTTACGAGTAACTTACGAGTTTCGTATGCAAATGTTATTATCTCTCAAACAGCAGCAATTTTTGGATTTCATTCAAAATTTCACCCTTGGAAATGGGCAGGCGCCCTCATATCAAGAAATTATGATGGGCCTCGGGTTTTCTTCCCTGGGGACAGTCAACTGGTACGTCAAGACCCTCTCTGCCGGCGGACATCTTAACCGCGCTAAGGGACCCAATGGTAAACGGGCACTAGCTTTACCTGAAGAGCACGCCACGCTTGCCCAACTACCATTACTTGGTCTAATTGCTGCCGGGATGCCGATTGAAGCTCTGGAAAACGCTGAAAAGATAAGCGTTCCAGCGCCTTTTGTGCATCCTGATAATTTTGTCTTGAAAGTCAAAGGGGATTCAATGACCGGCGATCATATTGAAGATGGGGACTATATTATTGTTCGCAAGACGCATCAGGCCCAACCCGGTCAGCCGGTAGTAGCAATCATAAATGGCGAAGCCACGCTTAAGCGCTACTATCCTAAAACCAATCGGGTAGAACTGCATCCCCGCAACCCGGACTATCAGGTTATAACTGTAACTGAAGCAGATAATTTTCAAATCAATGGTGTCGTGCTCTATTCCTTCCGGGAATATTGAGTTGTGCGCCGCTCCGTCTTCCACGTTCGTTTAAAAGATTTCGAGCTGCAGGCTGAGCGCATCATGGATGCTGCCCTGCGTACCCGTCCGGTGGCAATTCTTTCTTCACAACAACAAGATGGCTCCATTGTCGCTTTATCTGAGGAGGCCCGCGCAGAAGGCTTATTCCGCGGGATGAAGCTCTCGCTGGCGCGTAAAATGAGCCACAGCGCCCTACTCTTGCCTTACAACCAATCCCTCTATAATCGACTTAACCGTTATATCTATTCTACCGTCACTGGATTCACGCCGGTTGTTGAGCCGGCTGGGTTCGGTCAGTTTTACCTGGATATGAGTGGTATGCAACCGGTTTATCCTGATCTCAAACAGGCGGGTTCAACGTTATCTCAAACCATTAGTGCGCGAACCAGCCTCGCGGGTCTAATCGGCATCAGCACCAACAAGCTGATCAGCCGTATCTCCACCGCTGTGGTTCCTGAAAGAATCAACGAAATTATTGCTGGCGAAGAGCCCCGTTTTCTATCTCCATTACGTTCTACTATTCTGCCTTCCGCACAATTGCCGCCGGTCAAAAAACTTATTCACTTTCTATTTCTGGATCATGTTCACAATATTCAAAAAATCGTCGAACATCCGATAGAGGTTAAGACCATCTTCGGCGATCATCACCGCCGCGTGGCACACGAAGCCCAAGGCCAAGATACTGCCGTTGTACGTCCACCAGGACTTAAAGAACATTTGATGGAACAAATTATTTTACCACAGGATACTAACGATGAAGATATCCTGCGGGGCGTTGTAAAGACTTTGGCCGAGCAGATTGCTTTTCAATTGCGTAAGCGTCGCCAGGTCGCCCGACGGATAAAACTGGAAATTCATTACACCGATGGTTTGAAGATGGATCGGATCGGTACGATCACAGCGAATACGGATACTGCCGTAAACCAGGTGTGCCAGCACTTATTTGAGCATGCCCATTATCGCCGCAATCGAATTCGCGCCGTGCTTCTGGACGTTACACAATTTGTGTCCTGGGCGCCGCAAACCAATTTGTTTCAGACTACTGATAAAAAGCTGTCAGCTTTGTCACAGGCCCTAGATCAGATTCGTAAAAAACATGGCTTTCACAGTATTCATGCAGCTGCAACCCTGGGCATTGCCGGTTCGGCATAATCAGTTTTAGAACATTTATGTTAAGCATTGAACTTCAACAACCATATCTAAATCTTCCTCCGGGAGGACCTTTCACCCCCCTGGCTTATCCACGACTTCAATCCTCATTGCCTCCCGGAGCCGGGAAGATTTAGGAACATTACATACAACACGAATGTTTGCCCACCTCAACGTTCATTCACACTTTTCGCCCATGCGTGGAACAACTTCTCAGCAGGCTCTTTTGACTCAGGCACGTAAGCATCGCATGAGTCACCTGGCGCTTACTGAAACCAATGGCCTCTGGGGCTTCATCCGCTTTGTCCAGCACGCGCGCGCTGCTGATATCAAACCCATTGCCGGGGCTAATCTTATAACTACTGATCACGAGTTACTCCTCTTGGCTGAAAATCAGGTTGGCTACCAAAACCTCTGCCGGGCTATTTCCCGTGTTCATGTTGATATTAATTTGACGCCTGACGCAATCCTGCGCGATGGCGCAGCGGGTTTGTTCATCCTTTCGCATCAGGAGCACACCCTGCATGAACTAAGCAAAACCGTGCCAACTTCACACCTATTTGTTGAAATGCGTCCCGGTGGTATAGAAGCAGAGGCGCAGCGTTTGGCCCGGCGCTACAAACTCGAAATTGTTGCCACGGGAGACGTCTATTTCTTAAATCCAGAAGAACAGGAAACGCATCGCATCCTGCGCGCTATTGATAACAATGCTACGCTTACTGAACTGGTCGACCCCAACATGAAGGACCGCCAACGCTGGTTTCGTTCTGAAAAAGATATGATCAAACTTTTCCCCAACAGTCTGGATGCTATCAATAATAGCCAGTACCTGGCTGAACGTTGCAAGACCGACTGGAATTTTATTAACACAATCTTTCCTGATTTGTCCTTGAAAGATACCCATCGGGCCAATCATGTACTCCGCGATCTGGTGTACGCTGGCGCCATAGGACGCTATAGCGGGGAATTGTCTAAAGCCGTTACAGATCGCATTGAATTTGAACTGGCCCTCATCACCGAAAAAGGATTTGCACCGTATTTTCTGATCGTCTACAATATTGTAAAGCAGACCAAAGCAACAATCGGACGCGGTTCCGCCGCCGCATCTATTATCAGCTACTGTCTGTTCATCACGCAGGTTGATCCCATCAAATACCACCTGCAGTTTGAACGTTTTATTCATCCCGAGCGTGAGGACATGCCAGACATTGACATAGACTTCCCCTGGGACGAGCGCGATAACATCCTGAATTCGATATTCAAGAAACATGGTTTAAAACGGGCAGCCATGGTTTCTACCCAGGTGTTTTTACGTCCCCGCTCGGCAGTTCGTGAAGTGGGTAAAGTATATGGCCTGTCAAATGAAGAGATTAAAAGTATTACCAAGCGCATCGGGTACCACCGTTCTCAGACAAATTTACTTAAATGGGTCAAGACCGATCCGCGCTTTGCTAATGCTAATTTGGACGATACCCTAACCAATGTTCTGATTCAAAGTGAAAAAGTATTGGGTGCTTTTCGCAATCCCTCTGTGCACCCCGGTGGCGTAATTATTGTTCCGGATGAAATTCGTAAGTACGTGCCAGTCTTAATGGCACCCAAAGGAGTACAGATCGTTGAATGGGAAAAGGATCAGGTAGAAGATTCCGGGCTGTTAAAGATCGACATCCTTGGCAATCGCAGTCTAGCGGTAGTGCGGGATACAATCAAACAGGCTAATATTAATTATGGCCGTCGCGCTACTGCCAGCAGCTATCTGGATTACCATCAAATCCAGCCCATAGGCGATGCCAAAACCCGGGCGCTGATGGAAGCTGGAAAAACAATGGGTGTCTTTTATATTGAAAGTCCTGCCACCCGACAACTTTTAGCCAAAGCCCGTGTAGCAGATTTTGAACATGTGGTAATATATTCATCCATTATTCGCCCAGCGGCCAACCGTTTCACCAATATTATGTTGGAGCGAATTCATGGCGCCCCCTGGGAACTGCAGCATCCGGATTTAGATTTTCTAAAAGAAAGCTATGGAATTATGGTCTACGAGGAGCAGGTTTCAATGGCAGCGCGCGTGCTGGCTGGGTTTGGCTACGCTGAGGCTGATTCACTGCGGAAGACCATGAGCCGCGATTCGTTGCAGCAGCTCATACCCGGCTGGAAGAAAAAATTTTACTCGCGTGCCCAGCGCCGTGGCTATTCCGAAGAACTCATTAAAGAGGTGTGGGACATGATCGCATCCTTTGTGGGCTATTCCTTCTGTAAACCGCACTCTGCATCTTATGCTATGCTTTCATTTACCTGTGCCTATTTGAAAGCACATTATCCTGCTGAATTTCTGGCAGCGGTCATTTCTAACCAAGGTGGCTTTTACTCACCTTTGGCCTATCTAAGTGAAGCACGCCGGATTGGAATCAATATTTTACTGCCCGATATAAATCGTAGCCAGCAGGAATATCGCGGACAAAAAAAGCGTATTCGCATGGGTTTTATGAGCATCAACCGCCTGCAGAACAAGGCTGTTCAATCAATTTTGGCTGAGCGTAAAGCAGGTGATTTTAAATCTTTGCAGGATTTTCTAACGCGCGTTGATCTAAACTTTTCGGATGCCATGACGCTGGTCAACGCTGGCAGCTTTGCTGCGCTGGAACCCCAGCTATCCCACAAAGAAATTGCTTACCAAGTAGCACATTACTGTTTGTCACACGGGGCTGACAAGGCACCGGAAAAGGCACCTGCCACTTCGCCCCTATCCGAAGAGGAAACCCGTGAATTGGAGGTTGAGACTTTTGGATTTCCAATATCATCACACCCGCTGGCGCCATATCAAAAATTTCTAAAAAAACGGGTTAAGAAAGCCTGTGATATTCGCCACTATATTAATCAAACCATACACCTGGCTGGTGTATATATTACCCGGAAGGTGACGCAAACTCGTCAACGCGATCCCATGGAATTTTTAACACTCGAAGATGAAACTGACAGTTATGAATGCGTTCTTTTCCCTAATACATTTCGTGAATATGGAGACCTGCTTCATTGGGAAACTTTTTTTATATTACGGGGAAAAGTTGAGGAGTCTTTTGGCGTGTATACTATTACTATTGAAAAACTAGCCAGCCTGCCCGGCCTGGTTAAAAAATATAACCGGATGCAGTGAGATGTGTGGTCGAAAAACATTGACGCGTGATATGCAGTCCATAATCAAAGAACTGGCAATCGAAGAATGGGAAGATCCCGATAATTATCTGCCCAGTTATAATATTGCTCCAACACAAACTTCACCAGTTCTTGTTCATGCTAAAAAACGCAAAGTTAGCCTTATGCGATGGGGACTGATTCCCTTCTGGGCTAAGGACAAATCCATAGGTTCAAAACTGATAAATGCCCGTGCTGAAACGGTCAACCAAAAGCCGTCCTACCAAAACCTTGTGCCACGGAGACGATGCCTGGTGATAGCTGATGGCTACTATGAATGGAAACAGGAAGGTAGCACAAAACAGCCTTACTACATTCAAGATCCTGAGGGAAAATTATTGTTATTTGCCGGTCTATGGAATGCATGGCAAGATCCCAATGGTGATACAATACATTCCTATACAATTATCACTACCAAAGCCTCAAAATCGATTTCCAATTTGCACCATCGTATGCCGGTCATGATTGCCCACAATGACATTAATATTTGGATTCAAACGGAAATATATTCACCTTTTGAGTCCTTAAAATTGATTAATTCTGATACAGTACAATTGGAGGCTTATCCGGTATCAACTGCGGTTAACTATCCAAAAAATAATTCTCCAGAATTAATACAACCGCTGGAAAATGAAGAGCCTAGCCAATCTGATCAAGCCTTAGAAAATCAGTAAAATATGGTGATCGATCAAAATACAATTTCTTGTGGTAAATCTGGAATTATATCTTGTACATAAGGATGCATTTTGCGAACTTTAATTAACCATTCCAGGGGAAATTAGAGGTTATCATTATCAAGAATTTAAACTTAATAGATTCCCTTACATGGGGGTTCGCCCTCCATGACATCAAACTAATACAAATTAACCCAAGGAGTTACTCATGAACCGTATTGCTATTTTATTTATGGTCCTGATACTACCATTTGCTCTATTTGCACAGGGAACTGTAACCGGAACTGTGACCGATGCGTCCACCGGAGATGGTTTAGCTGGTGCAAATGTAGTGGTAGGCGGGACCTCTCTAGGAGCTGCGGCTGACGAGGACGGGTATTTTGTGATTGAAAATATTCCCGATGGCACATATACCTTGACTGCCTCGGTAATTGGTTATCATACCCAAGATATGACAATCACGGTACCTGGTACCAATATGGTAGATTATGCCTTAGAAGCTACTGCCCTTGAATTGAGTGCGCTGGAGGTGTTTGCATCACGTGCGACACGCAATACTCCCGTTGCCTATAGTAATATTGAAAAAGAAGCACTCGAGTTTCGTTTAGGATCACAAGACATTCCGTTGATTCTAAATATGACACCGAGTGTTTATGCCACTATGCAGGGTGGTGGCGCTGGTGATGCCCGCGTAAATGTGCGCGGATTTAACCAACGCAATGTAGCCATTATGATTAACGGTGTTCCTCAAAATGATATGGAAAATGGTTGGGTCTACTGGTCCAACTGGGACGGAGTTGGCGATGCAACATCATCCATTCAGATGCAGCGTGGTTTAAGTGCTGTTAACCTGGCTACTCCATCGATTGGTGGAACAATGAATATTATCACCGATCCTGCAGCACTTTCATTCGGTGGAAAATTCAGACAGGAATATGGCTCAGGCACACTACTAAAAACCACTGCCAATTTTAACACTGGTCTGATTGATGATAAATATGCTGTCAGTGCCACAATTGTGAGAAAAATCGGCGATGGCTTTATCGATAAGGCCTGGACCGACGCCTGGGCATATTACTTAGGCGCCAGTTATGCTGTGAATGATGCACATCGTTTAGAGTTCTTTGCTATAGGTGCCCCACAGCGCCATGGCCAGATGCGTTTTAAACAAAATATCGGTGCATATGACACCGACTATGCCCTTGAATTTGATGATTATGATCCCGCTGGTGTAGAAACATATACCGAAGCCAGTAAGGATCGCTATGACGGTTATACAGATGGTGTCAAGGCTGGTCGATATTATAATGAGAACTGGAATGTTGTCGACAAAAGCTATAAAGGCAAACAGTTCTATTATATGTACGGCGAAAAGAAAGTTGACCGCCATGATCCAGAATATCTGAATGAGAGTGAAAACTATTTCCATAAACCGTTGATTAGCCTGAACCATTACTGGACCATCAATGACATGTTCCGTCTTTCGTCTACCTTCTATTTCTCTGGTGGATCGGGCGGCGGAACCGGATATTTTGATGATTTGCTCTGGGATTATAATGGTCCTTCCCGAATTGGCGACTGGAACGGAACCATCGCAATGAACCGCAGTGCAACTGACCGCAAGGGCGGTGATAAAGCAGCTGGTCAGTCTGTTGGTTTCCTCCGTAATAGCGTAAACCGGCAATGGACAGTAGGAGCAATTTCAAAACTGAATTACAAAGTTAACGAAGACTTGAAACTGCAGTTTGGTATCGACTGGCGTACAGCTGAAATCGAGCATTTCCGCGAAGTGCGTGACCTGCTTGGCGGAACCTATGCTGTCAACGGTAACTATGATGCCTACGCCCACAGTTACAGTTCTTTCTACAATGAATTTGCCGATAACGAAACTGCTGCTCGCGTTGGCTTAGGTGACTTAATAAACTATAATAATACAAATACCGTTGACTGGTTCGGCTTTTTCGCTCAGGGTGAATACAATTTCGATCAGTTCTCACTCTATGGTATGGCTGGCTACTCAATGATAACCTACAGTTTGGTTGATCATTTCAAAAAAGCTTCTAATCATGCTGCATCATACATTGAAGCTACCAGCAAAGGCGAAGTAGAGATCAATTCCGATTGGATTGGCGCTCCGCAAGTCAAGGGTGGTGGAATGTTCCACGTGAACGATGAAGTTGATGTTTTTGCAAATTTTGGTCTTGTCGAGAAACCGCCGATCCTAGATAATGTAATTGATGATATTGAGATCTCACTGGCCGAAGATCCGAAAAATGAACGGTTCATCAGCATAGAAGCTGGTGCGAATTTACGTTTTCTGGGTGGCAAATTGACCACTAAGCTCAACGTCTACAGCACAGCCTGGAGAGATCGAACGCTCACTAGACTGGTACAGCAAGGTGCTGGATCAAGTGGCGACACCGATGTAATCTTCCTGACCGGCATGGATCAGAATCATATGGGTGTAGAAGCTGAAATTGCCTATCAACCAATACCGATGTTCCGCTTGGATGCTGCCCTTTCTTATGGAATGTGGGAATATGTAGATGATGCTACTGGCACATATAAAGAGATTGCAGCCCAAACATCAACAGAATATCTGTACTCTATTAAGGATTTAAAAGTTGGTGATATGCCACAGACGATTGTCGCTCTTGGCGGAACCGTGTATCCAGTAGAGGGTTTGTCATTGCAGGCGATCTTCAATTACTATGATCGTCACTGGGCTGATTGGGATCCACTGAGTCGTGAAGTCAGTGAAGGTGAATCTCCCGATCGTGAACAAAGCTGGGAGATACCAAGCGCCTATAAGATCGATTTCCATGGATTCTATACGCTGCCTGTTGATCTTGGTAATGTAACAATTCAAGCATTTGCACATGTCTTCAACGTTCTTGATGAACTCTATATTCAGGATGCCACTGATAACAGCTCATATAATGGCTTTGATGATGATGGTATAACACACGAATCAAGTGATGCTGAAGTCTATGTATCTGCACCAAGATCATTCAATGTTGGTGTAAACGTTATATTCTAATCTCTAACTGAAATGGTACAAAAAAGCCCCGATTTTTTCGGGGCTTTTTTTATTAATATATGCCTTACTTGTTAAATCCCGGCCAATTCTTTTTGCAAGGCACTTAGCTCCAATACCGTATCGGCTGGATCTTCACCTTTGCGCTCCAGCTCTCTTATAGTTAATCGCAAATCATTAATCCGTTTTTTCAGAGGTGCTAATCTTAACACCTTAATATAATCCGCCATTTCTTTTTCACGATCAACTTCAGAGGATTCTTCCATTAATATTTTTGCGACCAATTCTTGCTCACTCTTTTTTTCAAATTTATCAATTACAGCCGCATAATCAATTTCATCATATATCGGGAATAATATTTCGGTTAATCTTTTCAGAAATGGGTCGGTAAAATTATCAATTGCCACCAAATCCCTTATTGATTGTTGTTCGGGTCGATCTCCATTAATAAATATTCTTATTAATCCCAATTGTGCTTTTTGAACAAGGGAAGTAAACTGATTTTCTGACTCCGATGCGTCGGGGGCAAATGCGGTCTGGGTGGTACTTCTTCTGAAACTTTGTTCTTCCAAATTTTTATATAATTCTTCTTCCCGCACTTGAAGTTTCTCTGACAATGTTCTGATAAGTTTACTGCGAATAATTCCGTCATCTATTTCGGAAATATTCTGCAAGACTTCCCTTGTAAATTGCGATTGTTCAATTCCTGATAATTCATTCACATTAGTAACATTCAGTTGAAATTCAATCAGTGAGAGCGCAGATTTAACAGCTTTTTTAAATTCGTCTACGCCTTTCGATTGAATCCAATCATCAGGATCAATACCTTCAGGGACAGGAACAACCAACGGTTCCAAGCCGCTCTGCAATAATAAATATCCGGCTCTCAGGGTGGCTCTATTGCCGGCTGAATCCCCGTCATAGGCGAGATACACGCGTTTAATGTAGCGGCGCATAAGATTTATGTGTTTAGTAGTAAGCGCCGTACCTGAAACTGCGACAATATTTTCAATGCCGGCCTGATATAACTGCAGAAAATCCATATAGCCCTCCACCAAGACCATATCATCCGTTTTCCGGATTGCTTCACTAGTAGCATGAAATCCATATAAAATATCGCTCTTGTGATAAAGGGGTGTATCTGGCGAATTTATATATTTTGCAGGTTCTTTTGGATCAATTGCCCGCCCCCCAAAAGCAATGACTTTTCCAGATTGATGAAAAACGGGAAACATAATTCTGTTCCTAAAGCGATCAAAAATCCCCTTATCGGTTTTGGTAAATAATCCTGATTTATCTAGACTCTCTTTATCAAATCCTTTTATTTTGGCGGCTTTATAAAGATCATCCCAATTATCAAATGCCAAGCCTAACTGAAATTTCTTAATTGTTTTTTCATCTAATCCGCGATCAATTAGATATGATAATGTTTGCTTTCCCTGATTAGAAAACAGGTGTGCGATATATTGCTTATTTGCAAAATCGTGCAGTGCATATAAATTTGTGAAGAATTCCTTGGAACCCGATTCACCTAAACTTTTTACCTCAATGCCATACCGCTCACCCAACTGTTTCACTGCATCAATAAAACTGATTTTTTCATAATTCATTAAGAAGGTCATGGCATTTCCTCCAGCATCGCAGGAAAAACATTTGTAGATCTGCTTTGATGGAGAAACATACAGCGATGGGTGGGTATCATTATGAAACGGACACAGACCAACAAAATTCTGTCCGCGTTTTTTCAGATCAACATATTTACTTATAATATCAACCACATCAGCAGTATCACGAATTTGGTCAATAGTATCCTGGGGAATCCTAGCCATTGTTTAAGCTAAGATTCATCTGAATTGTTATTCAGAATTCCTCTCAGAAATATTTCACCTTGCTGGATTGGGTCTTCCCAATTAAAAATGGCAACCGTTTTTTCTCTAGCAACAGTAAGTGTTAGGGCAACACCCGACTTACGCTTCAGCGTGTCTACCCAATTGTGTATCGGTAATAACTCAAATGCCCATAAAATTATCATTACGATCACGGCCCCTTTCAATGCCCCGAATAGAAAACCAACAACCTGATTGAATGATTGTAGCCGATCAGAAAGCAAGAATCGTTCAATGAAACTAATGACCAAGCGGGCAGAAACAATTACGCCCACAAAGACAATAATAAATCCAAAAATCAGCAGTGTAAAAGGATTGATTTTCAAAAAGGATTGAAGAACTTCTGCCACATCAACATAGTATCGCATTCCTGCAAGTCCAGCCGCAATCAGACTCAAGAGCCGACCCAGTTCATCTATCACTCCACGGCGATAGCCAATTATTCCAAAAAGTATTGTAACCAAAAAAGTTAGACCATCAAAAAGAAAAGTAGAATTGACTAAGATAACAGCCCCCTTAATATTTGTTGTGCTAATTTACCATCAACGCGGCCACTTCCACGTTGCATTACGTTTTGCATCACTTTACCAATATCTGATAAGGATTCTGCACCTACTTCCTTAATTATGTCGTTTATCAGCAGCTTAACCTCGTTTTCACTCATCATGCTTGGTAAATACTTTTCCAATATTTTTAATTCAGCTTTTTCTTTCTCTACCAGATCATCACGCCCGCCGTCCTTAAACATTGTTATTGATTCTTTATGCTGTTTAACAAGCATCTGAATCACCTTAAGCTCTTCACTTTCCTCTAGTTTTTCTTGTTTTTCAATCTGTCGATCTTTCAATTTACTAAGAGCGCTACGAAGCGTGACTACTTTTATTTGATTGCGATTTTTTAAAGCAATATGTATTTCTCTTTGTATCTTTTCTGATAACTGCATTATAGTATTCTTAGGTTTGGTCAATTCTTTTCATTGCCAGCAATAATCTATCCTGATCGGCTTCAAAGCCGATAAACCTACGTCCATTTTTCTTTGCTATTACACCCGTCCCGCCGTTGCGCATGAATGGATCGACAACCCAGTTTAATTTAATACTGTTGGCCTCTAAAATACGCTGAATCACTTGATCCGGTTTATCCCCTTCCAACCGTTCTACCAAATTGTTTTGCAGGTTTAAAATATCTCCCCAAAAATTAGTTGGCAATCTATTCTCTTGTTCAACATCAGCGGTATCTTCGCCGGGTGCTTTCTGCCTGAACAAAAACTGATCAGTTTTAGTTGCGCACCAAATATCGGCCATGGCATTTCTCCAGGTCGCGCTTTTTTCATGCTTTCGATGGTCCGGGTTACGCCATGTAATGCGCGACTGAACAAAAAATACATCACTTATTAGCGCATGATACATTCCTGAAAACCGCCACCCACAGAACAGGTAAATTGCACCAGTGGCTTTTAAGACTCTAAATGATTCCTTTAACCAATGGCTGTTCCACTTGTATAATTCTTGGAGTGTAAATGATGCCCCCTTTTGTTGGACATCGCGCCAGGGATTTTCCGGTGGGTCTGCAATTATTAGATCAATTGAATCCGAAGGCAGTTTTTCAAGGCCTGCTAATCCATCCGCTAAAAATAATCCCTCCTGCATCGCATTTGATGTCATTCTAATATCATGGACCGTCTGAATTGCCGGTAAATAGCGATTCAGATCGGATACACTTAGACCCCAGATCGGTTCAAGGGGATTAGCAAATAGTGGTGTTTTAGTGGTTTCAGTCATGGTTGAATTTATCAATGCTAAGGAAGACAGGAAATTAAATCAATAATTATCATGTGGTTGACTTTTGCAGAAGTACGAAGGCAAATTCTTACGTTATGAGCGAAAAGAAAAAGGTCCTAATTGTATGTACTGGTAATTCTTGCCGTTCACAAATGGGAGAAGGATTGTTACGGCATATGGCTGGAGACCGATTCGAGGTATTTAGCGCAGGCAGTCACCCCAGCCGTGTTCATCCTCTATCTATTAAAATAATGGATGAAATCGGTATAGATATTTCCAGCCATACCTCTGACCCAATTGATATGTATCTGGATCATGGTATTGACTACGTGATAACTGTCTGTGACCATGCCAATCAGGTCTGCCCGACTTTTCCTGGTGAAGCAAAACATATTCACTGGAGTGTTTCTGATCCATTTCGAGGTTGGGGAGATGATGAACGCCTCCTGAAGAATTATCGTGAAACCCGCGATGATCTAAAACAGCGACTGGAGGAATTTATTAGACGTTGAAGCGGATACCTAAAATATCCCCATCTTGGACGATGTAATCCTTACCCTCTAGTCTAAACTTACCATTTTTCTTAACAGTTGCTTCATCGCCGGCAATTATTAAATCGGAATAGGCAAAGCATTCGGCCCGAATAAACCCACGGGCCAGATCAGTATGAATTGCAGCCGAGGCGGTGATGGCGGTCGAATTACGAAGAATATTCCAGGCTCGGACTTCATCGGTGCCGACAGTAAAGAAGCTGATATAACCCAGAATTTCATAAGCATTACGTGATAATCGATTGCGAGCTGAGTCGGTGATTCCAATATCGACCATGAACAGTTCCATTTCGTCCGTGTTTTCAATTTGCATTAGTTCCATTTCGAATTTGCCAGCGAATTCCACCAGCGGGTAGCGAGTCTCCAATTTTTGCACAAACGTCGAATTACGATTGAAGTTTTCCTCACCTGAATTGAGAATGATTAATGTGGGTTTCAGAGTGAGGAATTGAAATCCACGAATTATTCGCAGCTCGATATCCGATAATTCAATTCTGCTGATTGGTTCATTTCGATCCAACTGCTGGTGAATTTTGCGCAACACCTGTGCTTCATTTTGTATCTCTGGCGACTTTTGGCCGCGTTTGTAACCCCATTCAATTCGCTCAAGGCGATTTTCAACAATCATTAAGTCTGATATCAGCAATTCACTGTAAATCTTATCGAGGTCTGATTCGGGATTTGGGTCGCCGGTAAGGTCATCGCTGAAATTTTTCAAAACCAAACCCAGTGCATCAAGGTTTTTCATCTGCCGGAGGGTGTTAGACGATTGTGTGCTGGAATCGCTGGTTGAATCCGACAATCCTGGGAAATCCATTAATTCCAACGTAGAATAGGCAGTTTTCTGGGGGTGATATAAATTTACCAGCTCATCAACGCGGTCATCGGGTACATTGATAACCGCTTGATTGGGTTCAGCAGCAGAATCGGTAAAAGCACCCATGGGCAGTTGGGAACCGGTGAGAGCATTAAATATTGTGGTTTTACCAGAAAAGGAAAGACCAGTTAAACCAATTTTCATATACATATCCAGAATTATTATGAAAAAAATGTGTTTAAAAACAGCGCGGAAATTACACTATTCAATTCACAACAATGGATAATAAAAAAATAAAAATATTTTTAATATTTCTGATCCCGCACTTCTTGATACTGCCCATTCTAATTACCTAAATTAGTCCTCATATGATAATGGCAAGTAATTTACAATACTGTCGATACAAAATTTTCAAACAGGAGTAATAATGAAACAATTTAGAATGATTATAATTTTAATTCTAACATTCTCCATGATTCAATTCTCCTGTAGTACCTCAACTAAATCAAAAGATGGTGGTTCAATCGAAGTTGGCGAACTCATTCTAAATCCGGCTGGTATTTTGGTAAACCAATTGACAGAAGTTATTATTAATTTAATTGTCCCCGCAGAGGTGGAGATTCCGGAAGGTTCCTCTCGTATCGTCCAAGTGGATGCAAGCGGCGATGTTGTCGAAGAACTTGGTGTGTTATATGATAATGGCGTACTCGCTAATGGTGATGAGATTGGCGGAGACAATATATTTAGCGCTATTATTAGTTTTTATGAAGCTACTCCGGGAGAAATTCTACTCCAGGTTGAAGTTGAGGGTCTGAGTAATTCTAATACAAAGACACTTGAAGTTTATACCGATCTCACACCTCAGGAATTTGATGAACTCACCGACACACAGAATGCTGCTATCGATCAATTTGATGCAATATTGGCGGGTGATATTAATAATATAGAAAATGCCGTTTCGCAAACTGTGCAATGGTTGAATGCACGGCCAAATGTCACCACCGCCACCTACGATGGCAGCACTAGCATTCGCATTGAATATAGCTCTGGTTTGCATGGCGGATTGTTTATTTCCCTGGAAGATGACGATGGAAAATTGACAACCAAAGGCGGTATTGAAATACAAGGTAAATCGAGGAAGGTAAAACAATTAATTCCTGTTTATAAACAAACTCGTGGTACGACCGACCTTAGCGTAGCCCAGATTAATGCCGTCGAGATTTTTGCAAATCTTGATCCAAAAATAATCGGTAATCGCAATGTTTTGATCTATGCTCCTTTTGAAAGTTATTTTGGTATTGATATGGCGCCAACCATAAAAACCATACTCAATTCCTCTGACTATGAATTCTCTATTACTCACCTCACCGATCAACAGGCTGACGTTGAAGCTTTCCGAAATTCACCTGCGTACGGATTGATCATTGTTGATTCGCATGGTTCAGGAGGGACAGAGATTGGAACCGGTGAGCAGGTGGATACCAACCTAGTTGCTTATAAAGATAGTTATAAGGCGCTACTTAAAGCAAAAAAATTGGCAATCTGGAAAAACGTGACTGTCTCTAAAACCGGAACTGTCAAAAAGAAAGCTGATGTTTATGCCATTCGACCCGGATTTATTTCAGGATTACCGTGGGAATATCCAAACTCTGTCATTTTCAATGGATCTTGCGAAAGCACAAAAACCAATGGTTTGGAACAGGCGTTTTTAGGTAAAGGAGTAAAAACCTATTACGGATTCAATAAAGTTGTTAATACTACTTTCTGTAAAAATATGGCCGATTCGGCTACAGTTCGGTTGGCTGTCCGCTTGAAGAATACCGGAGAGGCATTTATTACCGGGCAAACTGATCCTAAGTCACCAAATGCTGTCTATGAAATCAAAGGACAAAATGATGTGCACTATCCAGACTCTTTGGTAAATGGCAACTTTGAGTTGGGGAATATGGATGGCTGGACAGTCGAAGGAGATGGTCGCGTGATCAGCAAATTAGCGACAGTGGCCCCAACCAACGGTAGTTATATGGGTATCATTTCTACCGGTTTAGGATATACCACCAGCGCCGGGATAATCTTTCAATCTTTCCGTATCGATGAAAATCAATCTACGTTGGTTTTCTCCTGGAATTTTTTATCTGAGGAATTTCTCGAATATATCGGCTCCAGCTATCAAGATCTATTCCAGGTGAGCGTTAGGCTGAAAGATGGTTCAGAAGACATACTTCTATTAAAAAACATTGATAACGTTGCAGCTGATTTTGGAGCATCCAACGATCCACCAGTCCCGGGTAGCCTAATTAATGCCACTGCTGATGGAGTTTCATTTGACCAGGGCGATGTATATATGACTGGTTGGCAATTCAACTTCAGTTATAATGTAAGCGAGTATCGGGGAGAGGTGGTTACACTTGTTTTACAGGCTTGGGACGTTGGCGACAGTATATTTGATACTGCCATTACCCTAGATGATATAAAAATTCAATAAGATATCTTATCGGGCGGGTTAAACGCCGGTTTAATCCGCCCGATTTTTTAGACAGTAATGAAAAATATCTTTAATTATTTATTACCATTCATATTTGTTATTGGCTGTCTCATATCCTGTTCAAAAAACGCAAAAATCCGCTCTGTTAATTATTATGAAAATGGTAAGATAACAAAAATCTCCCTGTCAGCGGCAGATAAAGACAAGATCAATAAAATTATTTCTGAATTTATTTATAATAGCAATGATGTTTTAAAATTATTCGTCAATGAACAATTGATAGAATCCATAAAAACAGAGGAAGCCGCCTTAGAAATCAGTTGGTCTTCTCCGCAGGAAATTCAATCAGAAGAATTTGGAATTCATCAGTTATCATTGGTGCTAATACCGTTTTCCGGCGATTTTATTGGGAATTATGAGGACCCTGTAATCACGCTGTTCATTGGTGACTTAGATGGTTACATAACGGGACCTTTAAGATATTCAAATGGCTATGCAATCCTAATGGATCTAAAAAGGCAACTCATAAACTAATTCGTTACTAATATTCAAATCTTCTTCTACTTATAATATATCAAAATAAGGCGAGGAACAATCTGTATCAATCCTCGTTAATAATGCATAATTCAAAGGAGCTGTTATGTTACGAATTCTTATTTCAATTCTGCTGGTCCTGAGTCTTTCACAAGCTCAGCAAAAGAAAATAATCACTAAATCCATTGATAATGATAACGGAAAAACTGAAACGCGTGTTAAGATAAACGCAGACGATAATACACTGAATCTTTCCATCACTAAAGATGATGAAACCAAAACCATGATAATTGATCTGGACGATGAAGAATCTCTAGCAGAACTTGAGGAAATTATAGAGAAAGAGGGTATTGACCTTAACCTGAATGACATATATTGTGATGACCATAAAAAGCAGGGTTACCTGGGGGTGCACATTCAAAATTTGACTGGTCAGTTACGCGAGTATTTTAAAGCAAAGGATAATTACGGAGTTCTGGTTTCCGAAGTTGAGGATAACAGTCCGGCGGCTAAAGCCAAATTAGAAGCTGGTGATGTAATTGTAAAAGTTGATGATAGCTTTATCTCGAGTGCTGAAGATTTGACTAAAGTCATCAGCAGCTATAAGCCGAAGACTGAAGTACGTTTGACGTTAATGCGGGATGGACGATCTAAGACCATTAAAGCGACTCTTGGAGAAAGGGAAATACGGGATCGCTGGTCTTATAAAAGAGGCAAGCCCCATTCTAAAGACTGGGATCATTTAAAACTATTTAAGCGTTTCGATATTCCGGAGCATGATTTTGATATGAAGGAATTTGAGCAGCACATGTTTTTACCACAAAAAGAGCTTGAGGCGGAACTGAAGGAACTCAAAAAAGAATTACAACAGATGAAAAAAGAGCTTAAAGAATTAAAAGCTGAATAACTTCAATCTCCTAGCCTATCATTCTTACGCCGGCCCTGCAAAAAGCAGGGTCGGTTTTATTTTATCCCTTTGTACATGGTGCGTCCCATAGATAAATTGATACTCCTTTGTTTGATCAATGAATAGCAAACTTTTCATAGCATTAATGATCCTCTTGTCCCGGGTAATTGGCCAGGATTACTTGTGGCCTGTAACAACCGGAACCAGCCTTTCATCCAATTTTGGTGAATTTCGTCCAGGCCATTTTCATATGGGGATTGATATTCGCACCAATCAGACCGAGGGCCATCCTGTTTTTGCAATCGACTCTGGATTTGTATCAAGGATATCAACAAATTATTCTGGCTATGGTAAAGCCCTTTATCTTACGCTGAACGATGGCCGTAAAGCACTATACGGGCATATGAACCGTTTTAATCCAGCGCTGGAGAATCATATAAAGCAATTACAGGAGGAAAGTCAAACCTATATAATCAATCAATGGTTTACCGCTGATAAATTTCCTGTTGAAAGGGGCGATACGCTTGGATGGTCAGGAAACAGCGGGGGTTCATTTGGCCCACACCTGCATTTTGAACTCAGAAATAGCTTTGATCAAACTTTAAATCCTTTAACCAATGGGTACCAATTACCCGATAATGTCCCGCCCGTTTTCAATAACATTACGTTTATTCCTATTACTGCTAGAACTTTCATTAACGGTGCTCCATTCCCAGCTACTTTTTCAAATAATCCAAATGATACAACTTTTAGTGCACTCCCAGACACATTAAATATTAGTGGCCCGTTTGTAATTGCCGTATCTGCTATAGATAAGATTCAATATGCTCTCAATATCTATCAATTTTACCAATCTGTAATTAGATGGAATGGGGTCGAAAAATTCTCAATTAGTTACGATAGTTTAGATTTTAATCAAGATCGGTTTGTTGAAACCATGCATGGTCAACCGATTTATCATAAAAATCGAGATAAAGTTCATAAGCTATATCGGTTTAATAAATATCCACTATTAAAGATTCACCGCTCTTCATCGTCTGGCGTAATCAATCCAAGTCAAGGATTGCATACGCTTACTGTTGAAATTGTAGACCATGCAGGCAATATTTCGACTCTCTCTGTTGCTGTCAAGGGTGTTAGACATAATCCTCTTACTAAAGATAGAACAGCTGATGATAGTATTATATCTTTAAATGCGATTCCAGAAAATTTTAAAGCCAAAATTGCACCCTTTTATCTTGAGAAAGGATGTTTGTTACAAATTTCAACCAATGCGTCATTAGGCGCTACTCCGGCTATTCGATTTTCAAGAAACGGAACCAATCAAACAATGTCAATTTTTAAAACTGGTGTAAATCAATACAGTACATTCTTGCTTACTCCGGCTATTCTATCTAATACACGCAATTTCAGATTGATTAATAATAACCGCTCGATCTATGAATTTACAGACGATCGGCAGTATCAATTATTTAATCAGATCAATGAAACTTCGGTTTACTCGATTGACGGTTCCTGTAAGCTTACGACGGAAACTGAAGCATTTTTCGACTCAACTCTACTATGGATTGATCACGATAATAATTTCCCAGTTGGATTAGCCCGCAAGTCAATTCGCTCAAAGGTTTATCATCTGCGTCCGTCTGGGATTCCTCTAAATATGCCTATTATTGTTGGAATTTTAACCGATATTGAAGAAATGTCAACTTCAAATCAGCTTGCTGTTTATTATTATAATTATAAACAAAACCGCTGGGAATATTCAAAAAGTAGACTTGATCCAGAGACTGATTTCATAGAAACCAGCCTGGATCGTTTTGAAACGGTCGCTTTATTACTAGACGATATCGCACCGGCCATCAAGACTGTCAATATTGAAAATTTGCGCTCCTATCCCCACGGTCAATTATCAAGCATTAAAGCGGAATTATACGACAATCTTTCTGGTTTTGAATCCCAGGAATCTTCCTTCAATATGAGTATTGACGGGCAAAGATTATTAGCTGAGTACCAGCCGATTGATAAGGAATTAAAATATGGATTCAACCAGCCGATTGATATTGGCGACCATGTACTCAAAATCCATATCAATGATCGTGCTGGCAACTCATCTACTGCGCGAATTAAATTTTCAGTTGAATAATGTTTTTTCCATATAAAGATGATAACCCCCGCATTTTAATTCCCTATGTTACGTATGGTATTATCGCGATAAATACACTTGTCTTCTTATTTCAGATGAGTCTGGATTATATCTCACAGCAGGAATTCATATTATCATTTGGGCTTATCCCGGCAACTTTAACCGATATGCCACAGAGCTCAATTGTCAACGAGTATGCATATCAAATTAGCACACTTCTGAAACGATCTATCAGATTAGACGCCGTTCCAGGCAATCCATTATTAACAATATTCACTTCAATGTTCATGCATGGCGGATTGATGCATATTATCGGCAACATGTGGTTTCTATGGATTTTTGGTGATAACGTTGAGAGCACTTTTGGCCACACGCGATTTGCAGTATTTTATTTACTTTGTGGAATTGGCGCTGCTTCATCCCAAATTTTTATAAATATTTCATCAATCATCCCAATGATCGGTGCCAGCGGTGCAATTGCCGGTGTTCTGGGCGCTTATATGTTGCGCTTCCCGCGTGCCCGTGTTCACGTTTTTATATTCTTATTCATTATAATTACTACAATCCAAATACCGGCTTTTATAGTGATTGGTTTATGGTTTGTTACTCAACTCTCGTCAGGCTTGGGATCATTGAGCATGGTAAAATCAGGAGGAATTGCCTGGTTTGCTCATATTGGTGGGTTTATTGTAGGAGTACTTTTTGAACGAATCTTTAAGTTTGTCAGGATAAAAAAATATTAGAAAGGATTTCTCAATGGAAGAACTAGTAAAAACTGCAATAAAAATGCGTGCTCTTGCACATGCCCCTTATTCGGATTATTCTGTTGGAGCAGCAGTCATAACAGAAGACGGCTCTATCTTTGGAGGTTGCAACGTAGAATCCAGCAGTTATAGTCTTACTTGTTGTGCTGAGCGTGTCGCGATATTCAACGCCATTACCAGCGGCTATAAAAATTTCGAAGGATTGGCTGTGGCTACCGAAAATGGTAGTCCTCCCTGCGGTGCCTGTCGACAAGTAATTTGGGATCTGTGTAGTGATATACCAATATTTATTTGTGATTCGCACGGTGCTGTGAGCGAGACAACCAGTAAAATTCTATTGCCGGATGCATTTGGAGCTGAGCATTTATCATGAAGAAATCAGCAATTTTAATTGGTATTGCAGGCGGTTCCGGATCTGGTAAAACATCCATCGCCCACAAATTACTCGAAGAATATGGCGAGGGTGAGGTGGTTGTTCTCCAACAAGATTCATATTACAAAGATTTACCACACCTCCCTCTTGAAAAAAGGCATCAGCAGAATTTTGATCATCCGGATTCAATCGATATTGACTTGCTCGGTAAACAGTTGAAACAATTACTCATGGGTTCATCTGTTGAAGTTCCGGTTTACGATTTTGTGCGTCACCGGCGCCGATTACCTCAGCAGGCTATTGCTCCTCACTCTGTCGTTGTTTTAGAGGGAATTTTTACCTTACATTACCCTGAGTTGCGTCAATTAATGGATATAAAAATCTATGTTGAGACCCCGTCCGATGTTCGTTTTATTCGACGCCTTACAAGAGATGTTACTGAGCGTAAACGGACACATCAGTCTGTGATTGACCAGTATTTGAAAACAGTACGTCCCATGCATGAACAATTTGTCGAACCATCCAAATATTACGCTGATATTATCATTCCTGAAGGTGGTGAGAATAAGGTAGCAATCGATCTATTTCGAACAAAAATAAACGCAATTTTATGGGGAGTAAATTATGACCTGGACACCACATGATGCTGGCTGGATTGAAGTAATCTGCGGTAGTATGTTTAGTGGAAAAACTGAAGAATTAATACGACGCGTGCGCCGGGCAGAAATAGCTAAACTGAAAACAATTATAGTCAAGCCTGCTGTTGATGATCGGTTCAGTAGTGAGCACATCGTATCACACAATAAAAACCAGTTGGATTCAATTACCATAAATACTATAGATGAAATCTATGACCTTGCTAAGGATACTGATGTTGTTGCTATCGATGAGGCACAGTTTTTTAGCGACGAACTGATTGACGTGTGCAAAGCCTTAAGTAAACAAAAAAAACGTGTAATAGTCGCGGGATTAGACACTGATTATAGGGGATTACCTTTCGGTCCAATGCCTGATATAATGTGCGAAGCTGATTACCTGGATAAACTTCGAGCCATCTGTGTTAAATGCGGCAATCCCGCAACTTATACACAGCGGATTAGCGATGATATGGAGCAAGTTGTAATCGGGGAAACCGATATTTACGAAGCTCGTTGTCGAAACTGTTATCAACCACCGAGGAAATCATGAATAGATTAATTGGGTTTTTAGGAATTTTCACATTATTAGCCATTGCTTTTGCATTTTCTAATAATCGTAAACAGATTAACTGGCGCTTAATTTTTTGGGGTCTCGGTTTGCAATGGCTTTTTGCGCTATTTATTTTAAAAACGCCAGTCGGACAGCCATTTTTTAGCGGCATTGATACTTTTATTAAAAAACTATTGAGTTTCTCTGATGCCGGGAGTGATTTCTTGTTCCGGTCAGCTGCCGGTTACGTTGAAGGACCACTAATGAATTTTGCGTTTAGAGTTCTGCCGACAATCATCTTTTTCTCTTCGCTTATGGCAATTTTATATCATTTGGGAATTATGCAGTGGATAGTGAAATGGATTGCGCGTGGAATGCAAAAAACGTTGAAAACTAGCGGTGCTGAAACCTTGAGTGTTTCAGCTAATATTTTTGTGGGACAGACCGAAGCCCCTTTAATGATACGGCCGTTCATTAAAAATATGACAAAATCGGAATTAATGGCAGTTATGACTGGTGGATTTGCAACCGTCGCTGGCGGTGTGATGGCAATATACGTCAAGATGCTTACCGACATACCTGGAATTGCCGGACATCTGATGGCGGCATCAATTATGAGTGCACCGGCAGCATTAGTGGTTGCAAAAATTATTTATCCTGAAACTGAGCAATCAGTGACTGCTGGTTCGGTTAAGGTTAATGTTGAAAAAACAAGTGACAACGCTATGGAAGCTTTGTCAGATGGCGCTACCCAGGGTCTTAAGCTGGCAGCTAATGTTGGCGCAATGCTGGTTGCATTTGTTGCCATGATCGCAATGATAAATTTTCTCTTGGGACTGGTTGGTCTTACCTTACAGGATATATTGGGTTTTATTTTTAGGCCCTTAGCCTGGACGATGGGAGTTCCCTGGTCAGAGGCTGGTATATTTGGTACTTTATTAGGTGAAAAAATTGTGCTAACTGAATTAATTGCATATAGTGATTTGAGCACTTTAAGATTAGAGCAGGCTATCTCTGAAAGAACGGCAATTATAGCAAGTTATGCTTTGTGTGGATTCGCAAATTTTGCATCTATCGGAATACAAATCGGCGGGTTAGGCGGAATCGCTCCTGAACGTCGAAAAGATTTAGCAAAGCTGGCTTTACGTGCAATGGCCGGCGGCGCAATTGCATCATGGTTAACAGCTACGATTGCTGGAATATTAATATAATATTACAAAAGGAAATATTAAATGCGATTTATACTGATGGGTCCACCGGGTGTCGGTAAGGGCACCCAGGCTGAAAGGTTGAGCGAACATTTTACAATTGTACATTTATCTACTGGGGTAATTCTTAGAAATGAAGTCGATAATAATTCAGATCTTGGGCAACAAGCAAAAAAATTCATGGATGCTGGGAAGCTAGTCCCTGATGAGTTATTATTACGTATGATGGAAATTCGTCTACAGCAACCTGATTGTAAATCGGGCTATATTCTTGATGGATTTCCGAGAACCATTCCACAGGCCGAAGGTTTAGAAAAAATCATGGTATTGATCGGGCAAGAACTTAATGCTACCGTCAGTCTTTTCGCCGATCGGGAAGAATTGGTTAATAGACTAATTTTAAGGGGTGAGTCATCCGGTCGTAGCGATGATACTTCCGAAGTTATAAAAAATAGACAAAAGGTTTATTGGGAACAAACTGCTCCGCTTTTAAATTTCTATCGGACACAAGGACAATTATTAGAAGTAAATGGTCTTGGAACCGTTGACGAAATCACCGAAAGAATCATTAAAATCTTAGAGTAACGATGTTAAAATTAGGGTTAACTGGCGGTATTGGCTCTGGCAAAAGTACAGCTAGTAAATTCTTTAAAGCGCTGGGTGCATATGTATTTGATGCTGATCGCGAAGCCAAATCACTTTTAGACAAAAATTCAACTCTTCAGCAAGATCTTATTTCTGAATTCGGTACTGATATTCTCGATGCTGATAATAATATAAATAACAAAAAACTTGGCCGTATCGCGCTCCAGGACGAAAATCATCAAATCCAATTGAACGCCATTGTTCATCCGTATTTATTCGAAGTACTGTATGCACGATTTGAAAAAATAGCAAAGAACGATAAACATCCTGTCTTTATTGTGGATGGCGCACTAATCTTTGAATCGGGATTGGATCAGCATTTGGATTACACCATTGTTGTGACTTCTCTACTCAAATTTCGAATGGAGCGTGCTCTTAAAAAACAGACCCTAACTCGTGACGAAATAATGAAGCGTATAGAATTACAGTGGACCGACGATGAGAAAGTCTATATGGCTGACTTTGAAATGAAAAATAACGGCACTGAAAATGAACTCAAACAACAGGTGGAAGAACTTTTAAAAAAATTAGCGTAACAATGCGTTTGCATTAATGTATATTATCCATATTGGATAATTTACATTATATATAAATCCACATTTGAATAAATTGCGAGATATCAACTACAATGGTTAAATTTGAATAGGACTTATTTATCTTATTAAGGTGATTTATGGCAAAAATTCATGGATACATATCAATCGATATAGAGAAATGCAAAGGTTGCGAATTGTGTCTGGCCGAATGTCCCCAAGATTCCATCGCAATGTCCCAAAACATCAATAAAAAGGGTTATCAATATGCCCTTTTAGTAGAGGATACCTGTACCGGTTGTACGAACTGTGCGCTGGTCTGCCCCGAAGCAATTATCACGGTTTATCGTGAAATTAAAAAACCACCCGGTCGTGAGAAAATTGCTTCTATTTCTGGTGTAAAAGATAATATTTCAATTTCAATAAATTAGGTTAAACATGAGTAGTAAACTATTAATGAAGGGAAATGAAGCCCTCGCGGAAGCTGCTATACGCGCTGGCCTTAAGGGTTATTTTGGATATCCAATCACACCACAGTCTGAATTACTTGAATATATCGCATTAGAACTGCCGAAAAGAGGTGGAGCATTCGTTCAGGCCGAAAGCGAAGTGGCAGCAATTAATATGGTTTATGGTGCCGCTGGAACTGGAGAACGAGTCATGACCAGTACCAGCAGTCCTGGTTTCAGCCTTATGCAGGAGGGTGTTTCCTATATTGCCTGTGCTGAATTACCGTGTTTATTGGTGAATGTAGTTCGGGGGGGGCCTGGCTTGGGAACAATTCAACCTTCTCAGGGTGACTATTTTCAAGCCGTGAAAGGCGGTGGACACGGTGACTACAAAATGATTGTTTTGGCGCCCAACAGTGTTCAGGAAATGGCTGATTTTGCATATTTAGGTCTGGATCTGGCGGACAAATATCGAAACCCTGTTTGTATTCTAACCGATGGTGCCCTGGGACAAATGATGGAATCGGTAGAGTTTCCAGAATATAAAGTTGAAGACCATCTAGTCGACCACTCAGCATGGGCTACGCGGGGTAGAGAAAATGGGAAAAATCAAAATTATCTCACGTCGCTACATTTGCAGCCCGAAAAGATGGAAAAAATAAATCTCGGTTTGCAAAAAAAATATCAACAAATCAAAGACAATGAAGTACGTTTCGAGACTATTATGACTGAGGACGCAGATTATGTTATAATATCTTTCGGATTAACGTCACGATCGGCGCATAAGGCCCTTCAGCTTGCGCGTGGTGATGGAATTAAAGTTGGTTTATTACGCCCACAAACGTTATTTCCGTTCCCAGTTAATGAGATCCAGGAATTAGCTAAGCGGATCAAAGGTATATTGGTAGCGGAAATGAATTCTGGGCAAATGGTTGAAGATGTTCGTTTGGCTGTAAATGGAATAATCCCTGTTGAATTTTACGGACGCATGGGAGGAATGATACCGCAACCTGAAGATATTTTATCAACACTTATAGACATGAAAGAAAAAATTGAAAATTCCGAGGTTAGCTTATGAGTACCCCTCCAGAAGGTATTCAGTGTGATCATTTAGATCGCCTAGAAAAAGTGTGGGTGCGTCCCAGCACTTTACATGACACAGAATTACACTACTGTCCCGGATGCAGTCACTCAGTTGTTCACCGATTGTTAATGGAAGTAGTCGAAGAATTAAATATTGTTGATCGAACTATTGGCGTCGCACCTGTTGGCTGTTCAGTTTTTGCCTATCATTATCTCAATGTGGATATGCAACAGGCCGCTCATGGGCGGGCAACTGCCGTTGCTACAGGAATAAAGCGTGTCCTTCCAGATCGCATTGTTTTCACCTATCAAGGGGACGGTGATTTAGCCGCAATTGGTACAGCCGAAACTATCCATACAATTAATCGCGGTGAAAACATTGTAATTATTTTTATTAATAATGGTATCTATGGTATGACTGGCGGACAAATGGCGCCTACTACGCTTGAGGGGGCAGTTACCTCTACCACTCCCGAAGGCAGAGATCTTGCATCACAAGGAAATCCTATTAAAATGTCGGAAATCGTTGCTTTGCTTGATGGGGCCTACTACGTAACCCGCCAGGCTGTGAATTCAGCTAAGATGGTGCGGAAGGCTAAGAAAGCCATCAAAACAGCGTTTCAATATCAGGTTGATGGAAAGGGCGGAACTAGTTTTATTGAAATAGTTTCAAATTGCCCTTCCGGGTGGAAATTAACTCCTATTCAAGCTAACCAATACATTGATGATACTGTCATAGCTTTCTTTCCTTTGGGTGATTTTAAACTTCCTCCAAAAGGAAATTCACAATGAATGAAGAAATAATATTTGCCGGTTTTGGTGGTCAGGGAGTCCTTTCAATGGGAATGGCTTTAGCATACGCTGGAATGGTTGAAGATAAACAAGTCGCCTGGATTCCAAGTTATGGGCCAGAAATGCGCGGGGGTACTGCCAATTGTACGGTCATTGTTTCTGACGATCAAGTCAGTTCACCAATCATTAGCAGGTATGATGCTGCAATCGTGTTAAATCAACCTTCTTTGGAAAAATTTGAACCAGCGGTTAAACCAAGCGGCTTTCTTTTATATGAAGCAAACAATATTATTGATCCACCCACACGGAAGGATATTTCAATCTATAAAATACCAGCAGCAATCGAAGCCGATGCGATTGGTAATAAGAAAACTATGAATATGATCCTGTTGGGCTCCTATCTGGCTATTAAACCTATCATTAAAATCGAATCCATTTTAGAGGCCTTAACTAAAGTACTACCCGAACGCCATCACCGCCTCATACCAATTAATGAAACAGCTTTACGGCGTGGGATTGAACTTGTGCAAAATACAGCACAAACTTAACGGAGGAAAACCATTGGCATATCAAAATACCTCTCCCTTTGCTTCAATAGAAGAAATTCTTGAATATGCTATGGCAGAGGAGCAGGATGCTTCCAGTTACTACCTTAAGTCCGCGGAGAAGGTGGAAGATCCCAATCTGAAAACGTTCCTAATAAAACTATCCGAGATGGAAATTGAGCATTATAACATATTAAAAAATAAGCTTGAGGAATGCCGGGCTAATCATTTTAGCGCGCAAGCTATTATGACCTCTTTTCAAGAAGAGGTATAATGATCCAGATAAAAATACCAAGTAAGGCGGTGGGTTTTCTTTATACTGGCCATTAATCCCGGAACAACTTCTACCGAAGTAGGATATTTTAATAATACCCGGGAGCTTTGGCGTAAAAACATTCAACACCGATCCAACACCCTCCCCAACTGGATTCCAGACCAAATCGACTATCGCTTTTCATTAATTAAACCTCTAATAAAAACTATCCATAGCCTAGATGCGATTGCAGCTCGCGGTGGTCCCCTTAAACCGTTACCCGGTGGTGTTTACAGAATTAATCAAAACATGCTTGAGGCTTACAAGAAAGGTATTTTTTCTAATCATGCATCTAATCTTGGTGCATTACTAGCAGAGAAACTTACAGAATTCTGGTCCACGCAATTGTTTATTGTCGATCCTGTCTCTACTGATGAATTGGATCCTGTTGCACGCATTTCCGGTGTGTCTGGTGTTGAACGCAAAGCACGAAGCCATGCACTAAATATTAAATACTGTGTGCATAAAGCGACGGATCACGCTGGAATACCTCAAAAAAAAGCTCGGTTCATTGTTGCTCACCTTGGTACAGGATTTTCTATAGCGGCTGTTGATAAAGGTGAAATCGTTGATGTCAATGACGCTCTCCTTGGGATGGGACCATTCTCAATAAAGCGTGCTGGAAGTTTACCCTTGTCAGGAATAATTGATCTAATTTATGTAAATGAGCTTTCTAAGGAACAGCTAATCGACTTATTATCAAACAAAAGCGGTCTCAAGGGTTATTTAGGAACAAGTAATTTCACCGATATTGAAAAACTGATTCAAAAAAATGATCAAAAAGCCAAATCTATATTTAATGCAATGATTTACCAGATCGTAAAAGAAATTGGTGCATATTATGCGGCCCTTGGCGGAGATATTTCAGCTTTAATTTTAACTGGAGGATTATGCAATTCACAACTAGTTACTGATCGGCTCAAAAGTCGATTGAAATTTATCAAACCAATAATAATTTATCCTGGCTCATTCGAATTGGAAGCTTTAGTGGCGGGTGTTTATCGCGTTTTAAATAATGATATTGAAGTTTTGGACTATTTATGATTAAAAACTATAAAGAAATTTATAATAGAGTATCCGATAAAAAACCTGTGCCGCTAGCGATAATTAATCCAGTTCATAATTATAGCTTTAAGGCACTCGAAAACGCCGAATCTATGGGATGGATTAAGCCCTTTATATTCAAAAATGATACTCCCCTGGTGGCAGTTCGCGAAGCCGTAACATCAATGGAGAATAAAAAACCGTGGCTTTTAATGAAAGGCGATATTGATACTGCAAGTATGTTAAAAGCTGTAATTGATTCAGATTTAAGAATTTCTGAAAAACGGCTTTTATCACACGTGGCCGTAATTGAATCTCCTTTTTATAATCGCTTAATTATCACTTCTGATGGCGGCGTTAATATCGCCTTTAATAAGCTAATTATTTCATCGATTATTGAGAATGCTTTGGTGGTTACTGCGGCTTTAGAGAATCATCACCCAAATATTGCAGCATTGGCATTAATTGAAAATATATCGCAAAAAATTCCCGAAACTATTCATGCACACAGTATACTTAAAAAATATGGTTCTGATCCAAGATTTACTATTGAAGGACCTATAGCCCTAGACGTTGCATTATCGCAGAAGGCCGCCGCGTCAAAGGGATTATCATCTAAAATTGCAGGAAAAACTGATGTGTTTATTGGTCCCAATATCACAACTACAAATTTTATCGGAAAAGCACTACTGGGCGTAGGCAATGCGCATGGCGGGGGAATTGTGTTGGGGAGCACTGTACCAATCGTATTGTTATCACGGTCCGATACACTTGAAACAAAATTAAATTCAATAGCATTGGGATTATTAATCCTTCAAGGAGTAAAAAATGGATATTAAAGATCGACGCATTCTTGTCCTTGGTGGCTGGGGTTTAGTTGGCTCCGCTGTATTGCACAAGCTTATTTCACATAAACCGAAGGAAATTATCATACTGTCTTTGCACAAAGAAGAAGCCGAAAATGCTTGTTCAATGATGAGGCAAAATGCCCCAAACGTCAAGTATACACCTGAGTGGGGTAATATTTTTGTTCGTAAAACGCTTAAAGATTTGGATCGGACAGCATTATTAAATACCCAGGAACACCGACAACAACTTTTAACAGATACAATGGAACCATTCACCACGGATGTTTTAAATAACTCTTTCCTGAATACAGTAATTACTAAACATAAACCTCAAATAATAATAGATGCGGTTAATACCGCCACCGGCCTGGCATATCAGGATATTTATAGCGGTTATTATAATCTTAAGAATAAACTGAATTCTGCAATTCAAACCGGTGAATTTTCAAATGAATTATCAGCGGAGACGGAAAAAATGCTAACTACGCTTTACATCCCACAGATTATAAGACATATCCAAATATTACATGCTTCAATGATTGAGAATAAAACTGGTGTATATATAAAAATTGGGACAACTGGAACCGGTGGAATGGGCTTGAATATTCCATATACACACAGCGAAGAACGGCCATCGCGGGTATTGCTTAGTAAGTCTTCCTTATCGGGCGCTCATACAATGTTATTGTTTTTAATGGGGCGTACACCAAATGGACCTATTTGCAAAGAAGTCAAACCAGCGGCAGCCATTGCCTGGAAACAAATTCGTTTTGGAGAAATAAAGAAGCACGGCCAACCGATCAGATTGTTCGATTGCTCACCAGAAAACGCTGAGATGCTCGGAGATGCATTTCAATTTGAAGGTAATAATGAGTGGATGGCTCTGAATGAAACCCTGAAATCGGTGTACATAGATACAGGAGAAAATGGTATATTTTCAACAGGCGAATTTGAAACTATTACCACCGCTGGACAAATGGAATTTGTTACTCCAGAAGAAATCGCTGAAAATGTAATTCTCGAAATCCTTGGTGATAGTACCGGATACGATATCATTAATGCGCTAGATAATTCAATCATGGGTCCTACATATCGTGCCGGATATATGCGTCACCAAGCATTATCTGAGATGGAATCTTTACAGAAACAGCACAATGTCGATAGTGTAGCTTTCGAAATTCTTGGGCCACCACGATTATCAAAATTGTTATACGAAGCCTATTTACTGAGTAGAATTTGTAGTGACATAAAAAGTATTGTGACGATTACTCCTGATAAATTAGTTCAGGATATTTCAAATTTTATTGAGCAGGATTCAAAACTCAGATCTCAGATCATTTCTATAGGAATCCCCATTTTAATGCCCGATGGAAAAAGATTATTGCGGGGACCAGAGATAAAAATTCCTGTTAGAAAGCATATTGACCATTTACCAGTAACTCCTGAAGCGATTGACAATTGGGCCTTTGCTGGTTGGCTGGACCTTCGTGAAAAAAACATACGCTTATGGCAGCAACGAATTGAACAAATAAATCAATACATTGATGAATTGCCTAAGGATGACAGTAGCTCTCTACATCATCATGGATTAAGATATTGGGGAATTGATCAGGATACAAACATCGGTAAGGTTGCTGCCTGGATATTTATTCACGAAGATAAAGGAGCTCGAATTAAGAGATAAATCCTAATCACCGGATTCTACTTATACTACTTTTTGAAAGACTGCTTTGCTATCTAATCGTATGCCGTAAAGCCCGAGGTTTACCGAGTATCTCCTTCAATATTATGCTTCTTTGTAAACTGTCCGGCCCCTTTACCATGCTCTTTAATATTCCTAATAGTCGATTTGATTTTACTTTAGTAGCATATTCAGGTTTTTTAAATGCAACATCGCTAATCTTTCCTGGGCTATCTAACTTATCTTCATTAAATCTGAAAGTACTGATTTCCTCAACCGGAACAGGTTCAATCGGTAGCGGTTTTCGTTCTTTATGAATTAATTCCGGAATATCAGATTCATCTTCGATTGGAACTTCATCCTCAAGCAAAACATCTTTTCGTTCAGGTATGATTTCTTTCTCAATCTCACCAAATATTTGTCTTAAAAAATCCGCCTGAGATGTTTTTGGTTTAGAAGCTGCTTGACTTTCCTCTTCCTTATTTTCTACTGCCCGACTTCTTTGCTTTTTCCTTAGATAACTGGAAAGCGCATAAATGATAATCAGAAAGATCCAATAACCGATGCCCTCCATCAATTAATCACTCTTTTTAGGTGCTGTGGTTGACTCTTCTTTGTCTTTACCAGAAATCGCATCGCGCATCCCTGTATCAGATTTAATGTTTTGCATATTAAAGTAATCGAAAATCCCCAGATTTCCTTCCCGAAATGCTTGTGACATTGCTTTGGGGACTTCTGCTTCAGCTTCTACAACTTTTGCTCGCATTTCTTCCACGCGTGCCATCATTTCCTGTTCAGCTGCAACAGCCATGGCACGGCGCGACTCAGCTCTAGCCTGAGCAACGCGTAAATCTGCTTCGGCTTGATCTGCCTGTAATGTTGCTCCGACATTCTTACCTACATCAAGATCAGCAATATCGATCGAAAGTATTTCATAGGCTGTTCCGGCATCTAATCCTTTATCCAACACAGCTCTAGAAATATTATCAGGATTTTCTAGGACATTTGAGTATGTACCAGAGGAACCAATTGCACTTACAATCCCTTCACCAACGCGGGCAATGATTGTCTCATCAGTTGCACCCCCTACTAATCCTGGAATGTTAGTTCGTACGGTAACGCGCGCACGCGCTTTTAATTCAATACCATCTTTTGACACAGCGGCTAAAAATCCATCTTTTGGTGCGTCAATTACCTTTGGATACACGCTTGTTTGCACGGCAGTTTTGATATCTCTTCCCGCTAAATCAATAGCTGTGGCGATTTCAAACGGTAATTCAATTTTCGCCTTATCAGCTGCAATTAATGCTGCCACAACGTTAACCACATTACCGCCGGCTAACATGTGTGTTTCCAACATGTCAGTCGAAATAGTATCAAGTCCGGCCTTGTGGCAGTTTATTACACCATCAGTGATAAGACGCGGTGGAATTTTTCGTAATCGCATGCGGACTAGATCAATAATTGTAATACGTCCTAAGCCCAAACTGACCACTGCCTGAAGCCATAATCCAATTGGAACAAAGTAAAACAATAGAAAAACAAAGAAAATAATAAAACTTAACAATGTGATTGAGACAACACTCATTTTTTATCCTCCTGGGATTCTTTATTAATTTTGCGAACAACAACCCGGTTACCTTCAACGCTTAAAATCTTCACCGCATTGTTTTGAGAGATATAATCTCCCTCGGTTACAACAAATATTCGCTTTTCATTCACTGTTATCCAGCCTGATGGCCTTAAATCGGTAACAGCAATGCCCTCTTTACCAATTTGATCTTCCAACCCTATTGATGTACTGAATCCGGCAGCTTGGCTTTCAATGCCGGGAGAGGTTAGTTTTGTCCAAAATTTTGTTTTTGTCATCAAGCGGAATAATAAAACCAGTGCTATTAAACCACCAATGATACCAATTGTTAGGCCAGTTAATGCCATAGATTCAATCTCCCCCCCGACTGGAATTTCGGGTAATAATAACTCGTATAGTCCCCACAGGATTACTACAATCCCGGCAATACCGGCAACCCCAAAACCGGGAATAAATAGCATTTCAATAAGTAGCAAAACTATACCTACTAATATAATTAATAAATCACTCATGGTCGCTAGTTCAGCAATATATGAAGCACCTAAAGTCAGTGCCAGACAAATCGCGCCGATTGTTCCGGGGATTCCCCATCCTGGGCTTTGTAGCTCAAAAAGAATGCCCAAGAAACCAAATGTCATTAGCAGCGAAGCCACTACTGGATTAGTCAAAAATCTTACAAAGTTTTCAGACCAATTTTCTTCAGCTGATCTAATTTCTGCGTCAGAATATCCAAGCGTATTCAAAACATCATCAATGGTTTCAGTTTCTCCATCTGCAATTTGATATTTAATAGCAGTATCAGTTGTAAGGGTTATTAATTTACCTTCTTTGCGGCCCTCTAAATCCGTGACTTCAATTGAATCGCCGTCAATTACAACATGAGTAAACGAAAGCTCTTCATCAACCATCCCTTTAGCTATATCTGTGTTTTTACCGCGGCTCTCCGCCGTTGATGCCATTTCTTCTCGCATATAACTGATTACTTTCTCAGATCCTTTTTCACCAGACATATCAACGGCGGTAGCCGCCCCAATTGTCCCGCCACTTGTCATGTAAATGTATTCGCAAGACAGTGAAATTAATGCCCCGGCAGATATGGCTCTTCGATTTATGAATGCAACTGTGGGAATTTTGGCATCTAAAATAGCATCTTTAATCTGTGTAGCGGCATCTACACGTCCACCAAAAGTATCAACATCAAAAATGATGGCACTCGCACTTTCCTCCTCTGCTGCTTGGATGACTCGTTCAATAAACGGTGGTAATCCAAGATCAATAGTTCCCTGGATGGGTACAACGTAAACTAATGTTTGCGGTTGAGCCCACAGTGAGACTGCCAGCAAGAATACGGAGATAATTTTTGTTTTCATTTTAAATCTTATTTGTTCATTCTAATTAGATAAATGTATTGATCATTTATTAGTTCCGAATAGCCAAATTGTCAGTTTTTCTAATACGAATACAGTTTTGATCATATTACTGCTATTTGGTTACTTAATTTCTATGCCACCAAAAGCTACCGTACATTTTATGTGGACTTTTTCTTTCTTAATTTCGGCATTTTCAACCGTATTGCGACTTTCTATTCCACCGAATATAGGAATACCGGAAATCAACACATCCCAATTGGGAGGTACTAAAATTTCAACGCCTCCAAATAGTGAGGTAACATGCAAGGTGCATCCCTCCGGAGATATTTGCGCCTGCCTCAAATCAAGTTCTACGCCTCCAAATAACGACATGATATCGCCACCTCTAAAATTTGTTGATACTACTTTTTGTTCATTTCCGCCAAATATAGCACTTGCTCTAATAAAGTTGTCAGAAGCTTGGCCGGTTGTCCGCATTTTCCAAAAATTGGATCTTTGGCTCCCACGCAACAGCATAGATAATCCGATAAAGACTAGAATAAGTGGCCAGAAACGCCATACGCTGCTCCAGTAAATCACATCGAGAGTTGATAATAAAAAAACACTTCCAATAATAAGTAGAATTATACCTGAGGATTTTTCACTGCCTTTAATCTTTAATATCCCAATTACTATAAGAATCAGCGGCCACCAGGTTGAAAACGCGTGTCCAAAATTCATAATATCAAATGTGTCCAGTATGAACAGTCCTCCAATTATAATCAGGATGATTCCAACCCAATTTCTTTGTGAATATCTGTTTCCATGGGATTCCATGTCTACCTCCTATAGGTTATCTATCGCTAAACAATTGCAATTAATATATAAAAATACAATGCGCCGATATGAATTCCGTAATGATTTCGGGCTAAATATAATACTTATCCTTATCAACTTCTTCCCTTAATACTCGAAGTTCTTCATCAGAAGGGGCGTTATTAAATTCAATTGTCTCAGGAATTATTAGTTCAAAGGCGGTCTTCTCGACTATGTCGTTAACCGTTACACCTGGATTTATTGCAATCAGTTTCATCAATTTAGATTCTTCATCAAAACCTAATGTACCCAAGTTAGTGACAACGCGATATGGACCTGTTCCTGGTGGTAATCCAGCCTGCTCTCGGGCATTTGGCCCGGATAAATAGCCAGGTGTTGTAACAAAATCGACTTTGGGAATGAATCGGCGCTTATCGTGCTTCATTATGATAATCGTACGCCAACAGACTGAACCCACATCGTTTCCTCCTCCAGATCCCGGTAAGCGTACTTTTGGATGAGCATGGTCATCGCCGATTATTGTGGAATTCAAATTACCGTACATATCAATCTGAGCTCCCCCTAAAAACCCATATTCGACAAAACCGCGCTGGGCGGTTTCCATAATATCGCAGATTCCTGCTGCAACCAGGCCTTTATTAAAAGTGTGCATATCACCCACGGCCAGTGGTAAGGTTTCCAATTGCGCGCCTAAACCACCAAATTCAAATATTAATATAAGATTAGGAGCCTGCCGTTTCTGCGCTAAAGATGCTGCCAGCATGGGAATCCCCGTTCCGATAAAGCAGGTTGAATTATCTTCCATTAGCCTTGACGCAATACAAATTAGCAATTCGTTTGAATTATAGCGTGTTTCAGTCATTTTTATCTCCATCAATAATCATAAGCGAATTTAGTTTATCGCTCCCAACAAGTTTTAAATATTCAGCATGGTTATCAATATTGTATATCCACTTTTGGAGGTAATCTTTGATATCGTCGACATTATTACTTTTTTCCGCATAAGCACGAATATGCTCTTCATCCCGTACATATTGTCCAGACATTTCACCGGGATGGGATCCAAATGGAGCCTCTACTACAGCATCAACGAGGTAGTAGGGAATAATCGTTCGATCGGGTACTTTTCGAATTTCATCCGTATCAATAATTTTTTCAGTGGAAATAATCAAACGTTTTGATGCACGCGCCATTTCAGCTGCAAACCCTGAAATTCCATCGATTTGACAATTACCGTACTTGTCAGCACGGTGCACATGTATTAACCCTACATCCAATATCAGTGCTGGCAGCAGTCCTATTTTCATACCGGTGAATGGACATTCCACTGTCTTCGCTGCGCTAAAATTATAAGTGTCTGTGCCAAGCATCACTCGCGTTGGTAGAAAGGGAACTCCCATTGCTGCGGCTTTAAACCGCCATGAAAGTGCTGCATTGGACCATTCAACGACCTCATCAACGTATCCACCCTCTACTGCTCGACGAACACTATTCGAAAGTCCATAGACTTCAAACCCAATATAGGTCCAATCCAATTTTTTAACTACATTTGCAGCGGCTAATAATTCAGACTCAAAAACGCCCTGACCCGCACATCGCAATTCTTTGAATCCTTGCCTGATAATCTCCCTTGTTAATGACATTGGTGCGCGTACCGTACCGTACAATTCTATACCGATATATTGTTTATCTTTCAGAAAGCATTCAATGGCTGATTTCTCATCCATTCTCTTATCGATAAGCGCTTTTGATTTCTTGGTTCGATTCCATTCTCTGAAGGCATCAATATCGGGGGCATTGATTAGCGATCCCTTTCCAGACGATAAAATTTTCATGCATCCCTCATTAATATAGATTGTCTATTTATATTATTTCTGGATCTACCCAAAGTGTTTCAGAATTTAAAAGTAGATTAATTATTGAAATTGAATAAATACTTCTCGGTGATTGAGCACTGTATGTTCGTAGAAAAATTTACGGTATTTCTAAATCATAATGAATGCCCGTTCATTAGGAATATATTAATGTTGCTCCGCGCGAACTGGAAATGATAAATTGCCGTTCATTACATGCGCTTCAGTCATAAAATCACATATTTATTCCTTTCAATACTGTCCAAATGGGTTGGCCAACTCTCTGTTGCCAAGCGTCATCGGATGGCAGATTGGTTAGCTGGATACATTTACAATTTTATCCCTTTACGAAAACAAGAAGCTTTACAAAACATTTATAGCGCTTTTCCAGAAAATTCACATGCTTGGTGCCTTAAACAATTAAAGATGAGTTATAAATTCCAAGTTCATGCATTTTTATTCTTTCTCGCATATCCATTTTCTTATCACAGTGCAAATATTCGCATTGTCAATAAAAGCATTTTTACTGATGCCTACGCATCTGGCAAAGGTGTGATATTGGTTTCTGGTCATTACGGTCTGTGGGAGCTAATGATAGCATGGTTTGGTTGTAATGGTTATCCGCTAGTTGGTGTCGGTGTTCGACAACAAAATCGTGGTGCGAGCAAATTCTCACAAGAATTGCGAGAATGGAGTGGCATGAAACACATCTACAGGCATACATCAATAGACACAATGTACGCTGTCTTGCATAAAGGTGAGGTATTGGGGCTCTTAGCCGATCAAGATGCTAAAAAACGTGGTATTTTTGTGAATTTTTTTAATATGCCTTCTTCTACTCCTAAAGGACCTTCGATATTTTACCAGCAAAGCGAAGCTCCGCTAATTTTCGCTACCGTCACAGCAGAACATCCCAATTCATATGTGTTAAAATTCAGCCCAATAAAAGCGGAACGAACGGATCCGATTGAAAGTATAACCCAAGACTTCACAAGTTTGCTGGAAAAGGAAGTGCGTAATAATCCTGAACAATATTTTTGGTTTCATCGTCGCTGGAAAACCAAATCAGCGCCAGCTGTAAAAAATGAATAGAATTTCCATCTCAGATTCAAGCTGCATTTCATGCGCAATCGACGTAATTCAGTCGGGTGGAATTATAGTATATCCTACGGATACTCTTTATGGGTTTGGCGTAGATGCAACAAATGCAAAGGCGATTAGAAAATTAAATAAAATTAAGGAACGCTCTGGTCCAATAAGCATCATTGCTCCTAATTATGAGACTGCCTGTTTATGGATTGATCAATCGGTTATAATTTTTATTGATTTGGAGCACTATATCGGAGGAGCGAAGACATTGATTGCACCTATAAAAAATGAAATTGTCGATGAGTTGATCCTTGGAAAAGATGGAAGCGCTGGAATTCGCATTCCAAATTCACAGTTTTGCAGAGAACTTGGGGCGATTTATAAAAATCCTTACACCACCACCAGTGTCAATCTCTCCGGGAAGAGTGCACTTAACAGCCCAGATCAAATTGAAAAAGTATTTTCAAATAAAATTGACCTTTTGGTTGACGCTGGCGACCTTCCAGAGAGTGGAGGATCAACGATATATAAAATTGCTGGAGACTCGATTGAAATTATCCGTAAAAATTAACAGCGTATTTATAGTTATTTTCTTTTGGATATGCGCCAATAGTGCTCTATTTGCGCAATTTAAAGTGGGCGAAGAATTAGTTTATAAAGCCCGGTTTAATGTGATTCCTGCAGGAAAAGCATCCTTAAAAGTTATGGATTCAACAAGAATTGATGATCATTTAACTTATCATGTTCGATTTAATGCTAAAACCGGTTCACTTGCTGACCGTATATATAAAATCAGAGATCAAATTGACTCGTGGCTTGATGTTGAAAAGTTATTTGCTCACAAGCAAATAAAATCAATCCGTGAGGGCGACTATCGAAAAAAGATTCAGACGACTTTTAATTATGAAGAAGGATATGCTGTCACCAACGATGATTCGCTTGCTGTTAACGGGATCATATATGACACCTATTCATTACTATATTATTTGCGAACTATACCTTTAATTGTTGGTGAAACGCATAGCTTTCAAGCTTTTGAGAAGAAGAAACTGATTGATTTTCAAATCAAAGTATACGGAAAGGAAACAATTCCAGTCCCGGTTGGAACCTTTACCTGCTTTGTTGTAAAACCTTTCAGGGAGGACGAAAAATTATTTAAAAATCAGGGTGATATGAAAATATGGCTCAGCGATGATGCCAACAGGCTCCCGGTCCAGATACAAATTAAATTAAAATATGGATCAATGTTATTGCAGTTAAAATCGGTTACTTTGTAAACAATCGTCCCACATCATTAATTATCACAGTTATCATTAATAATAATAAAAGCGCCATTCCAATCTGCTGAATTACCATCCTGACCTTAAGACCAAGTGGGCGCCTAATAATTACCTCTATTACTGAAATTAATATATGTCCGCCATCCAATCCTGGAATAGGTAAAATATTTAAAAATCCCAGGTTCACACTGAAAAGTGCGATTAGAGTAATTAGCGGAAGCCATCCAGCTCGCGCTGTTTCGCCAGCAATTTGAGCTATGAAAATTGGTCCACCGATCTCTTTCATGCTGGCCTGACCAGAAACAAGCATTTTTACTGAACTAACAATTAAATCTAGTGTGCCAATTGTAGCACGAAATCCTGTACTAATAGCTTTTGAAATGCCGATTGGTTCATATTCCACAATTGGATATATGCCGATTGCACCTAGCGTGTCTAATTGTCCGTCCACTATTGTTATTTGAAAAGAGGTCGTGAATGATTCTTCAAATTCTTCACCATCATGTAGCCATGTCAAATCGATGGGCGAATTAGGAATTGCATGTATCAATTCCGCCATTTCATTCCAGGTTGTAACTGTCTGCCCATTTATTTCAAGAATCCTATCACCCGGCTGCAGTCCAATTTCTTGAGCCGGCTTACCTTCAACGGTCTGTGCAACAACCGGATCTTCACTTACAATAGGAGCACCTGTTGTCCATGAGACGATAGTATATAAAACAATGGCGAGTACCATATTCATAATGACACCTGCGCTCATAACCCAGATCTGAGCCCAGGCCGGTTTACTCATTAATTCATAGGGCTTGTGCTCAATTTTAGAATCCATACTTTCATCAACCATACCAGCCATTTTTACATATCCACCAAATGGTATCAAAGCAAAACAATATTCAGTACCACTGCCTTCCCGACCTTGGCTTCGAAACGTTTTTTCAATGATTGGTTTCCACTCTAGCTTACCGGCACTATTGCGTCCATAGAAAAAGAGGCGGAATTCCCAACCATCAGCTATTGAGGTAAATGTTAAAAAGCGCGGTGGGAATCCAATAGAAAAACGATCTACACGAACACCAACCGATCGGGCTGCCATAAAATGCCCCAGTTCGTGAACCAATACTATAACGCCAATTACAACGATTGCCGCTAAAATTGTTACCATAATTAATTCTCCTGTGAACCTATCTTAACATCATAACAAGACAATAGTTTCAATATTAATATGAATCGACGTATGAAACTGTCCATTTTTCTAATTCAATCAATTCCTTAAGCGTTGGGTGTTGTTTCCATTCATGGTCAGAACAGGCGCTCGCCACTATCTCAGGAATTTCTGTGAATAATATATCACCCTTTAAAAATTTGTGTACTGCCTGTTCGTTAGCTACGTTTAAAACGGCGGGTGCTGTTCCCAGAGATTTTAAACTCTGGAAAGCCAGTTGTATACTGGGAAATCGAACGAAATCCGGTTCTTCAAATGTCAGTGTATTCAGCTTGGGTAAATTCAACGATTCCCAGTTGGTGGCGATATGCCGAGGGTAAGTGAGGGCATATTGAATTGGGATTTTCATATCAGCCAACCCCATTTGGGCTTTGACTGATCCGTCTTGAAATTCTACCATTGAGTGCACAATTGATTGCGGATGAATTACAATTTCAATATTCGCAGGATCAATCTGGAATAACCAATAAGCTTCAATCACTTCGAGTCCTTTATTCATCATAGTCGCTGAATCTATTGTAATCTTTGATCCCATATCCCAGTTTGGGTGTTGTAAAGCTTCCTTGGGTGTAATGGATTTAAATGTATTTACAGCTCTGGTTCTAAAAGGTCCACCGCTTCCTGTCAGGATAATTTTTTTAACATCACTAAAGTTTTCTCCCTGCAAGCACTGCCAGATTGCAGAATGTTCACTATCAACAGGAAAAATTTTAGCACCTGATTTTTCCATAGCACGATTAATGATTTCACCAGCCATCACTAGGCTTTCCTTATTGCTGAGAGCAACATCGATGCCAGCCTGGACCGCCAATATTGTCGGCTCCATTCCAGCCGATCCAACAAGCGCATTAAGCACAATATCAACGTTTTCTCTACCGGCAATTTCCAATAGTCCAGATCGGCCGATTAACACTTCAATTTGTTCTGTTTTTAGTGCTTCCTCAACCAATTTGCTTTTACCCTGATCAATTATAGCAACTGCTTTGGGTTTATAGTGTAATGCCTGCTCAATCAATCGGTCGCTGTTCTGATGGGCAGTGAGGTATACCACTTCAAATTCACCTTCGAGATTATCAATAACATTAAGCGCGTTACGACCAATTGACCCAGTTGAACCGAGTATAGAAATTCGCCTTGGCATTAATATATGCTCCAAGCTAATGATGTTGTGACGTTTACGAGTTCCTGATGAAACTGGCTGGCAACACCTAATTTAAGCGAATGCCATTGATAGGATATCCCTAGAATCAGATAGTTGGTTTGATCTTTAATAATGGTCGGTATGCCTTCGATATCTGATATTTTAATCCGTGCTTTATATGCATTAACCCCAGCCCCGGCACTAAACAACACGCGTGCAAAAGAGAATTCCTTATTTAACTGGAAGGACATTGCTCGCATTCCAACATCTTCGGGGCCAGACAGTCGTCCAAACTGAGTACTTAAATACCAATTATTTTCATCTTTATTAGAAATTCTAAGGTTAAACCCATAACTGGCGGAATGTACAATATCATTTTTTGATCTTAAACTGCCGAATTTACCAGTCACAAGAATATTGCTCGTGACAACAACTGCAGTTTTAAAAAAAGGTAGCGCTTTCAAGTGATCAGATGCAAAATCCTGTTCCTTGGTAAATATGCTTGGGATGTACGCAACTCCTAGTTTTAATCGATGCTCTTGGGAGTGATCAAAACTTGGAGGGTAAGCTAATGCTAATGCAGTTCCACGCAATAATGGTGCAATTTGCTTTTTGAATATTTCTGGTGATGCTTGATCAAGCTCAAAATCGGTCCACTGACTATGGGCTGTAGAAATGAATAATAGCAGTAAAAGTGGTCTAAAATACATTCTCATGATTAAATACTATGATGGTGATATTAAATAATACCACGTTCACTGGAAGTAATAAAATCTACAATTTGGTCCACATTTTTGTCGCCTGAAAGATCAGATTTTATTTTTTCTAGCGCAGCACTGCGACTCATCTGGGATCTGAAAACTAAACGGTAGGCAAGTTTTATTGCATTTCTTTCGGATTGTGAAAATCCTCGACGTTTAAGTCCAATCCGATTAATACCGGAATAGGCCAGTGGTTCGCCTGCAGCAAGAATAAATGGTGGTATATCTTGCACTATTCGGTAACCACCTCCGACAAAAGCATGTGCCCCAATTTTTGAAAACTGATGCACCAATACACCGCCGCCGAGTGATGCCCAATCTTCAACCGTTACGTGCCCACCCAGTGTAACCAGGTTTGCGAACATAACATTATCCCCAACTATGCAATCATGGGCAATATGGACATATGCCATAAAGAGGACATTATTACCAATAACAGTCTTGCCGTGGGCTTTGGTACCTTTGTTAATTGTAACGAATTCGCGAATTACTGTATTATTGCCAATCTCGGTCTGTGTGACCTCACCCTCGTATTTTAAATCCTGCGGGGCTTCGCCTATGACTGAGCTTTGATAAATTTGACAGTCCTTGCCAATTGTTGTGTGTGCCTTGATTGTAACGTGGTTTTTTATTGAAGTGTTGTCTCCAATAGTAACATTGTCCTCAATGATGGAGAGGGGACCAACCAAAACATTTTGTCCGAGATAAGCATTGCTGTCTATAATTGCAGAGGGATGGATTTGTGTAGAGATTTTATTCTCCTTGACGGTCAACAACATTAGCCATAACTACAGCCTCGCAAACAACTTTGTTTCCAACATAAGCTTTCCCCTGCAGCTTTGCAGTGCCAAGTTTGAATTTCAACAATTGCATTTCAATTCGTAATTGATCGCCAGGTATAACAGGAGCGCGAAATTTTGTTTTGTCGACACTAGTAAAAAATAAATTTTTCTTCAGCGGATCATCTATGCTATTTAAAATCAGAAATGAGCCAGCTTGTGCCATAGCTTCTAAAATCATTACACCCGGCATTATGGGTTGGGATGGAAAATGTCCCCGGAAGAAGGGTTCGTTAATCGTTACATTTTTGATAGCGATTAAATCAATGCCAACTGTCATTTCAAGTATTCTGTCAATTAATATAAATGGATAGCGATGTGGCATCAATCGCATTATTGCTTCAATATCCAATAAATAGTCGGTCGTGGCTTTACGTTGGTATTGCTGTTGTAATATTTTAGTTTCGTATGTTTTTTTTATTAATTTTACTAATTCTACATTTGCAGCGTGTCCACTACGAGCCGCAATTACATGCCCCTTTATTGGGATGCCTAAAAGCGCCAGATCACCAATAAGATCTAAGGCTTTGTGGCGGACGGGTTCATTCTTAAATCTGAGTTTTTTCCCATTTAAAATGCCGTTTGCACCACGAATAATTTCACCTTTTATATCAAAAAGTTTCCGAAGACGTTCGATTTCCTTATCATCAATCTCTTTATCAATGATAACAATGGCATTATCAAGATCTCCGCCTTTAATTAGGCCTTTTTCTTTTAACTCTTCTACTTCACTAAGAATGCAAAAAGTTCGTGCAGGAGCAACTTCCTTTGCAAAGTCCCTCTCCATATTATAAATAACAGCATATTGCGTTCCCAAGTAGGGATATTTGTAGTCAATCATAAAAGTTACACGAAAGCGGTCGGACGGTAGTACATGAATATCAATTCCGTTTTCAGGATCAGAGTAAACAACTGCCTTATCAATATTCAGAATTTCTCGTGGAGCGTTTTGTTCCTTAAATCCAACTTTTTGGATTGCCTCAACAAAGTTTATCGCGCTACCATCCATTACCGGTGGCTCTTTCCCCGTTAATTCTATCAAGATATTGTCAATTCTTAGGCCAGAAACTGCGGCAAGGGCATGCTCTACTGTATGAACACGGGCTCCATTATATTCTATCGTTGTGCCTCTGGAAATATCAACAACGTGATCAATATCAGCCTTTATTTCAGGACAACCATCAATATCCATACGAACAAAACGAATCCCATAGCCTTCTTCAGCAGGTTTAAAGGTAATTGTGCTTTCCACGCCTGTGTGTAAACCAATTCCGGTACAGGATACAGGCTTTGTTATTGTTCGTTGATTCCTGTTCATAGTGTTAGGATACTACTTTTTCCTCAATACTTTCCAGCCTCTTTTTTAATATTTGAACTTGACTGAAAATGGCATCTCTTTTATTCTTTTCGCGAATTTCTCTTGCGGGCATGCCGGCATAAATTTTACCGCCCTCTAGTGATTTTGTTATTCCTGTTTTGGCTGCAAAAATCGCACGATCTCCGATTTTAAGGTGTGGGGCAACGCCAGCCTGGCCTGCAAAAATACAAAAATTACCAACTTCAGTACTTCCCGCAAATCCCACTAATGCGGCGACTAAACAGCCCTTCCCAATTTTTACGTTATGGGCTATTTGAACCAAATTATCAATTTTTGTACCATCTCCAATTATGGTGTTGCTAATTGTTCCACGGTCAATCGTTGTGTTGGCGCCTATTTCCACATCATTCCCTATAATAACTGCTCCATTCTGAGGTACGCTGTGGTGAGTATCAGCATCTGTAACAAATCCAAAACCTCGCGATCCAACAACGGCCCCACTCAACAGCATGCACCGCATTCCAACCTGACATTTACTATGAATCACTACATTGGCTTGGATTTTAGTCTCCTTACCAATTTGGACTTTTGGACCAATTGACGCATGTGAACCGATATTTACATTATCTCCGATAACTGCACCCGAGGCAACGACAGAATATGGGCCGATAGCCACATTGTCACCGATTTTTGCTGAGATTGCGACAATGGCCGTTTTATGAATCACTGGTACGGTGGTTGTTTTATCGCTAAATAATTCAAGAATTAATGCAAAAGCCAATTGCGTATTTTCAACAACAATACCATCTTTATCGCCAAGCAGCAATTCATCATTGATCACAATTGCAGATGCTTTTGTATCTGATAAATATTTAAGATACTTCGGATTTGACAGAAACGTTATTGTTCCTGGTTTACCGTATTGAATCTCTGATGCTCCCTTTATCTGTACTGCAGGATTTCCAGCGACTCGCCCACCCACAAGTGTCGCTAATTTCTCTAATGTGTACAATTGTGTGTTAATCAGAGTCCGTTTTTACTTTCCTAAGTTCAAATAATACATCGTCCGTTAAATCAAAAGTTGGCTTACCGTATAATAAAGCAACCGAACCATCAAATATAAAATCATACCCTTTTGTAATAGCAACATTATCGACGGCATTTTTAACCTTGGATAAGAGATCGTACTCCATCTGGGCTTGCTTTCTATATAACTCACCCTCGGGTCCGATTTTTATTGCCTGATACTGTTGTATTTCGGATTCTTTATTTGTGATTTCTTGTTCCTTTTCACGACGCCACTCTGGTGAACTCATCAACCTTTGTGCTTCGTATGCTTGTTTTAAACTATCCAGATTTTGAACCATTTCCTGATAGTCAAACTGTACCTTCCGAAAGTCTAATTGTAATTGTGATTCAGCTTCCTGGAATTCTTCATATTCCGCTCGGATACGTTCCGATGAAACATAGCCAATTTTTGTCGTTTGGCCTAAAAGAAGAATTGGTAAGATTAATAGTCCAGTTAAAAACAAAGATCTAAGATGATTTCGCTTCACTAGTTCCTCCTGAAATTGGTTAAAACTGTTGTCCAAATGTAATTGTAGTATTCCAACCGGTAGGTTTACCACTTCCAAGGATATCATCAAAACCATATCCTATATCAAATCCTAGCATCCCTACCATGGGCATGAAGAATCGAATTCCAGCGCCTACGGAGCGCTTAAGCCCTAGAGAACTATTTCGCTCTAAATGAAAGGGCTCCAATAAATTATGTGATCTCCAAACATTACCCATATCTGCAAAAATCAAACCATATATTACAGGATTTTGAGAGAATGGGAATCGTAATTCTGTTGAAAACTTAAGAATCGTATTCCCGCCAGTAGGTGAGCCTCCACCAGTTTGGGGTCCAACAGAATTATCTGGATAACCGCGGAGTGCATTTCCATAAGGAATTCCATTTCCGCCCATAATAAATTTTTCATCCAATGGTATTATTGAGATTTCATCACCTTTTGACGGTAACTCAGCAATTACACCGAGTTTTAATGAACTCATTAACACAAATTTACTAAATGTAGGGGTATACCATTCCAAATCCAATACATGTTTATGGAAATCCTCATTACCGCCTAATAAGCCGCCGGAGATGGATGTTATCCAGGAAAATTTGGATCCACCCGTTGGGAATTCCGGACGGTCACGACTGTCGCGTGTAATGACCTGTGAAAGTTTTATACCAACAGTTTTTACAAGTCCACCAACATATGTTTCGAGATCGTTTTCCTCTCCATCATAATTTTTTTGGGTCACCTGTAAGCCCCAGCTTGAACGGAATAAATTATCTGGCCAGCGTAAGCGCCGTCCCCAGCGGACAGAGCCGCCACGGACAGTAATATCCAAAGGATAATAATACTGTGTTGATGCACCTTGGAATGTATAGAACAAGGAAAATCCTAACAAATTTGGCGTATCTCTAACCATTGGATCGGAAAAGCTTAGACTGAAGGAATGATATTTTGTTGGTTTTACGCTTGAGTACAGGGAGTAGTTGGTCCCTGTATTTATACTAATCATAAAGCGTTGACCTAAACCGCGGAAATTATTAAATGTGAGTGAGCCTCCACCGGTAATGCCATATTCCTGAGTAAATCCAATATTCATGCTGGCTTGATCAGAAGATCGTTCTTCGACTACAATTTCAAGGTCAACTTCATCCTCATCAACTGGTAAAACGTCAGGAATAACATTGGAAAAGTAATTCATTAGCCAGATATCCTGCTGGCTTCGAATCAATCTCTGACGATTGAATTCATCCCCAGGAAAAATGGTCAATTCACGTCTAATGACATTTTCACGGGTTCGTTCGTTTCCAGAAATCAATATGTTTCGAACATATACTTTATGGTTTTCAACAATAGTGAAATGTACATCTAATGAGTCTGCTCCAACAGGTGTGATATTTGGTGTTATATTGCTGTATATATAACCACGATCCATATACAGCCCCTGTACTCGTTCATATATGGCTTTATTGAATTGTTCTTCACTATACTTGGTTCCGGGGCTGATATCTAACGCTACTTTGAGCTCATTATCTTCAAATAAGGTATTTCCTTCCCAGGTAAAATTGCGGTGACTATATTGATTACCCTCTGAAATAACCATATGAATATTCATATGCTTTCTATCGGCAGCATAGCTTACCGAATCTGTAACTATGCTTATATCTCTATAGCCGCGATTTCTATAGAAGGTCAACAGGGCTTGTTTATCATCATCATATTTATTTTCATCATAAGTAGACCGCCAAAAAAGATACCACCGCTGCTGTTTTGTCTCTTTAAGTTTTTTGCGAAGTCGCCAATCAGAAAATGTATTATTACCAGAGAATGTAATTTGATCAATTTTGACTCTTTTCCCTTCATCAATCGTAAAGATTATGTCCTTACTGCCTTGGGTTTCTTTTGGAACTGATGACGCAGAGTCTGAATCAGTTAGCTGAATATTTACGCTGGCTTTTAAATAGCCGTCTTCGGCATATAATAGTTTTATTTTCTTTTCTAATTGAACGATCAGATTAGGTGAAATACGTTGCCCCGGATATAAGGATAAATCTTCTTTCAATTTATCTGTACTAATTTTTTTATTCCCACTATAATGAACTTTACCCAGCATGGGGCTCTCAATCACCTTAATGGTTATAGAAATTCCGTCCGGAGTTTCCTCGTCAAGGTATAATTGTACATTATCAAACAACTGCATTGACCAAAGCTGTTTCACGCCTCGTGCAAAATCACCTGTCTTTATTTTATTGCCTGAACGCAAACCTGAGGTGTATCGGATCAGATCGGCATTTGTTGTTGTATTCCCCTCAACTTTTACTTCTTTTAGTATAATCTCCTGTGAAACCTGAGCAAAAACGGTGCTTAGTAATAATAGGGAAATTGTGATATATCGCATTGGCTGGTTATTTAATTCTTAAATTTTTCCGAATCTACGATCCCTGGATTGAAAATCGGATATTGCTTCTAATAATTCTAGTTCCCGAAAAACAGGCCAATAGACAGATGTTATATAAATTTCAGTATATGCAATCTGCCATAATAAAAAATTGCTGACTCTGAATTCGCCGCCAGTTCTTATTAATAAATCAGGATCAGGAATGTTACGGGTGTACAGGTGTTGACTAAACATTGTCTCCGTTATTTCATCAGGAGTAATCTCACCGCTTTGTATTTTATTTGTGATATTTAATATTGCAGTTAATATTTCCTGACGGCTGCCATAGCTCAACGCCAAATTCAAATTTAAACCAGTATTGTTCTCGGTTTTTTCTATGCCTTCAGCGATACCCTGGCGGGCGGTCCTAGGCAAATCTTCAAACGTTCCTATGGTGGTCAGACGCACATTGTTTTCATCTAGATTTTTAATTTCTTTCCGAATCGTATTTAATAAAAGTTTCATAAGGGCTGAAACTTCACTGTCTGATCGGCCCCAATTTTCCTTGGAAAATGTATACAATGTTAAATGGTTAACGCCAAGTTCGCCACAGACCCTTGTGATTTCACGCACACTGTTAATACCTTCCCGATGTCCGGCAACCCGTGGCAATGATTTTTGCTTTGCCCATCGTCCATTGCCGTCCATAATTATTGCAATATGCGCCGGGATATTTCCGTTTTTCTTAACATTTTCTCGTATGCTTGATAAACTCATGTCAGTATTTTAGATAAATTAGGCGGGCAAAATTACCCTGTTGGCTTTCTCCTGTCAATAACTACCCTTATATCGATTGTTTCTGTTATGTTTCAACGGTGTATGTATCTATCGGTTCCCCTAATAACTTTTAAATTGAAATCAAATTTATTGATACTAATTCATTTACGAGGTAACTGGAATAGGGAAACGGGCAAATTAAACCTCTATTCGCCTGGCATATTCTTTTCCAAATTATTTACAATATTCCGATATTCCTCTGATATTGCGGATTCTGGATCTTGAATAACTAAAGGTATCCCATTATCAGTTGTATCTACAATTTCTTGTGCAATAGGTATGCTACCTAGGAGAGGTACACCCAATCGTTTGCTTTCTTTTTCTCCACCACCCTGTTTAAATATATTCATTAACAGTGTAAATCTTCCATCCCCATCAATTTTAACTTGATTACTATTATTAATTTGTACGCTAAGATCACTTGGCATTTCCCCCTGGCTTAAGATCCTTCCATTTATAAATAATCCTGACATATTCTCGACAACTCCTAATACCGGAGTTTGGACCTTAGAAAACATATCTGCTCCTTTACGAACATCTGCAAGAGCAATATCTTGAGGCGTGGTTACAATGATTGCGCCACTCAATTTCATTTTCTGTGTCAGTGTCAGCTGCACATCGCCCGTGCCGGGGGGTAAATCAAGAATCAGATAATCTAGTTCTCCCCATTCTACATCACCAAAAAATTGTTCAGTCATTTTTGCTACCAATGGTCCACGCCAAATAACAGGCGCATCGTTTCCACTGATAAAACCAAAACTCATTACCTTTATACCAAAACGTTCAAGCGGAATTAACTTCTTCTCTGGGGTAATGGTGGGACGTTCATTGAATCCTAATAAGATGGGAAGCGAGGGTCCGTAAATATCTAAATCTAATAATCCCACCGAATGTCCACGTTCTTTTAAAACTGCAGCAATATTGGCAGCTACTGTTGATTTCCCGACACCGCCCTTACCGCTGGCAACGGCGATAATATATTTTATTTTTCCATCAATATTAGGTTTGCTAGCACCTGACTCGGCAGTATGCTTCCCAGCTTGAGGATCGCTTACTAAATCCATGGTAATATTTTTAAAATCTTTTGTTTCTTCCAGTCTTTTTTTAACAAGTTCCACGACCGCTAATTTTTTATCTTCCTGGGCTGATTGAATCTTGAGGATAACAGAAATATCATCACCCTTTATTTCGATATTATGGATCATGCCAAAGGACACAATATCCCGGTTAAATCCAGGATACATGATTGTTTTCAATAATGCAATAACTTCTGTTTTGTTCATTGGTTCTTTCTATATGCAGAGAAACGGTCACAATATTATGTAACCGTTTCTTTACTTTGGTTCGAATTAATAATTAACCGCTATATTCCCGACCGAAGAAATCATAATTGAGTTTGATAAATTTCTCCCATTCTTCAGGAACTTCGCTTTCTTCGAATATTGCTTCAACCGGGCATTCTGGTTCACAAGCACCACAGTCAATGCATTCTTCAGGATCTATGTAAAGCATTTTTCCAGCAGGATCAAATCCAGGTTCTTTAGCCTCAGCTCCAGAGCCTTGGGTGTCCTCAGGTCCATGTATACAATCTACTGGACATACTTCTACGCAAGCAGTATCACAAGTACCTACACAGGGTTCGGCAATAATATATGCCATTGCATTCTCCTAACTGTTACTAGATTAAATAGCGTGTAATGTCAATTCGACATTACCTGTACAATGCAAAATTACTGTGGAATTTCATAAAGTTAAAAAGGCTTTTAAGACCTAATTTTATTATCCGATTCCAATCAAACAATGATACAATCGCACCAAAAACGAAATACAATTTTACTCTGGCTGGCGCAAATGATCTCAACTGCCGGCGACGCAATCTATCAATTAGCGCTGATCTGGTTGGTCCTGGATATTACCGGATCTTCAACTATTACTGGACTGATTGCAATGAGTGCTTATTTACCGGCAATGCTTTTTGGATTATACGCGGGTGTTCTTTCCGACCGATATAATCGAATAGCGTTAATAATATTTTCTAACGTTAGCCAGGCGCTGACAGTTATTATAATTCCCCTCCTTATATTTAATCAATATACCAATATAGTATTAATTGGATCTCTGGCTTTTATTCGGGCTTGTTTTAGTACGCTATTTCCACCGGCTTTTAATGCCTTTATACCGACAATTATCGAGAAAAAATATTTAGTTCGCATTAACTCCATTTTATCAAGCTCTGCTCAATTGGCATATTTAATTGGCCCTGCCTCGGCTGGCGTATTACTCGGTATTATTTCTCTACCGTATCTATTTGTTATTGATGCCAGTTCGTTTTTAGTTGCTGTGCTACTATTTACCTTAGTAATCAAACCGCCTCAGCCATTAAAAAATCCTGAGCAACATAGCAGTATGAAAGAACTTTTAGCCGGCCTCGCATACATTGCTAAGAACAAATCGCTTGGTCATCTTTTAGCCCTTACTTCCATCAATAATATATTCATTATGGGGTTAGCGATTGTTGGAACGCCAATACTGGTAAGAAATGCCCTTAACGGAACGGTCGTGCAATATGCCTTTGTGGAATCGGGCCTGGCCTTTGGTATGTTACTGGGGTCAGTTCTTATATATAAATTTGGGCACTTAATGAACAATGGAAAAATATTACTATTTGGAATGATTCTTGACGGTTTAACCTATATGCTTTTCTTTTTTGCACAATCAATAGCCTTTGTGATGATTTTCATTGTTATTCACGCCCTGGGAATTCCCTTTATAACTATTAGCAGGACCACAATCATACAACGGCATGTACCGAACAAATACCATGGTCGATTATTTTCAATGGTGCATTTGTCAGTAGTGGGTATCACCGCAATCGCCTCTGCTATAATTGGCATTTTAGCCGCATTTATTGATATTCGGGTAATATTTTTATGCAGTGGTTTTGGGGCGGCCCTCTGTGGCTTTTGGGGCTTTTTCAAACCAAATTTGAGAGATTTAGCCTGAGATAATTTTCAGTACCAATAATAAAAAATACTAATATGTATATTATTCTGGATCAAGGAACCTCTTCAACAAAATGTTTTATATTTGCTAAAGAGGGCAAAATACTTTGGTCAAATCATGTAAAACATAAGATGTATCGTCCGCAGCCTCAGAATGTAGAATGTGATGCTGATGAAATATATATTTCTTGCTATAAATTATTAAATGAGGCCGTTGAACAGGTAAAGAATTTGGACGGAACAATTATCAGTTGTGGTATGGCGGTTCAGCGATCAACTTTTCTTTTCTGGAATAAAATTACGGGACGCGCGCTCACACCTGCTCTAAGTTGGCAGGACGGTCGTTCGCAAAAAGAGGTTGCTGAAAAAAGTGATCAGGCAGAACTCATTCATTCCATTACAGGAACACCTCTAAGTGCACATTTTGGTGCACCTAAATTTTTGCATATGATTGACGAAAGTGAAGAGCTTCAGAATCAAGTAAAAAATGGAACTGTCTGGTTTGGTCCATTAAGTGCATATTTATGTCATCGTCTGACAGGGACAGCTGTAGTGGATGTTTCAATCGGAGGTCGTTCTTTGTTAATGAATCTTGATCTAATGCAATGGGATAAAAAAATATGCAATATTTTTAATGTTCCAAGGTCGAGTCTACCACAACTAGTTCCGACCCAATTTGAATTTGGATCAATCAATATACAAGGGCAATCAATCAAGTTAAATTGTGTCATTGGTGATCAGCAGGCTGCTTTGATCGGACAGGGCGGGACAAAGCCGGGAATTGTTGCAATGAATTTCGGTACTTCTGGATCAATACAGCTGAATACAAATAACAAACCTTTGCATGTTATGGAACTTATAAGCAGTGTGCTTTACTCCAGTAAAGATAAAACTAATTACATGATCGAAGGAACGATTAGTGCCAGTAATGCCTTATTCTATTGGTTAGAAGATGAGCTACAAATTTCTCATGAGGATATGAACTGGCACAGGCGCTGCACCGGAATTACCACGGATGGGCTTCTAATTCCCGGTTTCGCTGGTATAGCAGCTCCATATTGGACGCCTGGTTTCGAGCCAGTTTATATTAATCTTAATGGAGCCTCAAACGATGAAATCATTCGCGCTGGCATGGAGTCAATCGGATTGCTGGCCTTTGATATTTTCGAAAAAATGGTACAAAACGTACAATTGAATGTTGAGTACATTACGGCTAGTGGCGGTGGTTCACGACCACCACTGCTTCAATTTATTGCTGATATGATACAAATTCCTATCGGTCACGCAATCCTGAAAGATAGGACAGCGCTAGGTGTCTATAAATTATTGAGCGAGTTTGGCACTACAAACAATGTTGGTGAATGCGATAAAATATATTATCCAGAAATGCCATCAGCCACACGGTTACGAAAGATTGTCGACTGGCACAATGCGCTTCGTAAGTACATTATCAAATAATCTTCAAAATGGCCTGAAATACACCATAATCACTGCCAAAATAAGGCAGAGTAACATTGCTTTTCTAACAATGAGGAATCGCTTGCCCGGCTTTTGCTCCCCATTTAATAGTTTCTTTAGCCTGGAGCGCGATATATGGCTCAGGGTCAAAGCTGTTATCCACAATAAAACCTTTACATGCAACCACCCATTGGCCAACCAAACAGGCTGTTGTACTAACATTAATATTCCTACAACTAATATTACAATTGCAGTAATGTTTTCCAATCGCGTTATAATTTGTAAGCTTAATTGGTGGCTGATGTGCTCTGTTTTTTCATTTTTCATCGACCAAATGATAGTTACCGATAATGCCGCACCTAGCCATGTTGCCATCATTAAAATGTGTACTACTTTTAAACTTAAATAATAATAGTTCATAAATTTGTCTCATATTTGGGTATTATAATTTTTTTATCATCTAATTGTTCTACAACAAATGTTGGTTTGTATTTTAGAATTTCCTTGCGCCATTCTGGGCGGCGGCATACAATGATTGATTCACAGCCATTTCCATTGGCGATACGCGCATCATTGGGTGTATCGCCAATAATAACCATATCATTAAATGATATCTCCTGATTCAAGATTTCCTGTGCCCGTTTATAAGCCACTACCGGTAATTCCATGCGAGTCATACCATCATTACCAAAAACCCCAAATGCAAATCGATTAATTAGATTAAAGCGCCCTAATTTTATTTGCGCGCCAATTTCTGTATTGCCTGTTAATAAAGCAACCACATTGCCTGATTTCTCAATTTTAATTAATAGTTTTAATGCATCCTGATAAATAAATGGGTGCGATGAACTGGCGTATGCTATTTTAAATGTATTTAAATACTCCGATAAAATTTCTTCAGTCTTCTGATTGATATTTCCGTTATATTTTTGTTTCTGCAGCACATTTCTAACGATTAATTGATCTGTTAATCCAGCTACATCAACAATCTGCAAATCTGATCGTTTACCGGTATTATTCTGGATAGCTTTATTTAGTGATTTTCTTGCGGATGGTCCGGGAGATAAGAGCGTTCCATCAATATCAAAGAGATATAATTTTTTTAAGTTTGTCATTAAATCGTGCTTATTCAATTTTAAATTCGTTCTAATTAAAAGTCCCCTTTGTCTATCATCTGCCTTGTTATCAGCGAATCAATCACAATCGAAGTAAATATTTCTGCGCCCGTAATATTTACATGCTGTAGATCATAAAACTTACTATCGTCAAGTTTTGGATTTTGGTATTCATAAAAATCTATAAACTGAATATTTTCATAAGCATCTATTTCATTCTCTAAAAAAGTGCTGTATTCACGCTCAGCCTTATCAATAAATGAATCTTTGGTGTGATAATGCCAAAGTGGGCTGGCTGGGGGTTGATATATTAAAAATTTAGATTTCGTCTTGCTCAATAATTTTAAAGCTTTTTGTATTACCTGTTTACGATATCCGTTAATATTCAGCCTCTTATAAAAATAATGCTGAGTTGAATCTGGATTTAAAGATACGTTGGTAATTGTTTCTGGATTGAGTATCGAATCAACGCCTAAAAATCCTTGTGTTCTAAGGCGAATATCATCTTGTTTGAAATTGTAATGTTTCCGTTTTCCAGTGATTTCTTCCCAGAATAATTTCAGACGATTTTCAACACTGGCAAAGTATTCACCGTGCAACATTAATATTTGTCCCCAGACAGGGATTTCCATTAGTTCATTGATCGAAATATATCCTTTATCAACAGCGCCATCATTTGCTTGCCAGATGCTAGCGCTGACAACGAACAGCTGTTCAGATTGCGCCAAATCATATTTTTCGAAAGCTTTATAAAGTGTCATTAAATCGCAAACACCCTTTGCAATATTGGTTGTTTCTAAACCTGTTCTATCCTCAAATATTTTCGGGATCAAAGCACGCTCTGCTCGAGAATCGCCGGCAATGACAATATTAACGGCTGAGGGATCGGGCATAAAAGTTCGGAACTTCATGTCTAATTCATTATCAAAAATGACATTTGTAAAATGCGGGAAATACATGATTAAAATAAACGGAAGGCAAAATACTATTAATCTGATTGCAAATTTACTCAAAGCGTTAGCCCTTAAAACTGGAAGTATATGAATTCGTTAAGATTGAAATAGCCAAAAATTAAAATGAAGAAGATTATGAAATAATAGATAGACCATCGAATAACAACATGCCTATTCGCCAACCAGGTCAAAACAGATTGTTTTCTTTGAATCAGATGTGCCACCTCCATGATAATTATTGCTAGCCCCGCGATTAACAGCTCGCCCCGGTCAAGACCAATCCCGGTACTAATTATTCCTTGTCCCGAGCCTATGGTAAACAGATTTGATAAAACATGCGAAATATTCTTAAACAAGTGTGTTATGATATAAAAGGCGTCCGATAGAGAATTTGCTCTAAAAAATATCCATGCAAAAGAGACCAGATTAAATGTAATAAATACCTTTAATAACTTTTGAACAAATGGAAAGGAATCTAATTTTATGATAGAACTCAATCGGGGGCGAATGTTTGATGTCCATTTTGAGATCAAGTAATATGATCCGTGCAGGGCACCCCAAATTATGAATGTCCAATTAGCCCCATGCCATAATCCGCTAATAATAAATACAATCAGAATATTGTAGTGCCAGCGCCATTTGGTGACTCGATTTCCGCCAATTGACTTATAAAGATAATCTCTAAACCAGGTCGAAAGAGAAATATGCCAACGTTGCCAAAATTCTGCTATTGATTTAGCATAATATGGTCGATTGAAATTACGCATTAACTTGATACCAAATACCTGGGCAACTCCAATTGCAATATCTGAATAGCCCGAAAAATCGCAGTAAATCTGTACAGCAAATAGATAAGTGGCGATCAACAGTGCGGCTCCTTCATATCCGGTTGGACTGCTATATACATGATTGACTACTTCTGCAACTCGATCGGCTATTACCAGTTTTTTAAAGAACCCCCAAAGCATTAGTTTCAAGCCATTCGTTACACGAACATAATCAAAATTGTATTTATTAAAAAATTGTGGTAAAAGACGCGTTGATCTTTCGATAGGTCCTGCAACCAGTTGTGGGAAAAATGCAACATATAGGGCAAAAACGCCCAGATGACGCTCAGGCTTTTTTAGGCCACGATATACATCAATTGAATAGCTGAGTGTCTGAAATGTATAAAATGAAATCCCAACTGGAAGTAACACATTAAAACTGGGGACATTATAAAAAATGTCAACCGAATCAAAAACTGTCCGAAAGGATTCATTAAAAAAATTGAAATATTTAAAAGAAAATAGCAAGCCCAGATTTACAATTAAACTGACAATTAAATATGGCTTGCGTCTGGCTCTATCTGCACACTTGCCCATTTGAAGTGCTGCAAAATAATCGACCATTGTTGAGGCTATTATTAATAGTACATATTCGGGTTTCCAGCACATATAAAAGTAGTAGCTGGCTGCCAGAAGTAAGGTCCAACGGAAGCGATGCGGCATAGCAAAATATAATCCTACCACGACGGGGAAAAAGATTATGAACTGAATAGAATTAAATAGCATTCTTAGTTACCAAGACAATCCATATTTATTTCATATAGATTAATTTGTTCGCTTCCATCTTGTCTCCGGCTTGAATCACATACAAATATAGACCTGATCCGACATGTTCATTAAAATTATTCAATCCATCCCATGTTACTGATTTATACCCCTTACTTTGAATTTCATCCACAAGCGTTTTAACCTCACGGCCTAACAGATTATATATTGTTAACTTTACGTGAATTCTAGTGGGTAGATCATACCCTATTCTGGTCTTACCGTTAAACGGATTTGGGAAATTCTGATCTAAACTGAACAATCCGGTAATAAGACTTCGGCTATCAATCGACAAATTAAATGGGCCATTGACTGCTGTAGTATTTAAATCCTTGTCTGTTGCAACAATCGTCCAACTTCCATTTGCCACGTTAATAGTGTCAGTGTTTGTAACTAACTCGCTATATGATATTTTAAGTTCTTCAGAAATAATATTCTCTCTGGATAAACTGGCTAAATCCCCCGTGACAACAAAATTGTATGTCACTGAATCTTGGTCGGGATCATCAGTGCTTTCCCAACTAAAAATGAGTGTATCTTGAAGATTATTCTTGGCAATGACCAAATCAATCTCTTCCAATGGTTCAAGAAGCGCAAATCCATTCGGTCCATCATTTACAGGCGTTATATTGATGATAAATGTTCTGTTAAATGAATCTGTCCCACTATTTGTGACACCACCATTATCTTTAGCCGAAACTGTTATAATGGCTGTGCCATTCGCATTAAGGACTGTCGAAATTACGATATCGGCCGTACTTGAAATCCCATCATAAATGATGATAGGGTTTGGAATGACGGTATCATTGCTTGATACAGCTGCTAAAATTATTCGTTGATCTTCTTCAAATATACCGGGATCAATTCCATCAATTTGCATAGTTAGGTGTCCGCTGTCTTCTTGGATCTCCACATCGGCTATGGCGTTAAAAGTGGGTGCATCATTGACTCCTGTAATCAGCAAATCAAACGTTGTTACTAGGCTGTCTACTCCTCCGTTTTCTATTCCGCCATCATCCCGGAGAGTTATTTCGATAGGAAAGATACCATACACATTGCTGCTTAGGGTTGAAGTAAGAATGGCTGCTTGATCGGGATAATTATATTCTACAACAGGATGTGGAAATGCTGCGATATCCGGTGACCAGGCTGTAATTGCAATAACCTGTTCACTGGGATCGGGACCTTTTCCTATTCCCTGTAATAATATTTCAAATTCACCTGAATCCTCTAAAATTGTGAAATCAGAAATTGAATCAATCGTTGGTGGATCATTCAATTCGGTAACATGGATTGTCATTGTATAAACATTCTCGCTAGAAGCGTGTGAACCATCGACAACCCTAAAGTTAAATGTGGTGTAAGAATCTCCATATTCATCTTGATCGTTCATGTAGGTGAGACTGTTCATTTCAGTATAATGGAAACCTATCTCAACCGGTTCTCCATTATAATTCAGCATCCCCTTGGAGGGCAAGCTTTCGATAATAATACCTGAGAATTCCTGACCGTCAACATCGGAAAATTGAAAATCATTATTCTTAAAGTAATATTCCTGATCTTCAAATGTGGTGATTTCATCATTGCCGCCCTTCGGTGGGCTGTATAAATCCATAGGGAATTGATAAAACGATAAGATTCCAAGGCCTCTTGAGTTTTTTATCCAAGGCCCTTTATAATATTCATTTGTCCCGTTATAATTGTCTTCAGGTAGATAGGTCACATATCCGGATGATGGTGGGCTATTCAATTCTAGAATTATTTTATTCCCATCTTCAACATGCCCAGATGAAACAGTCCCAATTTGATCACCAATATAAAAATAGTCTTCCATTTTATAACCTTGGTATGGTTCCGGCCAAAATACGGGTTGATCAAAGATTAGCGTAATCTCTTTTTGCTCACCGCCACTTTGGTAAGCATTTATAATATTTGGAGAATTGATACCATCTTTATCAGTAGAACCATAATAATTCCTTGCAACCAGCGGGAAAATCCAATTTGCCATATTTTTATATCCTTCATAGTAATAGTGACAACCATCTGAATAGTGGCCATTTATACCGCTTGTCGACATAAGTTTTACATCGGAATATGACTCTCTCAGCTGTCGCTGCATTTCCCGCAGTTCACTCTGGTAACCAAATCCACAATCAGTTTTTGAGGGTCTAATCTGAAATACATAAATTTTTTCAAGCTTCGGGTAATTTTGATGCCAAGCCCAGCGCACTCCACCAAAATCGTTAATATAGGTTAAATGACTAAGATCCGTATCGCTTTCTCCCTGATACCAAAAGATCGCTTTAATTGCATTGGTTATGCCAGCTTTTTGAACACGATACAATAAGCGGCCATAAATTGTGTTTAAATTGGAGTGATTTGAATGATCGCGATTATGATGCTCAATCGGAGCTCCCCTTACTGCTCCATTGAGTATACAAATCGGTATACCATAACCTTCAGTAATGTTTTTTGCCAGCTGCATGCCACACACACCAATCGCCGTATGAGAATATATTGTAGCCCCCTGTGCTAATCCCCAACTTGTATCGGCAGCACATTCAGAAGCCGAATTAGAAGAGGTCCCAAAAGACCTAATCCATTTGCTTTGAAATGTTTCTTTGCCCTCAAAGTCTTCAGCTACAGCATTGGATTGCCCATTTATAAGATATACATCGCCGCTGACTATATTATTGCGCTCTGCTACCAATATTGTATCCACATATATATTAATTGAATATTCCGCTAGTTCAGCATTTATTATTGGAGAAAAGTGAAATTCAGCAGTGCTTTCAACAAATACCAGTTCCAATGTGTCTTGTGAATATATTTCATTATTACGCAATAGGTTCACATAAATTGAATCATATCCTGCTGAGTCAACCGTTCCCGAAATATTAATCACTGCCTGATTATTAATATCCCTTGGAAAAAGTTGGTAATCTTTAGGGAGCGTATTAAAAGTTATCCCTACTTGAGGAAATATAGTGGAAATAGTAATTAATATAATTAGTATTAATCGCATCTTTGAAAAATATTTCGGTTTCAAATTAGGTGGGCTTTTAAAAAGCCAGCGCTCCCATTGGATCCCATGGTGGTAAACTAATTGGAGGCTTTTTTGCCGTTTTTTTAATTTCAGGAGATAGATATTTTTTATTAATAACTATTTCATATAAATACTCATTAAACCACGAGTCAGTCATTATATCATACCCCTTTTTTCCGCCTTTTTCACCCCAACTGTTTTCAACTCTCCATTTTGTTGGTTTGTTATTTTCAAGGTTTACGCCGGTGAACAACATGGCGTGTGTCATCATACTGTCTCCATATTCCAAGCGACCGCCTTTATCCAATCCAAACTCGGTACTGTAAAAAAGTTCAAAATTGAATAACTCCATATCCATAACACCTAAATTCCTGTGAAAATGCTTGCCAACATCACACCCAAACCAAACTGGTTCATCGTTCTGTATAGAGGTTGTGGCAAATTTCTTCAATTGATCAATTTCCAAATTAACATATTTGATTATTTCGCCCTCAACCACATTTCCCAAATAATCGATAGTATAGACTTCATTGAATTTTTTATCCACCATCGGGGCATTAATCAAACAAAGGTAGTCTCGTAAATTTATCCCCAGCGTCTCCTTGTAAAATTCTTGTGGGTTCATTGGATCTAACCGAATGAATTTCTTTTCTTTATTTCGAGCCTGCCATTGAAATGTTTTCGGTGGCGTTCCTAAACTAATCACTAACATTTGGTAAACCACCTCTAACATTTTTTCTTTCTGTTTAATAAGTTCTTTCGTGGACACGCCAGAATTATGCTCTGACCTAAGGATCTTGGCGCACTCTCTGAGTTTACGAGTAATCATTCTATTCATTCGTGAAGAATTGCTGCTCTGATGACTCTCAGGCATGGCAACCTGTGGTACTACTCCATATTTTTCTATAAGATTTACAAACATATCCCATTGTCCGCCATCTTGTATGGGATCTATCAGTAAATGCATTATTAACCGGCTGTTCCAATCTTCATCTAATGTTTTTAAAATATTCTGTAAAAAATAATTTGCTTTTTCCAGCTTATCCCAAAACATGAAATAATTTTGTGAAAATTCAAACTGCTTTAGATTATATTTTCGCCCAAGAAGAATTCTAAGCAAGTTCAAACCAGCAAATCCCCAGCAACGTCCGCTTGATTTCTGGTCGGTTACTTTCATTTCACCAGTAACAATTTCTGAGAAGGTATGATCTATTTGACTGTATGCTTCCCAATTCATTGCTAAGTCGGTTACCTCGCCGTGCACGGCAGCATTCCTAGCCATTTTGATAAGTCGATTTTTTCCAATATTTCTATCAAAAGATTCTAACATTCTTTTCGTTATTTTATATTCCATTTTTTCTCACTACCTTGAATTATTTTCAGTCAGATCGCTTTAGCAATTCTCTTGATCAAGTCTATAGTTTTGCCAGTACGCTTGCATTTACTTCTTCAACGACAGCTTCGCCAAATAATACTTTAACCAAGCGGAAGGCAAATTCCATTGCTGTCCCGCACGATTTACTAGTAATGATCAAACCATCTTCCTCAACCCTGGCACCTGTATGATGTGCTGAAGTCATTTGATCGGCCCAACCCGGGGCCGATGTGATATTCTTTCCTTTTGTCAAACCAGCTTTTTCGAGCACCGATGGAGCAGCACAAATTGCGGTAGTATACTTACCTTTTTCGAATAAAGATTTTAAAATTTGAATTACACGTTGATCGTTAGAAAGGTTAGGTGTCCCTGGAACACCACCCGGCAAAACGATCATATCCCATTCTTCATTTTTGATTTCTTCTAAGAGGGCGTCAGCGCTTATAATAATATCATGTGAACCCTGTACTGTTTTACTGTTTAATCCTGCTACTATTACATTGGCTCCGGCCCGTCTTAAAATATCTATAATGGTTGTAGCTTCTATTTCTTCAAAGCCAGGCGCAAGAGGAACAAGGACGTGCTTCGTATCTGACATTAAATCTCCGTGTATAATTTTTTAGTATTGAATAGCAATAATATTAACAAATGTATTTTTTCATTACCATATAGAAAACTATAATTGCCCAAGCTGCGATTAGCCAATTTTAACTGGATGCATATTGTGTTTTTATTATTTGCATACGTTCTTTTACAAGTGCCCGTAATTCTAACATGGTTTTATCTTGGTGATCAACTCCATGTATCGGCTCATCAAAATGAGCAATAATTTTGCCAGGACGAATGCGCCAGTCGGTTTTAGGTTTTGCTTCAAAGGCGTTAATCAGAATAATCGGAATAACTGTCACACCGGTATTCAGTGCAAGATGAAAAGGTCCTTTTTTAAAAGTCCCAAGTTCTCCAGTTAATGTTCGTGTGCCTTCTGGTGCGATAATAAACGAAACGCCCTTTTTCATTTCCTCAGCAACTAATTCCAGACTTTGTATCGCTTCCTTTAAATCTCTGCGCTTTATCGGTATAGCGCCATAGCGCTTAATAATCAATCCCCACACAGGGTAAGAGAACTGTTTCAAGGCGCCAATTGCATTAATGAATTCAGGAGCTACTGCAGCAACAATAAATTGATCCAGCATTGATTCATGATTAAACAAATAGAGATATGGTCCATTCTTTGGATCCGGTCGATTGCCTTTAACTTGAATCCATTGACCGGCAAATAATAGCATAACCCGACATAAACTTCTAATTACAATATACATACGGCTTGGCTTTATGAATAGCGACAAGAAAAGGTAGATGCCAGTACATATTAAAAACATCAGACCTGCGATGGGCCATATCAATAGAGAAATAAATGTCTTAACCATAGTTTTCTATTTTATTACAATGTTTTTGCAAGCAGCTTCGAGACCTTCCAATGAAAATAAGTTAGCGCTTCTTTAATTTCGTCGCGATCTTCAAGTGGAATCGCCTCAGATACCTGACCGCCAAATTTATTTATTTTCTCTTCAATAAGATTTTGAATATTCTCTCCAGTTTGTGTTAAACGAATTAGTGTAACGCGTCTATCATTTTCGTCCCGTCTTTTATAAATCCACCCTTTACGAATTAATACTTGGACCAGCCGGGTTGTGGTGCTGTTATCCACGCCCATGGTATTTGAAAGCCCGGACATATCAATTCCTTTTTCAGGGATTGAAAAAATCACCAACACTTGAGATAATGTTAATCCTTTGCTCGCGGCTTGCTTTCTAAATAGCGCCTGCAGGTCTAATAAAAATAGAATTAGCAGTTCTCCAAATTCCATAATCACTCACAGCTGATAATTTTATAGAATTCAATCATTTTACTTAGAAGTCCCTATTCTATCTTTGATTAACTTTGTGTGTTGGGGGGTCGATCCACAGCAAGTACCAATTATTTTGACCTTTTTCTGAATATAGAAATCAACATGCTTGGTAAATAAATCATCTGATTCAATTTCTTCAAATTCTCCTTCGGCAGTAGGCATGCTTTTCCCCAGATTTGGATATACTCCCCAATTACCAGGCCAATAATTTTTCAAAAGATCAATTGCTCGGGGAAGCGAATCTAATGTTGTGCAATTAAAAAGAATTGTGTTGAAGCTATCGGCATTCAATAATTGGAAAACATCTACAAGTGGCGTTCCGTCGAATAATGTACTTTCATTTTTTATCAATAGACTAAGCAGACTTGTTTTTTGAAATTTATTTACTGTGTTTATGGCGCTTTTTATTTCAATAATACTACCCATTGTTTCAAAAAGAATGGCATCAATCCCGAAATCGATTAACCAGGAACATAATTCATAAAATTCTCTTTCAACAATATCTTGTTCCGGAGCTAATTCCGGATTATAGCACTCTTCCAATGGAGCGATTGATCCGGCAACTATCTTCGCAGCATTTGAAGCCTTAATGGCTAACTCTACAGCACGCCCCATTCGATCTTGCGCTAAGGTTTTTGATTCGTTAAGCGAATAACCGGCTCGTTGATAGGAGCGTGGAGTTGTACGAAAGGTGTTCGTGGTAATTATGTCAGCTCCAGCATTGATATACTCGTTGTGGACAGCAAGCACTGCTTCAGGATGAGTTACGTTAGCTTCAGCGGACCATAATGGTAGCGGAAGCTCTATTTTCCGGCGCATTAATTCAGTGCCCATCGCACCGTCCAGTATTAATGTCTTATCCGAAACAAGAAGATTCAATAGTTTATTCAATAATCAATTTTTCCCATTCAATTTTGAAATTCGATTAACTTACTTTGGCTCCATTGGGTAATTGCTGGTCGAGTACCAGCAGTTCCACTACTTGGTCTTTATTATCGACTCCCAACACTAAGACTTCAGACATAAATCCAGCAATTTTTTTAGGATTAAAATTAGTTACAGCCACAATTTGTTTATCAATCAACTCATATTCTGAATAAAGTTCCGTGATTTGTGCACTAGACTTGCGAGTGCCGAGTTCTCCAAAATCAATTTCCAATTTATAGGCTGGTTTTTTGGCTTCCTTTAATTTAGAGGCGCCAATAATAGTCCCAACTCTTATTTCGATTTTAGCAAAATCATTGATATCAATCATTCTCACGCCTATTAAAGATATTTATCAAACCAGCGAATTATGTGCCGTAGCCGTTCTTCTCTACGATCTGGTCGTCCGGTTCGTGATAATCCATGAAACTCATCCGGGAATCTAACATATTCCACATCCTGCTTGAGAAATTTCAAAGCAGTAAACATTTGATCCCCTTGCTCAATATTACAGCGTAAATCATTTTCACTATGAATAATGAGTAAGGGCGTTTTACAGTTTTTAATGTATGTTATTGGTGACCATTTTATATATGTATCGCGTGCTTCCCAGGGTGGTCCACCAAATTCAGTTGCCATATCCCAGCCAACATCAGAATTGCCAAACATGCTGGATAAATCAGATACGCACCGCTGGGTTACTGCCGCTTTAAATCGTTGTGTATGAGTAATGATCCAATTAGTCATGTATCCGCCATAACTTCCGCCCGTAACGCCAATCCGATTTTTATCAACATAACCGAGTGTGACTGTATAATCCACTGCACTCATTAGGTCATTCATCGCCGGCTCACCCCACTTAGCAGTAATTGCATCCGCAAATTTTTCACCATATCCTTGGCTTCCTCTGGGATTTGTATACATCACTACATATCCGCGTGCGGCTAGTACATGCATTTCATGGAAGAATGTCCTTCCATATTGACAGCGAGGACCTCCGTGTATATTAAGAATCATGGGATATTTTTTATTCTTTTTAAAATTGGGTGGTTTGACAATCCAACCCATCAATCGTTGGCGACCATTATAAAATACAACTTCTTCTGCTACATTAAAATCACGACTCTTAACATAACTATTATTAAAATTGGTAATCTGCTTTGTTGAGCCTGTATTTAAATTTTGCGAATAAAGTTCGTCCGGTTTTTGCAATGAAGCACCTTGATAAACCGCGATGTTTTTAGCGTCATTAAAAGAACTCGAAATTGCTACAGTCTCCTTTTCTGTAATTTTAATAGTTCTCAGGTTTTTAGTATTAGCTTGCCAGATTGATTGACGTCCATCATTGCTTGTATGAAAATAAATATGTCTTCCATCAGCGCTCCACTGCGGAGGTGTAACTGAGAATGAAGGTGTTATGTCTCCAATTGTTAAAGGGTAGGCGGTACGGTCTATTTTTAATCCAAATACTGTATGATTTGATCCATTGATACTAATAGTATTTAGTAAGTAATTGATTGCTCCCCAGCTATGGTAAGGTCGCTGGTGACCAAAATATGCCAGGGTGGTACCATCCGGTGAGTACGCCAAACCTTCTTTGGGACCAGCCGGAGCTTTTACATATGTTAATCTTCCTGTACCTAAGCTTACTCTATAAACATCCTGCTCATCAAATCGTAATTGCCAATCTTTCTCACGGAATGAAATAAACGCCAATTCCTTGCCATTCGGATGCCAGCATTGATATGAATCATTAAAATTACCGACCACCAATTGTTTGGATTTACCAGTTTTTGTATCTGCAATCCAGATGTGTGAAAATTCGCTATCAAATAACCCTTCACCGTCCAACCTAAACCAGATATTTTTAATATGGCGGCTCACGGGCGTTTTGGGTTTACCCTTTTTGTCGACATTTACTTCCTTACCAAGGGGATGAAATACAAAAGAAATTTTACTGCCATCAGGTGAAAAAACCGGATTACTGATACTGCCCTGCGGTAAATGTGTCAAGGCTCTAGCTTCACCTCCGGTCATTGGCAGCAACCATAATTGACTTTTTGAGTTCTTTTTACGAACAAATAAAATATTCCGCCCATCCGGTGTCCAGTGTGGTGCAAAATCATTGCGCTTACCAAAAGTCAATTGTTTTAATCCGCGACCGTTGGTACCGATAATAAATATGTTTTTATAATAAGTTTTGTCCTGCTTATGCATCTTTTGAACTGTAAATACAACCTGTTTTCCATCTGGGTCAACTTTTGGTTCGCCAACTAATTTGAATCGATATAAATCCTGAATTCTTATAGCTGTTTTTGCCATTTGTTTATCCTGTTATTTTTCATTTGATCTCTTCGGTAATGACCACAAAATAGTACAGTGTTCTTCATATATTTTAAATAATTCGTTTCTTCTCTCCGCGCTGATTAGTCCTTGTCCTACTATGGACCAGTGATCAATTTTTAACTGCCGTACTGCATACCATTGTCCAGGGATTGGCGGTTCATTAGCATTGTAATCAGCAATTGGTTCGGGCCCGTTTATTCCCGTTGTTGGGCCCCACTGTGAGCAGGTATTAACTACTCCATCGTTCTCAAACCAAGTCGAATCAGTAGGCGTACCATCCGCCCAAAAAGTTTTTTTCATACCAATACGGCGGGCTTTCGCCTGTAAAATTAAATTAATACCGGGCATGGGAATATGATTGCCAGAAATTGAATCTAAATTTGTGGCGCTCAATGCATATGAATAATAGAAAATCTCAGGATCTATTTGTATAACTGAATTTAAATGTCGAGCCCCATCAAGATTCAATTCCCAGGCACTGAAATTATTAGAATCCCATGCGGGATGTTCTCGAACTCGTCGAAAATAATTCAACCATGGTTCATTAAGCCCTCTTTTAAAATTCCAGTGTTCCATATCAAAATCATAGAAATCAGGTCCAGCAACAGCTGCTAACCCGACAAAATATTGTAAAAATGAAACGCTACGTTTTGCAATATTTGTAAGCGTTGTTCCATTATGCGGTGTGCCAATTGTGGTAATTGACTTAATCCAACCAGTATTCTTTTTACCGAGCAGCATATTATTTTCTGGAAAAACCCCAGATGAATCGGCATAGTATACATTATGTAATTGTTGGGCCAGCATTCTTATTGTCTGACCACCCATGCTGTGACCAATAAAATGTACTGGATGCTTCTCATCCCACTCTGGGTATAAACCTGGATAAGTTTTCCTTTCCGGTTTTCTAATTATACCCCAAGAATTTGCATGTTTTTCACCATAATCAACCTGGCCACCTTTTAGTTGGTAAAAGACTTCTACTGCCCTTTCCCAATTGGAGGTTATTGGTCCGATAGAAACAGTGAAAACGTTGAAGCCCTTGGATTCTAAGTATTTTTCAAGGTCTTGAAAACCGCCCCAGTATCTGTACTTTCCCATCTCCTCGGGTCCCCAGCCCAAAAATCCGTGGACCAATACTATTGGATTCCTATTCTCTGATCTAAGAGAGACGTTCAGAGACAGAATGAGAAGTAGAATAAAATGAAGTTTTATCTTACCTAGCATTGAGTTCAAAATTTACAACTCACTGTATTTGTAAGACACTAGAAATGTATTATGTGATTATTGTGATATTAAAAAATTTCCAGGTATTTCTTCAATTCCCACTCGCTGACCGATGTTGAATACTCCAGCCACTCTTTCATTTTTCCGGAATAAAAATTTTCATAAGTAGCATCGCTTAGTGCTGATCGAATCACATCATCATTTTTCAGTTCTTCAAGAGCATCCTTCAATGTTCCTGGCAGTGTGGCTATATCCCGCAGTTTCCGATCGGCCCCCGAAAGCTCATAAATATTTTCATCCATAGGCTTTGGTGGGCTTATCTTGTTTTTAATTCCATCCCGGCCAGCAGCCAACATAACTGCAAATGCTAAATAAGGATTAGCCATTGGATCGGGGCTCCGCAGTTCACAGCGTGTTGAGGTCTCACGTCCTGGTGTATAGCGGGGAATACGAATTAAAGCCGAACGATTAGTCGTCGCCCAACTAATATAGATTGGGGCCTCATAGCCTGGAACAAGACGCTTATATGAATTCACTGAGGGATTTAATATTGCCGTCATTGCTGGGGCGTGCTTCATCTGACCACCAATATAATATTGAGCTAATTCAGATAAATGATATAATCCATTTTCATCATAGAACATATTTTTATCAGCCTCAAAAAGGCTTTGGTGAACATGCATTCCTGAGCCATTAACTGAAGCTATTGGCTTTGCCATGAATGTAGCATGAAGATCGTGCTGATGGGCAATTGCCTTGACTATATATTTAAATGTAACTGCATTATCAGCCACAGATAAGGCCTCTCCATAGCGAAAGTCTATTTCATGCTGACCTTCAGCGACCTCATGATGTAAGGCTTCAACATCAATGTTAAAAGCCTGCATTGCACTTGTCATATCTTGACGGATTTCAGTGGCCATATCGGTGGATTGATCAAAATAGCCGCCGCGGTCATGTGGTAATGATTTAATCGTTGAATTCTCTTTTTTAAATAGAAAAAATTCAAGTTCAGGACCAACAAAAAAAGTTAATCCTAATTCACTCATTTTTTTAAGCTGGTTTTTTAGGATAGCCCTTGGTGAACCATCATATAATTCACCATCTGGCAAATAAATATCGCAAATAAAACGGGCTGTAGAGCGCTCTGTGTCTTTTGTCCAGGGGATAATCGCAAATGTATTTAAGTCGGGCTTCAGGTACATATCGCTTTCAAAAATCCTGGTGAATCCTTCTATTGATGATCCATCAAACCAAATATTATTATCTAGTACTTCCTGCAGTTTTGATATTGGTATTGTCACCGCTTTGACTATTCCATGAATATCAGTGAATTGCATATCCACAAATCGGATATTTTCCTTTTTCGCAAGCTCTAATATTGCAGCTTTGTCCATCGTTGCTCCTTTGAATTTTTATTTGTCGATAATTGGGGGTAAATAGGTGTTTTCTTTAAACGATGACATTACAATCATGGTGTTCGTTCGAATTACGCCAGGCCATTTTTGAATTACGCTTAGCAACGTTTCTAATGAGGATGTATTGTGGGTTCTGACCTTTAGAATATGAGATCCTTCTCCGGTTATCGAGTGGCACTCAAGTATTTCATTGGTATCATCGGCAAACTTTACCAGATCGTCATAATAATCAGAAGAAGACATGGTTACTTGAATGAATGCTGTCACATCAAATCCATTCTGCTTTGGATTCAGAATTGCTCTAAAGTCTGATATGAGCTCATTATCAACGAGTTTTTTTATCCGTTCGGCTGTTGCCGGAATAGATAAACCCACTTCAACTGCTAAATCGCTAGCTGTCATTCGCGCGTTTTTTTGTAGTAGATCGAGTAATTTCTTATCTTTATCATCAAACATGGCTGGTAATATAATTTTGAATTATTTAATAATACAATAAAATATTATGTAATTATATATAAAAACGTAAATTTATTAATATTTCGGTAATATTTATTAAAATATTTAATATTTAAAAATAAACCCCCATGCCCATTCCCACAATCCAGCCACCTGAAGTAAAGAAATAGCCACCAAACTCGAAACGATATTCCTGATTATCATACGCTAATCCAAAACCAGAACTTCCGAAAAAATCATTGATATAATTTACGCCTGTCTCTTGATATAATTTGTTGGTATTCATCCCCCATTGAAGTTTGAATTGGTGCGGTAAATCAAATGCGCCGCTGAGCCTAGCATAAGCGGTCTTTTTTGAAAATTGATAGGCCACATCTAATGCTATATCAAGCGGTAAATGCTCTAGCCGTTTGCTTATACTAGTAACCAGTGACGTTGGTAGCTTTTCTTTTTCACTAGTATATCTTGTTAATACAAATCCGCTGTTTTGAAGACTTAATCCAAGCCGCAATTTCATCGATTTAATATTATAGATTGTACCAGCCGAAAGAGTTAACACGATTGATTGATAATCTTCGAGCTGACTTATAAAAAATCCACCCGTAGCACCAACCAATAATTTTTTATCTTGAAATCCATAAGCAGATGAGCCAGTTATCCAGGTGTCGCCTGAAATATAATCACCTAGGCGATTTCCCCCAGCGTCGTACTGCTCAAAATCGCCATAACCCAAATGCCTGAGGCTCACTGCAATTGTGTTGGCCTTACGCGGAATTATTAGAGTTAGTGCTTTTGCTTGAATATCCGCAGGATATTGAATAAGGCTGATATGCATTAAACGTGGAAACCCAAATATTGCCGCCGGATTAATTCGATCACTCTCAGCAGATGCCATGGCTGAGCCACCACCCGCCATGACTGCACTTGAAGTGTGGTACCAGCTGTTCATCCCGTTATATGTATTTTGTGAAAAAACGGCGTTTGTTAAAAATATTAAGAGAATTATTCGTTTCATTTTACAATAGTGTTGTGGGATCCACATCTATGATTGTTTTTATTCCAGACCTTGTTCTAGAATGACCGGCCTCTAAAAAATATTTATTTAAAACACTATGCAAATTATAACCATTAGTATCTAACTGTTTGTATGATTTAATAACCAATTGCATTCGGAACCTATTCCGTAATTTTTCACGATAGCACCAAGCTGGACCTAATACTTCCATCCCTTTAATATTGCTTGGCAGCTTTGCACAGATGCGCTTAGCATACTGTTCAACTTTGGTTTTATTAAGGCCTGTGAATTCAATTTTTGCCAGCCAGCTAAATGGGGGATAATTCAGTTCTTGCCGCTGGTTTAAGGCAATATTATAATATGATTTTAAATCCAATCGTGTTGCGTATTTAATAACCGGATCATCGATACTATATGTTTGAACAATAACTTCACCCGGTTTTTTCTCACGACCTGCTCGTCCGGCTGCCTGATAAATTAACTGAAATACGCGTTCCCCAGATCGAAAATCAGGAAGATACAAGCCGGTATCGGCGTTAATAATTCCCACCAGAGTAACATTCTTAAAATCTAATCCTTTGGCGATCATTTTTGTGCCCAGCAATATGTTTATATCTCCCTTTTCAAATTTCTTTAATATGCTGACCAGATTTTTACCGGTTCGTACCGAATCTACATCCAATCGAGCCACCACACTCTTTGGAAAATTCTCTTTGATCAATTCCTCAACTTTCTGCGTTCCGGTGCCCTGCAAATCAAATTCAGGGCTTCCGCAGGTGTCGCACTGCTCCGGTCTCTTTTCAAGGGAATGGCCGCAATAATGACATTGTAATACAGTCCCTTTTATATGGTAGGTCATGGATATCTGACAATTTTTACACATTACAACAGAACCACAATCATGACAGCGTAGTATAGGCGCAAATCCGCGACGATTTTGCAGAAGCAAAATTTGTTCATTCTTTTTCAGTCGATCATCAATTTTATCTAATAATAAACCTGAAAATATCTGATCAAACTTTCCTGACTCTTCCTGTTCTTTGAGCATATCTACTATTTTAACATGGGGGTAACGGGCGCCTCCGAAACGTTCCTGTAAATGAAAATAGGAAAATTTATCATGCAGTTGATTGTAGTAACTTTCAAAACTGGGTGTCGCGCTTGCTAAAACCACGGCGGCTTTTTGCAGTTTACCCCGCATCAAGGCAACATCGCGGGCGTGGTAGCGAGGAGCTAGAGAGTCCTGTTTAAAAGACGATTCCTGTTCTTCGTCAACAACAATTAGACCGAGATCATTAAGTGGAGTAAAAACCGCACTCCGCGCTCCTATCACAACATTAAAATCACCACGGCAAATCCCCTTCCACGTCCAGGCTCTAGCAGCAGCAGAAAGTTTTGAATGCCAGAGAGCAACTTTATCACCAAACACGGCTCTAAAACGACCGGCGATTTGGGGCGTCAGAGCGATTTCAGGAAGTAAAATAATTACCGATCTACCACTATCCAGTGTTTTATGAGCAATGTCTATATAGATTTCAGTTTTACCACTGGCAGTAACGCCGTGCAACAGGTATGGTTTAAATTTTTCATTTTGAATACTGTCTGTAATGCTGCTAATGACCGCATGCTGTGCTTCCGAAAAAACTATTTCCTTATGAATTGGATTAAAGGTAAATCCAGTAATGTCGGGAAGCTCCATTACTTCTTCCAATGAAACCAGATTCTTATCAGCTAAATTGCGGCAAACGGTAAGTGGGCTACTGGCAAGCATATTAAATTCTGTAACTGGAACAGGTTCTTTTAATTGCTCTAAATGTTTTAAAACTTGCGCCTGGGTGGGGGCGCGCTTTTCCAGTTCCAGAATGTCATAATCATGCGACTTAATATTTACCACCCACTTGGTTGGCGGTTGATATTTCGTCGAGAGAGTGTCAGGAAGGGCTGTTTTGACAGCCTGACCAATAGGTGTCATATAATAACGGCTCATCCACTGAATTAAGTGCCATAGACTTTCGTTAAGTACCGGTTGGTCATCCACAAGCGCATCTACCGGCTTAACTGAGCCGGTGAATTTTGTTTCTTTCAATATTGCCACTACCAGACCAATTAGTTGCCGTTTACCGAGCTTGGCACTTACCCGCGAGCCTACAGAAATCGACTTTTCGAGAGCCGCTGGAACAGAATAGGTAAATTCTTGATAGCTGGCTATAGGAAACGCAACATTAACAAACATGGTATGAAAAAATAGAGGGTGTTTTTATTCTAATCAACAAAAATGGTTTGATAACTATAAAAAATTGCGCGAATATGATAATCCGCGCAATAATGTAAATTATATTCAATTTAGCGAATTTAAATTGCTTATCCCTTGATCACATAAACTTTAATTTCAGGTTTAATTTCAGAAGCCAGTTTTATTGGTACCGTGTATACACCAAGCGCTTTAATGGGTTCTTCCAACAAAATATCATGGCGTTCAATTTTTATATCTTGGTCTGCCAACGATTTTTGAATATCTTGAGTAGTAACCGAACCAAACAAGCGTTCTTCTTCACCTACCTGCATTTCGATGGTTATCTCAATTTTCTCAAGAGTCGCTGCCAATTCTTGATTGATTTTATCCTGGCGTGCGAGTCGTGCCTGCGTTACCCGTTTTTTCTCATCAGCCAACGCTAAATTTCGTTTTGATGCTCGCAAAGCCAATTTTCTTGGTGCCAGATAATTTCGCAAAAATCCCGGCTTAACATTAACTACATCGCCAGCTAGACCCAACCCTTCAACGTCTTGTAATAATATTACATCCATATTAAATCTTCCTGTTTATTTTCTCACTCTTAAGATTATCAATGCTTAGCTTTCAACGCCTGCATTGGTGAATGGCATTAATGCAATATTCCTTGCACGTTTAATAGCCCTTACTAATTGCCGATGCATTTTTGCGCTAGTGCCGGTCACGCGTCGGGGCATAATTTTCCCTTGGTCAGTTACAAAGCGTCGCAGCAGTTTAACGTCCTTATAATCTATTTTTGTGATTCCATTCTCTTTAAAATAGCAAAATTTTCTTTTCGTAGCGAATGCCATATTAGTTCTCCTTTTCCACTTTTTCTTCATCTTCATCAGAAGTTTTTTCATCAGTTGGAGCTTCTTCCACTTTCTCTATTTTTTCTACTTTTTCCTCTGTTTTCTCTGTTTGCTCTGTTTGCTCTTGCTCCACCTTTTCCGACTTTTCAATGACTTCATCCGAAGCTTTTTCTTCTATTGGATCCGGGGCGACCTCGATGACAGGTTCAGGCTTATTTATCTTCACCTCTTCGGGTTTTTTTCCTGCAACTATTTCGGGCACCTCATCTTCTTTATATTCTTCTGGTTTTTCATCTAACCGAATTGTTTGAGTTCTTAACACCGCTTTATTCAATTTCATAAACAAATTGAAATCAGGCATCAAACCGGTTTCCTCAGAACCATATTCGAGGATTACATATGTACCATATTTATGATTTTGAATCATATAGGCTAAACGTTTTTTACCCCAAATTCGATGATTAATAATCTCAACTTTACTTTTCTTAAGTTCCTCAGTAACGCTATCCATCGCTTTTGATAGACGATCCTGCTCATAGTTGGGATTAATGATGTATAGTATTTCGTAATATTTCATTCACTTCTCCATATTTCTGCCGACTAGATCATTGGCGCAATGACTAATGATACAACTGTTATAAGTTTGATTAAAATATTCAGAGATGGGCCAGCGGTATCTTTGAAAGGATCGCCCACTGTATCGCCAACAACTGCAGCTTTATGAGCGTCACTTCCTTTACCACCTAATTCTCCTGTTTCAATATATTTTTTGGCATTGTCCCAGGCGCCACCAGCGTTGGCCATAAATATTGCCATCAGCACACCGGTTACAAGAACACCAGCAAGAACACTGCCCAACATTTCTGCGTCGTGCAGGATTAAACCAAAGAATACCGGCGTTAATATCGCCAGTAATCCCGGTGCAACCATGCGCTTGATTGCAGCTGAAGTCGATATATCTACACAGCGTGCATAATCCGGACGCGCTTTGCCTTCCAATAAACCTTCGATTTCACGGAATTGACGGCGAACTTCTTCGATCATCTCAAAGGCAGCTTCGCCAACTGCTTTCATTGCAAATGATGAAAACAGAAATGGTAAAATTCCACCTATCAAAAGTCCTGCCATCACTTTTGGATTAATAATATCAATGCTGGTAATACCAACTGTTGTTTGATAAGCACTAAATAATGCCAGTGCTGTTAGAGCTGCAGAACCGATTGCAAAACCCTTTCCGATTGCTGCTGTTGTATTTCCAACTGCATCCAGTTTATCAGTGCGTTCGCGAACTTCCGGTTCTAATCCGGCCATTTCAGCACATCCGCCGGCATTGTCAGCGATTGGGCCATAAGCATCTACCGCTAATTGAATGCCGGTGGTTGCCAGCATACCCAGCGCCGCTATTGCTATTCCATACAACCCTGCCAGGTTATAGGAAATAATTATTGCCATAGCTATAGTTAATACCGGATAAGCCGTTGAATACATGCCGGTTGCCAATCCGCTGATGATATTTGTCGCCGGTCCGGTCTGACTGGCTTTAGCTATATTAATTGTTGATTTACCGCCTAATGCCGTGAAGTGCTCAGTCAATAATCCAATTATTATACCGGCAAAGAGCCCAGTTACAGTGGCGCCAAAAATGTTAATTGTTGATAAAATGTTGGGATCTGCAAAGTGATCTATGACAAACCAGGAAACCACAACCATGATTCCGCCGGCTCCAAAAATTCCTAGATTTAAAGCTGTCTGCGGATTACCACCTTCAGAGGTCCGGACAAAGAATGTACCGGCAATTGACACCACAATTCCAGCCGCCGCTAAAACCAGCGGAAGAATTACATAGTTATATCCCAAACCGCTGGCAGCTAACACCATGGCTCCAACGATTGAACCAACGTATGATTCAAACAGGTCAGCGCCCATTCCTGCCACATCACCAACATTATCGCCAACATTGTCAGCAATTGTAGCGGGGTTACGAGGATCATCCTCTGGAATACCCGCCTCAATCTTTCCGACTAAATCTGCACCAACATCAGCAGCCTTGGTATAAATACCGCCACCAACGCGAGCAAAAAGAGCAATAGAACTGGCGCCCATGGCAAATCCTGATAAAATTTCTAATACAAACGGAAGGTCAGCACCTGCTTTGGTACCGCCATAAAGCCAGAATAGTATCGACAAACCTAATACGCCTAGACCAACTACGCTCATCCCCATAACCGATCCGCCGTTAAAGGCCACTTTCAAGGCTGAGTTAAGATCGCTGCGAGCAGCTTGAGTAGTGCGGGTATTAGCAGCTGTTGCTACGCGCATGCCGATGTATCCTGCTATCCCGGAGCACAGTGCCCCAACGATAAAGCTAACCGCCACTAATTCGGTGTTTGAAGAAAGGCGTGCAGCAAAAAGTCCAATTCCGACTGCAAGTACAAAAATTGCTAATATTTTATATTCACGTGATAAAAAGGCCATCGCCCCTTCACGTACGGCTGTACCAATTTCCTGCATGCGCTCATTGCCAGGGGATTGGCGCATGATCCAGCTACTTTTCCAATAAGAATAAATTAAAGCAAGGATTCCAGCAACAGGTACCAGATAATAAATATTCATTATTCGTTCTCCGCGTTTGTATTGGTTCGATTATATTCTGTCATGGTTGCCTGCAATCCGCGATGAATTATCATTTCGATAGCATCGGCAGCACTTTTTACAACTGACTCCGCTAATAATTGATCATCCTTACGGAATGGTTTTAGTACAAATTTTTCAGCCGGTCGGGTTTGTTCATTAGTTTTAATGCCAATTCGGATACGTGGAAATTGATCATTGCGTATTTGATATATAACCGATTCCATACCGCGATGGCAGCCATCCCCGCCATGGGGTCTAATTCGCACCGTTCCTAATGGCAGATCAACATCATCTACGACAATGTGCATTTCTTTTAGATCTATATCAAAATGATTCATAATCGAATTCACAGCTGATCCGCTGACATTCATTCCCGTTGTCGGTTTTGCTAACAATACCGTTGAGCGCTTGTTTTTACCAAACACATAATCGCCTTTCCCTGGACTGAATGCTATTTTCATCCGTTCCGCCAATTCATTGATGACCCAGAAGCCAGCATTATGTTTGGTTGCCGCATATTTATCCCCAACATTTCCCAGTCCAACGAAAGCTAGCATTATTACTCGGCTGGTTTTTCCTCAGTATCAGAATCAACAGCTTGTGGTTCTTCGCCTTCTGCAGCTGCTTCGCCTTCTGCAGCTGCTTCGCCTTCTTCAAGCTCTTCCACAGGAGCTTCAACTTCAACAACTTTAGGTGGATGAATTGTCAATACAGTCAGATCTTCAGCTGAAACAATTTCAATATTATCCGCTACTTTTATATCTGATACTGATAATCCTTCATGCAACCCCACCTCGGAGATATCGATTGTAATCTGTTCCGGGACATCACCGGGCAAACAGCTGATCTCCAGTGCGTTTAAATTCTGCGCTATCACACCACCCTCTTGAACGCCCTTTGCCTCGCCTTCAACCTGCAAAGGGACTGAAATCGTGATCTTTTGATCGCGCCGGACGCGCATAAGGTCAACATGAATAATATTATCTGTGACCGGATGATATTGAATTTCTTTAATCATTACATATTGCTCTTCGCCTGATAGGTCAATCTCAAAAATATGATGTCCAGAATGGAGTGCTTTGTAAAATTTTTTCTGATCAAGTGTGAGATTTATATTCTCTTCACCATGATAATAATAAATGGCCGGAATCGCGCCAGTTCGCCGTAATCTTTTCGCCGAAGCGGTACCTTTTTCTTTGCGCATTGAGATTTCCAGCTTTTCATATTGTGCCATCTTAAAACTCCTAGTTGCTAAATTAAAATTCGAATAGAGCGCTCACTGATTCACCATCATGAACGCGTTTGATTGCCTCTCCAAAAATCTTTGCAACAGAAACAATTTTCATTTTCTGCGATAATTTCTCTTCAGGAATTTTCACTGTATCGGTCAATATAAGCCTATCAATAACCGATTTATCTAGCCGCTCAACAGCATCCCTCGAAAGAAGAGCATGCGTCCCAATCGCAATCACAGATTTTGCTCCATGCTCCATGGCTTTGTCTGCAGCATTGATCGTCGTACCCGCAGTGTCAATAATGTCATCGATGATTAAAACGTGTTTTCCCTTCAATTTACCTATCAAATGCACCACCTCAGCCTTATTGGCGGCATAACGTCGCTTATCAATCAGCGCAAAATTCATCCCCAATCGTTTAGCATATGCTTGACTCATCCGGGCTGAGCCAACATCTGGGGCTAGCACAACTGCCTCCTCAGGATCCATGTCAAGTTTTTTTAATTCATCCAATAACACCATACGGCTATAAAGATGATCAAACGGAATGTTAGTAAAGCCCTGTATTTGGGTGGAATGCAGATCCATACTAATAATACGACCGGCGCCAGTTGCTGTGAATAAATCTACCATTACCCGGGCTGATATTGGTACGCGTGGCATGTCTTTGCGATCCTGTCGTCCATATCCGAAATATGGTACGACCACAGTAACGCGATTGGCAGAAGCGCGAACAGCCGCGTCAACCAGCAATGCTAATTCAATTATATTTCGGGCAGGACTGTTTGTAGACTGAACAATAAATACATCCTTACCGCGAATATTCTCTTCGTACTTGACCCATATTTCACCATCGGCAAATGTTTTTATTGACACTTTACCCAGTGGAAGGTCTAAGCACTTTGTAATACCCAGTACTAGCTCTGGATTACTGCGACCACCGAAAATTTTTAACTTTTCTTTATACATATTTTTGCTGGGGAGCAGGGATTCGAACCCCGATCGCCAGGACCAAAACCTGGTGTCCTGCCATTGGACGACTCCCCAATAGTTAGACGGTGATTACAACTGGATAATTAGGAATTTGTCGGTCTGGTGATAATGGTCTGGATCTGCGGTGGGAAAGTTGACGCAGCTTTTTGAGCTTGAGTTTCATCGTCAAATATTCCGAACACAGTCGAGCCACTACCCGACAGACTGGCAAAATTCGCACCGGCTTTAATCAATCCGGATTTATAATTACCAATCTCTGGATATGCTGGAATCACAGCCTCTTCAAAATCATTATCAAATAACTTGTTAGGGATAAAATCGATCCCAATAAAGTGGGCAAAGTTAGGTTGCTTCTCAGCCGCCTTCAAGTCTTTTTTAAGAGCTGCATAAGCCCATTTTGTACTGATTGAAAAATCCGGTGTCAAACACAAATACCAACCCTTTATTGGATTATCAACCGGTGTTAATTTTTCACCGCGCCTTTCCCCGATTTGAGTTCCTCCTCGAATAAAAAAGGGGACATCCGCACCAACCTTCATTGCTAAGTGCTCTAATTTTTTGTCTGCAATCATAAGTTCATATAATTTGTTTAGTCCTTTTAACACGGTTGCTGCGTTGCTTGACCCGCCACCCAGCCCAGCCCCAGCGGGTATTTTCTTTTGAAGATTTATTTGCACACCGCCTAATTCCGGATACTGCTCCTTCAAAATTGTATAAGCTCTGCTAGCGCTATTCAAATCGTCAACAGGTATCCATTTAACATCGGCGCTGATCTTACATCCCTTCGACTGTTTTTTAATTGTTATGGTATCATACAGATCAAGTTCCTGAAATACTGTAGCAATATTATGGTAACCGTCTCTGCGACGATTCATTACCTTTAGTCCAACATTAACCTTGGCAAAGGATTTTAAAATCAGGGAATCCATATTATTCTGATCTTAAGGTTACAATGGCCTGGGCAGCCCAACCTTGTCCGGAACCAATGAATCCCATTTCATCGGTAGTAGTTGCTTTCACAGAAACTTGATTGATCTTCAGCTTCATTGTATTGGCTAGTATTTTACGCATTTCAGCAATATAATCCTGCAGTTGTGGTTTTTGCAGGATAATATTACTATCTACATTATCCACCACATAACCCTCAGAATGCGCTTTTTCAACAGCAGCTCCTAGAAATTGTCTACTGTCGGCCCCTTTCCATTGGTTATCTCTGCTTGGGAAAAAATGACCGATGTCACCAAGCCCAGCCGCACCAAGCACGGCATCAGTTATCGCATGGAGCAAGGCATCGCCATCAGAATGACCAATTGACCCAAAGTCGCTGGTGATTGTTACACCGCCAATAATCAATTTATGGTCTTTACCTAATTGATGGGCATCAAATCCAATGCCGACTCTAATCATTATTGACTCCTTTTAACAATGCTTCGGCAATAGTCCAATCCTCACGAGTAGTAATTTTTATATTTCTGGTCGATCCCTTAATAAGAACAATTTTATAATTCAGCTGCTCCAATAAAGAAGCTTCGTCTGTGCCAATAATCCCCCTTTTTTCAGCATAAGCAAGGGCATCTTCCAATGCTTCACGCTTGAATGTCTGCGGTGTCTGGGCATGCCAGATAGTCTCACGTGGGATTGTTTTTTCAATCACATTTTCTCCAGCGCTTACCTTTTTTAGCGTATCTGAAGCTGGAATGGCGACAATTGCCCCGTCATGATCATTGCATGCAGTGATTGTCTCAGTAATCATCCTCACAGATGCAAATGGCCGTGCGGCATCATGAATACATACGATTGAACAATCTTTGCTGAGGGTGTTCAAGCCCATTCTTACTGAATCTTGACGACGCTCACCTCCCATGATTACAGAAAGGCGCTTTTTTGAGGAAAAGGGACTAACATACTTAAGGGCTTCTTTCAAGCGTTGTTGTGGGACGACCACAACAATTTCATGGATTTCTGGAATTTCAAGAAATGGTTGTAAAGCATGCTCCAAAAGTGTGTTCCCATCGATCTTTTGAAACTGTTTTACACCGCCAAAGCGGTTACCTACGCCGGCAGCCGGGAGAATAGCACCAACTATCTGAGCTGCCTTGACCATTATAAAATCAACATTGCATCGCCGTAACTCAGAAATCGATAATCATGTTTCTTCGCTTCCCTATAGGCTTTCATAATGAGGTCATGCCCGGCGAAAGCTGCGACCATCATCATTAGTGTACTCTTTGGCTGATGAAAATTTGTTATCAATGCATCAACCATTTTAAAATCATATGGCGGATATATAAATTTATCCGTCCAGCCCCGCTTGGGACTTATCTGAAAACCCGAAACAACAACCGTTTCCATGGCGCGTACGGATGAAGTTCCCACTGCTATTATTTTATGGCGCTTACGGCGTGCGTTATTAATTGCCATCGCCGTGGGTGGAGAAACTTCAAAATATTCGGAATCCATTTGATGGCGATTAAGATCTTCTACCTGAACGGGACGGAAAGTACCCAGGCCAATGTGCAGTGTAACATATTCTACCTGAATACCTTTATCCTTTATGCGCTTTAACAGTCCTTCTGTAAAATGTAATCCAGCAGTAGGCGCTGCAACGGCTCCGCGCCTGTCAGCATAGACAGTCTGGTAGCGTTCTTTATCCTTTTTTTCCGATTCACGGTGAATATAAGGCGGTAAAGGTGAAATCCCGATCCGGTCAATTACGTTATACAGGTCTTCGCCTTCATACTCAAAGCGTACCACTCTTCCACCAGATACGGTATTATCAATAACATCGCAGTGGACCCTTGGAGTGAACATCAATTTGTTGCCAATTCGTACTTTACGAGCCGGTTTGACCATTACTTCCCAGAGATCATTGCCCAACTCGCGTAATAAGAATACTTCTACCCTGGCATCAGTGCGATCTTTAGTGGCAAACAGCCGGGCTGGAAAAACCTTTGTGTTGTTCATCAGCAACAAATCATTTTTACGTATATAATCAATCAAGTTGGAAAACTTTAAATGCTCAATTGATTCTTTTTTGCGATCTATTACCATTAATTTGGACTGATCCCTCCGGGGGGCTGGATACTGTGCAATATATTTATTCGGCAGGGGATAGTTGAATTCAGCCAGCTTATATTTTTTCTTCTTTTCAATCATTAAACAATCCTTGCTGTTTGGCGGTTGGAGCTTTGCCCAACAATTTAAAGGTTCGCTCCTGAGCAATACGCCCACGAGCCGTGCGTTGAATAAAGCCTTCTTTTATCAGGAAGGGTTCATACACATCTTCGATGGTTGTTCGGTCTTCGCCGATGGCTACCGCTAAGGATGACACACCTACCGGTCCACCATCAAATTTTTCAACTAAAGTTTCTAAAATACGTCGGTCCATATCATCCAGGCCAATGCCATCAATACCCATAGCATCTAGAGCGGCCCTTGCAACCGGCTCTGTAATTTTGCCATTAGCTTTTACCTCAGCATAATCACGTGTTCGGCGTAAAAGCCGGTTGGCAATCCGCGGTGTACCACGCGATCGTTTTGACAGTTCATTAGCTCCATCATCATCAATTTCCAACTCCAGAATATCAGCCGACCGGGTTACCACCAGAAATAATTCCTGGGGAGAATAATAATCAACGCGCATTACCACACCAAAGCGATCTCGGAGTGGTGATGTGAGATTTCCCATGCGCGTGGTTGCGCCCACCAGAGTAAAAGGTTCAATGGTCAGCTGCACACTGCGAGCGGCCGGGCCCTTATCGATCATGATATCGATGGAAAAATCTTCCATGGCAGAATACAAATATTCTTCTACAACGCTGTTCAGGCGATGAATTTCATCAATGAAGAATACATCACGACCCTGAAGGTTGGTTAGCATCCCCGCCAGATCACCGGCCCGTTCCAGAACCGGTCCAGAACTAGGCTTTATGTTTACGTTAAGCTCCCGAGCAATAATATTGGCCAGGGTTGTCTTACCTAGGCCAGGTGGACCAAATAGCAGCACATGATCCAATGCCCCATCCCGGTTGTTAGCAGCCTCAATATAGACCTGAAGGCTGTCGACCAAGTCTTTCTGTCCAATAAAATCATCAAAATGAGAAGGTCGTAGCGACCTTTCAACGACTAAATCCTCTTCAATCGGGGTCGGATCAGTCACATGTGTTTCAGTTATCATATACGGGAAATCAATAAATATTAGTCGTTTTCAGACCGTAAAGATACAATCTGAATTCAGGGGTGGCCAAGCAGAGATTCTGCTTTAAGAATTAAATATTGTTTTCTGAAAGCCTGTCAGCCAGATACTTACTTGATTAGCAGCATCTTTCTGGTTTCCTGGTACTGTTCGGTTTGCCCGTTGTAAATGTAAGAATGAAAGGGCAATAGGTGCAAATTGTAGCGATTTTTGAACTCTCTCAACTTAATTTAAAGAGAAGTTTGGAATAACAACTCTATCATAATAAACTACATATTGTTGAAAAGCCCATGATCCACGTTAAAGACCTCACATTTACCTACGCCCAAGCGGACATACCAGCTATTAAGGGTTTGAATTTCGATATCCAGAATGGGGAGATTTTCGGGTTTCTGGGTCCCAGCGGGGCCGGTAAATCCACCACTCAGAAAATACTTATCCGACTTTTACGGAATTATAAAGGTGACGTTTCAATTTTTGAAACTGATCTGTCGGCTTGGGATGGAGACTACTATGAACGCATCGGTGTTTCCTTTGAATATCCCAATCATTATCTCAAGCTCACGGCGCTGGAGAATCTGATCTATTTCGGATCGCTGTACAGCGGACATAAACATGCGCCAGAAGAACTCCTGGAAATTTTAGGGCTGGCAGAAGATGCCAGGGTCCCTGTTGCACAATTCTCTAAAGGAATGAAAACGCGCCTGGGGATTGCCCGAGCCCTGCTCCATGATCCCGAACTGTTCTTCATGGATGAACCAACCGCAGGACTCGATCCGGTGAATGCCCGGCAAATAAAGGATTTGATCAAAGAGCAGCAACACAAGGGCAAAACGATTTTTCTCACCACGCACGATATGACCGTGGCGGATGAGCTCTGCGATCGCGTCGGTTTTATTGTGGATGGTGAGCTGGTGCTGGTTGACTCTCCCCGGAAACTGAAACTGCAGCACGGAAAACATTCAGTGCGCGTCGAATATGACGGTGCAAAGAATAAAACCGATACCAAAGAATTTCCCCTGAACGATCTTGGCAACAATCAAGATTTCTTAAAATTGCTGGGTGAGCAGGAAATTCAAACGATCCACTCGCAGGAAGCCTCCCTGGAAGAAATTTTTATAGAAGTAACCGGGAGGTCCCTGTCATAAAACGCCTGCTGTCAGCCATCCGATGGGATATCCGGCTGCAGTATCGCAATGGATTTTATTACGCCGCCCTGTTCGTAGCCGCAGTATGGATCGTGATCATGATTCAGTTCCCGAAAGATATTCTGCGCTTTCAGTTGCCGGTGCTGATCCTGTCAAATTTGCTCATTACGACTTTTTATTTCGTTGCCGCACTGATTCTGCTTGAAAAGCGGGAAGACTCCTTAAGCGCCCAGGTGGTTACACCGCTACGCCCCAAAGAATACCTGGCATCGAAAGTCATTTCCCTTTCGCTGCTTGCCCTGGTGGAGGCCTTCGCGCTGGTGATCTTTGGTTTTGGTACAGATGTGGATCTGATCTTACTGTTTGGCGGTTTAGCATTCACGTCCACTCAATTTATACTTTTGGGCTTCATCGCGGTAGTACGTTATGATTCTATCAATGAATATTTATTTCCATCATTTATATATACGCTGCCGCTGTTTCCGCCTTTCTTGGCATACTATGGCGTTTTCAACCATTGGCTGGTTTACCTGCACCCCCTGCAGGCACCGCTAATTCTCACCAAAGCGGCTTTCGTACCAGTGCCCGAGTGGCAGTTGATCTACGGTTTGATTGGTTCACATCTGTGGGTGATCCTAATATTCATCTGGGGCCGGCGTGCTTTCAGGAAACATATAATTTCAGCGGAAGGAATTAACTAACATGCGGATGTTGAAAATTCTGCGATCATTGGGGCCAATTGACCTGAAAAACGTGATAAGGGACCCAATGCTGCGCTGGCTTACCTTTTATCCCGTCCTGATCTCGGTAGTCATGCGCTGGGGACTGCCGGCTTTGTCAGATTTCCTGGTGGTAAAATACAGCTTTGAATTAGCACCTTATTATCCACCGGTCTTGAGCATGGCAATTTTTTTAACGCCGTTGCTCACGGGAATGATAATCGGTTTTTTACTGCTGGACCAGCGTGATGACCAGACCCTGTCAGCCCTGCAGATAACACCCCTGACGCTGACTGGCTATATGATCTACCGGATTACCGCCCCAATGATCCTCAGTATCATTATAACGATGATTATAATACCGATGATCGGACTGGTTGAGATCCGATTTCTGCCGTTGCTTTTCACAGCACTAGTAGCTGCTCCTCTGTCTGCTGAATATGCTCTTTTTCTGGCGGCATTTGCCGCTAATAAAGTACAGGGGTTTGCCATTGCAAAGGCTATGGGCGTTCTGAATATAGCTCCGTTTGCAGCCTGGTTTGTTACGGCATGGTGGCAAATTGGCTTGGGTCTAGTACCGCTTTACTGGCCAGCAAAAGTATTCTGGCTGGGAATTGAAAACAATCCTCAGATCTGGAGCTATGGATTGGCCGGTCTGGCGTATCAGTTTTTACTAATCTGGGTTCTATCGCGCCGTTATTACACCACGCTGCACCGCTAAATAAAATCCAATTTTACAACTTCATCGTATCTGCTAAAAATTGACCGGTATAAGAATTTTGCGTCTTTATCAGGTCTTCAGGGACGCCCGAGAAAATAACATTGCCTCCATCATCCCCACCTTCGGGACCCAGGTCGATGATCCAATCTGCAGATTTGATCACTTCAAGGTTATGCTCGATCACAATCACAGAATTACCCCGATCAACCAGGCGCTGTAAAACGGTCAGCAGCATTCGTACATCCTCAAAATGCAAACCAGTTGTCGGCTCATCTAATATATACATGGAACGGTCATTACTTACGCGCGACAGCTCAGTGGAAAGCTTCACACGCTGTGCCTCACCACCCGAAAGAGTAGTTGCCTGTTGTCCCAGGCGAATGTAGCCCAGTCCCACGTCAAACAGTGTTGTCAGTCTTTTTTTAATTGGTGGAATATTCTCAAAGAATGATAGTGCTTCTTCCACGGACATATTCAGGACATCGGCAATATTATTGCCTTTATATTTTACTTCCAGCGTTTCCCTGTTATAACGGGCACCCTTGCAGACCTCACAGGTGACATAGACATCCGGCAGGAAATTCATTTCGATCTTGATTATTCCATCGCCCTCGCAGGCCTCACAGCGCCCACCCTTTACGTTGAATGAAAAACGTCCTGGTTTGTATCCGCGTAATTTTGATTCAGGCAGCTGCGAGAATAGATCCCGGATATGTGTGAAAACGCCGGTATAGGTCGCCGGATTGGACCGCGGTGTGCGGCCAATTGGCCTCTGGTCGATATCAACCACCTTATCAAGGTATTCAAGTCCGGAAACAGTATCAAAGCCCAAAGGATACTTACGCGCCCTGTGCAGTTCTTTTGCCAGAATGGGATACAGCGTTTCATTAACCAGAGAGCTCTTGCCGCTGCCAGAGACACCTGTGACCACCACAAATTTCCCCAGAGGAAAAATAACATTAATATTCTTCAAGTTATTGCCGATAGCCCCATTCAACGCCAGATCTTTCTTAATTCCTGGGCGGCGGATTTTTGGTACGGGAATTTTCTTTCGCCCTGACAGATATTGGCCGGTAACTGAATGTTCACTATTTAATAATGCTTTTGGTGATCCTGAAAAAATGATCTCACCGCCATGTTCTCCGGCACCGGGACCAATATCAATAACGTGATCAGCGGCTTCAATTGTTTCCTGATCATGCTCTACAACCAGTATTGAATTCCCCAGATCCCTAAGTTTTTTTAATGTATTTAATAGGCGCGTGTTATCACGGGGATGCAAACCGATAGAGGGCTCATCCAATATATATAAAACACCCACCAGTTGTGAGCCGATCTGAGTGGCCAGCCGGATGCGCTGCCCCTCGCCACCGGATAGAGTTGCCGTCGAACGATCCAGCGTAAGGTAATCCAACCCAACATTCACTAGGAATCCCAACCGTTCATTAATTTCCTTCAATATCTGCTCGGAAATTTTCTTTTCGGTCTCGTTTAAATCAAGAATTTTTATAAAGTCCAGCGCTTCTTTTATGGACATTTTAGAGAAATCACCAAGATTTAATTTCCCAATCGTAACATGCAAAGTTTCCTTTTTTAACCTTGACCCGTCGCACTCCGGGCAAGGTCGCATGCGCATGAATTGTTCGATCCAATCCCGGATGCGTCCGGATTTTGTCTGGTGATAGCGGCGCATGAGATTAGGGATTACTCCTTCCCACCCGCCAGTATAAGTTCCAGACCATCGATCAGATGAATAGGTCATTTTCAAAGTTTCGTCGCCAGTACCAAAAAGTAAAATTTCCCGCACTTGCGGATCAAGCCTGAACCAAGCCGTAGTGAAACTGAATCCATAATGACGCGAGAGACTCTTCAAGATGCTACCATACCAGTTGCCCCGCGGTTGTTCTCCTAATGGCGCAACCGAACCCTGAATCAGCGAACGTGACTTATCTGGGACAACCATTTCAGGATCGATTTCCATGTGTGAACCTAATCCATCACAATGCGAACAGGCACCGTAAGGTGAATTGAATGAGAACATGCGTGGTGATAATTCTTCTAGGGAGGCTTCAGGATGATTTGAGCAGGCAAAATGTTCACTGAATAAATGATCTTTGTCTGGTAATTCATGAATAATAATCAAGCCTGATCCAATTTTTAATGCAAGTTCTATGGATTCTGTAAGGCGCTCATGAAAATCATCCTCAAGAATTAGACGGTCAACAACTACCTCAATCGTGTGTACCTTGTTCTTTGATAATTTTATCTTATCATCAATACTATGAAGTTTGCCATCCACCCGTACACGCAGGAAACCTTCCTTCTTAATTTCTTCCAGTACACCCCGGTGTTCACCTTTTCTCCCGCGAATTACAGGCGCCAATACATTTAGGCGAGTTTTACTTTTAAATCTTTTTACTGTATCGACTATCTGTTGTACCGTCTGGCGCTGTATTGGGAGTCCGCATATCCAGCAATGCGGCTTACCTAAATGGGCGTACAGCAGGCGTAAATAATCGTGTATTTCAGTTACAGTTCCAACCGTTGAGCGAGGATTGCGCGCTGTGGCTTTCTGCTCAATTGAGATAGCTGGTGATAATCCCTCAATGTAATCAACGTCCGGTTTTTCCATAAGCCCTAAAAACTGACGTGCATAGGATGAAAGCGATTCAACATAACGGCGTTGGCCTTCAGCATAAATAGTATCAAAAGCTAAAGAGGATTTCCCGGAACCGGACAGACCGGTTATAACAACAAGTTTATTGCGAGGAATATCCAGATTCACGTTTTTAAGATTATGTTGCCGAGCCCCTCTAATGACTAATTTATCAGTTGGTTTGTTCATCTTCTGGCTTTTCCAAAATCACTTTAAAATTTACTCAGTCTGCAATTTACCGCTTTTCTAAAAGCTAAAATAAAAATATCTGTAAGATTTTTCATTAATTGTATAATCATTATTGATCTCCCCACAATCCATCGGTAGATTTAGTTATGGGTTCCTTAAAAAATCATATTCTCATTGCAATATCGCATATGTCAGACCCCTATTTTGGTAAATCTGTTATATTTATTTGCGAACATTCTAAGGACGGCGCCATGGGTTTAATAATCAATCGCCCCTTTCAGGAACCCAATCTGAAGAAACTCTTTTCTGATATCTATAGTGAGAACGATGATATTCTCAAGATAGTACCAAAGGTCTATTTTGGAGGACCTGTAATGATTGAACGTGGCATTCTTTTACATTCAACAGAGCATAGCATTGACGGCACATTAAATATATCCAGTGATTTTTCTATCACTAGTCACAAAGAGATCCTCGAAGACATAAGTGAGGGCAAGGGCCCCAAACAATATAAATTGTATCTGGGGCACGCTGGTTGGTCAGCTGGTCAATTAGAACAGGAAATCGAGCGAGGAGACTGGTTATTGCAATCTGTTACACGCGATTTTGTATTTAATGTACCTGAAAAATACATGTGGACTCAAGCAAATAAGACGTTCGGAATAGACACTACTCAAATCACTGGCCTGGGTGGCTCTGCCTAGATCTTCGGCTGGCCATTTACTGTCTTTTATTCATTAATCTCTTCCCGTTTCTTTCTAATCAATAATACGCAGTAATTTCAATCATGAAAAAATATATCCCAGTGCTTGCAATCTTACTGGCAGCAACGCTTTGGAGTCTTGACGGTTTTTTGCGTCAAGAGTTATATTCTGTTCCGGCTTTTTTAATCGTTACTATTGAGCACACCCTCGGTGCTTTGATATTTATTCCCTTTCTTATTCATGGACGCAAGCAGATCTTTTCCATGAATCAGCGCACTTGGTCATCAGTCTTATGGATTAGTATCTGCGGTGGAGTATTAGGAACGTTTTTCTATACCAAAGCTCTAAGTTATGTCCAGTATATAGATCTTTCTGTTGTGGTTTTGCTTCAAAAATTTCAACCATTATTTGCCATATCTCTTGCGGCTGTGATCCTGAAAGAAAAAATCACGGCTCGTTTTATTGTTTTAGCAGTGATGGCTATTATTGGTGGCTACTTCGTCACGTTTGGAACAAGCCCTATTGCAGATTGGGATGATAAAACCATTATTGCTGCATTGCTGGCCCTTCTGGCCGCCTTTAGCTGGGGAAGTTCAACCGTACTGGGAAAACATGCCTTAAAACACATGTCATACACAATTGTAACAGCATTGCGGTTAACAATAACCGCCGTAATTGCAATGGCTGTTTTATTTTCGATCAGCGCACCAATGGCAATTTTTGATTTAAATTCTTCACAGTGGTTAGCAATCATTGTGATTGTGTTTTCAACTGGCTCAGTGGCTCTGTTTATATATTATTATGGTCTAAAACATGTTCCGGCCTCACACTCAACTATTTATGAATTATTTTGGCCACTTTCGGCAGTCGCCTTTGATTGGTTCATTCGCGGGCACATGTTGTCATTCGCACAAATAGTTGGAACATCAATTTTATTAATTGCCATTATATTACTTTCTCGCGAGCCGGCCCTTAACCAAAATGCCTGATCTATCTAATAAAGATATTAGTAAAAACCTCATTCTTAACAGCGTTCACGAGTTTAGTTGGGGTTTTGGAATGGCTTTTCATACTACCTACGCAATTGTACCGCTTTTCCTTAAGCAATTGGGCGCGCCTTCGGCCGTCGTGCTTTCTGTTGCAGGGCTTTTCGCAATCCTATTTGCAATTCCGCAACTAGTTTCAGCCGCCTATGCCCGTAATATGCGCAATATAAAGGCCGGTGTAATCGGTGTGCACGGATTGCTTTTCCCTCCCTTGTTTATGATGAGCTTTGTATTCGCTTTTCTTGCTCCAACTGGATCTTTCGCCTGGGTCTATTATTATATTTGTTTTATAATCTATGGCCTGGCGATCGGATTTGTTCTGCCGATCTGGGCTGGTTTCATTCATCGTACGACTAATCGTGGAACGCGTGGATCTTTTATTGGCATTTCCTTTGTTTTCAACAGCGTCGGCGGATTCATTGGTGGATTCCTGGTAAAAATTCTCTTTAGTAGCAGCATCCCATTTCCAAATAATTTTGGAATAGGATTTTTCATTTATTTCTTTTCTGTGATTATTGCAACAATTGCATTTATTGGTTTCAAGGTCAGGCCGGTCAAAACCGCTAAAAAGAAAAAATCTCTACTACAGTTTATTAATGAAATAAAGGCAATAATCAACAAGCACAAGAATTTCAGACGTTATTTATTGGGACGTATATTTTTTACAGCTAATTTTCCAGCCATTAGTCTGTATGCGGTTTTCATGCAGGATAAATTCGGCTTTGATGTCAGTGAAGCTGGAGTTTTTACTGTGATAAATGTGACTGCTTACGGCATCGCCAGCTATATCTCTGGAAGAATTGGTGACCGTTTTGGGCACAAAGCGGCTTTGATAATTTCCTTTTCAGCCCATCTACTGGCAGTAGTCACCGTGCTACTGGCAACATCAATGTTTTGGGTATATCTGGTATTTATGTTTTTAGGAATGGGGTTGGGGGCATTCGTCCCAGCATCAATGAATCTGGTATATGAGTTTGCTAAAGAGCGCGATAACAAACTTTATATGGCAATGATCGACACTTTTCTGGCTCCGTTTACTTTAGTTGTTATCATAACGGCCGGCATGTTAAGCGGTTTCATCCCGCTTGAGTGGCTATTCATTGGTATTGGCTTTTCGCTTTTAGCGGGACTGCTCTTCATGATGTTTATGGTAAAAGATCCTGGTAACAGTGCGCGCGATGAATTCATCCTTCGGTCAAATTGAATCAATAAAGTACGAATTTACTCTGACCTATAAAATTGCAAGTTGATGTGCTAAAGTTCGTGTCGTTTTATGTTAATTTATTCGAGTAGCATTACAAAGAAATAAATAACTTCCGGTACAACATTTAATCTTAAACCATTTAATAGGAAAATTATTCATGCCAAACTTTTTTACTGATAATCCTGATATAAAATTCAATTTAGACCGTTTGGATTTAAGGACCTTGGCCGATACAGTCGAAAATGATTACACTAATTCAAAGGAGCATGATTTTGCACCCGCTGATCGCGAAGAAGCAGCCCAGAATTATTTAGATGTTTTAGAGGTGATTGGGGATATATGCGCCGGGCCAATATTTGAACGTTCCCGACAAATTGATGAAGAAGGTCATATCTGTGAGAACGGCGATGTTACAATGAATCCTCTCGTTTTAGATAATCTTAATGATTTCAAAGAAATGAATATGATGGGCATTTCACTTCCTTACGAATATGGCGGACTGAATATGCCCCAGACGATAAAAATTGCAATAGTTGAAATAGTTTCGCGTGCCGATGCATCGTTGATGACGTTAGTTGGTTTACAGGATATTGCTGAAACTATTGAAGCTTTTGGCAATACCGAGCAAAAGGAGAGATATATACCGGCTTTGGCAAGCGGTGAGGCTACGGGCGCAATGGTATTGACTGAGCCAGACTACGGTTCAGACCTGCAGTCTGTTAAAACCACAGCAACTCCGCCTGAAGACGGGAACGACAATGGCGTCTGGCGCTTGAATGGCACAAAAAGATTTATTACAAATGGTAACGGAACAACATTACTGGTATTGGCCCGTTCCGAACTGGGAACAAGCGATGGCCGCGGTTTATCAATGTTTGTTTGCTCGAACGATGATACAATAAATATTGACCGCATCGAAGAAAAACTTGGCATCCATGGTTCACCAACCTGTGAAATGACCTTTTCCAATACACCTGCGTATCTGATAGGAAAACGAAAATTCGGTTTAATTAAATATATCATGTCGCTAATGAACGGTGCTAGAATTGCCGTTGCGGCACAAGCTTTGGGCATAGCAGAGGCGGCCTATAATTCGGCGAAGGAATACGCTGAAACCCGAGTTCAGTTCAACAAGCCGATCATTCAAATTCCTGCCATTTATAAGATGCTTTCCGAAATACGTCTAAACATTGAAGCAGGGCGTCTTTTATTATATGAAACAGGAAGGATCGTAGACAAATTGAAAGCTCAATCCAAAAAACCAGACGAAGATCGTAAGGAAACCAAATACCTTGAACGTTTAGCGGGAGTTTTAACTCCTTTCTCAAAATACTTTAATGCAGAAATGGCGAATAAATGTACCTACGACGGTTTGCAGATAATGGGCGGTAATGGTTACATGAAAGATTATGATATGGAGAGGTATTATCGGGATGCCAGAATTACCAATATTTATGAAGGAACATCGCAACTACAGATAGTGGCGGCAATTGGCGGAATTTTGGCAGGCGTTTTAGGTAAAGAATTTGATGAATTTAAAGCACTTTCATTCAATTCTAAGCTTCAACCACTTTCAGAATCTATTGCTACTATGATCACAGATTTCAATAAAGCGGTCGAATATGTTCACGAGCAAAAAGACCATGAATATGTAGAGTTTATTTCAGAGCAGGTGGTTAAGATGGGATTGGATGTCTACATATCAACGCTATTCTTAGATGCTGCAACTAAAAATGATCGGAAAATCAAACTAGCTGAAATCTGGATTAAAGATGCAACATTACGTGCTGCTGTACAGTCTAAATATATCATCAGCGAAAACAGAAGTATCGTTGATATTCATTCCGAGATTATAATTTAGAAAATTAAAGATCGGAATTTACTGGCCTCATTTCAAATCATAGATTAATAGATTCTTCCTGAGCGGTGCTCGCCACCATCACAGTAAATCGTTGAGCAGTTTATAAAATCTGCCTCAGGACGTAGTAGTAGTGAAACTGTGTTTGCAACATCCGTTGGTTCGGTCGTTCGCCGCATTGGATTTCGATACTTCGTACGTTCGACCCAATCCTCCCAGCGATCTGAGATTTTAGTAAGTGCTCGAGTTGGTGTAACACCTGCCTGAATTGTATTAGCAGTTACACCAAACCGGCCAAGCTCCCAGCCAATCTGACGAATAATAGCCTCCAAAGTGACTTTCGCGATGCTAACCGGACCATATCCTGCCATCGCCACATAATTTCCTTCACTTGTGAAACCCATTACTCGCGATCCCTTACCAAGCATACCACGATCGTGCAATTTTTGCGTCCAGTATAGAATAGAAGTGCCCATCACATGCACAGTCATATCTATCTGCTTTCGCGTTACGTGTTTTTCTCCTAATAGATCCATGGTTGTTCCAAAAGCGATGGAATGAAGAAATAGCTTTAGCGGTTTGTCACCAATTATCTTTTTAATCTTGGGAATATATTCATCCATCGTTTCTGCTGATGCTGCATTTTTATTCCAGAAATGAACTCGTCCGCCATTGATGCTGGCTATTTCTTCTTTTAAATCTGCTGCCTGCTTTTTTACCATTGCCCGATCCAAATGAAAGCCTAATATTCCATAGCCGTCTTGCGCCAATCGCTTAGCGGTCGCGCCGCCATGACCGGTGGAACATCCTAGTATTAAAACCCATTCAGACATAACTCCTCCAAAACTTGAGGCGGAATATAGTTAAAACGTATTTGATGGCAAAGTTGTGATTATTGCTAATTTTTCAGGAATAAATACATACTTCTTTTATTTTGCTTTAAACTATTCATTATTTCGTTGTACTCTTTATACTAAATAATTTTATTCCTGAACGAAATAAGAAGATATGGAAAAAGATAAATTCAGTAAAAAAGACTTATTGGACGTTGCCGCTGGAAAAGTGTTCGGCATAGAAAACGGGAAACTTCCCGCTCCTCCGATGTTGATGTTTGACCGCATTCTTAAAATCTCCAAAAAAGGCGGAAAATTCGGAAAAGGAGAAATTCGCGCCGAGCTTGACATAAATCCCGCTCAATGGTTTTTTCAATGCCATTTTAAAGGCGATCCGGTTATGCCTGGTTGTTTAGGCCTCGATGGTTTCTGGCAACTGGTTGGCTTCTTTTTATCCTGGGCTGGCGGTGAAGGTCGCGGTCGGGCGTTAGGTGTTAAAGATTTAAAATTCAAAGGACAGGTGCGGCCCTATCATCGGCTAGTTCAGTACAAAATTGATATCAAACGCGTCATTACCAAGCCGGTTTACATGGCGTGGGCTGACGCAGAATTGAAAGTCAAAAACAAGATTATTTATTTAGCAGAAAATCTCCAAGTCGGACTATTTAATAATCTAACTTATGACTTTGGTGCTGACCCAGCCTTAGATTCTTTCTAGCGTCATTTAAATTATTAAATATCCATGTCATTACAATGCGGCATAATCGGTTTGCCCAATGTTGGCAAATCTACTTTATTCAACGCCTTAACGGCGGCTTCTGTCCCAGCCGAAAATTATCCTTTCTGTACTGTTGAACCCCATCACGGAATTGTCGCTTTACCAGATTTTCAGTTAAGGGCCTTAGCTCTGGTATATAAAACGCAAAAAATTACGCCAGCTACTGTAGAATTCACCGATATTGCCGGGTTAGTAAAAGGGGCAAGTCGCGGCGAAGGTTTAGGAAATCAATTTTTAGGGCAGATCAAGCAGGTGCAAGCCTTAATCAATGTGGTTCGATGTTTTAAGGATACAAATATTGCATACACTGAAGGGGGTGTTAATCCGATTCGGGATGCGGAAATCGTTGAAACGGAATTGTTATTAAAAGACCTTGATACAATTCAAAAAAGAATAAATGCAATAGTTAAGATTGCAAAGTCTGGCAGTAAATCAGCGAAAGCTGAAATAGAATTACTTGAGCAACTTCAACAGCATTGTAATTCAGGATCTCCGATTCGTACGATTCCATTGACAGACATCGAAGCTAACTATATAAAGGAATTGTTTCTTTTGACATCCAAACCAATTTTACATGTCGCTAACATCGATGAAGAACAATTAATGGACGATAGCCTGGACACGGCCGTCAAAAACATCAATGATTATGCTAATCAGCAAGGTACTCTTTGTGTCTCACTTTGTGCTCAAGTAGAAGCTGAAATCGCCCACCTTGCAGAGGATGAAAAAATTTTATTTTTACAGGAATACAAGTTGAATGAGCCTGGATTAAATAGGCTGATCGAAAAAGCTTTTTCACTACTCAATCTGATCACTTTTTATACTGGTAATTCTAATGAGGTTCGAGCCTGGACATTACCTGCAACCGGCACTGCTTTAGACGCTGCTAACGCAGTCCATACTGATTTTGCCAAAGGATTCATAAAAGCCGATGTTTATAAAGTGCCTAATCTAGTTCAATGCGGTTCAGAATTTGAAGTACGGGAGGCTGGACTTTCAATGCAAGTTGGCCGTGAGTACATTGTACAAGATGGAGATTGCCTGTATTTTCGATCTAGTAATTAGAGATGTTCATGATTAAATCCTCTGCTAATTTTCAGAGGGTATCAGTAAATTGTTTTTTGCACAATTAAGATGGCTGTAAAAATGACTAGTAAATTAAAAATTGGAGTAATAGGCGTTGGACATCTTGGCCAACATCACGCCAAGCACTATCACCTGATGTCCGATGTTAACCTCATTGGAGTTTTCGATTTGAACCAGAGGCGGGCAAATGAAATCGCCAAAACCTATAATTCCCGCTCGTATTCTGATCTTTCAAAATTAATTGAAACCTGCGATGCGCTGTCAATTGTAACGCCCACAAAATTTCATGCTGAGGTGGCTAAACAATGTTTTGCTGCCAAGAAACATGTCTTTGTTGAAAAGCCCATAACTAAAACAGTCGCCGAGGCGGATGAGCTTATTGAGTTGGCATCGCAGGTCGGAGTTACACTTCAAGTTGGACATATTGAACGCCTTAATCCTGCGTTACTTCCCCTAAATGATATTGACTTAAATCCGAAATTTATTGAAGTGCAGCGGTTAGCTCCCTATACCACACGCGGTACAGATGTCCCAGTTGTTTTGGATCTCATGATTCATGATATTGATATAATTCTAGCGCTGGTTCAATCACCAGTTAAGAATATTCATGCTACTGGTGTTTCAATTCTTACGCAATCGGTGGATATTGCCAATGCACGCATTCGATTTGAAAATGGAACTGTTGCAAATATCACATCCAGTCGTATTGCTAAGAACAAGGTACGCAAAATCAAGGTTTTTCAGCGCGATATGTACATTACCATCGATTTTCTTTTAGGGCTAACTGAGGTTTACCGCATTATCGATTTTAACCATAAAAATTCCAAGCCGCTCGTATCTGCTCCGTATGAGCAAAATGGTCAGCAGCGTGAAATTGTCTATGAGAAACCAGCGCTACAACAAATAGATGCACTCCATATGGAACTGAAAAATTTCGTTGATTCTATCAATGGTAAAGCCACGCCAATTGTGGATGGTAAAGCAGGCCGTGATGCTTTAAGCGTAGCAATAAAAATTCAAAATATGATAATTGAAGATATTCATTAATGGGCATTCGAAAATTTATTTTTAAAAACAGGGGCTATACACCAATACCATTAGCCTTAATTATTTTGTATTTCGCACAACCTGGCAATTCTTTCATTTGGTGCGGTTTAATTTTACTAGCCTTCGGTGAATTCATCAGATTCAGCGGTGTTAGATATGCCGGCGGTATCACCCGAACAACCAAAGTTGGAGCGCCTAGTTTGTGTACCAGCGGTCCTTTTTCCTATGTGCGAAATCCATTATACATTGGCAATATAATAATGTATACTGGTGTCGTCCTAATTGCGGGTGCCCCAAATGTCCTGGTAATGCTATTAATAACCTGGTGTTTTTTTACTGTTCAATATGGATTAATAATCGCATTAGAAGAGGAAACTCTCACTGGATTATTCGGGGAGGAATATCAATTATATAAGCAGAATGTTCGTGCTTTTTTCCCCCGGTTCACACCCTGGAATCCATCGGATAGCCGGGTACCAATGTCGTATAAAAAAACTTTCAAGACCGAAAAACGAACTTTGCAGAACAGTTTGTTTGTTTTGTTTTTAATTCTTGTTCGTACCCAATTTCCTGCTGTTTAAAATTCTCTCAAATACTTTTGACTAGATAAGTATGCAGCCATCCAAAAAGAAAAAATTGAAGTTTTTTATTGTTGCCGGAGAAGCGTCTGGAGATCTTCATGGTGCCCGACTTATTAGAGAAATAAAACAGCTTCACTCCGATTCAACATTTCTAGGTCTAGGTGGGCCGATGCTTCAAAAAGAAGGTGTGAATCTAGTAGAACAAATTACAAATTTATCCTATGTTGGTTTCACAGAAGTAATTAAGCATCTACCGTTTTTCCGAAGGCTTATGCGGCAGACAATTCAAACCATTAAGAAATTTCAACCCGATCATATAATCTTAATCGATTATCCTGGCTTCAATTTGCGCTTAGCAAAACGCTGTCGTGATCTGAACATTCCAATCACCTATTTTATTTTGCCACAGGTCTGGGCTTGGAAAGAAAAGCGTGTTAAAATAATTAGGCAATACATTCACCAGGCTTTATGCATCCTCCCCTTTGAACAGGCTTGGTTTAGCAGTCGTGGCATTACAACCGAATTTGTGGGTCATCCATTTGCTGAACCAAATCCGCCAAAATTGGATAAGCTATCTTTCTTTTCTAAACATGGTATAAATGTTCATGATCCTGTGCTTGGCTTATTCCCCGGTAGTCGGCAACAGGAAATTGATCGTCACTGGCCAACGTTTATGAGTACTGTATTACGACTGCAAAAACAGATTCCTGGATTGAAGGCGATTGTTGGTAAATCGGAACTGGTCAACATACCCGACCACACCAATAATATCCTTATTGAAAAAACTAATCCACAGTTGGTGCTACACTATAGTACTGCCGCTATAGTAGCATCGGGATCCGCGACACTTGAAGCCGCTGTTTTAAAAATTCCTATTATTGTTTGTTATAAATTGTCTACTGTGACGTGGTTATTAATTAAACGTATGTCATCTGTGAAATACGCCTCTCTGGTGAATTTAATTGCTGATAAGCCGGTTGTACCTGAATTTCTCCAAGCTGACTTGCAGTCTGATAAGATGGCCGATACTCTGGTTGCTCTTATAAATAATACCACCGATCGCAAAACCATGCTTAGGAATTATTCCAGGATAAAAAAGAAGCTAGGATCGCCTGGTGTTTATAGGCGCGCTGCTAAATCAGTTTTGAAATATCATTAGTGGGATCAATTCAATTTTGAAGAAAATATTACAAACATTAGAGTCCTTTTTGGGGAAATGGTTATTGCTTTTTTTACACCGTACCAACCGCTGGTCAGTTGAAGGTGAAGAACACTATAAGACATTGGTGGATGATGGCCAATCGTTTATTTTTGCTTGTTGGCATGGTGTAATGCTCGCACCATTTGTTTGGTTTACCGGAAGTGGCTTTCATGCTTTGGCCGGTCTTCACAAGGATGCTGAATTAATTGCTAAAATCGGTAAGCGATTAGGGTGGAAAATGCTTAGAGGGTCCAGTTCTGAAGGCGGTAAAGCAGTCTATCAGGACATTGTTTCCCTTCTTAACATACCTGGGAATGTATTTGCTTTGACGCCCGATGGTCCAAAAGGTCCGGCGAAAATTCCCAAACCAGGAACAATAAGGGCCGCTCAAAAAACGGGTGTTAAAATAGTTCCTACAGCAGCTCAGGCCAGTCGCCGTTGGGAGTTTACAAATTGGGATACATACTATGTTGCAAAGCCTTTTGGTAAAATATCCCTAATATTTGGCGAACCAGTGGTTTTATCTCCTGATGAAGAATTTGATACTTGTGTCGTGCGTCTTAAACAAGCCTTAGACTCCGTCGAAAAAACCGCCAAAGAACGCATTGTTGGCTAGATTTTATGCTTCAAATTAGAACTTTATTCTTGCCACTAATACCAATTTACTGGTTTATTATTCAACTACGTTGTTTCTTATTTAGCCGTAACATTTTTAAATCTCGATCATTATCACCGTTTGTTATAAGTGTTGGCAATTTATCATTTGGTGGAACGGGGAAAACACCTATGGTCATTGCACTTGCCAAGTGGCTACAGGATCAAAACATCGAGGTTGGGATCTTAACAAGAGGTTATGGCCGTGGTACCAATAACACGGTATTGATTTCTCCAAATCCAGATGAAAAACTTAACTGGCACGATGTCGGAGATGAACCTTTCTTGATGGCAAAGAAGCTTCCGGGAATTCCTATTGTTGCTGACAGCAATCGCATCCGCGGAGGACAATTCTTAGTCAAAAATTTTAATCCGCGTATTATTATTCTTGATGATGGTTTTCAGCATCTGGCAATTAAGCGCGATTTTAATATATTATTGATTAATAGCTCGACCCGAATTGGAGATCTAGCGCTATTTCCATTAGGAAAATTGCGCGAACCATGGAATAATATTAGAAGGGCAGACATGCTGATTTTAACGAAATCAAATGTTTTTACTCCAACTGCCCAATTACGTGAGAAAGTCGAAAAAACCAACATTCCATGCTATGATGGAGATCTTGTCAGGGCATCTGAAGTCCGTGGAATCAATAATCGAAAAATCTCAGAAAAAGATCTCAGGAATAAAACCGTCTTGTTGATTTCTGCCGTTGGAGATCCGGAAAGTTTTGTAAAAACAGCATCTGATCTGCCAATTGCCATACAAGAGCGCATACACTTCAGGGATCATCATCGTTTCAATACCAAGGATGTGAAAAGAATCCTGAACAAATTTCAAATCTCAAAAATTGATCTAATGCTAACAACCGAAAAAGACTTGGTCAGGTTTGGATCATTAATCCCAGATGATATTTCGCTTTATGCGCTGCCAATAAATGTTAGTATTCCTGGTCAGGTCAAGAAAACAATCTTGAGCCTTCTTGATCCAGACTCAAACAACTAATATTAATCTATATTGAAACTATTCCTTTCCCTTTGCATAAATAATTATAAACCCAATTATATATTGGTGAGATAATTACTATATTCCGGGAACCATTATTAAAACAAGACTGGAAATAATGAAAATATTTAAATTAAAAAAACATGTTTTAATCGTGTTCAAGCGATTAAGTATACCAATCCTAATTTCTCTGGCCTTTGTGATAACGCTTTATTCCCAAAATCGTAATCAATATCGACAGTCCAAAGAAAATCTGCACACACTATCAGAAATACTGTACTATTTAAATCAGGATTATTTTGAACCAGTTGATAATGACCAGCTGATGAAAGGCGCCTTTGAAGGCATAATGAACGAGCTGGATCCTCATTCAATCTATATTCCCGCAGATCAATTGGCTGATATCGATGAGCAGTTCACTGGTAAATTTCAAGGGATTGGAATTGAATTTGATATTTTACATGGATACTTAACTGTAATTGCACCTGTAGCGGATAGCCCCGCTGAACAGGCCGGTCTCCAGCCGAGCGATAAAATTACTGCCATTAACGGGATTGATGCATTTGAGATCACCCGTGAAGAAGTGTTTAAAAAATTGCGGGGGAAAAAGGGCACGCCAGTTGATGTAACTATTCAGCGCATTGGAGAGGAAAAACCTTTTGATGTTACAATAATTAGAGATGTTATTCCAATTTACAGTGTTAGAGCAGCTTTTATGATGGATGACTCCACAGGTTACATATGGCTTACAAGATTTTCAGCAACTTCTGAAAAAGAAGTTCGTAACGCAATCGATTATCTTGAAAATCAAGGTATGCAAAAACTAGTATTCGATTTACGCAACAACAGTGGCGGATTATTAAACCAAGCCGCTGAAATTGCTAATATGTTTATTACCCAAAAAGACACGATCGTTTACACGAAAGGAAATCGTCCCGAAATGGAACAGGTCTTTATGGCTGATCCATCCAAAGGGAATTCAGATTATCCACTAATAATCCTGGTTAATCGGGGCTCAGCAAGCGCGAGCGAAATTGTTGCAGGAGCTTTACAGGATTTAGATCGGAGCCTGATTATTGGCGAAACAACTTTTGGGAAAGGTCTTGTTCAGCGACAGATTACCCTAAGCGATGGGGCTGCCATTCGTGTTACAATTGCACGCTACTATACTCCCAGCGGAAGACTTATTCAAAGACCTTATGAGAATGGCAATGATCATGATTATTATGAAAATTTAATGTCAGAAAATCGTGAAGAAAATCTGGACTCGTTAAAAAATAATCGCCCGAAATTCACTACGCGTGATGGTAGAACTGTTTATGGCGGTGGTGGAATTACGCCTGATATTTATATCCCCTGGGAACCCCCATTAAGTGCTGCATCACAGAGAATTCTGACCCACGCCAAACGCCCAGCTTTTAATTGGGCTTCTACATTCAGTATTGAGAATAAACAGCTATTCGAATCTTTCCAATATTTTGAATCTAATTGGAAAATGACAGAAAAAGATTTTAATAATTTTTTAGGCTTTTTAGAAAATGAAGAGATCGAATTTGATTCCTCAGCCGTAATAGCAGATAAGGAATATATTTTAAATTATTTGAAATCGCAGGTTGCTGGATCTCTCTGGGGCAGAAATGAGGCATTTAAAATTAGATTGAAAGATGATAATCAGGTGGTGGAGTCATTAAAACATTTTGAAGAAGCTGATGACTTCATTAAACAATTACCGTAAATTATTGTTAAAGCGTTATTGACATTTCTTACTGGATGTAATAATTTTTCGGACTCTTTTCTTAAATACTGGAGGATTAAATGGTAGAGTACTTCGTAGATGGCGGCCCCTTCATGTGGCCAATCCTTTTTCTACTCTTATTTGGTATTGCATTTTCATTCGAGCGATTTTACTCTTTGATGATGTCTTCAATTAATTCAAAGAAATTCTTCGAAGAAATTGCAACTTCACTCAAGGATGGCGGTGTCGACGGTGCAATCGAAATTTGTAATAATACACGTGGGCCCGTAGCTGAGGTATTTCATGCAGGTCTAACACGATATCATCGCGGACTGGAAGAAGTGGAAAAAGCAATTCAAAATTCCGGCAGTGTTGAAATGGCATTTCTTGAAAAAAATATGATTTGGTTAAATGCCGTCGTAACCATTGCTCCTATGCTTGGTTTCACCGGAACGGTTGCTGGAATGATCAAGGCTTTTGATTCCATTGAAGCCGCCAACAATATTTCTCCTGCCGTTGTAGCCGGAGGTATTTCTCAAGCCCTGCTAACAACCGCTTTCGGTTTAATTGTTGCAATGATCATTCAAATTTTTCAGAACTTCTTCGTTTCACGTATTGATCGATTAGTTCTGGACATGGAAGAACAGTCCGTACAACTGATTGATAGCCTTTATGAAATCGAAGCAAAAAAGAAATAAAATAAGATAAATGACTAAGAAAAAACGTCGTTTTAAAGGTGGCGAAATACCCACCTCATCAATGGCTGATATAGCATTTCTATTATTGATTTTCTTTCTAGTCACCACAACAATTGATATTGATAAGGGCTTAGGCATTGTATTGCCCGCCGAAGGCCAGGAATTGGAAATCCGTAAAGAGAATATCCTGAATTGCTTAATTAATTCAATGGGTCAGGTTTTACTCGGCGGTGAGCCGGTTAAAACAGAAGATGTAAATCGTGTCGTTCGTGAAAAGATCGCTGCCAACGATCGGTTAATCATCTCTGTTAAAACCAATAAAAAAACTAAATATAAAGATTATATTGCTGTGATTGACCAGTTAAAAATGGCAAATGCTACACGTATTTCAATTGCGGAGACAGAATAATGAAAATTATCCGTAAAACCAAACTGTCTAGTGAGATTCCAACTGCTTCTATGCCCGATATTATCTTTATGTTGTTGGTGTTTTTCATGGTCTCAACAGTATTGCGGGAGTATACTGGTTTACCGGTCAACCTTCCAAAAGCTCGACGTATTGAAAAACTGCAGTCAAAACAGCACACCGCACACATGTGGGTATCTAAAGAAGGAATCATTTCAATTGAAGACAAGCTGTACCGAACTGAGGCTATCCGTAATGTTATGTACGAGCGTCGAATTCAGGATCCTCAAGTTACCGTTTCACTCAAATCGGATGAGGAGGCAAGAATGGAAATAATTTCTGAAGTCCACAATGAGCTCCGAAAAGCCGATGCTCTTCAATTAAATTATTCTACATTAATGGCAGTGAATTAATTATGGCAGAAGCACACACATCTCTATTAAAAAATCAATACCCCATTACCGTACGGATTATGGGACTCGTTGCAACTTTACTCGTTGTAGCAATGTTTCTTGTATTTCCTCGTTTTCTTACTATTTTAGAATTTGAAAACGTGGCCGAGATTCTGATTGAACAAATTGATATTCCGCTGACGCAACAATTGGACCAATCTGCGCCCCCAGCACGACCATCAATGCCGGTTGAATCAGAGAGTGAAGATATAGCAGATGACCTTACCATCGAAGAAACGGAACTGGGAAGTTTTGAGGCGTGGGATGCACCACCACCACCACCATCAGGCCCCCAAGTGAGATTTATACCATATGATGATCCACCTCAGCCGCTATCTCCAATAGATCCAGACTATCCTGAAATTGCACAGGAAGCTGGAATTGAAGGCACTGTCATTATTCAAGCTTTTATTGACGATCGCGGTCGTGTCCAAGAAACAATTGTATTAAAGGGCGTACCTAACACTGGCCTCGATGAAGCCGCAGCCGAAGCAATTCGAAGAACTCGTTTCAAGCCTGCAAAACAACGTGAACGTCCGGTTGGTGTTTGGATTTCTATACCTGTACATTTTACATTGCGCAATTAAAGTAAATAAATTCAAGAAAAAAGCCTCTGTTATTAGCAGGGGCTTTTTATTTTTTGCAACAGGTTATATTTCAATCAAATTTGTTTAGTCTCTGGCTGGCTATTATACTCGTAACCAGAAGCAGTGTCATTCCAAATAAGATCCAAGTTAAACCACCTGTCTGTAAATCATCAATATTAATATATACAACAATTAATAATAGAACCAGCAGTGCCTGTGGAATTGCCCTATTTATGCGGGTGCCTAATCGTGTTTTCTGCACAAAAACCATGAGGATTATCCCCAAAAAACCAAAGCCAGTTCCATATAATATTAAATTTGAATCAATGTGCTTAATGCCAAAACCGAACCCAAAGAGACTGCGGATTCCAATAATTATTAATGTCATTCCAATTAAAAAAATTGGAATCCAGGTCAAATTGTGAAGCGCTTTTGGATTATTAAAATCTGAAGCACGCATTACAATGAGCTAGTTTATTTTGTCTTGCCTTTCAATAAAGTGCCAGACATTTTACGCCTTATATACGCAAATATTTCAAGTAGCGGTAAATCTTTGGGGCACACATCATCACAGGCCATCATACCGATACAACCAAAAACGCCATCATCAGTAGACACTAGTTCAAACCACTCATCGTCACTGCGCTTATCCCTGGGGTCGATTAAAAATCGCCCAATACGATTCAATCCTGCGGCTCCTAAGAAGTCTGGATTAACCTGTGCCGTTGCGCAACCAGCAAGACAGCAGCCGCATTCTATACAGCGCTCTGAATCATAAATCTTATTTGCGGTAGCATTGTCCATGCGTTCTTCTTCAGCGGTTGAATCGAATTCCTTATCGGTATGAATCCAAGATTCCAATTGCTCTCCCAACTGTCTAAACCATACTCCCGTATCAACTGATAGGTCACCAAGCAATTTGAAGAAAGGCATTGGAAACAATTCAATCGTCTCTGGTAAATCTGATGTTAGTGTCCGGCAACCCAGAGTTGGGCGGCCATTTATCATCATTCCGCAGGAACCGCAAATACCGGCCCGGCACACAAAATCAAACATTAAATCTGGTGCTTGCTGCTCTCTAATAATATTTAAAGCTGTAAAAATATTAAGTCGTGGCGTCTCTTCCAGCTGGTATGCTTCTATATGTGGCTGATCGTTATCTTTTGTTGGATTATACCGAAAAATTTTAAATGTCAGTGTCCGTCCCATTATTTACCCTCCTTCATTTCGTCGCGCCAGGCTTCTTTTGGTAATTTTGACCCCATTGGTTCCGACGTTTTCAAACGACCATGTTCAATTTGTTCAGTATCAACTTTGTTGTTGTATTCCGCTAATGAAGTTGTCATATCAATTTGTTGTCCGCCACCATAGCCCCTATCTCCCGGCGGAAGATCTAAAAGGCCGACAGGCTCATAACTGAAAACCGGATCACCTTCCGGCTCAGGCCAGCGAACCAGGGTTCTGTTCAGCCAATTGGCATCATCCCGCGCGGGATAATCTTCGCGAGAATGCGCTCCGCGCGATTCTGTACGTAATTGAGCGCCCTTAGCAATTACAAACGCCTGTTTAGCCATTCCTTCAATACGTAAAGCTATCGATAGTTCTGGATTCATTCCAGGCGCTGAGGTTCGGACTTTAACATCTTTAACTCTTTTAACGATTTTTTCTAATCCGTTCACAGCTTTCTCAAGTCCTTCTCCAGTTCGGAAAATGTGTACATACGTTTTTAATAAATCAGCAACTTCATCGCGAATTGTGTAAACATTTTCATTGCCTGTATTATTCATCAAAAGTTCAATCTTGGATAATTCCTTTTCAGCAAATTCGTCCGCGAGGGAAAAGTCTGCGATCAGCTGCGTTTGTTTTGCATATTTTGCGATCTCTTTTCCAATGACCATTCCTGCAACGACTGTTTCAGCTAAAGAATTACCGCCTAGGCGATTGAATCCGTGCATATCCCAACAGGACACTTCACCGAGGGCAAACAAACCCTCCATATTATATGCCTGTCCGTCTTTGTTCACTCGAATCCCGCCCATAGAATAGTGCTGTGTTGGGCGAACCGGAACTAATTCTGTTATGGGATTAACACCGATGAAATACATACAGATATCATAGACTTCGCGAAGCTTTGTTGTTAGGTGCTTTTCGCCTAAATGTCTCAAATCAAGCCAAAGATGCTCACCATACGGCGATTGAACGCCCTTGCCCTTTAGCATGTGTTCTTTCATACGTCGTGAAACCACGTCACGCGACGCAAGCTCCTGTTTATCTGGCTCATAATCCGGCATAAAGCGGTATTCATCTACATCCAGGAGTAAGCCTCCATCACCGCGGCAACCTTCTGTAACTAAAATATCAGTTGGAACAATTCCGGTTGGATGTACCTGTACAGCTTCCATGTTGCCCAAAGGAATAACGCCAGTCTCAAATGCCAGCCAGGATCCTGTACCTTCATTAATTACAGCATTAGTTGATTCGCCATAAAGTCGACCATATCCACCGGTGGCAATGACAGTTGCTTTGGCCATATAGGCTAAAATTTCGCCATCTCGGAGGGATCGAACAATCGTACCTACACATTTTCCATCCTTGTGAATCAATCGGATGGCTTCCATGCGATCATGTACGGTTATTCCTAATTGCATAACCATATTATCCATTGTGTAAAGGACCGTATGCCCGGTGCCATCGGCAGTATAGCAGGTACGCCACTTTGCAGTTCCGCCAAATGCGCGCGCTGTAATTAGTCCTTCATTAGCGCGATCTTCAATTATTTCAGTTTTCTTGCCTTTAATAAATACATTTTGCGGTCCGCCCTCCACGCGATTCCACGGAACGCCAAAATGCGCCATTTCGCGCATGGCAATTGGTGCGTTATCCGAAAATATGCGTGCGACTTCCTGATCGCATCCCCAGTCTGAGCCTTTAACGGTGTCCAACCAATGTATGGTCGAACTATCGCCCTTGCCCATAACCAGATTGCCTAAAGCGGCCTGCATACCGCCTTGTGCGGCGGCGGAGTGGCTGCGGCGCGGCGGTACCAACGATAGGATTGTAACGTCTAAACCTTCTGTTGCGCTGGCAATGGCAGCTCTTTCACCGGCAAGTCCAGCCCCAATAACCAGTACATCACTTGTTAAAATTCTCATGACAGCACTCCTTCCAGGGGTCCTGCTAATCCCAATACTGTTGCGCTTCCCAGAATGATGAAAAACCATAGTAAGAAATGAAATATTATGCGTGCATATTTACGCACAAACCAGGTGTCCGCAAACCATTTGACTAATAATCGATAAACACCAATTGCCATGTGCATCACCACCGCAAACATTAATACCGCATACAAAATCCATAGCCCGCTCTCAACGCGACCCGTCGATACATCGGCTGTTATTCCCGTGGACTGCATATCGACACCCATATCAGTAAATATATTCCAGGCAACTAAAACTAAATGAAAGGCACCGGTGGCTAGAACGATCATCGCAGTCCTAACTTGCCATATCCATAACGAGGTTTCAGAATGTTTGCGAAGACGAATATCCGATTTTTGATCCTGATTCCAGAGTTTCTTTGATTTTTTAATTTTCAATCCTAACTCCAGCATTCGTTTTCGTTCCTTCAGCTTACCTGGAATCTTCCTGCTGGCCCACACAAAGTGGATGAAGAAAATAATAGTTACGAATACCACCGCGATTTGCGCCAGTGGTAGTGGGCGCTCTAGCAGGACAGCCATACTTTCGTAGGCTTCTCTACCAATCAAAATGGAACTTTCAAAAATTAAATGGAACCATATAAATACTGCCAAAATAGCCCCTGTAAGGCCGCTGACCCATTCTTGAATTAGGGCTTGCCTGGCTATTTGAAACGCTCTGCTTTTTCTATCATGGCGGGATTTTACACTGGGGTAAAGCTCAGTATTAACTTTGGGCATGTGTCAACTCTCCAAAAATAAGGTAAATCTTATACGAAAAATTACGATTTTAACCAGTGGTTATACTATAAAATTCGACTAGGAATTTCTTTAGTTATCCAAAAAAAATCCACATTAAATGATGTGGATTTTTTTAAGATGTAATTAATTATTTATGTGCTAAAACGGGCTCCAAAATGAGACTTGAATCGCAAAATCCTTTTTGGAGAATTGTGTATAGTTTAGTTCGATATTTAGAAGTTTCGAGAAATTATAGACGACATTAATTTCTCCCGCAATAGGAAGTTCATCTGTAAAGGACCCTTGATTATCGGTGCCTAAGCTTGCCTTATTGCCTTCGGTGTCCACTAATATTTCGATTTCGTTTGTCCCATAAAAATATGTTTTTAGGACTCCTACTGAGGCTGTGATATCTTTGTTGTTCAATGTAAACCCCAAACCTATGGGAAATTCAAACATCTCATAATAATTATGGTATATTATATTACTATTACCCTCTATTCGAGAACTGATTTCACCATCAATGCGATAGTATTGGGTGGCTCCATGTACATATAGTGCCGATAGTGTCTGGTGAAGTTTAGCTTTTAAAATTAGCGCACTGGGGCTTTCCATAAAAATTGACTTTTTATTATCATTCAGAAATTTGTATTGGTTAACACCAATAAACAGCCCTACTCGAGTGCCATATGGACTATAATAACGATATCCTGCCACTCCAGTTCGCGATTGCGTTTTTAAATCACCAATATAGCGTGCGCTGTGCATCAATTCAAAGCCTGCCATTTCCTGTGAAACTAAAAATCCAGTTAGTAAACAGAAAACTGAGATAATTTTAAATGTTTTCATAAGTCTCTATACATTTTTTTTATTTATGGTTTATATGTTTTATCTAGCCTATCCTTCTTCTTCTTCTCCTTCGATATCGGGAAGTGTAATATCTATATAGCCTCTAATATTCTGATCGGTATTTACCCTGGCCCAGACGCGGACAACCGACCCGACGTATTGTTCAGGGTAGAACAGGCGTGTTTGGGCCGTTGGTGCCTCCCCCGGCTCGTTGATAGTTGCCTTCTCATCAATTGCACCAATATAGTTTTCCGAAAGCCAGAATGTAATGACTTCACCGTAAATCGGATTCGCGTTCTCGTCGGCAAAAATAGCAGTGACTATCAGCAGTCCAACACCCTCAGCCAGTTCATGTTCACCAACTATACTGGATTCGGCTGGAGCCCAACCCAGAAGAAGTGTTTTACTTTGCGGTTTCAGAAAGGTTACCTGTTTTTCATCAGCAACATGGCTACCGAATGATCCCTGAAATGTCGCTACTGTGTTGCTCCCAACGAGATCAGTCCTGAGTGTATCCAGGGTTTCGCCGAGAGCATTCGTTTTCGAATATGGCTTTATAGTGCCCGCAGATGTGGCCCATTGTATATTCATACCGCCCAGAGCCGCGCCTTCCCCTGAAGTCCTTAAAGTCGCTCTTATCTGTGTAAAGCTGGCTCCGTCTCCAACCAAGGTATCGTCCAAAGTTGAGACCAATAGCGTAACCCCCGGTATAATCAATTCTGACGATTGATCTGAAATGCTTAGTGCTGAAGAGTGAGCACCTGTAACAGTGATTCCAAATTGGTCAATAGTCTTAATATCCGCTGTCAACACAGAAAATGCTTCACCGTTTTGATCAACCTGAGCTATTTCCGGTAACATTGAACCAACCGAAGATTCAAACTTTGCTGCACTAGACTCAAGCGGTTTTCCGGTAGTGGATTCAAATAACCGTGTTTTAACAAGAGCCCGATAATAACCATCACTTGACACACCTGCTGAATCCACCTGTACATCAGCGTTAATCCCAAGAAAAGCGACTGTCGCGACTCTACTTATTTCTGTTCCGCTAACGGTGGCTGTAAGGGAAGCGACTCTGTCAGAAGCGCTGACAATGCTTTTCAACATTGTGGTAAATGTTCCATCAGCACCTGTGATACCTGATTGTTCTGTTAGTAGCCCTAAATTTGTAGAGAGCTCTACTGTCAGCCCAGCAATTGTGTTACCAGATGCGCTTGATACAGTGGCAGTAAGTTCAGTAGCCGAAACTCCATCCGCAAGAATAGAGGTTTGCCCCGGGACTAACGCAATAGACGCTGGTATTTCCAGGTCGTCTCCTGGTTCAGATCCTTCAGGTACAGGTAGTAGAATTAAGATTAGCGTGTCACTTTTTAGCCCTGTTTGTGCAATTATGCTATCTAGGCCTGCGGTGCTCCCACTATAATACATTGCCGTTGCTATTCCAGAAGTATCGGTGGTTTCCGAAGCTGTGATTGATCCAATTTGTGCTGAGAATTTTACAAGAAGATTCTTTGCCGGCTTCTTGTCTAAATCTAATGCTTTAATTTGGACAATACAGCTATCTACCCCGGTATATAAAATCGACTTGCTTGATTGAAAGCTTTCGATTGTCAAAAAATTATCGGCGCTTATGGTTGGACCTATGATTGTGGATTTGTCCGTAGTGCAGGTAAACAATAACAGGGTAATTAATAAATAAAACCCAAGTAAAAAGCCTCTTTTAATCATTTATGACCTTTATCTGATAATTTACTTTATGCTGAATTTGTAACGAATACACGATAACAACAATATAAAAATTATTCCGTTATTAGAATTGCATTATCAGCAAAATTCTAATAAAAACTAAAAACACCTGTAAATATTATAAGAATCTCTGAGAAATGCAATCATGAAAATGAAATTCAATTAATATCTATACTATTGTTTTTATTCATTTATTAGAAATTGATCTATCGGTAAATTGCTTTCCGCCAGCTTGTTTTGAATCTGCAATGACATAAGAGACTTATTTAAGACCCTATCAACGAAAGGAATTAAAAATTTGCTTTCATTTGTAATTTTGAGTATACGGCTTCTTTCATTCAGACCAATTAAAGCAATGTCAATGATTTTTTCCAACCAAAATATCAATGGTTTACCTCTAGGACCTTCTTGAGATAGATCTAAAATTTCTGCGGTTTTATTCAATTTTAATCGTTCGGTAATACTCCAATTATTTACTACTTCAAATATTACTTCTTGGGCTTTATCAGATAATAACAAACCCGTCCAGAAAGTTGCCGGCGCCATTTCAAATCCAAGTGGTGGTCGATCTGAACCTCGAATTTCCAGTACATTTTTAAACCTAACATTTGTGAAAATCTGGTGCAACGCGAGACTGATATTTTCATCAGTTAGTTCGTTTTTTTGATCAAGAATGCTGAACCATTCGTGAAATGTACCCGCAAATCTTTGGTAGTTGCCTTTTTCATCCGTTATAAAAAGGGCAGGAACCGTCAAAATATAGTCAATATACCTATCTAACAGATTTACACTGTTCTTAATTCCATGATCAATCAAATTTTTACATCTGGCATCATCTGTATTGTTCCAAATAATATATCTAAGATTTTTTGTTCCTACTGGCTTCCCTTGCATAAAGGGACTGTGTGCAAATAGCAAAGCCGTGAAGGGCTCCAGACAATCAGCTATGTAAGCCATGCGCTCCGCCGACTCTAATGAAGAAAAATCAAGGTTGATTTGCACACTGGTTGTATTGCGCATCATCCATGAGCCGTGCGTTCCAGTAGATTTAAAGTGCTCAAACATTAGGCGGTATTTTTCTTGATCAATTAATTCTACAAGTTCTGGTTCAAAGAGAGGATCTACAGCAAAATCAATTAAGCGCAGTGCATAGTCCTTACAAATTTCTTGTATGCGCCTAAGGTGTTTCTCATATTGTTCATGTAGGTCGTTAATTGTTAATTCTGGATACGATGCCCACTCAAGCTGGCCTCCTGGTTCTAGAGAAAATGATGCTTTAGATGAATCGTTTACTTGTTTTTTCTCCATTTCTCTAAGAAACTCATTTGCAGAAAAACACTCGCACGGATTTGCTGGTATGCGCATTAAATCCTTATCATAGAATAAACATTCTACCTCAAGACCAATAAGACATTTTTCTGGTGGTCTTATATTTGATAGAATGACTGTTTTTATGCGATCATTGAGGGTCATATTTCAGCAGTTTAAACTTTTGAATGTTTAAAATTACTGGGTTAAAGCAATTATTCGAACACCAAAATTAGACAATTGTATCATGTTTGCCTTATTATGCTTTATATATTGAAAATCTTTTATTTTCAAAACCCTATTATGACCGAAATATTATTTTAGTATTTAAATATGGTGTAGTAAATAAGGAGATTTTGAGGTTATGTTTTCAGCCTCATTACACATCATGACAAATCATTCTCAAAAGACTGACCAAATCGCAGGAGCTTTTCAAGACCAATTTGAAATCGTAGGATTCCAGCGCACTTCACTTGATGCAATCGCCAGTTCGTTACATGTCAGCAAAAAAACCATATATAAAATATTTGGCAGCAAGCGTAGTATCCTGGAGCATATTGTACGAAAAAAGTCTATTCAAATTAGCAATAAAATGGAAAAACAGTTAGACGCTCTTTCAACGGATAGAAGGAAAATTGAATGGTTGGTGTCTCAAGCATTTCAGTTATCAGGTAAACGGATAAAAAAAGGTGCTGTCACAAAAAAACGCTATAAAAATGAATTATTATTTTCCGCATATGATAAAGCATTATTTGAATCTTTCCGAAATTCTATTAAAGATGGAGCGCGGCGTAATGTTTTTATTGTAAAAGATGTTAATCTTACTGTCAAAATAATTCAAGGGATTATAGTTTGCGCCAATCAGATCTTAATTGCCAAACCGAATATCAATGTCGAACCGGAAATAACACGCACTGTATTAAAATTACTATTGCCGTAAGGCCTGTTCAATTTCCAATTATTTCATATCGAATTAATTTCAAAATATATTCTCGCTAGTTCTAAAAATATTTTTTATGTTTTAAAAGGTTTTTCGAAAAGTAACGCCGATAGTTAATCTCTATCTTGCACGCTACACGCTCTATTGATTAATTTTAAATCTTTATTAAACACAATCAAAGCGAGTTAGATTAATGACAAAATATATTTATTCCTTTGGAAACGGCAAAGCTGATGGTAACGCTACCATGAAAAATCTTTTAGGCGGCAAGGGTGCTAACCTTGCGGAAATGACCAGCCTCAACATTCCTGTTCCTCCTGGATGCACAATTACTACTGAAGTATGTAATTATTATTATGAGAACCAGAATTCTTTTCCTGCTGTTCTGGATTCTCAGGTCTCAGAAGCATTAAAAAATATTGAAACTATTATTGGCAAAAGATTTGGCGATGAAAGTGATCCGCTTCTGGTTTCGGTCCGTTCTGGGGCTCGTCAATCAATGCCCGGAATGATGGAAACAGTCTTAAACCTTGGTCTTACTTCAAAAACACTGCCTGGCTTAATTGAAAAGTCTGGTAATGAGCGTTTTGCATATGATGCATACCGAAGATTAATTATGATGTATGCTGATGTGGTTATGGAAAAAGCAGAGGATCGCAGTCCTGTTGGTGGTGAGGGCATACGACATATCCTTGAGAATATTTTAGAGGACTTTAAAAAAGAAAACAATTATTTATCTGACGTGGATCTGTCCGCCAGCGATTGGAAAATTTTATCAGAGAAATTCAAAGAAACCATAAAATCAGAATTGAGTTCTGAATTCCCTGATGATCCCATGGATCAGTTATGGGGAGGAATCAAAGCAGTATTCAAAAGTTGGAACGGACGCCGTGCCGTGAGTTATAGAAAAATTGAAGGAATACCAGAAGCCTGGGGTACAGCAGTAAATGTTCAGGCGATGGTTTTTGGAAACCTTGGAGATAAATCTGCAACTGGTGTTGCCTTTACTCGTAATCCTGCTACTGGAGAAAATGTTTTCTTCGGTGAATGGTTACGCAATGCACAGGGCGAAGATGTGGTCGCTGGAATCCGAACTCCCAACCCGCTTAATGCCGTTGTGGACTCTGCTGATGCCCAATCATCAGAGTCGCTGCAACAAGCCTTCCCCGAAGCTTATACTGCTCTGAATAACATCCGTGAGAATCTTGAGCAGCATTATCACGAAATGCAGGATATTGAATTTACCATCCAAGATGAACGCTTGTGGATGCTTCAAACAAGAACAGGAAAACGCAACGGTCACGCCGCTATTAAAATGGCCGTTGATATGGTTCATGAAAATTTAATTAACAAAGAAGAAGCGTTGCTACGTGTCGCCCCCAGCCAGCTTGACGAATTGTTGCACCCCATGGTCGACCCAAAAGAAGAGCTGAAAACAGCTCCTCTAGCAAAAGGCCTCCCTGCTGGTCCTGGTGGCGGAAGTGGTCAAATAGTATTCACAGCCGATGACGCTGAAGCCCAAGCTGCCGAAGGTAAAAAGGTGATTCTGGTTCGCGAAGAAACATCGCCAGAAGATGTGCATGGAATGCATGCTGCTGTAGCCATTCTCACCGCTAAGGGGGGCATGACCAGCCATGCTGCGTTAGTGGCGCGCGGATGGGGTAAGTGCTGTATTGTTGGATGTGACGCGCTACAGATTAACCTAAACAAGAAACAGCTCGAAGTTAATAATAGGGTTTTAAAGGAAGGCGACTGGATAACGCTGAATGGTACCGCCGGTAAAGTTTACGAAGGTCAACTGACTTTACTCGATTCTGATCCCGAGACACATAATGAATATGCTGAGTTGATGCAGTGGGCTGACGCCACGCGACGCTTAAAGGTACGGACAAACGCTGATCGCCCAGAGGATGCGAGTCTTGCCCGAAGTTACGGAGCACAGGGTATTGGGCTCTGTCGAACAGAACACATGTTTTTTGATCCCCAGCGAATCCTAGCAATTCGAAAGATGATTCTTGCCGATTCAGAAGAAGTACGTCGGTCAGCGGTCATGGAGTTGCTTCCTTATCAAAAGCATGATTTTAAAGGCATCCTGAAAGCAATGCAAGATTTGCCGGTTACGATTAGACTCTTAGATCCGCCGCTGCATGAATTTATGCCGCAGACCGCTGAACAAATTGATGAATTGGCTGAAGAACTTGGAATTACTGCTGAAGAAATCCAAACTCGGATTGCTAATTTGCACGAATTTAATCCGATGTTAGGACACCGTGGCTGCCGGTTAGGAATTGCCTACCCTGAAATTACCGAAATGCAGTCACGCGCAATTCTCGAAGCTGCCGCTGAATTGACAAAAGAGGGCATAACTGTGTTGCCCGAGATAATGATACCTCTGGTTGGATCGTCCGCTGAGTTTCAGAATCAAGAAATGCTTGTTCGCAAGCTTGCCAAACAGGTAATGAAAGAAACCGCGATAACTTTTAATTATCTCGTGGGAACAATGATTGAGCTGCCAAGAGCCTGTTTAGTCGCTGATGAAATAGCAAAGTCTGCTGAATTTTTCAGCTTTGGTACAAATGATCTTACGCAAACAACTTATGGTTTCAGTCGTGATGATATTGGGGGCTTCCTGCCGGTTTATCTTGAGCAGAAAATTCTTCCTCAGGATCCATTCCAGAGCCTAGATACATCAGGCGTTGGGCAATTGGTAGAGCTGGCCGTGAAAAAGGGTCGGGATGTTAAAAGTGGATTAAAGATTGGTATCTGTGGTGAACATGGCGGTGATCCGGCTAGCGTAGAATTCTTTCATAACACCGGATTAGATTATGTCAGCTGCTCGCCTTTCCGTGTCCCGGTGGCAAGGTTAGCTGCAGCCCAGGCAGAATTAAAAGGTAAGAATTAACTCAACGGTTTAAATTTTGCAGTAAAGTGCCGTAGAAAGCGGGGCTGTTCAATTATTTCATAGCCTTTCAGTCGATTGCGGTTTTTATATACATCCCGGGCTACTTCGATTACATAGTCAATATGACTTTGCGTGTGGGTTCGGCGTGGTAAAGCAAATCTAACCAACTCCATTTCAGCGGGCGTTTCTTTTCCGGTTTCCTGGCTTATCGAACCAAACATGACCGAGCCAATTTCTACTGTTCTTATTCCGCCTGTGAGATAGAATTCGACGGATAGGCTTTGGGCTGGATAGTGTTCGGGAGAAATGTGGGGTAAAAGCGCTTTTGCATCAATATAAATTGCATGTCCTCCCGGAGGCTGAACAATTGGGTATCCTAGTTCAACCAAATGATTTCCTAAATATTGGGTTTCAGCTATTCGATATTTTAAATAATCCTCATCCAGAACTTCCTGTAAACCAACCGCGATTGCTTCCAGGTCTCGTCCTGCCAGGCCACCGTATGTTGGGAAGCCCTCGGTCAAAATCAGGAGATCTTTTTCCCGTTGAGCTAAATTGCTGTCATTTGTGCAAAGAAATCCACCAATATTCGCCAACCCATCCTTCTTTGCGCTCATGGTACATCCATCGGCATAGCCCATCAATTCCTGCACAATTGATTTAACTGAGCGATTGGTATAGCCTGGCTCTCTGAGTTTTATGAAATATGCATTTTCGGCGAAACGGGCAGCGTCGAAATATAGCGGAATACCATATTTATCAAGTATGCCCTTCACTTCCTTTACATTTTGCAAGGATACTGGCTGGCCGCCACCAGAATTATTTGTTATAGTTAACATGCAAAGTGGAATTTTATCGACGCGTTTTGATATGATTAGATCTTCTAGTTTTTGAATATCCATATTGCCTTTGAACAAATGTTTGTTTTGCGGATCTTTTCCTTCCGGTATCACTAGATCAATTGCCTGAGCGCCTTGATATTCAACATTAGCACGAGTCGTATCGAAATGAGTGTTGTTCGGAACAATATCGCCTGGTTTACACATTACGGAAAACAGTATTCGCTCGGCGGCGCGTCCCTGATGGGTTGGAATCACGTTTTTAAACCCAAAAATATCTTTCACGGCGGATTCAAATCTTTCAAAACTTGGACTACCAGCATAAGCTTCATCTCCACGCATTATAGCTGCCCATTGTTCGGAACTCATCGCGCCAGTACCGCTGTCAGTTAAAAGATCAATCAATACATTCTTCGATTTTATTTTGAATAAATTATAGTCTGCCTCTCTTAAATATTTTTCCCGCTCTTCTTTTGTGGTCATTTTGATTGGAGACACGGATTTTATGATAAATGGTTCAATTATTGTCCGATAAGATGGTTCTTGTGACATATAATACCTCTGAATTGAAAATAGCAGTTAGTGTCCTAAAAATATATTAAATAATATATCAATTAAGCTAAAGCGAATATATTTCGCTGTATTTTTCCTCCAGATAATCCATAAATGGGGCTGCCGATAGCGGTGTTTCGGTAATATCCATAATTAATTCGGAAGCCGTTTTACGGCGGCCAATCGAATGTATGTTTTTTCTAAGCCATTCCCGCAGCTCCAATAAATCTCCGCTGGCAATCTTTTTTTCGTAGTCAGCAATTTCTGTTTTTGCTTTATTCAAGATTGGTACATTATACAAATTCCCCAATGTATAAGTCGGAAAATATCCAAAACCGCCAAAAGACCAATGAACGTCCTGTAGAACGCCAAAGGAATCGTTTGGTGGGCAAATTCCTAAATATTCTTCCATTTTATTATTCCAGATTTCAGGTAATTCGGTTACTGAAAGGCCATCATTAATAATCATTTTTTCAATTTCAAACCGCAACATTATATGCAGATTATAAGTCACTTCATCGGCTTCTACCCGAATCAAAGATGATTTAATCGTATTTATGGCTTTGTAAAATTGGTCCAGTGAAGTTTTGTTGAGTTGATCCGGAAAGACTTTTTGGAGTTTTGGATAATAATGTCTCCAGAACGGCTTACTTCGCGCTACCAGGTTTTCCCAAAGACGTGATTGACTTTCATGTATCCCATATGAAATCGCCTGAGAGAATGGCGTACCAAATGATTCCGCTTGCAAGCCCTGTTCATATAGGCCGTGACCTCCTTCATGCATTGTGCTACTAAAACCTGCCATCAGGTTATCAGTTTTAAGTCTTGTGGTTATACGAACATCAGATGGATGAAATTCAATCGTAAAAGGATGGGCCGATCTGTCCTGTCGGCCACGGTTTAAATCGTAGCCCATATCTTTGAGGACCATTAATCCGAATTCCCATTGTTTTTGTTCATCGTAATCCTGGTGAAGTATAGCCCGTCCTGTATCAATCTTCGACTGAGTTATTTTTTTTACTAAAGGCACAAGCCGTTCTTTTACGTCGTTGAATATCTTGGTTACTTCAACCGATGTCATCCCCGGCTCAAATTCGTCTAATAGTGTATCGTAATTCGTCCCTTTTTTGCCCAGATATTCTATTTCTTTGAATTTGAGATTTATTATTTTTTCTAAGATAGGAGTGAATTCACCAAAATTATTTTCTGTTTTTGCCTTTACCCAGATTTGCTGCGCGCGTGATGTTGTCCGTGCCAGTTCTTCAACGAAATCCTTTGGTAGGGCTGAAGCCCGGTGAAAATCTTTCCAGATTTCCTGTATCAATCTATGATCATCCTCGGTCACATTGTCCCGCACTACGCCTGAATCAAGATCAACTAATTCACCTAGCGGCCCCCGGACATTATCTCCGACAAATTTCTCATGTACTAGAGATTCAAGTAAGGCAATCTGGTTAGCCCGCGCTTCTCCACTGTTTTTTGGCATGTATGTTTCTTGGTCCCAATGTAGCAATGCTGTTGCGCCTTTGAGATTGGCTACTGTTCGCAATTCTTTCTTTAGTTGTTCTAGTGGGGTCATTTTTTCACTCCAATTAATAAATTATTTATCTCCAAAATTCTTCAAAAACTCGCTTTCGTTTAAGTACTGCTTCCCGACGCATAAGACAATCTGTTCTTAGTTCATTAGGTAGGCCTAAAGTAATGGCTTTATCAAAAGATTCCACAATTAAATCAAAATCCTGGTCATCTTTTTTTTCATAGGCACGTCCAATCCAATAAAATGGTTCACCTTCCCCTAAAATAAAACGCCCCGCCCGGCTATATTGCTCAATAGCATCCCATAAAGCCATGCGGCTACCTTTTTTTAGATATTTATGTCCGCTTAGTAAAGCCAAATGATAGTTAGCAATCTTATTATTTTTATTTAGTTTTAGCGAACTGTTAAAGCTTTCCATCGCTCCAGCGACATCATCATTCGCCATGGCATCCAGAGCAATCTTCACATGCGCCTGCGATAATACCGCTAGCAATTCTACATTTTCTGGTTCAGCCAATATCAACGAATCTTGCATAGCAATCAGATTTGCCGGTTCATTATCTGATAATTCAACATATGTTGGTGGTCTGGTTGCGCAGCTTGTGAATAAAAACAAACTCAATAGCCGCAATATCGTTTTTATTCTCACAGATTCAATAAATTAGTATTTATTATTTTGCAACTGCTTTTCGCTAAATAATTTATTGCACTAACCCACCTGGTCGGACCAAAATTTACCACAGCCAGATATAAGTGACCGCACCGTTATTACGCCCAAGATCTGGGTCATCTGGGTGTTCACAAGCGCGTCTCATTGCTGCGCTTTCTGGATGAAACAAATCGTAGTCTTCACCATGAATTACGCTTTGAAAGCGGCCTGTCTGTTCATGACACCAGTTTCGTACTGCTCTTTTAAGCGCTCCTGTACCATGTCCATGAATTACTTTTATTACCGTGGCTTGACCGGAGTGATGTGCCTGGCTGACGGTTGCTTCCAGCTCAGAGATGGCGTCATCAACAGAAAGCTTACGGTGCCCGATGTCTATTATCTTCATCATGTGTAAATTGCCTTATAAAAGCAGCGGAAAGTTTACAGAATTTCGATATTAATTTCTCAATTTTTGCAGGAATTTTCATGGAATACAATATATTAGGCAGAACCGGTGTAAAGGTATCAAAAATTAGCCTGGGAACTTGGTCTTTTGGCAGCGCAAATCACTCAGCAGCAGGCGATTCTGTGGGCTGGGCAAATCAATCAGATCAAGATTCATTAAACGTTCTGAAACAAGCCTGGCAGAATGGTATAAATCACTGGGATACCGCTGATGTATATGGCCGCGGGAGATCAGAAGCGCTGATCGGGCAAGTTTGGTCTGAGATTCCACGCAATGAGATATTTATAGCCACAAAAGTTGGGTGGGACAAGGGTCAATATGATATGTTTTACCACCCAAAACTGATTCAACAAAAATTTGATGCTTCATTGAAAAATCTAAAATCTGATTTTGTAGATTTGTATTATTTCCATCATTGTCATTTTGGTGATTCTGAATCCGTTTTGGATGATGCGCTTGATCTCTTCAATCGTTTTCGCGAAGCTGGAAAAGTTCGCTTCATAGGATTGTCAGATTGGAATATGTCACTGGTAATGGACCATATCGATAGTATTAACCCTGATGTCGTGCAGCCCTACCGCAACGTCATGGATGACGACTATGTCGCCAGTGGACTAAAAGATTGGATCGATAGGTATAATGCTGGTATAGCATATTTTTCTCCTTTGAAGCATGGACTGTTAACCGGAAAGTATACTACCCCCCCCACCTTTGAAGGGGGTGATTTTCGTCTGAATGTAAAGGAATTTCAGGATCCAGATTTAATAAAAAAACTCCAGGAAAACCGAACAGCGCTTGAGCGCCACTTTAAAGATCACCCAGAACCAGTTTTGCACGGGTTGATTGATGCTCTGCTTGTTGATTCTCCAACGGGTTGCGTATTATTAGGCCAAAGAAACAGTAAGCAAGCCGCATCGGTAACGTCAATTGGCCAGGCGCTTAGTGCCGATGATGCTGCCTGGGTTAAGTCATTATTTAAGAAATAGCGTCTAATCGCAAACTCAATGGTATAAAAATATTATGGTTCAAAATCCTGCAACTCCGGAAAATTTAAATATCAGCGTTATCAAGAATAGAATTGATAAGGTCTTTTCTGACCAGAAGGAACTTCGGCCTCACCTTGTTCGAACCTCTGCCAAAGACCGCATTTTAAAATTACGCAGACTAGAAACCTGGATTGATGAAAACAAAAATGATATCAGGAAAGCGCTTTACAATGATTTTCGAAAACCGGCTGCTGATGTAGACCTTACTGAAATCTGGATTAGCAAAATGGAGCTAAAAGCGGCCATCCGAAATCTACGCCATTGGGTAAAACCGCGTAAGGTTTCGCGCACTTTGACTATGATTACCACTCGCTCGTGGATACAGTATGAGCCGCGCGGTGTGGTCCTGATTATCTCTCCGTGGAATTATCCAATTAATTTGACGTTTGGCCCTTTGGTATCCGCGATTGCTGCGGGGAATTCTGTAATTATGAAACCCTCTGAATTTTCTCCGAATTCATCTCGGTTAATGGCAAAGGCGGTTGGCGAATTATTTCCCGAAAATGAAGTTGCATTGTTTGAAGGAGAAAAAGAGGTTGCAATTGAATTACTCAAGAAACCGTTCGATCATATCTTCTTTACTGGCAGCACCGAAACCGGTAAAAAGGTAATGGTTGCTGCTGCTAAAAATTTGACGTCCATCACGCTTGAGCTTGGCGGAAAATCCCCGGCAATAGTTGATACATCTGCCAATCTGAAAGATGCCGCTGAAAAAATTGCCTGGGGAAAATTCATGAACTGCGGCCAAACCTGTCTGGCTCCTGATTACGTTATAGTGGAGGCCTCAGTAAAGAATGATTTTACAAACCATTTAAAACGATCTATTGAAAAATTCTTCGGTGAAACAGAAACCGCTCTTAAAAACAGCAGTGATTATTCACGGCTTATCCACAATGCTCATTTTACTAAATTAAGGATGATGCTTGATTCGGCAATTGCGAATGGTGCAAAAGTTCTTTTCGGCGCAGACCTTGATGAAAAAACACTATATATTTCACCAACTGTTTTATCCAACCTGAATCCAAATTCCACAATAATGCAGGAAGAGATATTTGGGCCCATCTTGCCTGTTTTAACTTTTGAAAATTTGCCAGAAGCCTTGAAAATTATAAATGCTCTTCCCAAGCCATTGGCTTTATATATATTCAGCCGTAATAAAAAAACCATCGAGAGCGTACTCGCGGGGACATCCGCTGGGGGCACCTGTATTAACGACACGGTAATCAATTTTGCACATATGAAACTGCCTTTCGGTGGAGTCAATACCAGTGGGATGGGTAGCACACACGGTTTTCATGGATTCAAAGCCTTTTCCCATGAGAGGGCGATACTGAAGCACCATCTTTATTCGCCGCTTAAATGGATGTTTCCACCCTACACAAAAGGCGTGAAGAAAATTATTGATATCGCAACAAAATATTTTCAATAATCTATAAATACAACTTTGCTTTTGTTGTCGTGATTCAAATATACTGTTCTTTTTTCTTTCCCGATAAAGACATGAACAATATTGGTCTGAATTTGGTTCAGTTCTGTAAGTACTGAATTTGTGATTTTCATTGAATTCACAATCGTTACACTATCTGATTCTAAATAGCACCAGAAAAAATCTGGTTCAACTTCTTTGCCGATAAAATTTAATTCTATTTGTTTTTCATCCGCAGATAGCGAGAAATGGTTTTTCAAATAAGTCGTGATAATTGCATGGACGCTTGTTTCTTCTCGCGTTTCCCCAATGTATAATTTTTGTTTTGCAGCTTTTTCCAGAGCCTGTATCAGATCTTCTGGTATTGTCTTGAGAGTTATTTCGAGTTTTCCTGATTCTGGATTTTGATATATCTCCGTTACGCTCACATGATAGGGGTGCATTGATAGTAGGGCCATTGAAAAAAACAAGACTATAAGTTTGTATCTGTTTGTTCTTTGTGACAACCGGCTCACCTTTTTTATTATCATACTTTTATGCAGGGATTTTCCTATATTTTCACCCTAAATCAAGAGTAGCTAAAAACAAATTTCAATTGATATATTGTCATAGTCAATGAGCAAACTTAAGTCTGAGGACTTTTTATGAAAAACATGTTTTCCTTTCGCCGTTTTCTTTCTGTCTCGTTAATAATTGTGGTTTGTCTCCCCGGTCAAATAGATTTACAGAAAGATAAATTTCGTCAGTTAAAAGAAGAATTCGCTACGCCCAATGTTTATCGTACAGCATCCGGAGCACCAGGACATGAGTACTGGCAGCAAAAAGCCGATTATGTAATGAATATTGAATTGGACGATGAAAATCAACGCGTGTATGGTTCTGAAATAATAACCTATTACAATCAATCTCCTGACCCATTATCGTATTTGTGGCTGCAGCTTGATCAGAATGTTCGAGCATTAGATTCCGATTCTCCCTTGGCGCAACCCAGTAATATTGATGATCGCAAATCGTTCAATGAAATAGCGGAGTTACATCGTGATTTCGATGGGGGTTTTAAGCTGGAGCATGTAAATGATAAAGATGGCAAACCACTTGCTTATACCGTCAACAAAACTATGTTGCGTGTTGATTTACCAAATTCATTATTGCCCGGTGAAACATTTGACCTAAATATTAAGTGGTGGTATAACATAAATGATTATAAAAAAATAGGAGGGCGTTCTGGTTTAGAATATTTTGAAGAGGAAGATAATTATCTTTATGTAATTGCTCAGTTTTTCCCCCGGATGGCAGTTTACTCAGATTTTGAAGGCTGGCAAAATAAGCAGTTTTTAGGCCGTGGAGAATTTGCTCTTACATTTGGCGATTATGATGTCAAGATTACGGTGCCAGTTGATCATGTTGTTGCGGCAACGGGTGTTTTGCAAAATCCAAAGAAAGTTCTGACATCTGAACAACGTTCGCGCCTTAAAAAAGCAAAATCAGCCAATCGGCCGGTGATGATAATTGCACTAGATGAAGCCCTTGAGAATGAACTATCCCGTTCTGATAAAGAAGCAACCTGGCATTTTAAGGCTGAGAATGTCCGCGATTTTGCCTTTGCCAGCTCGCGCAAATTTATCTGGGATGCTATGGGTGTTCCTTTTGGCGACCGTACAGTGATGGCAATGTCCTTTTATCCCAAGGAAGGCAATCCGCTCTGGGAAAAATATTCAACCAACGTTGTTGCCCACACATTAAGAAACTATTCGAGTTTCACATTTGATTATCCTTATCCTGTTGCTATTTCTATTCATGCCGATTGGCAAGGGATGGAATATCCTATGATCTGCTTCAATGGCGGCAGGCCAGAAGATGACGGCACTTATTCAGAACGCACAAAATATGGCATGCTTGGCGTTATAATACATGAAGTTGGCCACAACTATTTCCCAATGATTGTCAATTCTGATGAACGCCAATGGACTTGGATGGACGAGGGCTTAAACACATTTTTACAATATCTTACCGAGCAGGCCTGGGAAGAAGATTATCCATCAAGAAAGGGCCCAGCACAAAAAATTGTTGATTATATGAAAGGTGAAAAATCCCAGATTATGCCAATTATGACCAATTCTGAATCTCTTATCAATTTCAGCGATAACGCCTATGGAAAGCCGACGACAGCTTTAAATATTTTACGCGAAACGATCATGGGCCGGGAATTGTTTGATTTCGCTTTTAAACAATATGCTCAGCGTTGGATGTTTAAACACCCAACCCCTGAAGATTTCTTTAGAACTATGGAGGATGCTTCAGGGATTGATCTTGATTGGTTCTGGCGCGGTTGGTTTTATTCAGTTGATCATGTTGACATTAGCATTGATGAGGTTAACTGGTATCGAGTCAATACTAAGGATCCTGAAATCGAGAAACCCTTCAAAAGAGAGCAACAAAATAATCAACCGGAAAATATCAGTACAACCCGTAATCGGGAAATATTAACGCGCGCTGCAGAGCTAGATTCTTCTCTACTTGATTTTTATAATCGATATGATCCGTATGAGATCACTCCTGCTGATATAGAAAAATATGAGGATTATTTTAATTCGCTTGAAGAAGACGAACAGGCTCTGTTGGTTGATAAATACAATTATTATGAAGTCTCTTTTTCTAATGTAGGTGGACTTGTAATGCCTATTTTACTTGAGTTTGAATTCACTGATGGTAGTCAAGAGTTTATAAAGATTCCTGCAGAAGTCTGGCGTACACATCCAAAATCAGTCAGCAAAGTATTTCCATTTGAAAAAGAATTGACCAGCATCAACATGGATCCTTATTTAGAAACAGCCGATGTGGATCGCAAAAATAATTACTGGCCGCCAAGAATTGAGCCGACCCGGTTTGAGCTATTTAAAGAATCCTGGGATTCGCCGAACATTATGAAACAAAAGCAGAAAGAAACTGAGGCCTTAAAAGAAAAAATGGAGTCTGAAGAAACGGCTGAACCAGGTTCTGATTCATAGTAAAAACAGCTTGATACTATTTTTGGGATTGGCCTGACCATAACGCACAGATAAATTCTGGCATTGTATTCTATCCTTATCAATATCGCTGCCTTCATTTTAGGATCAACTATGAAAAACGCTCTATTTAGTCTAATTATATTTTTATCGATGATTACATTCTGTTGCCAACCCGTTGCAAAGGTTTTCACCGGCAAATCCAAATCTGTAAATCCCAATATCACGGAAACCGAACTGCAAGATCATATTAAATTTCTTGCTTCGGACGAACTTAAAGGACGCTTTCCAGGAACCTATGAATCCGGTTTAGCAATTCAATATTTGATAAATGAGCTGTCGTCGGCCGGAATTACTTCGATAGATACAACGGTCTATATTCAGACGTTTGAATTTGTTAATAGTGTTGAGCTTGGGGCGGACAATAGATTAAATATCAACCAAATGGAATATCGCGCTGGAACAGACTTCATACCGCTTGGTTTTTCAAGTAGTGATAGTCTTTCGGCTCCGGTCGTTTTTACAGGATTCGGTTTTTCAATTAACGATTCAATAAAATGGGACGATTACAATGCTGTTGATGTCAATGAAAAATGGGTATTAATTATCCGCGGTGGCCCCGAAGATAGTCCCCATTCTCAATATGCTGATCATGAGGCTTTAAGAAAAAAAGTTTTAGTCGCGCGCGACAATGAAGCGGCAGGTGTTCTGTTTGTATCGAAAATAGAAGATGATGAGAAAGATGCCCTTGAAACGCTTCGATATGATAACAGTTTTTCAGGAGCGGGCATACCCGTTCTGCAAATAACACAAGATTTGGCTGACGAAATTTTGAAACCAGCCAAAGCAAATCTGCAATATTTTCAGGGAAAATTAATAGCGGATTTAGCCCCTGTTTCATTCTTGGTTCCTAATCTTAATGTTTCAGGCTTTATTGAGATTGTTAAGAAAAATGAAACCGGAACAAATGTAGTTGGATTTATTCCTGGAAATGATTCGGTATTAAAAAATGAATTTATAATCCTTGGTGCTCATTTTGATCATCTCGGTTTTGGTGGTCCTGGATCGGGCTCATTAACGCCTGATTTATCTGAAATTCACAACGGTGCCGATGACAACGCTTCCGGTATTTCTGCCGTCATTGAGATTGCCGAACGCTTGACCACAGGCAAATCAAAACTTAACCGCAGTGTAGTAATCTTAGGCTTTGACGCAGAAGAGCGAGGTTTAATTGGTTCTAAATATTTTGTGAACGATCCATTAATCAATTTAAGTAATTCTGTAGCAATGCTAAATCTTGACATGATTGGACGCCTGAGTGAAAACAGGCTTACAATCGGCGGAACAGGCACATCTCCCGAATTTGAAAATATATTAAATGAGGTTAATGATAAATACGGCCTAAAATTGAAATTTAGTCCAGAAGGCTATGGCCCTAGCGATCATGCCAGCTTTTATACTGCAGACCAACCTGTCCTTTTCTTTTTCACAGGAACACATGAAGATTACCATAAGCCCACGGATGACTGGGAAAAAATAAATTTAAATGGAGTTAAAAAGATTTCTGATTTTGTCTTCGATCTGATTAAGCGCATTGACGGGGAAGAGCAGCGCCCTGTTTTCACTCAGGCGGGCCCCAAGGCCTCTCAAGCCCCAGGGCGCCAGTTTAAAGTAACCTTTGGAATTATACCGGCTTACGGAAGTCAGGTGCAGGGTATGGAAATAGATGGTGTTCGCAAAGATGGACCAGCCGAAAAAGCCGGTTTTATAAAGGGTGACATAATAATTGCCATTGATGGAAAGGCAATTGGCGATATTTATGACTATATGTATCGATTAGGAGAGCTGAAATCAGGCCAGACTGTTATTGTAGATGTGAACCGGGACGACCAAATTCTCAAATTAGAAGTAACGCTTTAGTTACATCTGTTTATTTTTTCAGTCAACCCATTCACAAATAAAAATATTTGTATCGCCCTGTTTGGCATTATTTCGATTTGACGCAAAAACGAAATGCTTTCCATCGGGACTAAACATCGGGAATCCATCAAATCCTTCAAAATGGGTTATGCGCTCCAGATTACCGCCATCTAAATCAATGGCATAGAGGTCAAAATTCCGGCCGCCTGGTTTTTCCAGATTTGAGCAGAAAATTATTCTATTATCGCCGGGGAAAAAGAATGGTGCGAAATTGGCGGCTTCGTTATCGGTAATCTGAATTGGATTTGAGCCGTCAGTATTCATTATTCTCAACTGTAAAGCCATAGGGCGAATTGCGTTGTCTGCCATCAGTTGATTATAGTCATTTTTCTCCTGTTCAGTTTCGGGATAATAAGCCCGCCACACAATTTTTGAACCGTCATGGCTGTAAAATGGCCCGCCGTCATAGCCTAAGCGGTCTGTTAGTTGTTTTTTCTCCGATCCATCTGGATTCATTGTCCATATTTCCAAATCACCACTGGCTTTTGAGGCATATACTATTTTGCTGCCATCCTCAGCAAAAGTAGCCTCGGCATCATAGCCATCGGTCGTTGTAAGCTGTTCAAGGTTGGTTCCATCAACGTCACCCCGAAAAATGTCAAATTCGGGATGAAGTTTCCACACATACCCTTTACTGAAGTCCGGTGGTGGTGGACATTCATTACCATGGTGATGTGTTGAAGCATAAACAATTTTGTCATCTTTTGGATATTGGAAATAACTGCAGGTTGTAACGCCCTTGCCAGTAGATACTAATTCAATCTCTTTTGTTTCCAAATTCATGATATATATTTGATCGCAGAGTCCTTCGCCGTCATGACCTTGAAAGATTAATTTTTTACCGTCCGCACTGAAATACGCCTCAGCATTTTCGCCGCTGAAAGTAAGTTGTCGAATATTTTTAAAATGCTCTTCACCTTCAATAACTAGTTCAGGATTAAACGGCTCAACTATTGCAGTTTTTTTATTGACGATATATATAATTACTATTAAAACTATAAGAACTACCGTTGTTACTTGATTTCTAAATTGCTTTATTTTGCTCATTATCAACCTCTATAATAGGCGCGAATTTACTGTCTCCTGTTATAGTGAATCGATTACTTTTCTAAATTGATTTGACCTAATTTTCCATATATGATTATTAAAAAAATATTTTAGATATTATCCTTACCAAATTGGTTAATAAAAGAAATATCATCCTGTTTTTCAGTCTATTTGCCGTTAGTACGGCGTCCATAATAGTGCGTTTTATTCCAGAGTTATCTGCAGTTGCTATTGCATTTTGGAGAATGGCTGTCGCAAGCATTTTACTATGGGGCGTAAGCCTTGTCAAATCTCAACAGTCCTTAACTAAAACCAATCGACGTCTCACCATAATCGCTGGCGTTATTCTTGGTTTTCATTTTGCTTGTTTTTTTGGAGCCATTAAGTACACTTCTATTGCTAACGCAACATTGCTTGCGGCTCTTGCTCCAATTTATACACTGATAATTGAAAAAGTGTTTTTCAAGAAAGATTTTAACAGGCTAATCATCTTGGGTTTGATTCTTGCTTTAATTGGATTGTTAATAATAATTGGTTTTTCACAGTTCTTGGGAAATGAAGATTTGCTAGGTCGGGGATTAGCTCTATTGTCTGGAATGGCGATAGCGTTTGTATTTCTTCTCTCTGGCAAAGTTCGAGAAAAAACCAATACTATAAGCTATACCAGGTCATTATACAGCGGTGCCGCGGTTTGTTTATTAATTCTTGGTTTTATTGGCAGTGGCCCGTTTCTTCCTGTTTCTATTTCTAATATTATATTGTTATTTATACTTGGACTTGTACCAACTATTTTCGGGCACAGTGGTTTATATTATTCCATAAAATATTCTTCTCCAACCCTAGTTGCTTCTATACCAATTGGAGAGCCGGTTATTGCTTCGCTGCTTGCGCTGCTGGTTTTATCTGAAGCGATCCCGTTAAATACCGGGCTTGGAGGAGTACTTGTCTTGGTTGGTCTATATTTAACTGTACGACACCATGAGCCTTTAATCTAAAGATTTGTTCTCTTCAATTCTTTTATCGCCCGCAAAGGCACCGTGATAATCTTCCGGTAATAATGCTGCAATTCTACACATCATATCTTCGCCAAAATTGATTATTTGTTTTTCTCTCTCCTTTTTTCCTGTTTTAAGAGTCGCGCCTATTTTAAATGCCTTGCCAATTTTAATTATTATCCGTGGCCGAACTCCCCTAAACCAGTATTTTGATACATTATCTAAGCCTATTATACTAACAGGAAGAATTGGAACATTGGTCTTCATTGCAAAATAAATCGCTCCTTTTTTAGGTGTCCTTAGTTTTTTATCAGTGGCGGCGCCTTCTGGGAAAACCCCAATAATTTCTCCCTTTTTTATCGCCTTAATTGATTGTTTTATTGTTGAAGGTGCCACTTTTATCCGATTTGTTGATATAAAGCCATATAGCCATGGGCCCCACATTAATTTTGCTTCAACGTTCTGATCGCTTGCCATTAAAAAATTAATCGGTCGTTGTATTGCATAGATAACAAATGGTGGGTCAATTCTATGAAAATGGTTTATAGCTACGACAAATGATCCTTTTCGTGGAATGTTCTGTCTTCCCTTAACTTCTATTTTCGTTAAGATTGTTCCTAAGAATAGAACAAGATACCCAAGTATATATCGAACTGCCTTAGGGCGTGGTTTATATTCGTCCAGAGATTTTAGCACTTTAATTTGTTATTTAGCCTTATTACGTAAATAGCGAATGCTTAGAATTTAATGACGAAGAAAATGTATTATGGAAGATAAAAAGGGCGCTTGAAACGCCCCTTTCAATTCTGCTTAAAATGGAAGATCGTCATCTTCAGACGGTTCAAATTTACTATCCTTCGGATTTGAAGGTTTATCATCAGATTTCTTCCCTAACATAGTGAAAGAATCACAATTGACTTCAGTAGTATAGCGCTTTACTCCATCTTTATCTTCCCAAGAGCGAGTTTGAAGACGACCCTCAATATATACTAGCTGGCCTTTTTTCATATACTCGGCAGCGGTTTCTGCCATTTTTCCGAAAACAACGCAACGATGCCACTCGGTTCGATCTTTAATGTCGCCCTCAGGCGTTTTCCATGATTCATTAGTGGCTATATTAAGTGTGGCGACAGCATTGCCCGAAGTTGTAAATCGACTTTCAGGATCCGCTCCTAAATGACCTATAAGTAAAACTTTATTCAAACTTCCTTTTTGCATTACCGAACTCCTTTGTGTTGTATTTATACATCAAGCTGTAATTTTTAATTAACTATAGTAATGTATAATCATTTTCTAAGCAAGGATTTACTAATAGCGGCCCTTACAAATGTTAATTTTTATTATTCTTAAAATAGCGTCGATCTTAGTTCTTTTTGTATTGCTTCTACCTGTTTACGAATTCTCTGATTATTTTTCATTAGATTTTCAATTTTACGGCATGCATGTAAAATTGTTGTATGATCCCTTCCACCAAAATACATTCCAATTGTAGAAAGGGAAACCCCGATTATATCCCGACATAAAAACGCTGCTGTCTGCCTTGCTTCTGCAATGTGTTTTTTTCGGCTTTTGCCTACAATATCACGTTCAGAAATAGAAGTTACTTCCGATACTCTTTTTACAATATCTTCAATTGTTAATTCCGAGATTAAACTCTCTCCAATTCGTTCTCTCACGACTTCTTTTATTAATACTTCATCGATTTCTCGATTCGTAAGTGATGAGTGCGCTAACAACCGAATAATAGTGCTTTCTAAATCGCGCACGTTACGCTTGATATGAACAGCCATAAATTCTATCATGTCATAAGGCAGTTCAAGTCCATTTTTTTCTGCTTTATCTAGTAAAATTGCCACTCTTGTTTCCAGGTCAGGAGGCTGAATGTCGACAGACAATCCAGACTGAAATCTTGAAAGTAATCTGTCTTGCAATCCAAGCATATCTCCAGGATAACGATCCGCTGTCAAAACTATTTGTTTTCCTGATTGAAATAAATCGTTAAATGTATGAAAAAACTGTTCTTGAGTCTGTTCCTTTTTTTGAAAAAATTGAATGTCATCTATTAGAAGAATATCGGCCTTACGATAAAATCTTGAAAATTCTATTGTGTTGTGTCTTTGGATACTTGATATAAAGTCCAGGGTGAACTTTTCACTTGAGGCACAAACAATTTTTAATTCAGGCTTATTTACTAAAATATGGTTTCCTATAGCCTGTATTAAGTGTGTTTTACCAAGCCCTACACCTCCATATATAATCAGAGGATTAAAAGCCTGTTTCCCTGGAGATTCTGATACTGATAAAGCGGCTGCTTTTGCAAACTGATTATTAGCGCCCTCGATATAAGAACTAAAAGTAAAATTTTTATTTAATTTAGGTCTATCCTCAGATGGTTGCTTCTTGATTGTAACTGGCTGATATGTTTGCTCTTCAAAATTGTTCTTTTGGTAATTGCTTCTTTCAAGTGCCAGGGTATATTTGACTTCAATATTTCTTTCATTTTGTTCTCTAACTGTTGATTGAATTATTTTACTATAGTGACTTTGTATCCACTCAAAAAAAAATTGATTTGGAACCTCCAAAACCAATTCCTCATCATTCAATGCAATAGAAGAAATAGGGTCAAACCAAGTATTATAGGCATGACTTGGCAGGGTTGGTTTGATTTTTTCTTTTGTTTTTATCCAGAAGTCGTTATGATTCATTTAAGTTATCCACAGGTTATCCACAGTCGCTCTTTTATTAATTTAAGGTAATAAATTCATTAACATCCAGCTTGTTTTTGCCTATTAGTTAAGTATTTTAACGTTTACAAGTAAATAAATTATACGCTGTATTGAAGAAATCATTTTTATCTCTATTTTCTTTGATTATTACCAGTATAAGCACGTATTTTTCCGGGCTCAAAATGGAGTTAATATGAAGCGCACTTATCAGCCTAGCAATAGAAAACGGAAAAACAAACACGGTTTCAGAAATAGAATGTCTTCCCCATGCGGTAGACAGGTTCTTAGCCGTCGCCGAAAAAAAGGCCGCAATAAACTTTCAGCTTAGTGTCAAACAAACTTAAATATTTCTGGCATTTCCCCGATATAGTAGTTAGAAAACTGCTCACTGGCGTTTTTTTGTTATATCGTTTGCTATTATCCCCAATGTTAGGAAATAGATGCAGGTTTTCACCAAGTTGCTCAGCATATGCTATTGAATCCCTGTCAAAGAAAACATTTCCTGTCGCAATTATTTTAATAATTAAACGCGTCTCTAAATGTCACCCTTTTCACGAGGGTGGATACGACCCTGTTAAATGATGAATAAAAACACCCTAATTGCATTCTTACTTATCGCTGTTGTTTTAATACTGACGCCATACTATCTTAATGTCGTTTCACCTCCCCCCGAAAAAGAGGAGGGTGAAACAGCGTACCAAACCGCACAGGATAATAATACCGAGAATACAACTATTGATTCTCCAGCGGCTCAACCTATGCAAACAGAGCGCGCTCCATCTGATTATTTGGCTCAAAAATCGATCGAACGCATAGTTACTGTTTATACAGATTTATATACTATTGAATTGAACTCTAAAAATGGTGGCTCAATTCAATCTTTCATATTAAATAACTATTCCATGAATGACAGTCTAAACGTTGAACTTATAGATAATTACAATAATAACAATATGTTGATTGACTTTGTTTCTCTTGATGGGGAGTTTATAGTCCTTGACCATCCCTGGGAGTTCGATGGAAATAATTTAGCGCTAGATGTAGCCACGCAAAGTAAAACTGTAAAATTTTATACAAAAGTAAACGGTAAATCAGTTTCAAAGATATACACGTTTTTTCCAGGTACTTATAAAATCGAACTTGAAGTTGATTTTAGTTCTTTAGAAAATGATTTATCTCAAGGACTCTATTCTCTCTCATGGCTAGGGGGCTTACCTACGACAGAGAAAAATATTAGAGATGATTTATTTTACTTCAAAGGTTATGTATACCAGGGTGGCGAACTGCATGAGTTTAAGGCTAATAAGAAAAATGAAAAAAGTGATAAATTTATTGGAAACACGGATTGGATAGCAGCAAGATCTAAATATTTTATAGCAGCCCTAATCCCCTCTATTAATTCTTCTGGTGCTGAAATCGGCGGTCATTACGAGGATGATGCTCCTCGATACGACTTATCCTTAAAAAATAACGTTTTTGGTTCAAATCGCTATTCTATCTACTTAGGACCACTTGAATACAATCGAATTAAAAATCTTAACATTGATTTAGATCAGGCTATGAGTTTGGGCTGGCGACCAATACGTCCAATAAGTATGGGAGTTCTGGCCCTATTAAAAGCCTTACACAAAATAATTCCTAACTATGGGATCATTCTGATTTTATTCTCAATTCTAATAAAAATTGTAGTGTATCCTTTGACAAAAAAGAGTTATTTGTCTACACAGAAAATGCAGGTAATTCAACCACAGTTAGCGGCTCTTAAAGAAAAGCACAAAGGAGATCCACAAAAACTAAATAAGGCTACAATGGCGCTGTATAAAGAAAGTGGCGTCAATCCTATGGGAGGCTGCCTTCCTATTTTAATTCAAATGCCACTACTGTTTGCTTTATTTATCGTTTTCCGCACCACAATTGAGTTGCGTGGTGCTCCATTTATTTTGTGGATTAAGGATTTATCGGCTCCCGATACACTCTTTATGATAGGAGATTTTCCTATTAATATTTTACCGCTACTTATGACGGTAACTATGGTTCTTCAGCAGCGAATGACACCAACCGCCGCCATGGGACAACAAAAAGCCCTTCCGTACATTATGAACATAATGTTCCTATTCATATTTTACCGGTTTCCCTCCGGGCTAAACCTGTATTACACTTTGTTTAATCTTTTGACAATACTGCAACAAAAGTTTCTAACTCCAAGTACTCCGGTTCCGGTTATAGCAGCAAAAAAATCCCCAAAAAAATGATCAATGACACAATTGTTGCGCCAGCAACGCCCTTCGGTACTGGTGGAATTTCTGTCATCCGTATTAGTGGACCTGAGTCATTGTCCTTTATTCTTAAGTATATCAATTTACCTGATGGTTCGCCCCTCGAATTAAAGCACAGGATGGCTACGCTAGTTAATCTTAGCGATACTGATTCAAATATCTTTGATCAGGCGGTTATAACATATTATCAGAATCCTCATTCGTACACGGGTGAAGAATTAGTAGAAATCTCTTGTCATGGCAGCCCTGTAATTGTTCAGAAAATACTTAATATCGCATCCAGTGCTGGCCTTCGGCTTGCAGACCCGGGGGAATTCACTAGGCGTGCATTTCTTAATGGGAAAATTGATTTGTTGCAGGCTGAGGCTGTTGCCAATACAATAAATTCTCTTTCTATTGAAGGTTCAAAATTGAATTTTCAAATATTGAGTGGTGTCTTATCTGAAAAACTATTTGCTATAAAGTCTTCGCTAATCAGCGCTCTCTCAAAAGTCGAATTTGAGTTGGACATTTCGGAAGAGAGTTTGCAACCGGAGTTAAAATCCCAGCTGGAAGATTTGCTATTTCCTGTGCAAGAGATGACTAGTAATCTTTTATCGTCTTACCACTATGGAAATTTATTAACAAAAGGCGCCTTAGTTGTTATTGCTGGTCCGCCCAATGTTGGTAAATCAACGCTTTTAAACTCTCTTTCTAATAGCGACCGCGCTATTACACATGACATTCCAGGGACAACTCGTGACCCCATTGATGTTTCATTCTTCATTGATGGTATACCGATAACCCTAGTTGATACTGCGGGATTACGAAGCACAGTAGAAGAAATTGAGCTTAAGGGGATTGCCAGGACAAAATCGTACCTAGAAAAAGCAGATCTGGTGATCGTGCTTGATTCTGTTGAACAACCAGAGAATTATCCAGATTATTCAAATCTTAAATGTCCGCTTATTTTTGTCACTAATAAAAGCGATCTATTAAACAAAAACCAGCAAACTGGTAATATCAAAAACCAAATTGATAAGATATACATTTCTGCTCTTAACAGTACCGGGCTTCACACTTTACAGGATCGCATCAAAGAAGCTCTTCTGGTTAATGAAGTTCTGTCAAGTTCAGTTGCGCTCACAACTGGACGACAAAACTCAGCAATTCAGACATGCCATTCTCGAATTGAAGCTGCAAGTAAGTTGCTCCATGAAATTACTCCTCAATATGAACTGATTGCTTTTGAACTACAGGAAAGTCTTAATTCCTTGGACGCTCTTATTGGGAAAACCACACCAGACGATATATTAAACAATGTTTTTAATAAATTTTGTGTTGGAAAATAAGTTTCACGTGAAACCTAATACAAATAAATACGATGTTATTGTTGTTGGCGGCGGACATGCTGGAATAGAAGCTGCAGTAGCCGCCGCTAATCAGAGCGTCAATGTAGTTCTTGTTACAATGGACAAAAAAGCCCTTGCCCGTATGTCTTGCAATCCCGCTATTGGCGGTTTAGCTAAAGGGCAAATGGTTCGGGAAATTGATGTTCTGGGCGGCCTAATGCCAAAAATAGCCGACAGGGCTGGAATTCAATTTAAACTATTGAACCGATCAAAAGGACGTTCAGTTTGGTCGCCTCGAGCTCAAGTTGATAAACGTGCTTATGAACAAGCAATTATTTCTAAGATTTCTGATGAATTAAGAATTGATACAATCGAGGGAGAAGTTGTAAATATTCTCGTACAGAATCAAAAAATTAACGGTGTTGTTTTACGGGCTGGGATAAATCTTTATGCGAGGTCTATTATATTAACATGTGGTACATTTCTGAATGGACTTGTACATATAGGTCAAAGGAAAATTTTTGCTGGGCGGATGGGCGAGTCCCCTTCAATAGGCATTACAGAGGCTTTAGAATCGTATGGTTTTCATTCAGGAAGATTAAAAACAGGAACGCCCCCACGCCTTCTAAAGTCCAGCATTGACTGGTCAAAAACTAGCGTTATTGAAGGGGATAAAACCCCCGTTCCATTTTCTTACTCAACTAAGAATTTTAATCCACCCAATATTCCTTGCCACGTCATTAAAACTAATTCTGAATGTCATAATATTATTAGTGACAACATCAGTAAATCGCCAATGTTTACAGGGGAAATATTTGGCGTTGGTCCTCGATACTGTCCCTCAATCGAAGATAAGATTTTTCGTTTTTCGCATCACAATTCTCATCTCCTCTTTTTAGAACCGGAGTGGACCAACTCGGATCAGATTTACGTTAATGGCTTTTCAACAAGCCTGCCAGAGCAAGTTCAGATCGAGGCACTACAGCAAATACCCGGGCTTGAAAAAGTTAGGTTTTTACGCCCTGGTTACGCCATTGAATATGATTTTTTTCCTCCCTCTCAACATAAGGCTTCGCTTGAGTCAAAAAACATTCAGGGTTTGTTCTTCGCGGGTCAAATAAATGGCACATCTGGATATGAAGAGGCTGCTGCTCAAGGCTTAATAGCCGGAATAAATTCTGTTTGTTACATCTACAATCAAGAACCCATGATATTGTCGCGTGATGAAGCATACATTGGCGTTCTAATAGACGATTTGATCACGAAAGATACTTTTGAGCCGTATCGCATGTTTACATCTCGGGCAGAACATCGACTGATGCTTCGCTATACAAACGCAGATCGAAGGCTCTTGAATAAGTCCAAGCGTTTCGGATTAATTAACACAAAAACATTTGAAGCCTTTTTGAAAAAAAAGGAAGCAACTGATTCAATTCTATCTGAGCTAAAACGCAGTATAACCCCGGAAGCTATTAATTCTACCTTAGCAAAATATGGTGAGCCGTCTATCGTGCAGAAACAACCTGCCGATAAACTGTTGAAGCGTCCAAGCATTTCAATTTATGATTTGCCTTCTGCTTTTTTTAAAAACGCTAACCTGCGTCAATTTGATACACACATCGCTGATGAAATTTTAACAGAAGCAGAAACAATGGTTAAATATAAAGGCTATATCGACCGCCAAAATGAATTAATTGGTAAAATGAAGCGGCAAGAAGAATATAAATTACCAGTAGACATTAATTATGGTTACTTGAAAAGCCTCTCCCTGGAGGCTCGCGAAAAACTGACAAGCATCAGGCCTGAAACGCTAGGTCAAGCAATGCGTATCTCTGGTGTTTCGCCTGCAGATATTTCAATCCTCTCGGTTTTGCTTCATAAGACTCCATGATTGTTTCACGTGAAACAAATACGGTATCAGTTCCACGATTTTTCATGGAACTAAGTAAAAACAAGTACTTCAAAGATGCTTTTTTACATGATCAAATTTCTATCTCTTGCTCATCCATATCAGCGATTGGAATCATATTATTAGCGCGTCTCAATTTTTTTAAATCGAATCTAATTTTGTCGTGTCCGGATTTTTCTTTAGCTGAACAGTTGTATCGCCAGTGTTATAATCTTTGTCCAGACTTTGTATATTTTTTCCCAGAAGACAGAAGCCCCGAAAATACTGTTCCTGGCTTTAACCTTGAACAAGACCGGTATCGATCTGAGGTGAGTCTCTTTATTTATTCATCAAACAAAAAGGGTTTAATTATAACCACTTCTAAGGCGTGTCACGTCCCTTATTTTACGACAGCTTCATACAACAATAAGGTTTTTTCGTTATTTGTTGGAGCAGATATAATACACTCAGATTTCATTAAGTTGTTAGCGTCCTGGGGGTATGAGCAGGCCGACACAACAATAACACCAAAAACTTTTTCTCTTCGTGGTGGCATCATTGATGTGTTTCTTTTGAATTCATCGTATCCATTACGAATAGAATTATTTGGTTCAAAAATTGAATCATTACGGTTGTTTAATCCCTTATCGCAAAGAAAAGTCGAAAATATTAACAATATTGATATCCTGGTGCCCCATGCTCCTGAAGATTTGGGTATGAACAAAAAATCTCTGATAAATATCGCCCCAGAGAAGTTCAAGCATTTATCTTTAGAACGCCATAACCGTTCATTTTCCTTAAATGTATTAAGCGAACAAGTTGACCTCGTACACATTCACTGTGATCCCCCCTTATCAAAAGATCTTTCTGTCGGCCCTATGCATAATAATATCAACAGCATACGCAGGTTAGTTTTAAGTTTTAGTAGCAATTCTGTGTATGTGTTTACCGAGTCTTCCAAACAACAAGCACAGCTGAATCCATTATTAAATCAGCCAGTAATATTTGTTGAAGGCATATTAGAAAAGGGTTTTTATCTTCCTGATATCGACATAGGATGTGTCTCATATTCTGATATTTTTAACCACCTACCGCAGATTAATTCTAGGTGGTCCATTGAGTCAGATAGTAACCAAAAGCATCAAGCCTTTTCAAAATTAGAAAATCTAGCTTGGGGTGATTATTTAGTTCATAAAGATTTTGGAATTGGCGTTTATAAAGGTATGCACAAAGTAAAAAACAAATTACAAATCGACCAGGAATGCATTAAAATCGAATATGCAAATGGCGGTCTAGTTTACGTTCCGATAGATCGTTTCTCAAAAATTCATAAGCTTATAAGCGCTGGTAAAAAAGTGCCTGTAATTGCCTCTCTCGGAACAAATCGATGGGATTACCAAAAGCGCAAAGCGAAAGAATCAGCCCAAAAAATTGTGAATGAGATGATAGACTTTCACGCTTCCAAATCTCAAGATCGTGGTTTTTTATATGACCCAAACGATCAATTCTACTATGCCTTAGTATCTACATTTCCATTTATTGAAACAGAAGACCAAACTTCATCTATTCAAGCGACAATAGCGGACATGGAAAAACCAAAGCCCATGGATCGTTTGATCTGTGGAGACGTTGGGTTTGGTAAAACAGAAGTCGCACTTCGTGCCGCAATAAAGGCCATTGCCAGTGGTAAACAGGTTCTTTTACTAGCCCCAACTACTATCCTAGCAGATCAACATTTTATTTCTACAAAATTGCGTTTTGATCCCCTCGGGGCGCGTGTGGAATTATTATCTAGGTTTAAAACGAAGAAAGAGCAGCTCAATATATTGAGCCTTATGCAGAGTGGTCAGGTCGATATAGTCGTTGGTACGCACCGTCTCCTGTCAGACGATATTCATATTAAGGATTTGGGTTTATTGATAATTGATGAAGAACATAGATTTGGTGTAAAGCACAAAGAGAAGATAAGGCTATTGAAACAAAATGTTGATGTATTAACACTGTCAGCTACCCCCATTCCTCGCACGCTTCAGCAGGCCCTAGTCGGATATCGGGATATAAGCCGTATAACGACTCCTCCAAAAACACGTAAGCCTATACGTACTTTTGTTGAATTCTTTCATTGGGATATAATAAAAAAAACACTGAATTATGAAATCTCTAGAAATGGACAGGCTTATTTTCTACATAATAATATTACAGAACTTCCATTTTATTATAATAAAATTAATGAATTATTTCCCGATAGGGCAATTGCCATAGCACATAGTCAGACCCCTAGTCGTGAGTTAGAAAAAATCGTTTTATCGTATTTTAACGGTGATATAGATATCCTTATTTGTACTACAATTATTGAGTCTGGATTGGATGTTTCAAATGCCAATACAATCATCATTAATAATGCCCATAAATTCGGTTTGTCACAACTGTATCAAATACGTGGACGAGTTGGAAGAAGCTACCGCCAAGCATATTGCTATTTAATACTTCCACTGAAACAATCATTTGGATCCGATGCCCTGCAAAGGCTAAAGGCTATTGAACAATTTACCTCCCTCGGCTCGGGTTATGACATCGCCACTAAAGATTTAGAAATTCGAGGGGCTGGAAATCTGTTTGGATATCAGCAAAGCGGTCATATTTCATCGGTTGGCTTTGAATTGTATTGCTCTTTACTTCAAGAGGCATTTGATGAGTCGTCTGGCAAGGCTTCAAAAAAAATTGAACCTACCAGAATTATTATTGATAAACCAACATTATTAGAATCTGATTATGTTCCCCTTGCCCAAGATCGACTTTTTTTCTATCAGCAGTTGGCGGAGACAAACAACCAGGAGCATGTAAAAGATCTTGAACTAGAATTAAGAGATCGGTTTGGTCCATTGCCTAATTCAGCCAGCAGGCTCCTTATCGCAACCCGATATCGTGTCGCTCTATCGGGATCCAGTGTTTCTCATCTATATTTAAAAACAAAAAAAGTTGCTGTTAGCTTAAGAGCTCCGGATCCATTTAAGAGTACTGAAGCTTTGATTGCTGCCGTTTCTAGTTTTGCGAAAAAGAACAGACTACGTTTTAATCTTTCTGTTCAGCCGAATAATCGTTTAGAATTAAATATTCATTCGGAATCCCGGGAAGATTCCTGTCGAATGGCAGAATGGCTTGTATCTCTGTTTTCTATTTGATTCTTTGTTTAATTTCATATCATGCATATTAAAAAACTTATACCCTCTGTTTTTATTTTTGGGTCACTGATCATTGGTTCGTGTTCGCAAAAAACTCCTTCAGCAGATCAAATAATTGCACGTGTGGGATCAAGTTATCTTACAAAAAAAGAAGTAGGCAAGCTCTTGCTTGAACACGGAAGCAAACCCCCAACCATCAGTACTATAGTTACCCGGTGGATTAATACTGAGCTTTTATACCAGGCAGCGTTAGATAAAGAGCTTGATCGTGACCTTCGGTTACAAAATAGAATTCATGAATACTCTAAACAACTATTAGGTAGTGCTTTTTTAGAAAACTTGTCGTTATCAGGAAATATCGTAACGAACGACTCCATTAAATCGTATTATATAAATAATAAATCTGATTTTTTACAGCCAGATGCTAGTGCAAAATTATATCATTTCATTTTTGATGAAGAAAACGAAGCGCAAGAACTAGTTGATAAACTACGTAAGCCTTCTCGAAATTTTGATCGGAAGGAGCTTTTTTCACAATATCATATTGATTTAAAAACTGTCTACAAAGGCTCGCTAATACCAGTTCTTGATAATGCGGTTTTTAATAATCGTTCCTCAAAAGCTGTTCTTGACCCTATCCGTTCAAATTATGGATTTCACGTAATTGAAATATTAGATCGTTCAAAACAGGGTAGCCAGATGGGATTAGATGAGGTTTACGATGAAATATATCAACGGTTGATTAATAAATATACTGCACAACGAACTTTAAGGATTTTGGATAGTTTAAAAACAACTTTACAAATTGAATTATTTTTGGAGAATATTAAATGATTGTTGATTCATTAAAGCAAACCTGCTTATTTCTTCTATTAATTGTCTTTTCTCTGGGTTTTTCCCAGGAACAAAAACCAACAATCGAGGGCATCGCTGCTATAGTTGGAGATAATATTATACTAAAAAGCGAATTGTCTCAATTGGTCAATATGACAGCAATTCAACAGGAAATTCGTCCCGATCAAAACTCTGAACGCTTTCTACAGCTTCAGGAGCAATTATTACAATCGATTATAGATCAAAAGATTGTGCTGGAAATGGCCAAGCTGGATACTGATGTTGTTGTAAAAGAAAAAGACGTAAACAATGCTCTTGATATGCAAATCGAAAAAATCATTACGCAAACAGGGTCTGAAGAACGGGCAGAGCTTGCATTAGGACAATCGCTGCTGGAGTTTCGTAGGGATTTTTGGTACGACATTAGAGACCGCCTTATTACTGAGCAATTCCAGCAATCTTTACTAACTCAAATATCTGTTAATAGAAATGAGGTGGTTGAGTTTTATAACACCTTCAGAGACAGCTTACCATTGTTTCCAACTCAAATTAAACTTCGTCACTTACTTGTGACGATTAGTCCAAATGATCAAGAAAAACAGAAAACCCGCGCATTATTAGATAGTCTACGGCTTGAAATCATAAATGGCGCTTCATTTGAAACATTAGCAGCAACTTATTCTCAAGATCCGGGATCGCGTAATAGCGGAGGAGCGCTTGGTTTAGTCAAGCGAGGATCACTGGTTAGCGCATTTGAAGAAACTGCCTTTTTATTGGAACCAGGGGAAGTTAGCAATGTTGTTGAAACAACGTTTGGGTATCACATAATACAGACAACGGCAAAACAAGGTGAAAAAATTCAAGTGCGCCATATTCTCATTAAGCCCGAGGTTACCGATAAAGACGAATCTGAGTCATATCGTTTTGCCTCAACTTTAAGAGACTCAGCTACAACACTAGACAAATTTATTGGGCTTATAAGTAATCACTCAAGCGATGAACGTACAAAAAATATTGGCGGTGAATTAGGCTGGATAAATCCTGATAATTATCACATAGCAGAAATTGGTCAAGTGGTTGGATTATTAAATATCAACGAATGCAGCCCTCCCGTTAAAACTGAATATGGACTCCATCTTTTGTGGATTGAAGATGTCAAGCCTGGGGGCGTTCCGGAAGTGGACAAACATTGGAATGACATTGAAGCCATGGCATTGAATAAAAAGAAAATGGATTGGTATCAAGAATGGATAGAAAATGCACGGCAGCAGTTTTATGTTGATGTCAAGACGGATTAATTATTTACCTGTTTTCCACAAAATCCAACGTTACTTATCCACAAATTAATTAACATAGTGTTTTGTAGATTAATTTGATAGCTAGAATGTTCATCTAAAACTTTATCCACATTTTCCCCAGACGTATCCACATCAAGCTTTGGTTTAAATAAGGTCATTCAAGTCTATTTGCATAAATAAATTCGCTCGAAAATTGATTGAATTAGTCACAGTATTAACAGGGTAAAAAAATAATATATCTTTAAATAATATATTTATTTTTATTATTTTTCCTCTCTACATAAACGAAAAATTCGTAGGATTTAGTGCACGATTTAGGTAACATTCTAAGCTCATTAAAATGATTATTTCTATTATGTCAACTCAATAATTTTTAAGGTTATTTATGAAAATATCTACTTCAAAATCCGAACTTCAACATGCACTTCAAAAGCTTTCTAAAGCAACTCCATCGCGATCAACACTACCTATATTAAGTTTTGTTTTATTTAAAGTGGATAAAAAAGAAACAGTTCTTAGAAGCACTGATTTAGAAATAACAATTGTTACAAAATTACCCACGACCATTGAAAAAACAGGCCAAGCTACAATCCCATTACAGACTCTTTTAGAAATCACAAACGAATTAGGAGACGAACGGATTACAATCGCAACAGATGATCAAAATAAAGTAAAATTAATTACAGATACTGGAAAATATGATTTAATGGGAAAAGCACCTGAAGAGTTTCCAGCCTTACCGGACATAGATAGTCAAAAATCAATTGGACTTTCCTTCGAAACACTAAAAGAGATAATTAATACAACCAGCTTTGCCGTAAGCCGCGATGAATTAAAACCAGCGTTGACTGGTGTTTATTTTAAATTTGAAAAAGAAGGCCTAACCGCCGTTGCAACCGATGGACACCGGTTAGTTAGATGTATTTGTAAGGATTTTCAAGCTAAAGAATTCATAGGCGATGTAATTATTCCAAAAAAATTCTTAACACTGCTAAGCTCTCTTTCATCTTCTGACGAAAACACAGAATTATCGCTTGGTGAAAACCATCTCACAGCCGAGCTAGGAGATGATACGATTTACACCAGAGTAATTGATGAACGTTTCCCTGATTTTGAAAGCGTAATTCCCACGGATAATGAAAAAGAATTAATAATAGACCGCGATGTAATTACGGGTGCAGTTAGGCGCGTTTCTATTTTTTCAAATAAAGCGACTCATCAGGTGGCTTTATCGTTGGATGAAAACAGTATTCAGATCACAACCGAGGATCCTGAAAAAGCATCCAGCGCAAAAGAAGATTTACCAAACTCATCCTACAAAGGAGATGCGCTTGTTATAGGATACAACGCTTCTTACTTGAAGGATATTATAATGCACATAGATGATAAAAAAATAATTGCCAAGCTCAAGACACCAATTAGCGCAACACTTTTTTATCCTGAAAAACCCAGAGACGATAGAGATATTACGATGTTACTGATGCCCATTCGTCTTAATGATTAAAGGGCTCAGTAGA
>JBHPLN010000010.1:0-40491 GCA_042564205.1 Fidelibacterota bacterium
AAAAACGATGTTAAAGTATTATAGGAATTGATATGGATATTTTAGTAGTACTTGAAAATTCTAATGGATCTATTCACAGACTAAGTTTAGAAGCAATTGTAGCCGCTCAGAAAATGGCTAAAGCAGATAATTTAAAAATTGCTGTTCTTGTTATCGGTGCTCAAGCTCAAGAGCTTGCCTCATCTGCCGCAAAAAATGCCGTTTCAGAAGTGCTAATTTTGCAAAATTCCCAACTAGAGGAATACACGGCAGATGGATATTCAGAAGCCATAAAACAAGTGATTGAATCGGAAAATCCTAAAAGTATCCTTTTTGGTCACACATATCAAGTTCGTGATTATCTCCCGCGAGTTAGTGCCCTTTTGAAAAAACCGCTTATCACTGATGTTATTGGTTTTGAGACAAATAATGGCCGATTGACTTTCACCAAGAATGTTTTCAATGGAAAATTAACAGCGAATATCTCGACTAGTGTAGAATCGCCAGTTCTGGTTAGTTTCCAAGCTGCGGCCAATTCTATTGATAACTTGATTAGTGGGGAAGCACCAATAAGAACGATTGACGTCACCTTTGAAGCGGGAATTATTAAATCGCAACCTGAAGCTCCATTCCAGGAGGCAGCCGGTGATGTGGATTTGACCAGCGCAAATATCATTGTATCGGTAGGTCGTGGCATTGGAAAAGAGGAAAATATGCCCTTGGTTGAAGCCCTTGCTAGTGCGCTAAAAGGAGAAATCGGATCATCGCGGCCAATTGTTGATGCTGGATGGTTGCCAAATTCACGTCAGGTTGGAAGCTCTGGACAAAATGTTGCTCCCAAGCTTTATCTGGCTTTAGGTATTTCCGGTGCGATTCAACATGTCGTTGGTATGAAGGGTTCAAAAAATATTGTAGCAATAAATAAAGACCAAGACGCTCCGATTTTTGAAGTGGCTGATTACGGATTAGTTGGAGACGTTATTGAAATCCTGCCAAAACTGACAGACGCACTAAAAATCTCATAATAAATTCAGATCCAAAATACCCTTGGCAAAAAAAGCAGCAAACAGTATGTAGTAAATACGCAAGAATGAAACTGTAGAATCAATTTGGAGGAAACAGTGGCCAACACGCACCATGTACCATTATTATTCTATCTATTTGCTCTGATTGCAATTCTTGTTTTTATATATAATGCTCGCCGGTTACTTTTTATCCGGAGAGGCAAACATAATACCAAAAAACCTGTTTCTATTTTTAATGGCATATATAATGCATTGATCTTTGGTTTTTCCCAGAGAAAAGTTATGCGTATTTCTTTTTCTTATGCTACTGTGATGCATTTATTTTTGGGATGGGGATTTATTGAACTCTTATTTGCAACAACAGTAGACTTCTTTGTTGCGCGAGGCTGGCTGGTTGATTTACTTCCCCACTTAGATACTCCTTGGTTCGCATTTATCAATGACCTCGGTGGTTTGATGCTATTTATCGGGATCGCGATGGCATTATTTAGAAGACATTTCGCAAAACCTGATGCACTTCCCCAAAATGCATTTTCCGGGCGTGGTAATCTGTTCGGCGATACAGGAATATTGATATTTTTATTATTGCTGATAGTGACTGGATTTTTATCAGAGGGTGCACGTCTGGCAATTGAACAACCAAGCTCTTCAGGATTTTCATGGTTGGGTTACCCTATTTCGAAGATATTTATGGAGTCAACCTGGGTAAGCATGCAACTATTACTTTGGTGGGGGCATGCGATTATATCATTATTTTTTATCGCATTAATTCCAAATACAAAAATGTTTCATGCTCTTACAGTGATCATAAATGTGGCCCTTACGAATAGATTTGAGCGCGGCGTGCTGAGCACAATGCATGTCAGTAAACTTATGGAAGATCCTGATATGGATGTTGACAGTATTACACTGGGCGCAAGCAAGGTCGATGAATTTTCGTGGAAACAGCTTCTTGATAGTGTGGCCTGTACTGAATGTGCGCGCTGTACTAGCGTTTGTCCTGCCAGTCTGACGGGCAACCCTTTATCACCGATGAAATTAATTACTGATATCAGACATAGTTTATATAATACAGCACACAAAAAATATTCAGATCAGGATCTAATAGGGAAGACCATTACTAATACTGAATTATGGTCCTGTACAACATGCGGTGCATGTATGGAAGAATGTCCTGTACTGATTGATCATGTTCCGACATTTATTGATATGCGTAGATATTTAGTACTTTCAGAAGGGAAACCGCCATCACAAGCAAGCGAAAGTTTAGAGAAAACGATGAATACTGGAAATCCGTGGGGGTATGCTCAGTCCGACCGAATTAAATGGGCTGAAAATGTTGGAATAGAACTGCCATTAATGTCTGATAAACGCAAGTCAGATGTTTTATTCTGGGTCGGGTGTGCTGGGGCCTATGAGCCGCGGAATCAAAAAATTGCCCGTTCAATGATAAAGATATTTGAAACTGCAAAAATAGATTTTGCGGTTCTTGGAACGGAAGAACAGTGTACTGGTGATTCTGCACGACGGCTTGGTGAAGAATACCTGTTTGAAACAATGGCACTTCAAAATATTGAAACATTAAATAAATACTCTTTTAAGAAAATCATTACCGCTTGTCCCCATTGTATGCATACAATTAAAAATGAATATCCAAATTTTAATGGCCATTATTCTGTTCAGCATCATACACAGTTTATCGATGAATTGCTGGATAATGGTAAATTGAAGCTGAATCGTGAATTAGCCACTTCAGTTACTTTTCATGATGCCTGTTACTTGGGACGCTATAACAACGAATTTGACGCTCCCAGGAATATTTTAAATAGTGTTCTTAATAATCAGGAAGGGCTTCTTATTGAAATGCCTCGCAACAAATTACAGAGTTTCTGTTGTGGTGCCGGTGGGGGAAATATGTGGCATGATATTGAAGCAGGGGAACGGATAAATGTGGAGCGCTCTCGTGAAGCGCTAAATACAGGGGCAAGGGCGATTGCGACAGCTTGTTCATTCTGCACAATAATGATGGACGATGCAATAAAAATCGATGGGAAGGAAGAGGTAATTGAGGTAAAAGATATTGTTGAATTCGTCGTTGAGGCAATTGGCGGGTGATGCATATGCAATTTATTCAGCGATTGGACATGTAAAAATTTGGTTTAAGATAATTGGTTTCCAAATTTATTGCTTATAAAGAAAAAATAATGATCAAAATAAAATCAAGCGACACCAATGGCGTTGTATTTACTGATGAAAAAAATGCACAGCTAATAGTGTCGGAAGCTTTGTATTATAAACTTAGAATTGATTTTTCAACTATTTCAAAAAGAAATTATAATTATTTCATTGAAGGACAAACTCCATTAAAAGAAGCGAGTGCTATTGTAAATCAGATTCTAAAATATCGATTCATTGATCCTGCTGTTGGAAAGGGAGTTTTTATCAAAATAATAGTTCAGTTAATTGATCAGCTTGCTAAATATTATAACCGAACGATTGAATCTGATTGGTGGCAGAATCATGTAATTGGGTGGGATATAAATCCTGAATTGACTGAGTATTGTAAAAATATTTTTGGATATAAAGCTAAGATTATTAATAAAGATTTCCTCTTAGAATCCGAGAATTATTATGCCGATATTATTTTTGGAAATCCACCTTATATCCGGCAGGAATTGCTTGATATGCAATATAAATTTGAAGTGGTAAATAATATTTGTGTTGAAATACCAGGCATAAAGATCTCAAAAAGATCCGATTTATATATTTATTTTATTTTGAAATGTTTTGCAAAATTAAATCCGGAAGGTATTTGCACACTCATCATACCTAACAGTTGGATGAGTACAAAATACGGGGAGGTAATAAGAGGTCTATTAAAAAGTAATTTACAATTACTTTCAATTCAGGATTCATTAAACCGCCATTTTAATGAGAGTATTAATACTGTAATAATTACTGTTTTAAATAAAAATCCAAAACCAGAAAATAAAATTGAATTATCTGTTGGTGATGAAACAAAAGAAATTAATCAATACCAGTTAGATGCAATTAAACGGGATTGGAATGGCTCGCTATTTAATTGTCCGACATGGTTACTCGATGAAATAAATACAAATACAGAACTGATTAATCTAGGCGATACAGTAAAAATTTCAACCGGTATTATTACAGGTAATAACAAACAATATTACAAATCAAAACAAATCAATGGATCGTTTGTTAAAGCTCTGCGATCACCAAAGGATTATGGTGCAATCCAGATAGAACCCAGTAAGGTAACATCTTGGTTAAAGATAAAAAATGTTCCCTACAAAATTAAAACTGCTCCAATTGTATGGCCCGACTTGCGAGGTGGACGACATTTTGTTGGCTGGAATAGGTATGAATTACCATTTGAACATACTTTCTACGGATTAACACCAAGCAATAAGAAAATTGTGGAGTGGGTAATGATCCTTAATAGCTCGTGGGTATGGTTGATGGTGGAATTATTTGGCCGGAAGGCATTGGGCGGCGGAGCAATCCGATTGGTGAAATCAGAATTATTAAAACTACCAGTACCAAATCCTGAAATAATGGAAATCCCGAAGAGGTGTCGATCAATAATGAATAGACCAATTGAGAACTGGCAAACAGAATTAAAACAATCTGATCGTTTCGTTCTTGACCAGACGGTGTTTAATTTTTTGGGATTAGAAAAACATTTAAATGAATGTGTACATTTACTTCAGAAATTGATCAATATGCGTTACCATAAGGCAGGGTTAAAACAGAATGGCTAATCATTTCTTTTTTCCCTTTGAGAAAAGGGGAAAATTCATCTATGATCAGTTAAATGAATTTGAGAAGTATCAATTATCCTATCATCCTGAACGACCAAAATATTTAGACTATTTATCGATATTTGCTGAACCTATTGAATGTTTTGAAGGGTCAGAAATTGGATCTAGTCTCATTCAATCGCATAGAGCAAATTTTCTGATTCAGGATAATGAAATTCCGGTAATGTTGATTGGACAACAAGCAGGTCCTACTTCTGATTATAAAATACTCAGGAAGTTGATGAAAGACCCTCAAGAAGTTGCACGATGGAATAATGGAATGCCGACACCCGCATCTTATGAGAGAGCATTAAAAGCTATTAACGCTGCCAATCAAGAGAATCGGATAATAATTATCTTTGTTGATACGCCTGGTGCCGATCCTACTGAGGAATCTGAGGCTGGCGGAATAGCATGGCGCATCGGGGATACCATTCATGCCTTAGCAGAAGTAATGGTCCCAACTCTATCAATAATAATGAATCGAGCCTGTAGTGGGGGGGCAATTGCCCTCACTGGTTGTGATGTGACCCTGGCAATGGAATACTCCACCTATTTAGTTATTACGCCGGAGGCATGCTCATCAATATTATTTCATACCAGAGATCGCGCCAATGAAGCTGCTGAAGCCTCTAGGATTACTGCTACTGAGGGATTTGAACTGGGAATCATTGAGGAATTGATACCAGAAAAGGGTAATCCTGCACATCGATTTCCTGGAATGGCTATTGACTCCCTTAAGGATTCATTAAACCGATGGCTTATAAAATTAAATAATATTCCGAAGAAGGAAATATTAGCCAACAGGATTGAACGTTGGTCAAAAATTGGCCATTGGGAAACTGCCAGCGAGGACTATGTAAATACTATTCAAAGAAAGGTTTCAACTTTACCGGTGCCCAACAAAGATGGATATTTAAAGCGACATAAGGGCTGTTACAATCAAAATGGTAATCATCAATACGATCCGGTTTTATTTACTGCATTAGAACAAAGCAATTTCGTGTGTTCCACCTGCGGATTCAGATACACACGCCCATCTGTATGGGATGTTATGGATTTACTGCTGGATGAACATTCATTCAACGAACATGCTCAAACGAGACTTTTAATTGATAAGGATATTTTAGGGTTTCCGGATTACAGTGATAAATTAGAACAGACTAGAAAGGATACTGGAATGTTAACTGCGATGCTAACCGGAGATGCTACTATATTAGAAAATGATATAGTGTATTGCGGAGTTGATTTTGGATTTTTGGGAGGATCCTATTGTATGACAACGGGTGAAAAGATTTGGAGAGCAGCCCAAATTGCGATTGAGTCAAAAAAACCAATAGTTTTACACGCAACTGGCGGCGGTGCCAGAATGCATGAGGGTTGTTCCTCAATGGTTAGTATTCCCAAAGCCCATACTGCACTTACAATGGTGGAAAATACGGGATTAGCCGTTATAACATTTATCACAGATCCAACGCTTGGCGGAGTTGCCATTGGTTACGGGTCGCGAGGATCAAGAATATTCGAGAAGCATGCTGGGAATATCGGATTTTCGGGCCGTCGTGTTATTGAACAATATACCGGCCATAAAACTTCAAAAGAATTTCAAACAACAGTGTGGCTTGAGAAACACGGTCATGTTGAACATATTGTAACTCCAGGAAATATTCGGGAGGAAATTATAAAACTAATTGGTTTATAAATTTTAAGCGCCCTAGCCTATATCAAGAACACGAAAGTAGCCTCAAGAAATTCACTGGTCTTTTCAATAGTATCTAGGCTGGATTGCCTATGGTTTTGTATGTATACAACACAGAAAATTTCAGAGATGATGGTGCGATTGTTAGAAACAAAATCGGAAATTTCTATCAATTTTCTAAATGAATCAGGTCAATTTCCAATTCTATGGCGTGTTGTTTTATTCGCTCATCACGATAAAATTCACCGAAATAAATCCTGCGAATTCCCGCATTTGCTATCATCTTGAAACAAGTGTAACAGGGTGATGCAGTGATATAAATTTCGGATTTGTTGATTGCAACACCATTGCGTGCAGCCTGAACGATTGCATTGGCCTCAGCGTGGATTGTGCGGACGCAATGATCGTTTTCCATTTCATGGCCATTTTCCTCACAATGTGGTAGTCCGCTTAAACTGCCATTATATCCAGTTGACAAAATATTTTTGTCACGGACAATTACCGCACCCACTTTTTTCCTATCGCACGTTGCCCGACTGGCCACCACCTGAGCAATATTCATAAAGTATTTTTCCCACGAGACTCGTTTCATTTAAACTCACCCTTGAAATTTCAACGTAGAAGATAGCAATTTTTGAATATATAATCACTGTCAGCATCAGTCCTTTATTATCTAAATAAGCGCTATTTGTATTTATTTTTAGTATTGTTAAGTTATATTGTAAGGCCATTAAAATATTTAGTATGATTGATTGACAAGAATACACGATCTTAAAAAAACAGGGAGGAACAATGAAAAGGTTATTATTTGTTTTGACTGCAATAATCTTTGTATCTGTAACAATATTACCCGCCCAATTGTTAGATGGTTTGCATGCCATTGGTGGATTTAAATATTCAACTCAAGCGTGGGAGGACGATTTTGCTGGTGATCTTAAATATCTGCTGGGTTTAGAAGGAGGAGTTGGAATTGAACGAGAATTCTTTGGATATCCGTTTGTTGTCCGCGCGTTATTGGTGCAGAGAGGGACAAAATGGGAATGGAGCGAATCTGGAGTATTTTATAGCGAGGAAGATAAAAGTAAAATTAAAATGACGTATTTGACTATTCCTGTCTTAATGAAATATCCATTTTGCGATGGTTATTTCCTAGGAGGTTTTGAAACAGGGTTTCTATTGTCTGCCAAGGATAAATGGGAATATAAGCAGTCCTTTCATTCTGGGAATGAAACAATTACTGATAAAGAAAAAGATACAGAAGACGTAAAACACGATTATAAGAGTTTAGATTTCGGAATTACTCTTGGTGGTGGTATGCCAATACCATGGGAGTACGCTGCACTAACAGTGGAGGTTATGTATTATCTTGGGCTTGTAAATATTTGGGATGGCGATGGCGATTGCAATGATAAAAACAGATCTCTAAATTTGGCAGTTATTTATAAATTTTAAACAATAACCGTAAATAAAGAAAAACCCCGGTAACGGGGTTTTTCTTTATTCTATGAAATCCTCAATTATTTTTTAAAAAGTGATCTAATTTTTATTAAACTGTCATGCAAATGATCTATCTCTTGCAATGTATTATATATATATAAGCTAGCCCTAAGGGTAGCACTTACTTTTAAGAAATCCATAGCAGGTTGAGCACAATGATGGCCTGCTCTGACAGCGATTCCATCCTGATCTAGAAACTGAGCAAGGTCATGGGGATGAATAGAACTGAAATTAAAGCTAAACACTGGTCCACGCATTTCTTGGGATCCATAAAGTGTAAAATCCGGTAAAGACTCAAACATTTTCAAGGCATAATCAGTTAAATATTTTTCATATGAATGAATTGCATCAAAACCAATTGAATTTAAATAATCAATTGCTGCTCCTAAACCCACAGCCTGGGCAATGTTAGGAGTTCCTGCTTCAAATTTATATGGAATATCATTCCAGGTAGCCGAATCCATCGTTACATTATTAATCATATCCCCACCACCTTGAAATGGGGGCATTGCTTCAAGGATATCATTTTTCCCATATAAAACACCGATACCGGTAGGTCCCAGCATTTTATGACCGGAAAACGCTAAAAAATCACAATCCAGTTCGTTCACATCTACAGAAGAATGGGGAACACTTTGCGCCGCGTCAACTACAGTTAAAGCACCGACTGCTTTAGCCACTGTGATAATTTTTTTAATAGGATTCACAGTACCAAATACATTGGATTGATGAATTAAACTAACTACTTTTGTTTTTTCGGTTATTAGATCCCCAAGATTATCAATATCTAAAGATCCGTCAGCATTGAGAGAAATAAATCTTATAACTGCTTCTGTATCTTTTGATATCATTTGCCACGGGACAATATTGCTATGATGCTCCATTTGGGTTAAAACAATTTCATCACCTGGCTTGAGATTTTTCCGTCCCCAGGCGCTGGCAACCAGATTAATTGATTCAGTAGTGCCGCTGGTAAATATTATTGAGCGCCAATCATTTGCCCCAATTAGGTCAGCAACTTTTAAGCGGGCATTGTGGTAAGCTTCAGTAGACTTCACGCTTAATTCATAAACACCCCTGTGGACATTTGCATTGTGCTTGTTATAGTATTTAGAGATGGCACTTAATACCTGTTTTGGTTTATGCGTCGTAGCCGCATTATCGAGGTAAATTAATGGCTGATTATTAGCTTTAGTTCGCAGGATCGGGAAATCGTTCCTTATTTCATCAATTTTGTAATCCATATTTATAAGATCCCCAATTGTAATAATGCTGCTTCAGACATCATATCGCGATTCCATTGCGGTTCCCAAACTAAATTGACCCGTACTTCAGCAACACCCGGTAACGCTTCAATCTTTCTCTCAACTTCCGCCGCAATAACACCACCCATACCACAGCCGGGTGCCGTGAGTGTCATTTGAACTTCAACCAGCGTACCACCGGAATCCAACGGTTCAATTGAACAATCGTATATCAATCCTAGATCGACAATATTTACCGGTATTTCAGGATCATAACAGCTCTTCATTTGATCCCACACCTGCTTTTCATTTACGGGCGCATTGAGATTTTTAGATGATTCCGACGCTATTACTTTTTCCGGCTCAAATCCTAATGCGTCGGCATCTTTCCCATCCAACTTAACCATATTGCCATTAATAATAAGTGTGTAGCTACCACCTAAATCTTGTGTGATTAATGCGGTTTCTCCTTTCAGCAAAGTAATTTTTTCACCTGATGGAATCAGGAATGCTTTGGCATCTCGTTTAAGCTTAATTGGTTCTTTTGTCGTCATATGGTTATTCAGTTTTAGTTACTTTGGTGTTTTCTTCAAGTACGTTTTTCATTGTATGCCAGGATAAACTTGCACACTTTACACGAACAGGATATTTGTGTACGCCTGATAAAACCATCAATTTGGTAGGTATTTCTTTATCACTCTGACCAGTGGTTATTAACTCATGTACTCTGTCAAATAATTCTATAGCCGATTTGATTGTCTGACCTTTTAAAACTGTAGTCATTATTGATGCTGAAGCAGTCGAAATTGCGCATCCTGATCCCGTAAAACTCACATCTTCAATTTTATCATCAGCAATATTTAAATATAATGTTAATTGGTCACCACACAGGGGATTATGTCCATCGGCAGCATGTGAACAAACCTCCAGTTTTTTAAAATTTCTAGGGTTTTGATTGTGATCAAGAATCACTTCCTGATATAATTCATTCAGATTACTCATCCTGAATCCTTACTTCCATCTCTAACCAACTATCGACGAAGCCGGTTATTCCATTTCTAACTTCGGTGTGAGTGATTGAATCAATTATTTCAGATACAAAACCATTGATTAAAAGTATTTTTGCCTGCATTTCATCAATACCGCGACTGCGCAGATAGTATAATGATTCCTGTTCTAGCGCTCCAGTTGTGGATCCATGGGAACAGCGGACAGTATCAGTATTAATTTCTAATTGGGGATTAGAATTCATTGTTGCGTTCTTGGATAGCAGGAGATTCTTGTTCGTTTGGCTTGCGTTAGTTTTTTGTGCATCCTTTTCCACTATCACAAGACCATTGAACACTCCTTTACTATGATCATTTAATATGTTTTTAAATAATTGAGTGCTAACGCAATCGGGTTTTAGGTGATCAACTATAATATTTGTATCCATGAGTTGTTGGTCTTTAGATAAATTTAATCCGTATAATGTTGTGGATCCTCCATCACCATTTAATTGCAGATGAATATCATTTCGAATTAATTGTCCATTTAAATTGAAGTGATGAGATCTTAGCTGACTGTTTTTTGTTTGATTAATTAATGTTGATTGTACATGGAATACAGCAGATGATTCCTGGTGTATATTTATATGATCCAAAGATGCATTTTCACCAATATTTATTTCAGATACACCATTATTGAGATAATTCAGCTCAGCACTAGAAACATATTGCTCAATTATATAGACTTGGGAATTTTCACCTAAGTCATAAGAATTTCGATAATGGAAAACTGTTTTTGACTCAGGAACAGATGATATAAATAGAATATGTATTGGTGTTTTGAAAGTGCAATTATTCGCGACTTCCAATTGCAGTCCACGATTGTAAAAGGCCCGATTCCACTCGTTGAATGTGTTTAGTCTATGGATACCATCATTAATAATATAAATTGCATTGTCTGATTCTGATATATTGCGAATTTGAATTTCTTTTGGTAGTTGGTTTAAATCGGATTTTTCTATCATGATACTACCATTTGCAACCGCAATCATAATTGTGTCTTTAATTCGATTTTTCTCAATAATACTATCATTAATCAATACATGATTATCATCCGGTAATTGAAAATGGATCTTTGAAATTGGATTTAAATTAGTGAAACGCCAATCTTCATCTTTAATTGTTGGAAAGCCTTGAGTCTGAAATCTATTAAAGGCATCAGTTCGAAACTGTATATCAGAAACGCGGGATGGATCTAACGTATTTATAAATGACTGAAAATCTGAATAATATTTGTTCATTTCTAAATATTTCTTATCCCGTGGCTAAATATTCCTGCTCAACCCACTGATAACCCTTTTCTTCTAATTGCAATGCTAGATCTTTTGAGCCTGATTTAACGATTTTTCCATCGATTAAAACATGCACTACATCGGGTTCAATATATTTTAGTAGGCGTTGATAATGGGTAATTACCAAAAATGATCGATTTGAATCGCGAAAGTTATTAACTCCTCTGGCAATTATCTTGAGAGCGTCAATATCTAATCCTGAATCAGTTTCATCCAGAATTGCGAATTGCGGTTCGAGCGTTATCATCTGTAGAATTTCATTGCGTTTTTTCTCACCTCCTGAGAATCCATCATTAACAGGTCGTTTCAAATATGATTCGTCCATTTCAACGGTTTTAAGTTTTTCGCGGATTAACGTCAGAAAATCCATGGCATCCAAACTATCATCGCCGCGATGTTTTCGAACGGCATTTAATGCTGTTTTTAAAAAATAAGCATTGTTGACACCAGGAAGAGCAACTGGATTCTGGAATGAAAGAAAAATACCATTTAGGGCGCGCTGTTCAATGGATGATTCAAATAAATTTTTTCTATTATAAAAAATCTCTCCCTTTGTCACTTCATATTTTTCATTTCCAGCGATAACGTTGGATAAGGTACTTTTACCGGATCCATTGCGACCCATAATGGCATGCATTTCACCAGGCAATATTTTCAAATTGATACCTTTCAATATTTCTTTACCTTCTACCGCCACATGGAGATTTTTAATATCTATCATTTACAACCCCATTAAACAATTTCATAATGATTAACCAACTGATCCTTCCAAACTGACTTCCATTAATTTTTGAGCTTCAACCGCAAATTCCATGGGAAGCTTAGCAAAAACCTCTTTGCAAAATCCATTTACTATCATTGAAACTGCATCTTCAGTTTGCAATCCTCTTTGATTGCAGTAGAAGAGTTGATCTTCTCCGATATTTGAGGTTGTTGCTTCATGTTCCATCTGAGCAGTTGGATTACGCACGTCAATATAGGGGAACGTATGTGCACCGCATTTATCGCCAATTAAGATAGAATCACACTGAGAATAATTTCGAGCATTATCAGCACTCTTTAGTATTTTAACTTCTCCGCGATAAGTGTTGTTCGCAGATCCAGCAGAAATGCCCTTGGAAATGATGGTGCTCTTGGTATTTTTTCCGATATGGATCATCTTTGTTCCAGTATCAGCCTGCTGATAATTATTAGTTAAGGCAACTGAATAAAATTCACCAATGGTGTTGTCTCCTTTTAAAATGACACTAGGATATTTCCAGGTGATAGCCGAGCCGGTCTCAACTTGCGTCCAAGAAATCATTGCTTTTACATCAAGACAAATGCCACGTTTCGTTACAAAATTAAATATTCCACCTTTTCCATCTTTGTCCCCGGGGTACCAATTTTGGACCGTAGAATATTTGATCGATGCGTTCCGATGTGCTACTAATTCTACTACTGCAGCGTGCAACTGGTTTTCATCGCGTTGTGGTGCTGTACATCCCTCGAGATAACTTACATAACTATCTTCATCGGCTATTATCAGGGTCCGTTCAAACTGCCCGGTATTGGCTGCGTTAATTCTAAAATAGGTGGATAATTCCATCGGACAGCGAACACCTTTTGGTATATAAACAAATGAACCATCACTAAATACAGATGAGTTCAAAGCTGCAAAATAATTATCAGTGGCGGGCACAACAGAGCCGAGATATTTTTTTACAAGTTCAGGATGATTTTTAACAGCTTCAGAAAATGGGCAGAAAATAATGCCATGTTTTGCGAGGTCTTCCTTAAATGTTGTTGCTACAGAAACGCTGTCAAAAACAGCATCAACAGCGACACCGGCAAGCAATTTCTGTTCCGTCAGTGGTATTCCTAACTTATCGTAAGTTCTCAATAATTCAGGATCAACATCATCCAAACTTTTTAATTCTTTTTTCGCTTTAGGTGCCGCAAAATAACTAATACTTTGATAATCAATTGGCGGATATGAAACATTCGCCCAAGTGGGTTCAATCATTTTTTCCCATTGGCGATAAGCCTTCAAGCGCCAATTCAATAGCCACTCAGGTTCATTTTTTTTCTGCGATATTAGCCTAATGACCTTCTCATTCAGACCTGGAGCAATTTTATCCTGTTCGATATCGGTGACGAATCCATATTTATACTCCTGTTGGATGGTGTCGTCTAATATATTTTGCTTTTTTTCGCTCATTTCAGGATATTGATAGGAGTATTTGTTTCAATGGCTAGTTACATCGGCTAGAGTCATATTAGAAAATAGATCAATAATCGTTTTATTTATTTTTTCTATGGGTGTACGAATATTACATTGATCTAATTGTGAACAATCAGTGTTATGGAAACAATCAACTAAACCTAAGGGTCCTTCTAGAATTTCTATAAAATCGGTCATTTTAATAGAATCTAAATTAGCTTTCACACGATAGCCACCATTTGGACCTTGAATCGGTTCTATAAAATTCTCACGTGCCAATTGTTGCATTATTTTTGCTAGTAACGGGGCTGGAATATCATATGTATCGGCGATCTCTTTTGTATTTGTAATGGTAGTATTATTTTTGGCGTGTAAATGCCGCAGAGCAATCAGTGCATATTCTACTTTACGAGTTAGTTTTAACATAGTTAAACCCGACAATTAATGTCGTATATAATTTAATGAAGATAAATCATACTTATCAACAGGTTAATAAGACTTTTTTGATCGTATTTGTATATAATAAAAAAGCCCCTATTGCGGGGCTTTTTTATTACAGATTTCTGAATTATAATCCAGTTTCCGCTATTGTTTTTTCAACTGCTGTGAGGGTATTATTTAATGCCGCCTTTTCATCTTCTGCAAGATCAAATTCAATGATCTTCTCCACACCGCCGCTTCCAATCACAGTAGGTACACCTATAAAGTATCCATTAATTCCAAATTCACCTTCACAGTAAGAAGCACATGGCAGTACTCGTTTTTTATCTAATAAATATGATTCAGCCATTTCAATGGTACATTGTGCAGGCGCGTAATACGCTGAACCTGTACCAAGTAATTTAACAATTTCACCACCAGCGATGCGTGTGCGCTTTACGATCGCTTCCAATTTCTCTGCTGATATCAGTTCTCCAATTGGAATTCCCCCAACGGTTGCTGTTCGTGTTATTGGTACCATCGTGTCTCCATGACCACCAAGAACCATACACTGCACATCCTGGACTGACAAACCAGTTTCCATTGAAATGAACGTACGAAAACGGCCTGTATCCAATGCTCCAGCCATACCAACAACTTGGTTCTTGGGAAATCCAGATACCTTAAAGAAAGAATACACGATTGCATCTAACGGATTTGATAATACTATCACAAATGCGTTGGGGGCGTACTTTTTAACATTGTTGGCGACATCACTGATTATTTTAATATTGATATTCAAAAGGTCCTCACGATCCATCCCAGGCTTGCGAGGTACACCGGCCGTAATGATTACAAGGTCTGAACCTTTAATCTGCCCAAAATCCGAGCTACCTTCGATATTAACATCAAATCCATCATGTGGTCTGAGCTGCATTATGTCAAGGGCTTTACCTTTTATCATGCCTTCAGCATCCGGGATATCAATAATTACAACATCACCAAGTTCCTTTTGAGCTATGAGTAAAGCTAAGTTTCCCCCAATTTGGCCGCCTCCAATTAATGCGATTTTCTTCTTAGACATATTATATTTCCTCCCAAATTAATTGTGGCTAATTATGCATTTTCCTTAAGCCAGTCTGCGGTTATGGATTTTGGTCGCGTGATTGGCACGCCCAGCGCACGATTTAATACCATCTGGGAAACCATTCCCATTGCCCGAGAAATGCTGAAAAGTACCGTATAGAAACTGAACTCCTTCATTCCAAAATGGTAAAGTAATGAGCCGGATGCAGCATCAACATTTGGCCAGGGATTTTTTGCTTTTCCCTGCTCCTTAAGAACATCAGGTACGACATTAAAGAGATTGTCAACAATACTGAATACTGGATCATCTTTGATATACTTATTACCAAATTCGATGAATGCAGTAAAGCGTGGGTCAGGACAGCGCAAAACAGCATGCCCGTAACCTGGTATTACACGACCACTTTTCAATCTATCCCATACAAATTGCCGCAACTCTTCTTTGGAAGGTGACCCGCCAAAATGCTTTTCAATTTCCAGAACGAATTTTAAACATTCCTGATTTGCTAAACCATGCAGCGGACCGGCCAGAGCATTGAGACCAGCCGAGACACCATAATAAGGATCCGATAGCGTTGATGCAACGACCAGTGATGTGAAAGCACTTGCATTACCACCTTCGTGGTCACAGTGCAGCATAAGATACAGACGCATCAATTTTTTTAATATACCGTCAGGATCTGGAATTCCCAGCATGTGTGCAAAATTTGCACCCCAATCCAAAGAATTATCCGGTTTAATTAAATCGCCTTTATCAAATCGAATCCGGTAAACGCCTGCACCAACTTCTGGGAGTTTTGCCACCAGCCTAATTGCATCTTCTAAAATGGCTTTCCAATAATCCTGTTTCTGGATACCTTCGTCATATCGCTGCCTAAATATGGATTCTTTTTCCATTGCTAATATGGCAGTATCAAACATTACCATCGGATGTGAATCCTTTGGCATTGCCCTCAAAACATCCCATATATAATCGGGAACTTCAGCATGTTCAGTTAACTCAGATTGCAGATCTTGTAAAGCTTCTTTATCCGGTAAATCACCAGTTAACAGTAAATAGAAAACTTCTTCAGGAAGTATATCGGTGATTTCAAGTAGTGGACGCCCACGGATGATCAAACCCGAATCTGGCGATACTGCTGAAGTATCACAGACTAATGCCTTCACACCTCGCATGCCACCATAGGCTTGTGCAACTGTCACGTTACTGATGACATTTTCACCTTTTTCTTCTAATATTTGTTTGGCTTCATTGCGCCATTCGGGTATTTTTTTACTTAATGTAGCACTAAGATTAGACATAATATCAATCCCCCTGTTATCGCCGGTCTATTCAACCAGCGCAGTTAGAATTAATGGGAACTGGACACAAGTTACATGCCCCTACCAATTCTTCATGAAGTTAACGGAATCGAGACAAATATCCTGCAGGAGTATTAAACTTCAAGAATATCGCTTATCTAATATAAAAAAAATATGGATACTAAAGGCGTTATTTATGCGGTCGTTTTTTAACTCTCCGTACACTGTTACTGTGACATTCCGGGCAAGCTTGTTCTGTTGGAACCTTGCGATCATACGGGCTCTTAAATTCATGTCCGCAACGTAGACATTTATAATCAGTTTCTTCCATTTTAAATACTCAATAATTAAGATTAAAATTATGCTTGCGCGCCTATTGGAATCTCCTGGATCACTTTTTTGGCCTCTTTTTCAACCTTTTTGGCTTCAGCTTTTTCCCGTTCCGCTTTTAGTACTTTCATAGTTTGCTTTACTTCCTCTTCACTTACCTTGGTGCGCATTTCTTCCAGTTCATTCATTGTTCTTGCCCACTTTTGTCCCTCCGCGGCACTTATCCACTCAAGCTGTAATCGCTCTGGACGGATACCCAACTTTTCCATTTTATCCCAAAGTTTTTCTACCCGTTTAACTGTCCAACGATTAGCATCAATATAGTGACAATCCGCAAAATGACATCCCGATACCAGAACTATTGGCGCTCCCTTCTCGAATGCATTTAATATGAATTCTGAATCCACTCGGCCGCTACACATAGTACGGATGAGGCGCTGGGATGTTGCATATTGTAAACGTGAAAGTCCAGCCAAGTCTGCACCGGCATATGAACACCAGTTGCAGGCAAATACGACGATTTTTTCCATATTATCTTCATCAAGAATATCATTCACCATGGCATTGATTTGCGCATCTTCAAAATGTTTCATCGTTAATGCATCAAAATTACATTCAGCCGCACATGTACCACAGCCCTTGCACATGGCTTCCACGATTTCTGCTGGTGTTTTTGTTTTGGCATCGGCTCCGCGTATTGCATTAAAAGGACATACTTTCACACAAATTCCACAGGATGTGCATAATTCGTCAGTGCAAACGGATGTAATTGCTTCAATGTTGATTTCTCCAGATTGAAGTAGAACTTGAGCCCGGCCAACAGCTGCACTGGCTTGAGTTACGCTGTCTTTTACATCCTTTGGAGATTCAGCACAACCAGCAAGGAAAACACCTCCAGTGGGAGCATCAACAGGTTTTAATTTAGGATGCGCTTCCATGAAGAAGCCGTCTTGAGTGCGTGAAAGAGTCAATAGCCTTTGTATAGCATCACTATCGCGACGTGGAATCACTCCGACCGAAAGAACAATTAAATTAAAATCATAATTGCTTATTGTACCAGAAACTGTATCCTCCGCAATTAAGGTGAGATCATTGGTTTTAGGATCTTCAAAGACTTCACCAGGTAAACCACGAATATATTGAACTCCAGCTTGTTTACTACGCATGTACAAATCTTCAAAACCTTTACCGAAAGCACGAATATCCACATAAAAGACAGTTATCTCAGTATCCGGGTAATGGTCTTTAAGAAGCAAACTGTCCTTGATGGTATTCATACAGCAGATATTACTACAGTACGGATTGCCTTTTTTACTATTCGATCGTGAACCAACGCATTGTATGAATGCAATTTTCTTTGGGCGTTGCTTATCAGTTGGCCGAATGAAATGACCCTCTGTGGGTCCTCCAGCAGAAATGAGACGTTCAAATTCCATGCTGGTAACCACATTTTCAAAGCGCGTGTAACCGTATTCATCCATTTCAGTGGGATCGTAGACATCCATGCCGGTCGCAGTTATTACAGCACCGACATTGACACGAATAATTTCATCCTTCATATCAAAATCAATGCAATCCTTCTCGCATACTTCCTTACACTTTCCACAGGCAATAGGATTATGACCCAAACAATCTTTTTCATTAAGAATAAAAACAGATGGAACTGCTTGTGGAAACGGCATGTAGATAGCTTTACGTGAAGAAAATCCTTCCTGAAATTCATCAGGAACAACAACTGGACAAACTTTTTCGCATTCTGCACAGGCATTACAGGCTGTTTCATCCACAAAACGAGCCTTTTTACGAATTGTTACCGTGAAGTTTCCGATATATCCGGAAACATTTTCGATTTCGCTATTTGTAAGTAACTGTATATTGGGATGTCGACCGACATCCATCATTTTCGGTCCGAGTATTCATATAGAACAATCCATGGTGGGGTACGTCTTGTCCAACGCGGCCATAAGTCCACCAAGGGATGCCTCCTTTTCTACTAAATGCACTTGATAACCAGCATCGGCTAAATCAAGTGCTGATTGAATACCAGCAACACCTCCACCGACAACTAAAACCTCTTGCTGAATCGAAACTTTTGCTTCAGTTTGAGGTCGAAGTAGTCGTGCCCGAGCCACAGAAACTTTTACAATATCCTTAGCCTTCTTTGTAGCTTCATCCCAATTGTTTATATGCGCCCAACTGCAATGTTCGCGGATATTTGCCATTTCCATCAAATATGGATTCAGTCCGGTTTCCGAAACGCAATTCCTGAATGTCGGTTCATGCATTCGCGGTGTGCAGGAAGCAACTACAACCCGGTTTAGATTATATTCTTTAATATATTTTTTTATTTCCTGTTGTCCCGGTTCCGCACAAGTGTACTTGTTAAGAACAGAACATGCCACATCAGGAAGAGTTTCAGCGTATTTCCTGACCTCTTCACAGTCGAGCGAACCAGCAATATTGCTTCCGCATTCGCAGACAAAAACGCCGATTTTTAATTTTTCATCACGCATTGCGTGCTCCTGGAATATTTACCCTATTAATTTTCAATTTCTATTTCATTCGGTCTAAAGTAATTGCTGATATATCTTTAATCTCAATGCTGTATTTATCTTTAATTAAAGCATCTTTCATTGTGCAGGTCAAATGTATCTGACATTTTGGACAGGCAACTGCCAGCAGTTCTGCACCAGTATCTCGTGCTTGTTTTAAACGTTCTGTCTGGATTGATTTGGAGGTTATATCACAATTCATCCAGGCACTTACGCCACAGCAAAGAGCTCCCTTTCCATTCTGTTTCATTTCAGTGAAATTATTAGAACCGCTTGCTTGCAGAACTTGACGCGGTTCGTCATAAATTCCTAAATGACGTCCCAATCTACATGGGTCCTGAAATGTCATCGATTTTTCCGGATCTTTCAATTTGAGTGTTCCTGTTTCAATGTTTTCAGCCAGAAACTGACTCATGTGTTGCAGTTTTAATTTTGAATTAAAACCGTACTTTGGATAAAGGTTTTGAAATGCGCTAACACATTCAGCGCAAGAAAATAAAATTGTTTTTGCTCCACTTGCTTTGATTTGGTCTAGATTATGCTGTGCAAGCTTTTTAAAATTCTCTTCATCCCCATTCCATAACAGATCGTGACCGCAACACCTTTCATCGGTCATAAGTACCGGTTTAATTCCCAGTTTATTGAGGATTTTTATACTGCTTTTGGCAGCGTCAAGAATATTGATATCCAGATCGGTGAAAAAAACATCGAAATAAGGCGCGCAACCAACAAAATACAGGATATCACCCTGCTCAGCAATTTCTAATGAATCATCTACCCAGTCTAAACGTTTTTGCTTCAAATTGGGGGTGGTCATAATTCTTTGTAAGAGATCCATCGCTCCAGAATGTGAACATTTACCTTGGAATCCGGAATCTTTAGCATTATTACGAACAACTTGAGTTAGTTCACTATATTGAATATTCGAAGGACAAACTGCATCACAACGCTTACAAGTTAGACAGCTCCATAAATCATAATCTTGTAAGAGGGCGTCAAAATCTTGCCTGACAGCCTTGGTAAGAAGACTGCGCGGGGAATACTGTCGGCTGTGTGTTGATACCGGACAAACACTGGTACATTTTCCACATTCAAGGCAGGCATATGCGTTGGTTTTCTTGACTTGATCCTGAAGTGCCATATTCATATAATTATACTCCGAGAGCTTGCTCTGATTGTAGTGAGTCTTTTGTGATTTCTGGTTTAATTTTCTTTATTGCCGAAACAAATTCATTCACTTTTTTGGTGAATTGTTCAGTATCATTTCCTGTTATTTTTTGATGTTGAATACGTCTGGTGTCAAAGCCGATCATTCTAACCAGTTGCTTGGTTTTTTCAAATGAGGTTACGGCTACTTTCGCGCCAAATTCATAATGACAGGAATCTTCACTGCAACCAGTTACCAAAACACCGTCGGCTCCTGCTTCTAAAGCCTGCAGTACAAAACTGGATTCCAGGCGACCTGAACACATTAGGTGAATAAATATTATTTGAGTTTTATCTGATGAAAAATCCGGGAAAGCAGTTTCATCTACATGAGAACCATTCCAGTGGCAGGTGAAAACAACAACATTTTTCCTTTTTGGATCAATTGTAAACAATCGCTGTGTTAACCAATCTTGAGTATTATATGACGGTATCATCGCTCCTGTTGAACAATGTGCGATGCAAGTACCGCACCCTCGACAAATATTGGTATTAATTTGGGCTATTTGTTTATCCTCAGATTCCTGAACCAGTTGAATGGCATCATAATCACATACATTTACACAATCACCACAACCCCGGCAAAGCGCTTTTCTTACTTTGGGGAAAATCGTGTCAATTTTTAATGGGAATTGCTGCTTACGATATGATATCATGCCATTCCAGGCAGTATCCCCATTAATAATACCCTTTTTCTCTGGTGGAAGTCTTAAAAGAAATTCTCCTAAACCATTAGGCGAGGAAAGTATATTTACAAGTTTATCGCAATCGGTGACGCAAATATGGCACTCATTGCATGGTCCACACCGTAAACATCGTTGCGCCTCAGCAATAGCCGTGGATTCATCAAAGCCTAATTCCACTTCTTTAAAATTTGCATTGCGAGTTTTTGCGCTCAAGCTCGGCATTACTTTTCTAGCAGTTTGCCTTTGTTTTTGTAAATCAATTTTTATCTCAGTTTCAAAAACCCGAGTTGAGCTTTGAGTAATTGGTTTGGTACTTTTGCTTAAATAAGCATTAATAGAATCGGCAACTAAGTGGCCATGAGCGATAGCATCAATGACTGTATTGGGTCCTGTAATTGCATCACCGCCGGCAAACACGCCGGGTACATTTGTTGCAAAATAATCATCTACTGCAAATGTATTCCATTTAGTAAGATCAAATTCATTTGCATCTGCTAAAAATTCTAATTCTGGTTCCTGGCTGATTGCTGGGATAATATTATTTGCTTCTACGATAAATTCCGATCCCTTTATAGGTAAGGGCCGGCGTCGACCACTTTCATCAGGCTTGCCCAATTTCATTTTCAAGCATTCTATACCAGTAACTTTTTTATTGAACCCGATTATTTTAACTGGCGCAGAAAGATAGTGAATTAAAACTCCTTCTTGCTCAGCTTCATGAATTTCGGCTTCATTTGCTGGCATTTCTTTGCGTGTACGGCGATAAATAATATGGACTTCTTTAGAGCCTAGGCGTACGGCTGTACGTGCCGAATCAATCGCTGAATTTCCACCGCCTATTACAATGACGCGATCACCTAGCTTGGGAGCATGTTTTAGATTTGTCTGATTTAGGAAGTCAACACAATCAATAATACCCGAGTATTTCGATTCACCTGGTATATTTAACTTTTTACCCTTATGCGCTCCAATAGCTAAAAACACAGCTGAATAACCATTGGAGAATATTTTCTTAACGGCGTCTTTCCCAGAAATTTTTGAGTTAGTTTTTATCCTAACGCCTAGTTTTTTTATTGCATCAATCTCAGAATCGATAATCGGTCGGGGTAGACGGTATGATGGTATACCAGCTACAAGCATTCCACCCGGTTTTGCCAATGCTTCATAAATGGTAACACCATATCCATTTCGTATTAAATCATTTGCTGCAGTCAGTCCGGCAGGACCGGATCCGATAATTGCGATCTTTTCCTTTTTGGTCTGCGGAATTTTTTTCGGCTTCAGATGAGGATTTGCAAGTTCATAATCTGCTATGAACCTTTTTAATGAGCAAATAGCAACTGGTGCGTCAATTGTGCTTCGATTACAATAAGATTCGCAAGGATGTGTGCAGATTCTCCCGCAAATACCGGGTAGTGGATTTCGTTCTCGGACAACCTCCAACGCTTCAGCAAATCTTCCTGATGCAATTAATGACACATACGATTTAACATTTACACCTGCGGGACAAGCCTGGGTACAGGGTGAGGGTTCAATTGGTTCGATTATCAGCTTTTCATCTTCATGATCAAGCACGGTAAGAACCGATTTTTCTTTTCCAATGATCTCCTGGAATAATTGTGCTGGATTATTTTTTGCCATAACGTATTGGTAAAAAGAATTCTAGTTCTTCTTTTTCGATTTATTTTTGGTTGACAAAGGATTTTTATTCAATAAATCAATACCAAACTGATATCCACGATCAAAAGCTTCAATATTTAAGTCCAAGAATCTGTCCGGAACTGATCCCGGTAAAGCCTTTTTCATTGCTTCGGCATCGACGACTTTAGTAATTGCTGAAAAAAATCCAACCATTACTACATTTGCAAAGATCCGGTTTCCCATATTTTCAGCGATACGAGTTGATGGGATAGAAAACATATTTATATCGTTGCGAAGTCTTTTTGGCTTTACCAGATCAACATCGGTAAGTAATATTCCACCCGGTTGGAGATCATCCAGAAATTTTTCATAGGCTTCCTGCGACATGGTTACAACAATTTCAGTATTAACAATGTATGGATACAATATTGGGTTAACATCAATTACTAATTGAGCGGAACAGGCACCGCCACGCGCTTCTGGTCCAAAGCTTTGCGTTAGTGTGGCAAATTTATTATCAAAGATTGAAGCTGCTTTCCCTATCAGGGTGCCAGATTTAATAATCCCCTGACCACCAAATCCGGTAAATCTAATGTCCATTAGTTGGGTCCCCTATACGGAATAAATTTGTCGCCTAGTTTTTGTTTTAGGAATGCATCCCGGTTTTCAAGAAATGTTGGTTTTTCTTTATCTACGAATTTGCCGACAATAATATTTTTTTGATAAGCAATATCCACATCACGAGTGTTGGCGTTGTGATTAATGATTGCACTATCATGATAAAATTTCATGAGGTCCAATCCATTTCCTAACCGATTTCTTCGTGCATATAAGGTGGGGCATGGAGATATCACTTCGATGAATGAAAATCCAGGTTTTAATAATGCTTCGGATATTGTATCTGTTAAGCGTCGCACATGCAAAGATGTCCAGCGTGCAACATAAACGGCTCCACTGGATTCGGCGAGGAAGGGCAGATTAAAAGGGTATTCATAACATCCATAAGGTGCTGTCGAACCAATCGCCTCCAGTGGGGTTGTTGGACCTGCCTGACCACCCGTCATAGCATAATTGAAATTATTAATGCAGACTATTGTTAAATTTATATTACGTCGTGCGGCATGAATCAGATGGTTACCGCCAATGGCAGCTATATCGCCATCACCACTGATTACTGTAACTTTTAATTCAGGATTCCCGAGTGCCAACCCTGTAGCAAATGGAATGGCGCGGCCATGGGTGCTGTGAAAAGAGTCAAGACGCAGGTAACCCGCAGCTCTTCCGGAACATCCTATTCCGGATACGACTGTAACCTTTTCAGAATCAAGACCGGATTTTTGAAGGCCAGCTATATATGCGGTTAACACTGTTCCGATTCCGCAGGTTGAGCACCAGATATGTGGTAAGCGCTCTGTACGCAGAAATGATTCCATGGGATGTTGATGTTTTTCAGGATGCTCAGGAATGGCAAGTTTATCAGTTATTTCTGGAGATGCATGGCTCATTTAGCGGCCTCCTCAATGGCATTTAATATGTCGTTCGGATCATGCACCCAGCCACCAGCGTGCGGAACCAGAATTGTTTTAGTCTGCCCAGCGGCACAGCGCTCTACCTCCAAGCTGATTTGTCCTAGATTGATTTCAGGTACAATAAATGCTTTGATGTTGGCTGCTAATTCCTTAATCCTTGTTTCAGGAAATGGCCAGACGGTCACCAACCTCAGTGTACCGACTTTTATCCCTTGTGCGCGGGCATCATCAACTGCCTTCATCGCGACCCTGGAAGAAATTCCGTAGGATAAAACAATAATCTCAGCATCGGCAATTTGGTTTTCTTCAATGATACGAATTTTATCTTCGTTTTTCAGAATTTTATTTACCAGATGCTTTACATTCTTTGCTTGTGCATCAGCATTGATAACGGGGTAACCGCGTTCGTCGTGGGTTAAGCCGGTTACATGGATAGAATATCCATCGCCTGCTTTCACCATGGGAGCAACATCATTTGCTCCGTTAAACTTAAAAGGTTTGTAGGCTTTTTTATCGCCCTTGTAAAATTTCCGTGGAACAATATCTATAGTTTCTGCCTCAGGAATAACGACTTTTTCAGTCATATGGCCAACACACTCATCCATCATAAATAAAACTGGAACACGCCATTTCTCAGAAAGGTTAAATGCAGTGATCACCAGATCAAAGCATTCCTGTGGTGAGCTGGGACAAAGCGCAATTATTTCATAATCACCATGCGAACCCCAACGTGCTTGCATCATATCGGCTTGGCCAGTAAGTGTAGGTAAACCGGTGGAGGGTCCACCGCGCTGTACATTGACAACTACACAAGGTGTTTCCATCATGGTTGCCAGACCTAAATTTTCCATCATTAATGAAAAACCAGGACCTGAAGTAACGGTCATAGATTTAACACCAGCCCAGGAACTACCATTAATAGCCGCCATGGAAGCTAGTTCATCTTCCATTTGAATGAACATTCCTCCTACTTTCGGAAACCGTTCAGCAATGCGTTCTGCAACTTCTGTCGATGGGGTGATCGGATAGCCTGCTAAAAATCGGCAACCAGCTGCGATTGCTCCTTCTGCACAAGCGTGATCACCATCTAAATAATAGCTGCCTGTAGCAACTCCAATTGGATCAGCTTTCATTACAATTTTATCCTTTTACTACTTCTTTGGGTTCAGGGTTACGGGTCTGACCTTCTAAACAGAAAATTGCGAAATCAGGGCAAATCATTTCGCATAGATTACAATTAACGCAAGAACCCTTTTTTACAGTTATCGGGTAATGATACCCTTTGCTGTTGAAATCGGGCGATAGTTCCAGAACATCACGGGGACAATATTCAATACAAAAGGCACAGCCCTTACATTGCTCAATATCAATATAGAGATTTCCATGGGGAATTTCGATTTGATCGAGGTCTAGTGGTGTGCGCCAGTATGCCATATATTACCTCACAATTATGGTGTAAAGTTTTCACCTTCTTCTTGTTCGACTCTTTTGTAAAACTCACAGATAGTGCAATCACCGAGTTCTTTTGCTACCGGGCAATAGGCGTCTTCTATAAATGTACCGACAATACGCCAGCAATACCTTCCACCATTGTAGCCGTTGTTTACCCGATTATAGCCAGAATATTTTATTACGGGACAAACGCCAAATCGTTTTACAGCTTCACCACTTAATTCGCGTCCACATAACATTTGATCCCAGCAATTTGTTTTCATACGAACCTCATGGCTTGGGATTGACCAAAATCAGTTTAGAGCATGATTTAAAACAGAAGAGTAATTTTGTCTTTTGCGACATGAGTGTTAATAAATCATAAAAACCGAAAAGGTCTGAATTAAAGAAATATTTGTATAATATTTTTTGTTTCATCCGAGGGCTCAATATTTCTGCCACAAGAACCATCAAACTTATATAGGATTTAACAATCCTGTTATCATATAATAAAAATATTTTTTGTATTAATACAAGTTTTTTAAAGTCTATATTGTATAAATGATACTAACAAAACAAACGATCATAAGCATGACAGCATGACAGTTTTATCTGCAATATTTGTCTTTTTGTGAGTTGAGGTTTCTAGTGGGTGTTAAAAATTCCAGAATGGTTTACGATTCATATCCTATGGAAATGTGATAGGAAGCTTTGTCAAAAAAAAGATTTACCCTAGACATAAATTCCATAGTTTGGTACATTTCCATCGCTTCTCTCCAAACTTTACCTTGGCCGATAACATGAGCGAATATATGTTTTCTTGTTAAACTTAAGGCGCTTAAAACTTCAGATAATAAATATCCCTCCTTACGGCGACTTTTACCCACTGCTCTATAATAATCCCAAATATCTTCGCGTTGACCGCCGGGCCGGTTTATCCATTCTGCAAATTGTGATATTACTTTTATTGCTTTTTCGTAGATACTTTTATGGGGCTGACTGGCATAATGTTTTGTGGAATGATGTGTGAGCACATCGGCTAACCAGTTTTCAGTAATTATATGAGCATCGCGCGTGATAATTTCGAAAAGTGTATTTGATGGTAAGCTTTTACCAGTGAATCGCGATCCTCGCTCTAAACGTTTAAACGAATCTTGCATTGTCCATAGATCTTGTTTGGAGATAAGATATTTTTCCACCGCCCGCCGATTTGCAGTAAATGCAAGTGGAGGAAGCTCAGATAATGGAAAAAATTTTGTTTCAGATGCATCATCCCCAGCCAACAATTTTCCTGATTTATGTTCAATCTGAAAAGTAACCCAGATCAAATCACCGTACACTTTATTATGATGGGAGAATGTGTCTAATAATTTTACAATATTTCCCTTAATGTGAGTTTCTTCCTTTAATTCACGGAGTACTGCCTGTTCAACAGACTCGTTCAATTCTACAAATCCTGACGGTAGTGCCCATTGATTTGCGTAGGGTTCGCGCGCTCTGAGGACTAATAGGATTTCACGCTCACGATTAGGTACAATTGCTGATACAACTGGTAAAGGATTATCATAATAAACTGTACCACATGATGAGCAATAGTCTCTAACGCGCTCATCAATCGCTCTTTGATCTACTGGATTACCACATTTGTGGCAAAACCTTCTTTTTTTATTCATGGTTTTAATCTTTTAATGTTTAAAGTCTGCAACGAAATATCATATCATTTTTATTTAAAATATATTTTCCATTTTCTATAAATTTTTCTTGTATAATATCGTTCAATCGCGACTCAATTGAACGGTTAACTGGCGCTGTATTTAAGGGTAAGCCATATGTAATTGCAGGTCTTTTAAAGTTTAAATAATACTTACACTTACTACGACTGTTATAATCGAAAATCAGATTATTATTGTATTTAATTAATTCAACTTTTGAAAAATGCGATGATAGTAAAATTTTGCCATTTTCACTGCAAAATTTATTGTGAAATTGATTCGATCCAAGTTCTTGCCAAGACACTGGTTTGACAGGATTAATACATTTTCCTAAATCAGATAGAAATTCTTTCAGCTGATGAATCGAGTGAGTAATAGTAATAAAAATCCCATTAGTATGAAGCGCAGCAGCAATGTTAGATATTAATTCCGGGAAAAAATAAAGTGAGTAGTTCGCAAAGATTAAATCAAAATGATTTTTTGGTAAGGTTTTTAAATGATCTGCCGGACCTTGAATGAAGTTTCCATTATATCCAGCGTCTTTTAGTTTTGATAAATATGGTTGTCGATTATTTTTTAGCCAATCTATCCCTGTACAATTTGATCCTTCTGGTATAATTGTCAAAAGATTAGGAATTAAATTCCCATATCCGCATCCCAAGTCCAAAAGATTGATTTTTGATTGAAACCGGATACCATTCAATGATTTTAGAATAATATTTTCAGTATTAGAGGAGTAGCGTTTAATTATTTTACCCGCCAAATGATGTTGGCGTACATCGCTAAAAGTTTTGTTGATATGCTGGTCAAACCTAATAATTTGCCCCCCTATTCCTAAATCGGCTTTTCTCTCAGGCCATGAATTTATAAATAGCGCAAAAATCTAGTCTAAATAAATATAATGATCTTTTAACTCGGTGATTTCGCCGATTATAGTTGCCTTAATTGAAGAATCATTATTAAAGGTTTTTACATAATTATCTGCATGGTCAGGCGGTATACTCAACAATAATCCACCGGAGGTTTGAGGATCAGCAGCAAGGTATTTTTCAATCTTTGAAATGGAATCACTGAAATGGATTTGTGGTGAAACATAATTGAGATTGCGTTTTGTCCCACCAGGAATTATATCATTAGCGGCAAGCGTTCTTACTTCGGGAAAAAACTGTAATTCTGAGAAGTGTACATTCGCGCTAACGTTGCTCGCATTACACATTTCAAATAAATGACCAAGCAAGCCGAAACCAGTTACATCAGTAGCGGCATTAATCGGATACATTTGCATCAAATCTGCGGCAGATTTATTCAAAGTCTTCATCGAATTGGCCGCAATTTCATAAGCAGAATCATTTTTCAGGCCCTTTTTCATCGCAGTGCTCAAAATGCCGGTCCCCAGTGGCTTGGTAATTACTAATTTATCGCCCGGTTTTGCAGTACTGTTCCGCACTAGGTCAATTTCATTAACTTCACCGGTTACTACCAAACCATACTTTGGTTCAGGATCATCAATACTGTGACCACCAATTATGGGAATACCAGCTTCTGCTGCTTTATCAGAGCCACCTTTTAAGATTGTTTTCAAAATATCTTTTGATAGTTTGTTGATGGGAAATCCGACAATATTTAAGGCAAATAATGGGGTGGCTCCCATGGCATATACATCTGATAAGGAATTTGCTGCGGATATTTGACCAAATAAATATGGATCATCAACGATTGGTGTAAAAAAATCAATCGTTTGCACCAGTAATCGATTTTTCCCAATACGATATACTGCCGCATCATCTTGTTCATTGTAACCGACAACTATTCGATCATCTTCAGAAAGCTGTAAATCACCCAGTACATGGGCTAGGTCCTCCGGACCAATTTTACACGCTCATCCTGATCCATGACTTAAAGTGGTTAATCTAATTTTATCACGGGGAGTACTCATATTGGTAATAATTTACATAGGAATTTTGAGAAATATATAACGATTGCCGGTTGGCTACATCGAGTCTATTAATTCTTTTATATCATCGATCGAATTGATTTTTTTGTCAGCGAGATATTCTAGGTGAATAATCTTAAATATTGAGGAGATTTGAATATTGCTGACATACTCTTTAAGAGTGATTGGTACATGGCGAGTTTTTATAGTCATAAGATTTAGCGGATAATCAATTTCAGTAGTTTTTAATGATGAAATTGTTTGGTGTTGCTCATGCATATCTTGCCGCTTAGCCTCAATATCATTGATGGAAAGCTTTTCAACAAATTCCCATGGCGCTGTCACATCTGCAATAGATTTAATGTACTTGTAACCCTTGTTGAACAGATCTAGGAAATATTTGGCATATGCACCATGTCCCAATTCAGAATATATACTGTCTTGAATTGATTTATCTTTTTCATCAAGATAGTGTTTCCAAAGAGTAAAATGTGATCTAAATAGAAAATATCCAAATGAAGTACGAAATGAATTCTTGTTATTGAAAAATGATTTTATCCCGTATGATAATTTCTTCAAATGATTGCGAACTTCCAGCGGGAAAAGGTATATAGATAATGGCGCAGCATAAGTGTCAGTGTTAAGGAAGTCAGCAGGAATATTTATTTCATTTATATTCAATGTATAGGATCGATCAATCCCCTGTATATTGAGTTGAATAAATGCGCCCAGGTCGCTCATCTTAATTAGAGCATTTAGTGCACGATCAAATTCAGGTAGAGAAGTTATCGATGGGATAGAAATATGCTCTGATAATTCGGGAAATAATGCTATTTGTCTGGGGTTTGGCTCACGCATATGTACCTCCGCTGAATATTACATAATTACGTCCAATATTTGCAATAAAACACCGTAATTACCTCTTTCATTAAAATAACATGTAAAAGTGTTCCATATCCTTTGCATACGCATTGTACATCTAAGTAAATTTTGCACTTGAAATAAAGTATATCTTGATAAAAATACAAAAATCATCATTTTATTTTTATTTAAATTTACCATTGAGTATTCTTACCGATTGATATATTGAAAAAATTGAGTAGTTAGCAGGTAACCATATGGGAAAAACCCTTAAACACGTTGATGAAGTTGTTATCCGATTTGCTGGAGATTCTGGCGATGGAATGCAACTGACGGGTACACGCTTTACAGAAACAACCGCAATCTTTGGTAATGATTTAAGTACACTACCAGACTACCCGGCGGAGATTCGCGCACCAGCTGGTTCATTGGCTGGCGTGAGCGTATTCCAATTACATTTCAGCTCACGGGAAGTTTTTACACCTGGAGATAATCCTAATGTTTTGGTAGCAATGAATCCAGCTGCACTTAAAGTGCACTTACAAGACCTTGAACCTGGCGGAATACTTATTGTCAACTCAAATACATTCACTACAAAAAATTTGCAGCTAGCTGGGTATGATTCTAATCCATTAGAAAATGGCAGTTTAGATGGACAATATGAAGTATTTGCTATTGCAATGAGCAAGATTGTCATCGAGGCCTGCATGGATATGGATATATCCGCTAAAATTGTTGAGCGCACAAAAAATATGTTTGCGCTAGGGCTTTTGTACTGGATGTATAACCGCAAGTTTGATACAACATTAGATTGGCTTCGTAAAAAATTTGCCAGTAAACCGGAAATTGTTGAAGCAAATGCCCGGGCGTTAAAGGCTGGATTTTATTTCGGTGAAACCACTGAAGTTTTCACCACACGATTTACGGTTGATAAAGCATCTTTACCTGAAGGAAAATATCGAAATATAAATGGTAATTATGCGATGAGTATTGGTTTGGTTGCAGCCGCTGAGAAAGGTAAGATTCCGCTGTTTTATGGTGGATATCCAATTACACCAGCCAGTGAAATATTACACACGTTAGCTTCGTTTCGAAATTTTGGAGTAAAAACATTTCAGGCTGAAGATGAAATAGCAGGAATATCGGCAGCTATCGGCGCATCGTTTGCAGGTAATCTGGGTATAACGGCAACCTCGGGACCCGGAGTTGCACTAAAAACCGAGGCGCTTGGATTGGCTGTAATGACTGAGCTACCATTGGTAGTGATCAATGTGCAAAGGGGTGGGCCGAGTACTGGCTTACCAACAAAAACTGAACAATCGGATTTATTACAAGCCGTGGTGGGTAGAAACGGCGATACACCGATTCCGGTTATTGCCTCATCCTCTCCAGGCGATTGTTTTTATGTGGCTTATGAAGCTTGTCAAATAGCTATTAAATATATGACTCCAGTTTTTATTCTATCTGATGGTTATGTTGCTAATGGTTCTGAACCTTGGCGTGTCCCCAAATTTTCAGACCTTCCTGATTTTAATATTAAGTATAAAAAAACTATTGGAAAGAATTCAAAATTCAAACCCTACCTGAGGGATAAGGACACCTTAGCTCGTGCATGGGCAATACCAGGGACACCTAATTTGGAACATCGGATTGGGGGCTTAGAAAAGGAAGATATTACTGGGGATGTCAGTTATGACGCGGATAACCATCATCGTATGACTGAATTGCGTCATGCAAAAATAGCTGGAATTGCCAAGGAATTTCCACCAACGGAGATACATGGTGATAAAAGCGGTGATCTATTAATTGTGACTTGGGGCGGTACATTTGGAACTGGCCGTTCGGCCGTTGATCGTTTACGTAAAGAACATCATAAAGTAAGTCACTTGCATTTGCGGTGGTTAAATCCATTACCGACTGACCTTGGTGCAATCTTTCATAATTTTAAAAAGGTTTTATTACCTGAAATCAACATGGGTCAATTGCGAATGCTTTTAAGAAATGCCTATCTGGTCGATATTGTCGGATTAAATTTAGTTCGTGGACGTCCAATCCGCGCACGCGTGATCGTATCAAAGGCTAAAGAATTGTTAGGAATAAATAATGAGTAAGACACATTCTACCGATCAAAAGCAGTTGAGCCGCATGGATTTCGTATCTGGTCAGGGTGTACGCTGGTGTCCTGGCTGTGGTGATTATGCAATTTTATCTCAAGCTCAAAAAGTCTTTCCAGATCTTGGTGTCCCAAAAGAGAATTTTGTTTTTGTATCAGGAATTGGGTGTTCCAGTCGTTTTCCTTATTATATGAATACCTATGGATTTCATTCCATCCATGGTAGAGCGGCTGCGATCGCTTCTGGAGTAAAATTAGCTAACCCGGATCTTTCGGTTTGGGTAGTCACCGGTGATGGCGATGGTTTATCAATTGGAGGTAACCATACAATTCATCTGTTGCGCAGAAATATTGATTTAAATGTACTGCTGTTTAATAACCGTATTTATGGATTAACAAAAGGTCAATACTCGCCTACATCGGAATTAGGAAAGATAACAAAATCCACTCCAATGGGTTCATTGGATCGACCCTTTAATCCACCTGCTTTAGCCCTTGGTGCCGATGCAACATTTGTCGCTCGAACAATTGATCGCAATATCCATCATATGCAGGATATGATCCATCGTGCCTATCAACATTCAGGTACTTCATTCTTAGAAATCTACCAGAATTGTAACATTTTCAATGACGGGGCTTTTGCTCCAATGACAGATAAGGATACAAAAGCAGATCATGTGCTTGTCCTTGAGCATGGAAAACCAATGTTGTTCGGTAAAAATAAAAACAAAGGTATTCATTTGGATGGAAATACTCCACGGATTATCGATATTGAAAAGCAATCCAAATTGAATGTTGACGATTTACTTGTACATGATGAAAAAGATATTGTTATATCTTTGATCTTAAGTTCCTTTACACATAATCCAGATTTCCCAGATCCAATCGGTGTTATCTATGCTGTCGATGCACCAGTGTACGAGGATCTTCTTTTTAAGCAAGTTGATCTTGCCATAAAAACTAGGGGGAAAGGAGATATTGATGTTTTGTTAAATACCGGAGATACTTGGTTAGTAAAATAAGTATACCGGTTAGCATGAAATGGGGAGGGAAATATGAGTTTTCATTTTGATCAAGAACGATTCCGGGATTCGGTAGTGGAATTAATTAGAGTTGCATCCTGTGAACTACCCAAGGATGTAATTAAAGCGATGGAGGATGGTCGGGATCGTGAAGAACAAGGGAGTCCTGCCAAATCAGTGCTGAGTTATATGTTGAAAAACGCCATGGAAGCCCAAAAAAACAGCACTCCAATTTGTCAAGATACTGGAACAAATATATATTTTATTACAATACCGGAGGGTGTTTCCTTACGGAAAGTGGAGAGCTCGATTGTGGATGCCACAAAAATCGCAACCGCAAAAGCCTATTTAAGACCCAATGCCGTTGATTCTGTAACGGGCAAGAATTCAGGAGATAACACTGGAATCATGTCTCCATATTATCATTTTGATGAATGGGACGAACCTACGATCAAGGTAGATATTGCACTGAAAGGCGGCGGCTGCGAAAATGTGTCTGATCAATATAAATTACCTGATACAAAATTGAAGGCTGATCGTAATATGGATGGTGTATATAAATGTATTGTCGACGCCATAAATAATGCACAAGGATTGGGATGTGCGCCTGGTGTAGTTGGTATTGGCATTGGTGGAGACCGGGCTTCTGGGATGCTGATTGCCAAGAAACAATTATTTCGACTTTTAACAGACACAAATCCAGATAAAGAACTTCATGCACTAGAGGATAAGCTATACAAGGATTTAAATACACTCGGTATTGGACCCATGGGTTTTGGCGGTGGAACAACCGTTCTGGGAGTAAAGATTGGTGCGGCGCATCGATTACCGGCATCATTTTTTGTTTCGATATCGTACATGTGCTGGGCTGATCGCCGGAAAACAATGCTGTATTCTGAAAAGGAGGTGACCTATGATTAAAATTAATTTACCAGTGGATGAACAAACAATCAGGAAATTGAAAGTCGGTGATGAGGTTTCTTTGAATGGCGTGATGGTCACCGGAAGAGATACAGCACATACCTGGATGCTGCACGATAAACCGGACGAGATCCGTGAAGTTTTAAAAGATTCAGTTATTTATCATTGTGGTCCGGTTGTTAAAAAACACGGCGATGAATGGGAGTTTGTTGCTGCCGGTCCAACAACTTCAATCCGCGAAGAACCATATCAGGGCGATGTTATAAAGGAATATCAAATTCGCGGAGTGATGGGAAAAGGGGGCATGGGTCCTAAAACATTGGCAGCACTCAAAGAAAATGGATCTGTATATTTTCATGCGGTTGGCGGAGCAGCTACATTATTGGGTCAAGCGGTTACAAAAGTAAGGGATGTGATCAAGCTTGATGAATTTGGAGTGCCGGAAGCAATGTGGATAATAGAGGTTGAAAATTTTCAAGCTGTTGTAACTATGGATTCACATGGTAACTCGTTGCATCAAGTAATTAAAGATCAATCAACAAAAGTTGCTGAAGCGCTGATTAACCAGTAATTGTATTGTAATTAGATAATAATTCTTGGAACAATAAAACCGGGTTTTGGTTTACTTATTGTCATACCGGTAGACCAAAACCCGGTTTTAAATTAAACACCAATATGGGAATTAAAAGTAGCAGTTCAAATTGGGGAAGAATCATCTGGAATTCGTGTAAGGTTGTATTATACTTGGGAATTTTACTGTTGATTTATATTTTTATTATATCCAGGGATTTGCCTTCAATTGAACAACTTGAAAATTTTAATCCGGATTTGGTAACCAGGATCTATTCCAGCGATGGAAAGATTTTACACGAGTTATTTCTGCAAAAACGTGTATTCATCCCACTTGATGAAATACCTATGCAAATGCAAAAAGCTACAATAGCATCAGAGGATAAAAGATTCAGACAGCATTGGGGTATTGATTATCATAGTGTCATGCGCGCGCTCGCGGTCAACATAGTATCCATGAGCTACCGCCAGGGGTTTAGTTCCTTATCCCAACAGTTGGCTCGCAATCTTTATAAAACGATTGGGTTTGAAAACAATATTAACCGGAAGATTAAGGAAATCATTACAGCCATTCAAATTGAGCGAACCTATACCAAAAATGAAATCCTCGAAATGTATTTGAATACCGTGCATTTCGGGCATGGAACCTATGGTGTTGAAGCTGCAGCAAAAAGGTTTTTTGGAAAATCCGCCAGTGATCTTTCACTGGGAGAATCTGCCATGCTAGTGGGATTGTTACCGTCACCGGCACACTATTCACCAGTGAATCATATTGAAAAAGCAATCCAACGTCGTAATGTTGTTTTACGATTAATGGAAGGTCAGGGATATATCACCAAAGACGATCAACTTGCTGCTCAAACAGATTCAGCTATAATGGTTTTAGATGTACCGTCCAAAGGAATCGCTCCATATTTTACAGAATATGTTCGAAGAATATTAGAGCTTGAGGATCAGGAACTTGATATAAATATTTACCGCGACGGACTCAAAATATACACTACACTCGATTCCCGCTTGCAGGCAATAGCAGAAACTGCAATAATGCAAACGATCGAAAAAAATCAGGATGTTTTTAACAAGGCAGTTTTTCAGGATGAGGAATTATTTTCTCGTTTAGGTTATTTAGCAATTCATCCGGAAGATTCAGTACGCATGATGATGGCTGGAGAATTACCGCTATATTCGGAATTGCGCGATAAACTGCTCGTACAATGTGCTTTCGTTGCTCTTGATCCCCACACTGGGGCAATTCTGGCGATGGTCGGGGGCCGCCCTGATTATCACGACCAGTACAATCGCGCTATTCAAGCCCCCCGTCAACCCGGGTCAATCTTCAAACCATTTGTTTATACAACAGCAATTGATAATGGCTACCCCCTGACTGAGCAAATTCTAAATCAGCAGGTGGTTCTAAATGTTCAAAATGCAGACGGCGAGTGGATCAAGTGGACACCCCGCAATTATGATCTTAGTACTGGTGGACTCACCACGCTACGGGAAGGTTTACGTCGCTCATTAAATTTAATCTCAGTCAGGATGGTTCAGCAAAAATTGGCTCCTGCTGGCCAGGTGCGTGAAACTGCAGTGCGTATGGGATTGACCACAAATATTCGCGCCGTAGATGCCATCGCCCTGGGTACTTCAGAAGTTTACTTACTTGAAATTATTGCGGCCTATGCTGCCTTTGCAAATAAGGGGGTACATTCACTGCCATTTGCAATCACGCGTATTGAAGATCGCCACGGAAACATAATTAGAGAATATTTACCGCAGCAAAAAGAAGTATTAAATGAACGTACTGCTTACATAATGACAAATCTAATGCAAACTGTGATTGATCAGGGTACCGGCGGACGTTCGCGCTGGATGTATAATTTTTATCATCCCGCAGCTGGTAAGACTGGTACGACGCAAGATTGGACCGATGCCTGGTTTGCTGGTTTCACTCCCAACCTTGCGGCTGGTGTTTGGTTCGGCGTTGATGGCCCTCCAACTGTCAGTTTGGGCGAAGGACAAGCTGGTAATGTAGCTGCTCTTCCGGTCTGGGCGCGCTTTATGCGCGAGGCCCATAAATTATTGAATCTTCCTCGCGATAACTTTGAGCGACCGGAGGGTGTTAATGAATACGAAATATGTTCGGTGTCCAAAGCGAAACCCACGCGTGCCTGTCCCGTTGAAAAAGAAATATTTATTGATGGGACAGAACCGACTGAATCATGTAAAATTCATCGGCGGTTCTAGAATCTAAAGTTATAGTATTAAATCTGATTTAACTTCTTCTTCACTTATAGTAAAACTGTCTTTCAGCATCATTTCAGCAGATTTTAATTTTTTTTGGTTAGAATTGAAACATCGCATAACTGGATCACCAACCTGCAATTCATCACCGATTTTGCTCAAAAATTCAATACCAGCAGATGGATCAATTTTGTCATCAGTAGTTTTCCTACCGCAGCCTAATTCAACTGTTGCCAATCCGATTTGGTAAGTATCCATGGATTGAATGGAGCCATGGTTTTTTGCCGTAATGACCAATTCTAAATTTGGTGTATGAGTTAGTTGATGGTTTTCTAAAGTTGCCCGATCACCGTTTTGCGCGTCTACCATTTCTAAAAATTTCTCATATGCTTTTCCAGACCCGATGAGATCATCAAATATTTTTTTTGCGTCTGAATATGATTTTGCCAATTGTGCCTGCTTTAATAAATAAAATCCAAGTTCATAGGTTAGCATCATGGTGTCTTCAGGACCATTGCCTTGTAAACCAGTTATTGATTCTTGAATTTCGCACCATAATCCTGCGAATCGCCCAAGTGGTTGATCCATGCTGGAATAAACAACATCGGTTTCAACATTAAATGATTTCCCGATCTGTTTCAATTTATCACCTAAGCGATGTGCATCTTTCAGTGTTTTCATGAAAGCGCCATTACCGGTTTTAACATCAAGTACGAGTCCTTGAATTCCTTCAGATATTTTTTTACTCATTATTGAGCCGCAGATAAGAGGAATGGATTCAACAGTGCCAGTTACATCGCGCAATGCGTACATTTTTCGGTCAGCCGGACAAATTTCTGCGGTCTGACCAATTATGGCAATTCCAATATTTTCGACCAATTTCTTAAATGTGATCAGATCCACATCGGTTTCAAATCCTGGTATAGTTTCCAGCTTGTCAAGGGTTCCGCCAGTATGTCCCAGACTGCGGCCGCTTATCATCGGAATTGCTAATCCTGCAGCTGCCAGTAACGGGCCAAGAATTATTGATACTTTATCGCCAACACCACCGGTACTGTGTTTATCAGCAACGTATTTATTAATATGCTGAAAGTTCATCCGCTGACCTGAATTCAGCATGATTTTTACAAGTGCGTCAATTTCAGAATTATCCATACCATTTAAATAAATAGCCATTAACATGGCGGACATCTGATATTCCGGGATGCTGTCGTTCAAATATCCGCGAATGAATATTTCCAACTCTGATTCAGTGAGCGGTTGTTGATTACGCTTTTTTTTGATCAACTCAGCTGGTATCATCTACTTTTTTTGATTTACGATTTAAGAATGCGGGGTAACGAATATTAAATGGAGCCCGTTCACGGACAGTGCGTAATGTCAGGTATGATGCAATTATAAGCAGCAGCATATTAGGTGCCCACATACCAATCACTGGCGAAACCATGTTGCGATCTGCCATTTCCTCTCCACCGATCAGTAATAAATAATAAATTAGGAAGAATCCAAAACTGAGGCTGGTGCTGATTGTAAAACCACCTTTGCGTGCCAGCACTCCCAGTGGGGCACCCAGAATAACGAACAGTATACAAGCTGCCGGCAATGAGAATTTTTTATGTATTTCAACGCCATAACGGTTCATATTTTTTTTATAACTGTTAATCAAATTAAACTCATTGCTCGCCTGCTGTTCGAGTGTTTTCAGGCGTCGCAACTTGACCCGTGCTTGAGCTTCGCTAAGTGTAGTGTCATTTTCCATAATCTCACGATAATCGTAAATTCGCGCCCTCGATAATTCATATGTTTCAGGCAGGATTGTATCACCCGTTGCTTGACTGAAAGATCTTGTTAGTCGTTCTGTGACAGTCTTAATTCGTTTGTCATAACTTTTTTGTTTTTCGATCATCATCGGAACTGTCATTTCACGATCGGAACGATTGGATGTATCACGTCGCGTCAGTTCAAGGTCGTCCGCGGGCAAAACGATTATGTGCTTATCAAATTGTATGCGCCGGTAATCATTAAAATCTTCTGTATCCAATTCATGTATCTCACCATCGTAAAGTGTTAGCACCAGTGCATCGGATATAACGTTTAACTCACCAGTACGGGAATATATACTAGTTTGTGAAGTGGTATTGGTCTTGCTGAATATCCTGACATCGCGCATGATGTCACCGGCCTTGGCGCCGATGATCATACCGTAATCGGGTAAGTCGCCAATAAAATGACCGGGTTCAATATTTAGATCTGGACGTTTTCGGTAAATATCCCCTGACAACATCCTGGCGCGGAAATTCATCTCAGGTAAAATTAAATTATTGAAATAGATTAATCCCATACAAATCAGAACTCCGAAGAGCAAAGCGGGGCGGATGATGGTCAAGAAGCTTATCCCGGCAGATCGTAAAGCAGTGATTTCGTTGTCTTCTGACATACGCCCGAAGGACATAAGGACCGCCAACAGCACTGCCATGGGAACCGCCAGTGCGACGATCCAGGCAAGGTTAAGAAAAAGATATTCGATGATTGTCCAAAAATCTAAGCCCTTACCGAGAAATCGATCGATTGCTCGCAATAAAAACTGCACGAATAGAACAAAAATTATTACCGCCAGTGAATAAATGAACGGGAGAAACAATTCTTTCATTATATATCGGGTCAGTAGACGCATACGTAAAATTACATTGTGGGTTGGATTTGAAAAAGTGATTTGAGGTATATTAAATTATCAAGTTCGGCTTGTTTGAAATGGGATTCACCGGTAATTTTCGCCGCTCAAATTTGAGCAAGATGGTGGGCGTAGCTCAGCTGGTTAGAGCACCTGGTTGTGGCCCAGGAGGCCGTGGGTTCAAGTCCCATCGCTCACCCACCAACTTTAAATTCGGGGTGTAGCGCAGTCCGGTTAGCGCACCTGCTTTGGGAGCAGGGGGTCGGAGGTTCAAATCCTCTCACCCCGACTTTAGAATCCTCTTCGGTAACACAATTTGTCGAAGGGGATTTGTAATTATTAGAATAACTTAAAGTTTAGAATATTTTGTCAAATATACTATAATAAAGTCAAATATACCCACTTTAGGGATGCGCTTTTTATGGATACAAAATAAGAACACAATAAACTTCCAA
>JBHPLN010000011.1:0-39464 GCA_042564205.1 Fidelibacterota bacterium
GGAAACACATACATTGCAATTGGTTCCTTATTGGGCGGTAGCACGGTCAGCGAACTGTCAGATATGCTCAAGAAAGAGAACTTCTCAATTGATATTCAGCTGGTGAACGGAGAAGTTGAAATTCGAGCTTTGGAATCGGAGCCGATTGTATTGAGCATTCCTAAAATACCTCCTATACATATAATCCTGTTTTTTGCGACGATTTTGACGACTCTGCTAGCAGGAACTTTAATGGCAGGTGGTAATCCTTTTAAACAGCCATCTGATTTTTTCCTGGGCGTACCATTTTCATTTACGCTAATGCTAATCCTTGGGACTCATGAATTTGGCCACTATATCTTAGCTAGGATGCACAAGATAGATGCCACATTACCATATTTTATACCAGCACCGACATTTATTGGAACATTTGGTGCTTTCATTAAAATTAAATCACCAATATATCGTAAGGATGCATTGCTGCAGGTAGGCGCTGCAGGCCCAATTGCAGGTTTTATAATTGCCGTCCCAGCGCTTATCATTGGTTTATTAATGTCCGAGGTCGTAGACAGCACTGGACTAGAATTGGGAATTGTACTGGGTGATTCAATTTTAATGAAAATTCTGACGGCTTTAATTCATCCTGGACTATCTGATTCACAGGATATATTACTGCACCCGGTGGCATTCGCTGGGTGGATTGGATTGTTGGTTACTATGCTAAATCTGCTACCGATCGGTCAACTGGATGGGGGCCATGTAGCCTACGCCTTTCTTGGTAAAAAACATGAAAAAGTAGCCAAGATTGCATTACTGGCGTTAATTCCTTTAAGCTATTTTTCAATAAATTGGATAGTTTGGGGAGCGTTGATTTTGATCCTAATGCGAACTACGAAACATCCGCCAGTCTATGATGTTGATAAACCCTTGTCATTATTCAATCGACGCATTGCCTATATTTGCCTGGCAATTTTTATATTGTGCTTTATACCGGCACCATTTCAGTAAAATGATGAGATTCAGCATCATATTACTGACCATAATTGGCGTCAATTACGGACAAACACGAATTGGAGATTGGAAATCATATACATCGCCATTGCATGTAAAAAGTTTAATTGAACATGAAGATAAAATAATATGTGCAACAGGGGGTGGTTTACTAGTTTATGATTCTCAAACTCACTTCTTTGATACTAAAACAACGATTGATGATCTGCTTGGTACAAATCTTTCGGCAATAGCCGTTGATCAATTTGATAATATTTGGGTAGGTGGTGATAGTCCCAGAGGATTCGTACAGTTTTATGACTTGAATAATTCAAGATCAATTGACGAATTTGATTATGAAATCACTGAGATCATCGAATTTGCACTGTCTGATTCACTCGGATATGCCATTTATAAACAAAATCAAGATTTTGGTCTAATTGAGTATTCATTGCAGGAAGGTATTTTTTTCCATAGAGATTTATATCCCAACTGGATGCCAGGCGTTAATAATGTTTCAGGAATCAAAATCCATGGCAAATCAGTGTTTGTTGGTACAGACAGGGGATTGGTCATCGGGGATTTGAAGAGTGATCCACGAACTTGGGGGAAACCGTTTCAGGAATTAGAGGGCAATATCACCGCAATTACACTTTCAGGAGATCGGTTGGTGTGTGTTGTTGATCAAAATATCTATAGCCTGAACACAGTAACGAACTCAGTTCAGTTAATTGCAGACTTTCTACCAATTGTGTTAAATGGAATTGTTGAACTCACAGGTGAATATTGGGGATTTAATTCAAATACATTATTGGCTTTTGATAATGTCTCGGTTAAATCAACAATCACTAATTCTGATAATTTATTTACAAAAATTATCACTACCAATGGGGGAGACATTTTACTTGGGACGAGTAGCGGATTGGCTAGAGTTGACACTGATTTATACACATTACATTATCTACGACCAAACGCTCCCCATTCAAATCAGTTTACAGCAATTGAAGTTTTATCAGATGGCCGAGTTGTAGCTGCTTCAACAAGTGGATTAGCAATATTTGATCAAAACGGTTGGCGAAATATCATTTTTAATACAGATTCACTAATCATCTCAATTGATTATGATTATTCACAATTTGCTGCTGATTCAATCCCCGTGGATTTTGGTGTATTTATCTCGGATCTTGAGCAGGGACAAGATGGATTATTGTATTGTGCCGTACATGGAACTTATCCTCCACCACGAAGAAATGGCGGAGGAATAATCATTTTAGATATTGATAATCCTGCGGAATATGCATTGATTGATACAAGCGTTCTAGATTATTTCTTGGATGACTATATGGTAATAAGTGATCTAACCTGGGACAGATTTGGCAATCTGTGGGTAGCTGATGCCTTTGCAACGACCAAAAAAAATCCAATCCATGTTAGAAACACCGAAGGCGAATGGAATTCTTTTAGTGCTGACCAAGCTAATGGAGCGCTCAGTCTTACACCCAGTTCTATTGCCGTTGATGCCTGGGGACGTATTTGGGTGGCAGCATTCCAAGATGATGCAATCAATGAGGGATACACCAATGGTGGTTTGGCTATGCTGAATTACGATGGTGATCCCAGTTCACCAGCAACATTCAATTGGAGGGATATTTCATTTAATCAATCCAGGACAATATGGTCCTTAGCAATGACACCGGAAAATCGTTTATACTTATTAACGCCGGTTGGCTTAACTTATTATGATCTTCAATTTACGAATGATAACCCAGTTGCTTTCAGTAGTTCGAGAACTTTTTTCCCTAATATTTCTTTTGGATCCAATGCAAAAGTCAAACTTGATGCCCAAAGCAATGCCTGGGTGACCTCTACTTCTGGTGGAATCCATGTATTGCTAAATAATTCAACCTTTTGGCCAGACGACGATCCAAACTTGGCAATAGAAAGTATAGTTGAGGAAAATAGCCCACTGCTTTCAAATGTTGTTAGGGATGTCAGTTTCGATGATTCTGAAGGTATTGTATATATAGCCACCAATCGCGGAATTAATTCTTTCAAAATCCCCTTTGCAGATCTCAGAGATAATTATTCTGATTTGAAAATTTTCCCAAGCCCTTTTCACCTGCCGTCAACTAATCCGCTAATAATAGACGGCTTGATGCCAAATTCATCAGTCCAGATTTTAACTGTTACAGGTGAGGTAATTAAGCATATTAAAAGCAGTAGCCTTGGACAGCATGGTTATCAAGTAGAATGGAGTGGACGTGATTCTAATGGGCAGTGGGTAGGAAGCGGTGTTTATTTAATTGCTGTGTATGAACCTGATGGTAAAAATGATTTTGGGAAGATTACAGTAATTAAACATTAAGTATTAATTAGGATATTAGCTGCAATGTTTGCAACTAAGTTCCTTATCTTGTGCTTTCTCAAAGGCTTCCTTTCCCTCCCTGTAAGCAAACCAGGCAATACCCAAACTTCCCAATTCATCAATATACTGTAATTCAAAAAGTTCATACAATCCGCTTGAGATTAATAGAATTAAGGAAAGATAAAAACATGTTTTGGTACATTTTGCATCAGCAATAATTGGATCGGATTTGAGGGTTTCTCCTACACGTAATTTGACGATCATTAAAAAATACATGGTTAATAAGGATACGCAGGCAATTATGACTCCAACCATCGTAGACTGTGGCTGAGAGTCAGAAGATAAACTAATAATTGATCCTAATATTAGACCCAGGCTTAGCACATAAAAACTGATGGCAGTTATTCTTAAAGCAGTAGTTTCAAACTGATCACGTGTTCTGATATTCTGATTCCGCATTCTGACTACCATGTGTAGTATTCCTAGTCCTGATATGACTTCGACGAAACTATCCAGTCCAAAACCAAACAATACCAATGTATCATCGTTTTGTCCAAAATAGATTGAGATCAATCCTTCCAGGATGTTATAAAAAATAGTAAATATACTTAACCATAAAGCGAGGGTCAGAAGTTGCCTTGTAGATTTATTTTGAGTGGAAAACAATTGATATTAACAACGCTAATAATTTATAAGGATTGAATTCATCCCTGGTCGATAAATTCAGGCATTAATCCAAATTCGTTTTCCAGTTCTTCTGCTATTTGACGAGTCATTTCCTTTCTAATATTGTGAGGTTGGAAGGCGCTTTTCATTGCAGTTATCGTAAATTTTCGAAAATCATTTAGCCCGTACCCAAATGTATCATGGGCAAGAATAAATTCTTTTGTAAGAGTAGTATTGGATATAAGGCGGTTATCCGTGTTGAGTGTGACTCGAATTCCTTGCTCATAATAATATTTAAATGGATGATATTTCAATGAACGGACAGAGCGCGTGTGCCAATTAGATGTCAAACAAATCTCTAATGGAATGCGATGATCGTTAACATAGTTCATAATATTTTTATCTTCTTTCAAGCGCGTACCATGTCCAATGCGATGGGCTCCACAGTAATGGATGGCTTGGTGAATGGATGCCGGACCATATGCTTCACCAGCATGAATTGTAGCGTTAATATTATTGTTTAAAATAAGATAAAAAGCTTCACGGTGATCTTTAGCCGGGAAATTTTCTTCTGGTCCAGCCAAGTCAAATCCGACAACTCCCTTATTCTTAAAACGCAGTGTTAGATCAGCAAGTTTGAGGGACATTTTATTTGATATGTTTCTAATGCCACATATTATTATCCCTGACTTCACACCAAATTCTTTTTTTCCTAATCGCAAACCATCCCTAACCGCTTCAATTGATTCTTCGGGTGTCATACCCCTCTTATTATGCAAAATGGGAGAATATCTAATCTCTATATAGCGAACATTTTCCTTGGATACATCTTCAATCAACTCAAAAGCAACACGTTTTAAACTGCCAGGAGTTTGTAAAACGCTCAGAGTGACTTCAAAGCGATCAATATATTCCTCTAAAGTCACTCGATTATCTCCTATTAACAGACCATCTGCCAAAAGATCAGGATCCATGGTAGGTAATTTAGTTCCCTGTTTTTGAGCCAGATCAATCATAGTTGGGATGCGTAAGCAACCATCAAGATGACAGTGTAGCTCAACTTTTGGCAAACGATTTACTAAATCTACAGATATGCTCATTTAATGGTTTTTCCAGTAACCAAAATTCTATATAACCAGTAACATACAATAATAAACAGGAGCGTGCCTATCCATGAAAAACCTGATATGGTTGGCCACCAATCACGGTTTTGCGTGAGGAATATCGGTACAGCAACCAGGATTCCCATAATTGCTTCACCTGTGATCAAACCGGAAGCAAATAATAAACCGTTTTTACGTGTTAAATCGGTTGCACCGCGTTTATTGCCAAAATGTGAAATCATTCCACCTATAAAAATTGGTACGGTCAATTCGATTGGCAAATAAATGCCAATGGCAACTGCAAGAATTGGAACTCGAAAATCAGAACCAACACGTTCTTGGCGTACATCAACTAATATGATTGCAATGCCAATAAATGCACCAATAATAATCATATTCCAAGGAAGGTTACCCTGAAATACACCTTCTGCTACCGATTGCATTAATGTTGCCTGTGGAGCTGACAGTGTTGGTGATCCAATTGTGTAGGCAGTATGCAAAATATCTAAAACTAAGCCAAGTACTACTGCAGCGCTAAGTACACCAATTATTTGCATAATTTGCTGTTTCCAGGGTGTTGCACCAAGGATATGACCGGTTTTTAAATCTTGCAAATTATCACCCCCAATTGAAGCCGCACAGCAAACCACAGCACCGATTAAAATTGCAGCAGCAGCCCCCTCAATTGATCCAGTGCCAACCAGTCCTACAAGTAATAACGAAGAAAACAGGATAGTAGCGATTGTTACCCCGGAAATTGGATTATTAGATGATCCAACAACACCAGCCATATACGCTGCAACTGCTGAGAATAGAAATCCAAAGATCATCATCACGAATGATAATAGAACTGCCATCCAAACTGATTCGATAATACCAAGATAAAGAAAAAAGACAGGTACCAAGAGAACTAATAGTGCATAAAAAACATACTTGATTGGAAAATCTCGTTCTTCACGGGCAATGATTTTCCCCGCATTTGCATGTTTCATTGAATCTAAACTGGCTTTCACACCCGCTACAAGCGGGTTCATTAATTTAAATATAGACCATAGTCCACCAACTACCATGGCACCAATCCCCATGAAACGAATATGTGAGCCCCATATATTTTGGGCTGCTTCAAATGTATCGCCTTCAACACCATAAATAGCTGAGTAAATTGGAATAGCAATTACCCATGAGATTAAGCCTCCTGAAATCACTAGTATACCAATGTTACGTCCCACGATATAGCCAACCGAAATCAATGCTGGTGAAAGGTTAGTCCCGATACCAAAAATCGATTGACCAACCATTGATCCAGCGCGATTAAACGTTGCTACTACCGCACCAGTTATTGAATCTGGCCATATTTGTATACCCTGTTGAGCTAATTTCATTAAACCGCCGATTAATCCTGCGATTCCAATCATTTTTATCCCGCCGCCGGCAGTTTCCTTGCTGGCTTCACGGTCTCCCGCTTTTAGAACGGCTGCGGTCGCTATACCTTCTGGATAAGTTAGCTTCGCTTCAACTATTAGTGCCCGCCTGAGAGGGACTGTAAATAATACACCTATGACACCCCCAATGCTCGCAATTTTAGCGACTTCAATGTAATTGAAATCGCTCCAATAGCCCATTAATACCAGTGCTGGAATGGTGAATATGACACCAGCAGCTAAAGATTCCCCTGCGGAAGCAGCAGTTTGGACTATGTTATTTTCTAATATATTCGATCTTTTGAAAAATCTTAAAACCCCCATCGATATAACTGCCGCAGGAATAGAAGCTGAAACTGTCATTCCTGCAAATAAACCTAGGTAAGCATTCGCCCCTGCTAAAATCATTGATAGAAGAATACCAAGAATTACAGCTTTAATAGTGATTTCCGGAATCGATTTATTTGACATGAATATCCTATGATTTTAATGAACCTAAAAATAGAGAATAATTGCCCATTTCAGCAAGCGTTCAGAACTATTGGAATATGATTTTTCGTCGGTTTACGTTAACTTTCGATGTATCATGGGGTGCTATTCACAATTGAGGTGGATGGCTGAGAACACACTCTTTGAACCTGATATGGGTAATGCCAACGAAGGGACGCAATATGAAGTATCTGCTTTTTTCCACATTATATATATTTTATTTATTCAGCAGTCCATTTATTTCTGCCCAAGAATCTCATTTATCTGGAATTGTGCTTAATGCTGATAACAATAAACCGGTGATTGGTGCAAGCGTGATGAGCGGAGAGATTGGTGTATCAACTGATATGAGTGGTGAATTTATACTAAAATATAATTTTGGAGATACGCTGCAAATTCAAATGATAGGTTATGCACCGCAATCTCTAATTTGTGATAATGGTCCTGTAAAAATTTTACTTGAACCAGTAGTCCTTACTGGAATGGAAATAGATGTTGTAGCAACTAGGGTTATTCCAGGTATCACGCCGGTAGCATATTCAACATTAACCAGCGATGAAATATCTAAACATTATACTGCTGAAGATATTCCAATGATTTTGAGCAATGAAACCGGCGTACATGCTTATAGTGAATCAGGCAACGGAACTGGATATTCTTATGTATCAATTCGCGGTTTTGATCAAAGTAGAATTGCAGTGATGATTGACAATGTTCCACTCAATGATAACGAAAATCACGAAGTATACTGGGTTGATCATGGTGACATTTTGGCTGATGCCTCAGATGTCGAAATTCAACGCGGAATTGGAAATAGCTTGTACGGAGCGACCGCATTTGGTGGTTCTATCAATATTCAGACAAAAATCAAACGAAATAGAGAAGCCTTTGGATTAACTCTCTCTAGCGGTTCATATAATACAGCAAAAGCTAATTTATCATACAATTCCGGAGTTAAACTTGGAAATGATCTGAGTTTTGCGGTGAGATTAAGCAAAATTAAATCAGATGGATACCGCTCAGATTCAAGTTCTGATCAAAATGCGGTTTCAATTGCGTTAGAAAAAACATATAACACCTGGACCCATCAATTACGTACATTGGTGGGGAAAGAGATTTCCAGGCTTCAGTGGGATGGTATTAGCGCTGATATGATCAATGATCGTGATTTACGGGTCGGGAAAATGGAATGGACCAAACCCTTCACCGATAATTTCCTGCAACAAATTTATTCTATTAATAGTCGAAAAGAAATTAATCCTTACATGTCCTTGAGAAATGTACTATATGGAGTATTCGGTTCTGGTTATTATGAGGTAAGAAAATTTAACAGGGACTTTTATTCATATAATCTGGATGTCGATAATGAATATACCGATGAAGAAGAAATGTCCTTGACGACCGATTTAGACCGACGCAAATGGATTGTGAATCAATATTTCGGCATTACTCCGATCCTCACCTATCAAAAGCAAAATATTAGATTTGACGCCGGGTTTGAACTACGGCACTACTCTGGCCAGCATTTTGGTGAAGTATTCGATTTGTCAGATGCTGAATTAGTAAACAAACTACCCAATAATTACCGCTATTATGATTACGATGGTCAAAAACAAACGTTAAGTATCTTTGCCCATCTAATCTACACCTTACCATTTGATCTGAATCTAATAGCTGATTTGCAGATACAAGATCATTCGTGGTCATTAGAGCAAAAGCCGATTGGTCATTTCGTGGGACACGATCTTTCAGCAAATTGGAATTTTATTAATCCGCGACTTGGAATGAGCTACAAATTCAATGAAGATATTTCAGTTTTTGTTAATTATGGATCAGCTGAGAAGGAACCAAGTGATGGCCAAATTATTGAGGCCGATGATGTGTCTGCAGAGCCAAAAGAAGCAGCATCAGAAAATATCAGGGATTATGAAGTCGGTTTCAGGAAGGATTCAAAATCTCATACTTTTGCAATTAATTTGTACAGGATTGACTATAACAATGAAATTTTATCAGACATATATGATTTTTATGAGAGCGAATTTGAAGTTGAAACTGCTGATAAAACGCGCCATGAAGGAATCGAATTTGAAAGCCAATTTGATATAGTGAAAAAAATCCACTTGTCAATAAATGGATCGTTATCATCCAATAGATTTACCAGTGGTGATTATGAGGGAGAATTTCTGACAAATGTACCAGATCAATTGTTAAATATAAGTGTTACTTATTCACCGCGAATTAATGTTGGGTTAATGGGTCAGATGAAATATGTCGGGAAACAATATATTGATCTGCCCAATTCCAATGATCTATCTATTGCCGCATATGCAATTGCTAATTGCACACTTTCATTCTCAAAAAATGGATACAAGTTAACGGCAAGAATTAATAATCTGTTTGATACCTTATATTCAACTTACGGGTACAATTATTACGGCGGTTATTACTGGCCAGGGGCGACCAGGAATTACTCCATTACTTTTTCCAAGCAGGTTAATCTACAGTAATTAGTTTAATACCTCGGACTCGAACGCTTTCATAATTTGTGGTGCAAAAAAGAATTTTTGTTCGAAATCCAAGTTTTCTCTAGAATACATTTTAATCGAGCAGGAAGCAGAGAATTTATTGGATTCTGGCGGATTATCCAGATTAGGAACTACCACAACTTTGTTCATCCCAGATTGTGATGAAACCGACATTTTCACATCATCAGGAATTGATCGTATAAAAACCTTGCTTGTATCAACACTTTCATCAAGAATTACAAAATATTCATAACCTTTTTCTAACGTTAACTCAGCACAGCGATAAATCAACGATGAGTTCACCTTATCAATGGATGTATGCTGATTTCCTATAAATGATACCTCATAGGTAGCCTCAGACAATTGTGTATCAAAATAACCTCCCATCATGCCCCTTGGGCCATATGATGAACTGCACCGGACGTTGAAGATACTTACAAAAATTAGCGAAATTGTTAGAAGGACTTTTAGTTTTAAAGTATTATTAAGATTCATTGTTATCCTCCAAATTATAATTAATGATCTGAGGCTGGACCCAAAAGTATTGCCCAGTGGTGTGTTCTTTCATTTCCTTCTAAAGCGATCTTCACAATCATAGTTAATGGAACCGATAATAGCATTCCGACCGGACCTAACACCCATCCCCAAAATACCAATGACACAAATACGACAAGCGTTGATAACCCAAGTTTTTTACCCATCAGTCGAGGTTCTAAGAAATTTCCATATATTAAATTAATAACAACAAAACCTATAATTATGATCACTGCTCGTCCTGGACCATATTGAATTGTAGCGAGTAGTACTGGTGGAATGGCGGCTATTATGGATCCAATATTGGGTATGAAGTTCAAAATTCCTGCCAGTAGTGCCCAGAGAATGGGAAAGTCAATTCCCGCAAATAATAAAAAGAAAAACACAGTGATGCCAGTAAGGAAACTGATTACTGTTTTTATCCCAAGATAGTTATTTACAATCTTGATGAAATTTTCATACCGTTCAATGGGTTCCTTGGTTTTTTTAAATACTGCCTTGATCTTCTGTGGAAAACTGGAAGCCTCAAATAAAATAAAAATAACCGTCAATAGAATTAAAAGCCCGTTGGTTAAAACCAATCCGACACTGGACATGGAATTAGCAATTACTTGCATAATGGTAGAGGGATTGAGAGTCTCATTCAGTAAATCCTCTACAGAATCGAGCATTTGCGGTTGGAGCTTGTTAATTATATCCTGCGATAATTGATTCAAATTTTCTTGGTATGCCGGGAGTGAAGCAGAAAAGTCTTCTAATGATGTTTGAAACAATAATACCAGTAAAAAACCGATGCACAGAAATCCTGCAATAACCAACAGTACAGAAACAGTTTGATGTATTCCATATCTTTTTAGTAGTTCTAGTACGGGCAAACATATCACCGCAATAAATATCGCTAGTAAAAACGGTACGAGTAAGGTAGCGGAAGCCCGCATTCCTGCTACGATAATTATAAAACCAGCAAATGCTAATAATGAATTACTATTAAGTTTCTCTGAAATTCGATCAACCATAAATATAGTTTAAAGTTTAGGCAATCAAATTACAAGTATTTGATTATTACTGCTAAGTAGATTTACTCAACGCATTAGCTACATCAGGAATTATTCCATACACCACTTTATACAATTAATCTTTAAAGGGGTCCCACAGGAAATTATGAAGATCCACTTTTCCAGCAGGATTGAATATAACACCCTCGCTTTCTAACAATGATTTTTGTTCGATACTTTCAACTCCCGATGACCTAATACTGATTTTACCTTGACTATTTATCACTCGATGCCAGGGAATCCCGGAATTAGGAGGAGTCGCTGCCATTGCAAATCCTACCTGCCTTGGAGTGCAAGGATTTATAAGGGCAGCGATTTGGCCATAGGTAGCAACCTTACCGGATGGTACCTGCTTAACTACAGAGTAAATTGTTTTAAATAGCGAAGTATTGACCGTCATTATTTAAATATAACATTAAGATATCATCATATTGCTAATTTATTTTGGTGGTAATAATAGTGCAAATTTCCTCGTTTTAATAAGCCATTTTTGTAGCAATGCGTTGTCATTCAGAATATCCGCCCCAACCCTTCATTGGCCGACCAGTAATATCAAATGGTCTTACGGATCTGATTTCTTCAAATGCTTTTCTGAATCGCTTTCAGATAACCTTAGCACGAGAAAATTCTTATATAATAATTATTAAATCAAGGTTGAGTCAGTAACCAACACTGTGGTACTTTTCATCCATGTCACAAAAGAAAAACAACCGTAAGCGATTATATTTAATAGATGGCTATGCCATATTGTACCGAGCTCATTTTGCGCTAATAAGAAATCCATTGATAACAAAAACAGGATTAAATACCAGCGCTTTGTTTGGCTTTACCAATCAATTGTTATCTCTTTTAAGACAGGAAGAACCGGACTATATAGCAGCCGTGTTCGATACATCAGCGAAAACATTCCGGCATAAACGTTATCCAGAATACAAAGCGACCCGGGAAAAAATGCCGGAAGAAATGCAGACACAATTACCATATCTATGGGACATATTAAAGGCACTAAGAATTGAAACTTTATCAAAACCAGGTTTTGAAGCAGACGATATAATTGGTACGCTTGCCAAAAAAGGTCAAGCGGAGGATATAGATGTTTACATCGTGAGTGGTGATAAAGATTTTATGCAACTTGTAAATGAGCACATATATTTATATATCCCACCAGGGAGAGGATTAGGTGCACAGATCATTGATCATGACGGTGTAGAAAATAAGTGGGGAGTACCTCCTGATAAAATTATTGACCTATTAGGGTTGATGGGTGATTCTTCGGATAATGTTCCAGGTGTTAGGGGAGTTGGTGAAAAATCTGCTGTAAAGCTGTTGCTTGAATATGGCTCTTTAGAAGAATCACTCAATAATGCAGAAAAAGTGACGAATAAGCGTATAAGGAACGGTTTACTTGAACACCGTGAAGATGCGTTGCTAAGTCGTGAATTAGTAACTATAGATACTGCTGTTGATATAAATAGAGAAATAGCAGATCTTGTGCGCAATGAATTTGAGACAGATGCGTTAATTGAATTGTTTCAAAAACTTGAATTTTCAAGTCTACTATCGCAAATCGCAGACGTAAATACCATTCCAGCAAGAGAGATAAGTAAACCCACTAAAGATTATAATATTATCATTAATACGAATCAGTTAAAGTCTTTTATTAGGTCTATTAAACCAAATAAATTACTTTCTATCGATTTGGAAACAACATCGGTAAATCCCATGTTGGCAGAGATTGTAGGGCTCAGTTTTTCTTCAAAATCAAACTCTGGTTTTTATATCCCAATTAATTATTTGGAGAAACTAAAAAATAATTTCGGTGATGATGACTTAACTAAAGTTCTTTCAAAATTGAAACCAATTTTTGAAAATCCTGAAATTCCAAAAACAGGACAAAACATTAAGTATGATGCATTGATACTGGCTCGACATGGCATTCAAGTAAATGGAATTGAATTTGATACAATGATTGCCGCACATTTATTAAATCCAGCAAGTAGATCACTTAAACTCGATACTCTAGCATTGAACTATCTGAATTACGAAATGACACCGATTGAGGACTTAATAGGTACTGGAAAAAACCAAATATCCATGGCAAAAGTCCCGCTTGAAGATATTACACATTATGCGGTAGAGGATGCTGATGTTACTTTCCAATTGACAAAAATATTTCAGAAATTATTGATAGATGAAGATCTTGAAAAATTTTTCCGGAAAGTTGAACTACCATTGATCAATGTTCTTATTGATATGGAGTTGAATGGAACATTCGCAGATGAAAATTATTTAAATAAAATGTCGCATGAACTCGGGATTCAATTAGAAAAAAATGTAAAAGAAATTCTGAAAACTGCCGGAACTGAGTTTAATGTCAATTCAACACAGCAATTAGCGCAAATTCTTTTTGATTCTCTGGGACTGCCACAGATTAGAAAGCGATCTACTGCTGAAGAGGTTTTGGAGAGATTGAAAGATAAACATCCACTACCAGGCCTTATGCTGGATTACCGCAAGTTGAATAAATTAAAAAATACATATCTCGACACTTTTCCCGATTATATTCATCCTGATACTGGTAGAATTCATTCGAACTTTAGTCAAACAATTACTGCTACTGGAAGACTTTCCAGCAGCAATCCTAATTTTCAAAATATTCCAATTCGTACTGACGTTGGTCGTCAAATACGAAGAGCGTTTCGAGCACAAAAGAAGACCTGGAAGATTTTTTCTGCTGATTATTCTCAAATTGAGCTTAGGATAATGGCACATCTAAGTCGTGATCCAGGATTGGCTTCTGCATTTAAAAATGGGGAAGATATTCATACCAGTACGGCGAGCAGTATTTTTGGTGTTGCTATGGAAGATGTGATACCAGAAATGCGCCGAACAGCAAAAATTGTAAATTTTGCAATTATGTATGGTGCGGGTCCATATAGAATGAGTCAGGAATTACATGTACCACATAATGAAGCAAAACATATTATTGATACTTATTTTGAAAAATTTTCCGGGATTAACGACTATATTCAAAATACTTTAGAATATGCCCGCGAAAAAGGATATGTGAAGACAATGCTAGGACGTAAGCGTCCGGTTTGGGATATTGACAGTGAAAATCGAATTAAACGAGATGCTGCAGCCAGAATGGCAATCAACATGCCCATTCAGGGAACAGCTGCAGAGATGATTAAACTGGCAATGATTTCCATTAATAGAAATATGAAACAGAATGATTTTGGTGGGAGTAAATTGATTCTACAGATTCATGATGAACTTATATTTGAAGTCCCGGAAAATAACCTCGATGAATTAAGAACAATGGTCGTTGCAGAAATGGAAAAGGCACTCCCGCTATCGGTACCTATTGTCGTAGATTGGGGTGCTGGGAATTCATGGTATGAAGCACATTAATAATTGATGTAATTACTATATTATACCATGCTAATTAGATAATTTCTATGATCATAAACATTTATTATGCTAATTATTAATTTAAGGTGATATCATGCAGAGGATTATAAAGTTAAGTATTTGCCTGTTGGTTCTCGCTTTTATATTTAGCGGTTGTTCCTTTTCTGACTTTGATAGTAATAATCTTGCCACTTGGTCGATCAATCTTGAATTTCCAATATTAATGACATCGTTCGATGCGACAGAACTTCTTGGTGATAATGACCAGATAGAAAAACGATACGACCCTGAATCTGGAGATTCGATCTTTGTATTTAAATCGAATACGTTGATGGATATTGAAGTTCAATCATTTACTGTAACGACCTCAGGTGGGAAAACAGTCCCAATACCAGTAATAATTGAACCTATCGAACAAGAAATAGAAGCTTTCACCGATGAATTTGACGGATTTAATTTCGTGCAGGTAGACCTTTATCTAATCCCGGATATTACTGGATTTGAATCAGATCTTGCTGATTCTGCCAATATCATCCTCACTATTACCGCGATAAATGATGATGGTCAAATGGAAGAGACAGAGGTACCAAGCACAAATATTCTTAATGGAAATCCAATATACGTTGACGATGCCGAGCGTCTGCTAAATATACGACCAGATCGAATTACTGCTGACGGAGTACTGATTATATATCCATCGGGCGAACCTGGTAGCCATTTTAGCAATCAAGATCTGCCGGTAATGTTAGTGATCGAAGCTCCACTTAATATAGAAATAACTGAAACGGCCACTTATGAAATTGAGAGTCAAAAAGTACAGATGGATATTGATGATGCTATAGAATCGATTAAGGTATTTATTGATTCAGACAACGATTTCGACTTCGGAGCAGATTTAGATATTCTTGCTGCTAGAGATACTATGTATTTCAAAGAAGGTTCTTTGATTCGACCAGATACGATTACCCAAATGACTATACATCCTAATACGCCGCGTGAAATAATAATTTTTGATCTTGGTCCTGAAAAATACGAATTATTTCAGGATTCAACCTATGTAACTGGAAAAATGAGATTATTGAGCAATGTTGATAGTCAGGGAAATCCAACATCGTCAAAATTACTTTCAAAAGATTCATTGAAAGTGTTAGTATATACGAGTGTTAGTGTTCTTGTGGACCCCGACGATCAGGGGGGTAATTAACCATGAAACAGACACAATTACAAAAAATTACAATTTTCACTATCGTAAGTATTACTTTATTGATCGGTCAGGTAAATTTAGGTCCACGTAGTATTGGAACAGCGGGTACATTTGCGACGCAGTCCAGAGGAGATGATGTTATAGGATGGAATCCTGCAAACCTTGGCCTGACAGATAATCCTGAATTTTCCATGAGTTTTGGAGTCATCCCGTTGGTACCATTTCCTGGAATAAATATCACTAACAGCTCTTTATCGATTAATTGGCTAAACGATGGATTATTTAGTGGGAAATATTTAACTGACAGCGATAAAGCAGATATACTTAAGGCGTTTCCCAGCGACGGTTTAAGTTTTGATCAAGTTATTGGATTAAAGTTTTTAGGGATTTCTACAAATAATTTTGCTTTTTCTATATCAGCAGAAGTGAATTCTAATATTAATTTGCCAAAAGAATTAATGGATATGTTGCTTTTTGGAATTCTTTTTGACACACCCATAAGTCTTAACGATCTTGACGTAAGCGCTCAGGCTGTTGTTCCATTTTCATTTGCGTACGGATTTGAAAGTGATGTTCCATTTCTTAGCAATATAGTTCAAAAAAATTATTTTGGTTTAGGATTTAAAGTTCTATGGGGTATTGGCCATGGTGAAATCACAAAATTTGAAGGAGATTTCACATCCCATTATAATAAAGTAATTGGAACTGGTCATGGTGAAACCAAATATGCTGCCAGTGGTTTAGGATTAGCATTTGACGCAGGTTGGACTGGAATAATAAATGAAAAAACCAAAATTAATATTGCTCTGAACAATCTATTAGGATTCATTAATTGGTCTGACAAACACGCAAAAAAGGGTGTATTTACTTTAGACGCAGAAGTCATTGTACAAGAAGAAATGGAAGAAACATTTGATGAATTGGAAGAATTGCAAAGCGACACAGTAATTTCAATCCCGGGATACCGAACTGCATATCCGGCCTATTTAATGACCGGTTTTCAATATGATGTGAATCCAGAGTTTTCCCTTTTTGTTAATTATCGTCAGCATTTCAGCGATCATTTCAATTATAATACAACACCGAGACTATCCGGAGCCCTTACGTATAACCCGGCAGGGTGGATGCCCCTTAGGTTAGGAATTTCAGTAGGAGGTTATGAAGGCTTTCAGTGGGGAACAGGATTTGGTTTTCATGGATCACGTTACCAATTCGATTTTGGTGTAGCACAAGATGGTGGCTTCTTTAACTCTGCGCGCGGATTTGCATTTTCAATTGGACAAAAATTAATATTCTGAAATCGGGCAAAACACGTTCAAATATTCCAATTAATTAGCCGGGAACTAGTATAGGTACAGTGGAAGCAAGTATAACATTAAAGAAAGTTGGAAAACTGTTTGAGGGTAAGACAGTTTTAGCAGGTCTCAATTTTGGTATCGAAAAAGGATCGCTGGTTGCAATTATTGGTGAGAGTAATTCTGGAAAATCTACCCTTTTAAGGGTGATCGCAGGGTTCGACCACCCAGAATATGGCGAAATATTTATTCAGGGTCAAAATGGTGTCAATCATCGCCGTGAAATTCGTAAAATGATAGGATATGTGCCATTAGAGTCAGACATGGATCCGTGGTTAACAGTGGAACAAAATATTCGATTTATAGGCGAATTATATGGTATAAAAAAATATGATATAATCGATAGAATGGTTACGCTAGCAACTGAATTAGAATTACAAGATTTTCTGCACATTCCAGCGAAAAAGTTAGGTAGAAGTATACTTAAGCGCGCCCTATTGTTAAGAGCATTGATTCATGATCCTTCCATTTTGATTCTTGATGAACCGACTTGTTCAATGGATTCTCAATCAATAAAACTGACTTGGAGGTTATTAAATCGATTAAAAGGTGAAAAAACAATAGTTTATGTAAGCAAATCGTTATCCGAAGTAGAATCAGCAAACGACAGGATTATTTTGCTCCGAGAAGGTCGAATCGCTCTTGATGGTACTACCGATAAATTGCTATCTAATTCAAATGGGTTGCATTATTTCCGGATAGATTTTTTCAATCTTAGTGAATCATTATACAAACAGTTAACAACTATAAAAAATTTAATATCTCCTATGAGAGAAAATAATTCATTTGAGTTTTACTCCAGAGAAAAATCAATTTTAACATCCGTTTTTAGTGTCATTCAAGATGCAAAAATTCTTGATCTTAAAATCAGGGGTTTTTCGCTCGAAGACATATTACACTCAACACTTATTGATGATGAAGGACTTCAATGATTCTATCATTTATTAAAAGGCGGTGGTTTCTAACAAAATCAAGATTTTTTTCAACTCTAGTATTAGCATTATTATTACCATTATTCTTACATGTATCAATTAATTTTTCTATGAAACACGTTAACAGCTCGATTGCAGGGGGAATACCTTATGAGAGCTGGTCACTGTCTGGGCTGTTAATGTTGATAGTAACAATCTCCTTAATACCAATTGTCTATAGAGATTTGTTTGATTTAAGAATTCACAAGAACGTTCTATTTCCATTGACAATCACTCCGATTTCAAAACAAAAAATTATTATAGGTTTCCTTTTTGCTGCTGTTTTAGAATCAATGATATTTGTAATTATAGCATTGATTGCATTCGGTTTGCTAACAAGCCACCTACAATCATTAATCAATTATTTAGTAATTATTCCCTATGTAATTGCTTACGGATTTATAATAGGGAACTTAATTATTAGTTTTTCCTTAATGACAAATCGTACGATGAATTTTCTCTTAATAATTGTTACATCCGTTATATTCATAACATTTTCATCTGATTCTATAGTGGGCATAAATAATTTTCCCCCTATTTTAGAAAACATATTTAAATATTTACCAACAACTATGCTGGTTAGTGGTTTGAGAGAGGTTTTGCTTGGTGGAACTATTCATTACATTTCATTTATATATCCTGTAATAATCGGGATAATGTGGACTATTTTGAACGGATCATTACTCAAAAGAAAATTAAACCAATGATTGCTTATCTCTCGGGAGCAATGGAACATGCACAGAACGATGGTGCAGAATGGAGAACTAGGCTGTCAAAGTGGCTTGAGGAACAATTATGTCATTCAATTATTGATCCGGTAAAAGAAACTACGCAATTGGTTTCAGATCACGGGGCTCAGAATTATCGTACCTGGAAAAAAAATGATCCCCCAAAATTTAAAACTTTTATTAGATATTGTATTCAGAACGACCTAAACCTATTGTTAACACAAGCAGATTATGTGATTTGTTTTTGGGATGCAAATGTCATAAAAGGTGGTGGAACTCAGGGAGAAATAACAATGGCATACCATAACAATATTCCGGTTTATTTAGTGAATAAAATACCCGAAGTAGAGTTAAGCGGCTGGATCATCGGATGCACCTCAGAAATATTTAGTGATATTGACAAATTAAAACAAAGATTAACAGAAGTATATGGAAAAAAATAATTCAATGGTCGGACCGAAAGCATATATTCATACTGATAGATTGGTTAATAACTATAAAGTTATTTCGCAACATATCGGTGGAGTTCCGGTGATGGCAATTGTTAAAGCAAATGGATATGGACATGGTGCTGTTGGTGTCTCAAAGGTACTAGAATCTGCGGGGGTAAATTTCTTCGGTGTGTTTTCATTTAACGAAGCGCTAGAATTAAGAGCAAACGGGATTAGAAGTGACGTCTTTCTACTCTGTCGTTTACAGTCAGAATTCCTATCAGAGGCGATAAAATATAACATAACACTTAATCTTTCCTGGCCCGACGATTTGGACCTATTGATTGATTACCATAAGAGTAACGGAAATATTCCTAAGGTGCATATTAAAATCGATACTGGTATGACTCGTCTCGGTATTCCGTATGATCGTATCTCAGAGGTGTTTAAAAAACTTGCGGCAGCACCTCAGATAAACTGTGAAGGCATTTATTCCCATTTTGCTACCGCTGATGAGGGTGACCCCAGTTATGCCAGATATCAACTTAATCTATTTAATAAAGCTCTGAAAGTTGCAAAACAAAATAATCTGAAGTTTAAATACACGCATCTTACCAACAGCGGGGCAATACTAAATCTCCCGGAAGCCCATTTCAATTTGGTCCGTGTGGGTATGCTGTTATATGGTGCATTTCCATCAAGTGAAGTTCCACGAGAATTACCAATTGAACCAGTCATGGAATTCAGGGCACCGTTGGTAATGATTCGCAAGGTAAAAGCAGGAACTTATGTTAGTTACGGTGGAAAATATAAAACCACCAATGATACAAATATTGGTGTTATACAAGTAGGCTTTGCCGATGGATTCCCCAGGCCTTGGTATGAAAACGGATATGTGGTTTATGGTGGGAAACAGTACAGAATAGCCGGACGTGTTTGTATGGATCAACTAATTGTGGATTTTGGGGAAGATGAACCGCAGGTTGGATCAGAAGTATTATTATTTGGAAAAAATGGGCAAGACAAATTACAAGCTGAACAAATCGCTGAAGAAATTGATTCAACAGTCTATATACTTCTATCAGCTGTGGGTGGTAGAACTGAGAGAATTTTTTTGAGATCCGAACACAATCCTACCTAATATTCTTTAAAGCTTCTCGGATACTTAATCCTGAAAGTTTTTTTTCATTTTGCTTTATAAATGTCTTTACCCAATCGGGATTGGTATAAGCGTATTCTCGTAATATCCAACCGATAGCTTTACGAATAAAGAATTCTTTTTCAGAAGCAAGTTCCAATATTAATATTGTTAATAATTCAGTGTTTGTTTCATCCTTGTGCCTAAGATGTGCAAGGATAGAAGCTCGTCTCACCCAAAGATTGTTGTCTTTTGACCATTCTATTAATCGTTTTTCAAATTTGCGATTTTTAATTATGAGAGGACTGATCAATTTTGCAGCGATCCAATCCAGAGTATCCCAGTTAGTTGCCGTCCTAACTAGTATTTCGAAAAATTCCCAAGATTTATCATCGATATATACCTTATATGCTTCGGCAATCTCAATTGCCTGGTACATATCTTCACGGTATTTACCGCACCATAATTCATTTATAAGCTCAAAATAATCAGTTCTTGATTTTATTGCGAATTTCTTTTTCGCCCTTCTAAATATTATCCTTCTTGGTCCAGCTTGAACTCCATAAAAGGGCTGATCGGTTTTCATATATGCTTGCATACCTTTGGCTTTTGCATTATCACCGGCTTTCTTCATTTCCGATCTGAGATATGCAGCCATAGGATGAATTTTTAATTTATTCATATCTTAGGCTTTTTATTCAGAAGAGGTTGGGTTTGGATTATTCACTCGCATAATTGGATACAATCTATAATCAGGTTCAAAATTTGGCGAACGTTTATATAAGTATTCCAGTTGTTGGTAGGCATTGTTTGAAAAAGTTGAATCGGATTTCTTCTTATTTAAAAATTCAACGAGTAATTGCGGATCTGTCGCAAGTAATTGTTCGGCAGTAACTTCAAACAAATATGGTGAAAAATATTCCCGCCAGTCAAGTATGGAGTCAAAAAAATTCCATCTGAAAAATGAATCATTGGCGTATGGTTCCAGTGTTTCAATCACATACCTATTTGTTGTACTATTCATTGGGACAATAATATCGCCTTTATAAAATTGTTTACTTTTTTGAATAATCTTTAATGATAAATCATCATGGTAATAGTGACCATTATAAGGTTGAGCTGGAGCAGAAAAATCCTCAATTATATACATTTCACCCGAAAGCATAGTATCGCTTTCAAGGGCTATCATTGGTACCCTGTTCAATGCGAATCGTTCAATCACCTTTTGCCAGCCTTGGGGTATAATATAGTAGTCTGGTTTTTTTATTTGATAATTAGATATGGAGAACTCATAGAATGGTATTTTCCCCTCCCATGGTTTACTCTGATCATAAAATAATTTTTTATGTCCAGTTACAGTGCTTTGTTCATAATTAGCACTATAACCTTTAAATGTGATATCACTAAATCTGGTTGTATCAGAAATCCATTTTACATCAAATAATTCTTGATTCTTAATATAGTAATCTGATTGGTTTCTTACTTCCTGAATCGAACGTGCATTAGTTGCAACTATATTAAGTATTGATTCAAGAAAAGCTGTGGTTGCTAAAACGCGTTCCCCGTACGTTTTTAACATATGTGCTTCAGAAATGTATGCCAATGTATTGAATAAGGCTGCATACCCATCTGAGTAGCTGGGGGGGTCAGGTCGCGATCGGATACCGTGGTTAGGAATGTCTTTTACTGATGATACATATGGTACCATAGGAAAGCCTTTTTTAAGCATCAATTTGTTTAGTGAGGGATTTAATATGCCCTTGATAAAATCAGAAGTGGGTGGTGGATAATTTTGAGGATGAGAACCTAGATATGTCATAATGTGCTGATAGTCTGCGCCGTTTGTGGTATGTGTATCAACTAAAATGTCTGGATTCCATTCTTGAAAAATCTCTACGAATGAACGCGCATTTTTTGAATCCAATTTTATGAAATCACGGTTTAAATCGAAGTTTCGTGCATTCCCGCGAAAACCATATTCTTCGGGACCATTTTGATTTGCACGAGTTGTACTATTGCGTTTTAATGTACCACCAATATTATAAACAGGAATAATGCACACTACTACGTTATCCGGAAGAGTGTTATTCCTCAATAAGTTATCAGCGAATTTCAAACTACCATCAACGCCGCATGGTTCTCCTGGATGGATAGCGTTGTTGATCAATATTACTGTCCTTTTAAGATTTTTAATCTGTTTTGGATTAAAAATTCCATTTTTGGAGATGACAAAGAGGTGTAGCGGTTTACCGATATCAGTCTTTCCATATTCAAATAGTGCTGAGTTTTCATATTTATTGGCTAAATAGTCATACCATTGAATTGCTTCAATATAAGTTGGTGTAATGTTATCTTGATATTTGAGGGGGATTTGCGCTTGCAATGCAGTAATTAAAAAGAATACTGTTAATGTTTTCATTTTTTTCATTCAACCATTATTGTTTAAATCAATCAACTAAATATTGTCTGTTTCAATTTTGCTTTAAAATGTTTCCAGATGCTGTTAGGCCAACCATAGGGAGCAGATTTGGTTATGGTAATTTCTATTATTTCATCAACATCTTTCAATCTGGAAGTGATACTAATATAATTATCAATTAATTCCCGGTAAGGTGATGTAAAATGTACTCCAGCTAATTTGCACTGATCATCGAGTGAAAAATCTATGGAGTTGGTATTTGCAATCTTCTTTTTATCTATCATGCCACAACCATATTTTGATCCAAGAATCGCATGTACAGTTTGTTCGTACCACCAATTATATTTACTTAATTTTTTATGTACAAAGGGATTTGACAAGAAATATTCTACAAAATCCAAGTCATAGTAATCCTTTTTAAAAGCAATAATGCCAGAATTTATTTGGCCTTTAATATTGATTCGCAATTTTGGATCAGAAAGACCTAAATACAGAAAATCAATAGGTGATAATCTATATGCATTACCTTCACCGAATTGAAAGATAATGGGAAATAATGTTAGTTCCCAAAAATCCGCAATTATGAATTTTTTAGTAAACAAAATGTCTGCATCAAAAAAAAATAAATCGCTGTCACATAACAAATGTATATCAAAAAGTTTTAAACCAGTTGGGCCAAAGTCTCGATAATATTGGCTTGCAGGATAATCTTTTAAAATATTATTAATATATTTATCCGAATCGTCCTTACGAATGGTTTGTACAGGATTAAATAATTCCTTAATAATTGACCAATCATTTTCAGTTAAAGTGCCGTCATCATGAATAATGAATTCTAATGGTTGAACCGAGGTATCGACTATTGAATGAATACATTTTTGTGCTACAGGTAAAATTCTATGTCCCAAAACCAGTCTGACTTCCTTTGTATTTATTTCAGTCATTGTGAAAACAATTTACCGCTACTAATCTTTACATTTCATAACGTAAATTTTTTAGACATTTATAGACCGGCATACAATTAGATAATTAGTATTAAATATAAGAGGAGAAAGTAATCCACTGGATTGATATAACGATAGTAATTCTGTTTCTCACCGGTCTTTCAGTTTATGGTATTCTTATGAGCTATAAGAATAGATCAGCTGAGGATTATTTTATCGCTGGGAGAAATATTAACTGGATTACGGCAATGTTCTCGATCGTAGCAACTGAGACATCAGTCCTAACTTTTATTAGTATTCCAAGCTTAGCCTATAGAGGGGATTGGTATTTTTTACAAATTGCATTTGGATATATTATTGGTAGGGTGTTGGTCAGCATATTTCTTTTACCAAAATATTTTCAAGAAGGCATTCAATCAATTTATGAGATTTTGGGAAAACGGTTTGGTACGGCTATACAAAAAGTTGCTTCGGGCCTTTTTTCTGTCACGCGCATACTCGCTGATGGAATTCGATTTTTAGCAGTAGCAATAATAGTACAAGTCGTGACAAGTTGGTCTATTGTAGTGTCACTTAGTCTTATTGGTCTTATTACTATTATTTATAGTACGCTTGGCGGTATTAGAACAATAATAAGAATTGATGCAGTTCAATTTTTAATTTATTTATCCGGTGGTTTGACAGCGATCATATATATTTTGGTAACATTGGATATTACATTTTATGAAATTCTGGGAAATCTATCTTCTACTGGTAAACTAACTTTATTTCATTTTAAGAATAATTTGATTTTTGATCCACGATCATTTATCGGTGCATTAATTGGCGGTGCTTTACTGTCATTTGCTTCCCATGGTGTTGATTACATGATGGTGCAGCGTGTTCTAAGCACTGCAAACCTGAAATCTGCAAGAAAGGCTTTGATCGGCAGTGGACTTTTTGTATTTGTGCAGTTCTCTATTTTTTTATTAATCGGTTCGTTAATATACGTTTATAATAATGGTGTTATTCTGGATACAGATCGTGAATTTCCACTTTTTATTGCTAATTCACTACCAATTGGTGTGAAGGGTTTGTTATTGGCAGGACTATTGTCATCTGCAATGTCCACACTTAGTTCCTCTATAAACTCACTTGCATCATCAACAGTTTCAGATTGGATTAGGAAAAAGGTAACATTAAGAAACGCGAGATTCATTAGTTTATTATGGGCGATGGCTCTACTCATTTTTGCCTTAATGTTTAATAAAAGTGATGAAGCTATTGTAATAATTGCTCTGCAAATTGCCTCATTTACGTATGGTGGATTATTGGGACTATTTATTTTGGTCAAATTTAATATAAGATTTTACCCAGTAAGTTTAATTGCGGGATTGCTAGTTGGAATTATTGCTGTAGTTATATTAAAACTCAATGGAATCGCATGGATTTGGTTCATCGGAATTTCGGTAATAGTTAATCTAATTACCGCGTTGTCAATAAATTTTCTTGTTACTTTAGTAAAGAAATGATCAAAGTTATGTGATTTGTGTTTGACGAATTCACTAAAAATAGTATATATTCAAATCTAAATAATATTGTAACTATTAATACGAATGAAGAGATGAGTTAATGAAAAAGACTATTGTGGTAGTACTGGTTTTATGTTTTGTTATAGCTTCAATGTCGATGGGAATGACACCGACCTGCGAGGATTCCAGTAAATGTTGTTGTAAAAAAGTAGAAAAATGTGATAGCAACAACAAGAACTGTACGAAAGCGGATGAATGCAAAAAATCTTTAAATGATGATGAAAAAGATAAAAAGTGTATCGATAAAAAAGAGAACTGTAAGAAAAAATGTCAGTATAAAAAGAAAGTTGAAAAAAATGCTGACAATTCCACCTAAATAACATTAAACTTTAGATAGTTGCCCCGTTGGTACGGCGTGCTCTTCAGGGAAAAAAGATTTTCTCGAGGGTAAATCAGCGGGGCTTTTTTTATAAAAAATTACTATTGATCAACAAAAAATGAGACTAGCTCACAATTTGTAAATTCTTTTCTTTGGATTTTTAATTAATACTGATAATAATTGATGAGAGGAACGTGTCCTGTTAGTTTAGTAAAGAATGATATGCAATTAACGCGCTTAAAGCATGTTGAACATAATCAATTCTAATTTCAGAATAGCGATGGTTAAAAGTTTTACTATATCCAGGATGATCGGAATCCAGAGCTTTTATGGCCCGTGGAATTCCGCCCATATATTTCCCAGATTTAATTTGTGATTTTATAAGAAAGCCAATTCCATTATCAATTGTGGTAACCGCTTCCTTGATTTTTTCTGGATTATAATCCTTTATATATGGAAGTGCCGCAAGCAGACCTTCAAGTCGAGTAGCCGTTGGTGTGGTTCGTCCGTCATTTGAAAGACATCCAAAAAATAAGTGATCTAAAGGATGGTTCGGATTATTAGTAATAATGTTTTCTATAATCTGCAGTAAATGATTGACAATATAATTTTTGTCGGAGATATTAATTTCCCGATCAATTTTTAGTAAATGATCTGATGCAATTAAGGCCCAATGGTCTGCTGGTACTCTAGATTTATTTTCGCGCGCTCTGGCAAGAAATAATAATCCCTTTTTAGCTGATTCTAGCCAGATTGGATCAGGGTCAATTTCATAAAGCATTAACAATCCTAACACTGCTTCACCAGGATAATATAATGAGGTCCAGGAATCATCTCGTCTTTTTTGGCGATCGGGAAAATATTTTGAATAGAAAGAACCATCGTCTTTTTGCATGTATCTAATAAAATTTCCCATCATCTTGAGTGTGTCAAGGGATGTTGATCTTGGGCTGAGAGATTCTGCAGAGCATAACGCTACCAATCCTAATCCAGTGCCCCCTAGTTTTGCCTGGATTGAATCATCACTTCCGTTTATAATCGGATCAGAGAATACAGCTAAAACAGGTTCATTATGTTGTATGTTTCGTAATTGTGTTTTTAGGAATTGAGAGCCCCGCAAAATTGATTCACGCGTTTGAGAGTCGCCATAACGCTTTGCATAGGATGCTAATGCATAGAGCGTCCCAGCATGTCGAAGTATATTATAGCGTTTTGAAATCTTAACTTGAGGATTAGTATTTATGCGATAATAAAACCGACCGGAACTCTGATTCTGCTGAACCAAATACGATGCTGCAGAAATGATTGTTTCTTCAATAGCACTCATTTGCTCATTCTGTATTATATCTTTTGAAAATTTTAAAGTTTGCGAATCAAATATTAAGGACTGTGTTTTTTTTGATAGTGGTCCAGCAGATTTCCCAAGACTCCTTAGAAACATGCCGATCACTAAAATAATAGCAATTAAAATAATAGCTGTTTTTTGATTGGTCAATTTCATGATAATAATTTATTATGAAAGAATCTCAGTATAATTTTATATTAGTGCAATATTTTTAAATGAAAGGGGCTGCAATTTTTCAAAACTGCAGCCCCTAATTCCCATAGCAATCTAGTTCAACACATCAGGCAATAATTGTGAGGATTATCGAAGGTAATAATTTGCGCTTACTGTTTCATTACCAAACACCGGATTGTATAAACTATTTTCACTATGGGAAACTTGTAACACGGAAATTTCATATCGATCTTGGGGTACACGACCTAAGACAATTTTAGCTAAGCCATCTGATTTTGTTTTTCCTGACATGATCCATGATTCATTATTAGTATTCGTAATTAATATCTGTACAATAGCATTTTTTAATGCAGTGTCTTCAGAATCTCTCATTCCATTAACATTTGAATCAATTCGAACCGCGATTTTTATTTGAACATCAATTTTTTCACCGATTTTTTGACCCTTGTGGATGTTGGTCCGCTCAATATTTGATACATATATATTCGGTTTTTTATCGGGAGAATTATAAGATTGCTCCTCTTCAATACATGTGACAGTTGTTGATGCTGTCGCAGTAAGGTTCTTAGAATCCGCCACTCTAGCTATGATCTTGTGCGATCCATTTGATAAGGTCACTGATAAGCTTATTCCCATACCTAAATATCCATCCAAATTAGATTCCCAAGTTATACCATTTGAGATATCACCATCTTCCTCGTCAATCGCATATCCCGTTAATATTAGTATTTCGCCTGCCATGAGGTTGCCTTCATTCGAGGAAGTTGATATATTAAGAACTGGTGAATTATTAGGTACTGGCGGCGGATCTGGATTATTTTGTTCTTCTTCGATGACATTGACTGCAAGTGTCTTAGTGGCAATACTATTTTCAGAATCAGAGACCTTTGCAGTAATAACATGGGATCCCATATTTAACTGATAAGATAATTGAGTCCCAGCACCTAGATATCCATCCAAATTTGAATTCCAAGTAATCTGGTTGGATAGATCCCCATCTTCGGAATCACTTGCAGTACCACTAAATGAAATTGGTTGACCAAAATAAACTGAGATTCCACTGTATGGTTGTTCAACAATTAAAATAGGAGGATTATTCAAAACCGGCGGAGGAATTGGTTCAGTTGGGATCTCATTCGAATCATTTACATTGACGAGTATCGTAAATGAATCTGATGCGTTTTGAGAGTCCGTAACTTGTGCAATAATGGTGTGAGTACCTTCCACCAATGCTAAGTCTAGTGAACTACCTTGTCCTAAATAACCTTCGAGAGTTGAATTCCAGATAATATTGTTAGAAAGATCCCCATCTTCGATATCATTTGCTGATCCAGAAAACGTGATAACGTCGCTCACAACAAATGATGCATTATGGTTTGGAGCATTAATTATTACTTCCGGTAAGGAGTTTTGATCTTCCTGGGGAGCATTTACGTTAACCATAACACTAGTGCTGGCTGTTTGGTTTGCTGAGTCTGTAATACTGCCAGTAATAACATGAGAACCAACACCTAATGACTTCTGAAGGTTTTGACCATTTCCAAGTAATCCATCAATATTTGAAACCCAAGAAATTTGATTAGAAAGATTGCCATCTTCAGGATCTGTCGCATTTCCGCTGAAAGACACAACCGAACCACTAGTTGTCGTAAATCCATTGGAAGGTTGAATTATTGAAATAGAAGGAGGTTGATTAGGTACAACCACATTTACGACAATTAAAGCATTAGCAGATTGATTACTTGAATCAGTAACCTGAGCTGTGATTTGGTGTGTTCCAACTGATAAAGATTTCTGTAATGTGCTTCCAACACCAAGGGCTCCATCAATATTTGAAACCCAAGAAATTTGATTAGAAAGATTGCCATCTTCAGGATCTGTCGCATTTCCGCTGAAAGACACAACCGAACCACTAGTTGTTGAAAATCCATTGGAAGGTTGAATTATTGAAATAGATGGAGATTGATTAGGCGTAACCACATTTACGACAATTAAAGCATTAGCAGATTGATTACTTGAATCAGTAACCTGAGCTGTGATTTGGTGTGTTCCAACTGATAAAGATTTCTGTAATGTGCTTCCAACACCAAGGGCTCCATCAATATTTGAAGACCAGGAAGTTTGATTAGAAAGATTGCCATCTTCAGCGTCAGTACTATTTGCAGTGAAAGAAATATTTGAACTCGATGTAAAACTGGATCCACTAGTTGGTTGTACAATCGCTACAATCGGTGGTGTATTGGCTACTGAAACATTTATGGTAACGGTAGTAGTAGTTGAAAGCCCTAGAGCATCGGTTGCTTTAGCTGAAATGACATGAGTACCTTCACTTAATTGTGTAGAAAAATCGCCACCTGTTTCGAGATAACCGTCATTACTGGATATCCAGATTATAAAACTGGTCAGATTACCATTTTCTGGATCATTTGCAGTGGCACTGAATGTAATTGAGCTTCCAACGGGGAATGAACTACCACCTCCAGGTTGTGTAATTGTCACAACCGGCGGATCATTGGGAACGGAGGGAGGAGTAGAAGGCGCTATACTTGCTTCTTCAGCGTCAACCAATCCATATCCATATAAATTATCAAATCCAGCTTGACCTAAATCATTTGCTGTGTTTTTGAGGATAGTCCTGGGATTACCTAAACCTGCCTTTTTTGCAATCGCCAATGCACCTGCAACATGTGGAGCTGCTGTTGAAGTACCTGACTTCTTTCCATATCCACCACCTATCGTTGTCGAATTGACAGATACTCCCGGTGCAGAGAGTTCAATGGTCGGTCCTGTGCTGGAGAAGGACGAACGATTATCGAAATAATCAGTAGCGGCCACGGCGATGACGGATTCGAATTTCCCAGGATATTCAATGTTGTCGCCACTGCCGCTTGGATTTCCTGAATTCCCGGCCGCAGCCACACTGAATATGCCATTTGAATTTGCATTTTCAAATGCCTCTTCAACTGAAAGTCCAGGATAGGAGGCACTACCATAACTATGGTTAATGATTTTTATTCCATTATCTTTAGCCCATTCTAGTGCAGCAATCACGTGGCTCCAGTTTCCACTTGCCCCGCTATCTAAAATTTTGAGTGCGTACAGTCTTGCTCCTGGTGCTACCCCAACAACGCCCTCATCGTTATCTTCAGCGGCAATAATCCCGGCAACATGAGTCCCATGTCCATTATCATCCATTGGATCGTTATCATCATTTATAAAATCGTATCCACCATAATAATTGTCATCTAGATCAGTATGATTGTAATCTATTCCTGTATCGGCAACTCCAACTTTTACTCCACCACCCGTATTACTTGCAGAACCTGAACCAATTCTTTTGACTCCCCAAGAATTATCTAATTCATAATCCAAGGCATGAATTTCTCCATCTCGCTCAATTCTTAAAATTTGATCAGAATTTTCTAACCGATTTAAAGCATCCTGTGAGATCGAAGCTGATACAGCCGGAATTATATTAAATGCTTGACGAATTTTTCCACCAGCTTCTTGGATAAGTTTAGGTTTTGCTTCTGATTTAAAAACTATAATGAATTTTTCAGTTTTTCCCGGCGGAATAGTAAATTTATCATAAGGTTCTTTTTCTTGATCTTTTACTAAGACTTCATCATCTAAATTGGAGTCATTTTCATACTCATCAATCGGTGAAATGGGATTTTTATCGCATTGTAAAACGAATAAAAAGGAGAGTAGAATCAGGAAAGTAAATTTTGCAGGTTTATAATCCGCAAATGAAATGCTAAACTTTTTATTTTTATAATCGCAAAATGTCATTTAATTCCTCACTTTTAAAAAAACAGTAAACGCATTGTCTCCTTTGTTATGGCAAATACCATACCAGATGCTGTTACTAATTGAATGTTTCAGGAATTATTCGACGACAAAATTATATTTAAAGAAAAAGTCAGAAGAGTAATAACACCCTTAAATCAGAACTATGAATTAATCATATGATGCATAGTGTATTAAATGATTAATAAAGAAAACGGAATAGAACCAAACCATTAATATTTGTAGTTTATAAAGTCAGGTAGGAATTATAATCAAATCATTGGAGCTATATATTGACCAAATATTTTGATGCATATTACACTGATAATCCCTTTCTCTTTTTTTCCACTTCACACAACTATGCCTTAATTGTATTAGTTATAATATTTTTATTACTGTTTTTATACAGGAATAAGATTAAATACAATGGTGTCCTCGATAATAGATTACGATTCACTTTAGCAAGTTTGTTAATCCTGCAAGAAATCTCTTTAAATATCTGGCGTTATTATGGTGGGATTTGGTCAGTGGCAAATTCACTACCACTTCATTTATGTGGTATATCAATTGTATTATCGGCTATAATGCTAATAAATAAAAATTACTTACTTTTTGAAATAAACTATTTCTGGGGACTCGGGGGGGCAATTCAAGCATTATTTACACCGGATATTGGAATTTATGGTTTTCCGCATTTCCGTTTCTTTCAATTTTTTGTTTCACACGGATTGATTATTTTGGCAGTGTTATACATGATCCTTATAATGGGTTATAGACCAAAACATAAATCAGTTTGGAAAATATTCTTTATCACAAATATTTACATGATATTCATCGCCGGTTTTAATTTACTTACCGATGGTAACTACCTTTTTATATGTCATAAACCGGAAAATGGATCAATTATGGACTTTATGGGTCCCTGGCCATGGTATATCCTGACCTTAGAATTTGTTGGCATCATTTCATTTTATCTCTATTACAGTCCAGTTGGAATATCAAATATTATTGGTAATTATAAGAAAAGAAATATGGTAGCAGCGAATTAAGAATAATCAATGGTAAAATTTGATAAATTCAATACTCCTTGGCGGTTAATGTCCACTGCCATCTATTCGGCACCAAAGGATTCAAAGGTTTATGGAACGCTTGAAGTAGATGTAACCAAGGCTGAAAAATATATTAAAGATCAGCGCCAATCAGGAAATAAAATCACTATGACACATCTGGTGACAGCTGCTTTAGCTAGATCTCTAGCATTTAATGCTCCTGAAGTGAACTGCTATGTGCGAAGAGGTAAAATTATTCCGCGTGATTATTTTGATATTGCTGTTTCTGTCAATATTCGTAGCGGAAGGGAGATGAGTGCCGTAATTGTTAAAAATGCACATTTACTAACAGTATCACAGATAGCAGAAGAAATTCGTTTTAAAGCTGCTACTACGCGCTCAGGAAAAGAAACCAAATCCATGAAAAATAAATATCTACTAAGCAAGATTCCTTGGCCAATTAGGAACTGGATATATAATTTAGTTAGATGGATCGTAAATGACGTTGGTATTAATTTGAAATTTATCGGATTATCGACTGACGCGTTTGGCTCCATAATGCTATCAAATATTGGTACGCACGGATTAAGTACAGGGATGCCCGCTCTATTCCCAGCAGGTAAATTGCCAGCGGTAATCGTCATGGGGAAAACCGAAATTAAACCAACTGTAATTGATGAAAAGATAGTCGCTAGATCAATTCTTCCTTTAACCGGTACCTTTGACCATCGCATAATGGATGGCGGACAAATTGGGAAATTGGCACGCGGCGTAGCAAGACGTTTGGCTAAACCAGAAGAATTAGATTCTATTGAAAAAGCACCTGAATGATGGTTTAGGCCACCTTTTTAAATTTAATAAATCCAATTAAGCGCCACACTATCCAGAGCAGAATCCAATAACTTAAAATTATACCAAGGGTAACCCAATAGCCCTCGATCGCATTGTTATAAAATGCAAATGGGACATTTAGCGTGATCAGTAGTGGAATACCTAAAAATAGCGTAATGCCACTTCCATAAACCGCATCTTCTGCAACAGGTGTTTCAAACTCGGGGTCGGTAACCCGCAGTAAAACGAGTGCTGAATTAATTGTCCCGGTCATTTCTCCGAATAATTCTACAAATCGCTCGAAATGATAATTTTCGAATGCTCGCCAACTTAAAAAATAGAGGAGTAAGCCAGTTGCAGGGCCAGCCAACAATGACATGATTAGAATAGCTTCCCAATACTGTCCAACCACAGTGAAACTGATTGCGGCAACTGCACCGACTACCAAATAATCTAAGAATACACCCATGCTGCGGTTCATCAATCCACGATCAATTACGTGCGAGCGCCCGGTAATATCCAAAATTTTACGGAATGCTAATGCGATCAGTAGTCCAAATACAAAATGGAAGGACCAGATGGTTGCAACAAAATCATGTAATCCAGCATTTTCCATAAGATTTGTCAGGAGTAAAACAAACCACCAAGTCATTAAATAAACAAATCCAATCAATCCCAGCTGAAACGCCAATGGTTCAACCGCTTCTGTTGATAATGGTAGTCTACCGGCAATAGGATATTCTGTGTTTTTTAACACTCCCGTTCGCATATCAACAGTGATTTGGTCCATACTTTTTATAAGGTTACTTTTACCATTACGTATTCCCCATTGAATAATTGCCATACCGCCGAAGAAGGCATAGAGGTATCCAATTGCGGCAAATGTAAGCCCTACTAAACCACCATTTTCAAAACCCCATTGTTCCCAGGAATTACCCATTGCGTAAGCTAAACCGGGTCCCATCCCGAAACCCAATGGAATAAGCAAACCAATTCCTGCAAATAGATCGGGTATGAAAGTGTAAATCAAGAAAAATGCCACTCCCAATCCAATTGTAGCCTGTAATAGATATGAAGATAAGGCTGAAAAACTCTTGCTCAGCGGGCCGCGACCCCAATAGGTTTTTTGTTGACGTAATCCGAGTGCAATAAACGTCAGGGCTAACAAATGGTAAACATAGATTCCCAATCGTTCTGATGGAAGATCAATCCAGCCAAATCCTTGAGAGCATACAATGAGGGCGAAAAATCCACCTATAAGATTATTTGGTATTAAATATTTTTGGAAAAATTTTACATAACGACGTAAAAATGAACCCACCAGTATAAACGCACTTAGGTATAATAAATCGAGTATAACGTATCTTAGATTTACATCAAGATCCCATGGTGTCATCTTTCTTCCTCCAGTTGTTGCAAAGGAATATAGAGTGTAAAAGTTAAAATGGAAAACCGGAAATTGTATTAATCGGATTATTAATTAATTAAAGAACTAATAACTAATTTACAATAAATTCATTTCACCATTTTAAGGACCATAAGCGATGCCAAAATTTAAAAAATTTATATCCATTATTTTTTCTATAGTCATATTAGTTGCAGTTTGGGCATTCTTTTGGGTTAAAGGGATTTCCGAAAAAGGATTACCCGATTATGATGCTAACTTGACGTTGAAAAATATGCGTGAGGAAGTAATTGTCTATCGGGATTCTTTGGCAGTTCCTCATATTATTGCCAACAACGAAGAGGATTTATACCGCGCAACAGGTTATTGTATGGCTCAAGACAGGTTATGGCAGATGGATCTAATACGCCGCGCAACCAGCGGTCGGCTTTCTGAAATATTTGGAAGCTCTATGATTAATGCTGATCAGCTCCTACGGGCTCTCCGAATACCAGAAAAATCTCAAAAGATAATTGATGTTACAGAACCTGAGTTAATCCAGTATCTTGAAGCTTTTAGCGACGGTGTTAATCAATTCATTGATAATCACCAAAAATTAATGCCTCCAGAATTTTCAATTTTAGGATACAAGCCAGATCTTTGGGAACCAGAACATTCAATAAATTTAATTGGGTACATGGCCTGGGATTTAACCATGCCCTGGCTGATTGAAGCGACCATGCATAAAATATTAAAAAAGGTTGGACCTGAGTTATATCAAGAACTATTACCTGACATGGATTATCAACCAACCGTAGCTTATCCTGAATTTAGTGCAGCTGACCTTGACGATGAATCATTGGCATTGGTCTTGGCAAGTGCGGATCTAACAAACTTAGGAATTTCAGCATTTGATGCCAGTAATAATTGGGTTATTTCCGGTATTAAGAATGATTCAGGATTACCGTTATTTGCCAACGATATGCATATGGGTCTCAGTGCTCCTGGTATTTGGTATCAGATGCATCAAATAGTTAGGGGAAAATTGAACGTTACCGGTATTGCTGTACCTGGCCAACCAATGGTTGTCGCTGGTCATAATGAATATATAGCATGGGGTATGTCTAATGTTATGGTTGATGATATGGATTTTTATGAAGAAAGATTAAATCCAGAAAATCCTGATGAATATTTATTCAATGATGAATGGTTGCCATTGGAAATAAGAAGAGAAGTCATTGATGTCAAAGACGAGGAATCAGTTGAGCGATATAACAGATTTACACATCGAGGACCAATTATTAGCGACATTAAAAAATTAGAAGAAACGGCTGTTTCTATGCGCTGGATTGGTAATGAAATGAGTAATGAATTGCGTACGATTTATCTGCTTAACAATGCCCGGAATTGGCGCGAATTTCAAGAAGCAGTACGTACATTTGTAGCTGTTAGTCAAAATATTGCTTATGCCGATATCCACGGTAATATTGGAATATATTGCTGTGCTGGAGTACCAATTAGGAAAGATTGGGATGGTATTGCAATAGCTCCGGGGTGGGTGGACACTTATGATTGGCAAGGATTAATTCCGTTCGAAGAATTACCTCACAGTTTCAATCCTGAAAGCGGTTATGTTTCATCTGCGAATAATCGCTCCGCCGGTAAAAAGTATCCTTATCATATTAGTGCCTGGTATGCACCACAATATAGAATTGATCGAATTCGTGAGTTGTTAGAAGAAAAGGAGGTACTTGACATCGATGATTATAAACGGATTCAGGCCGATCATTCATCCAAAATGGTCGATCGATTTCTTCATAAAATTACTCAAACATTAAAAACCGCTGAGTTAAATGATTTTGAAAATGATGCTTTTTTGACCATTCAGAATTGGGATAGAGTACATACGGTGAACAGTATTGGAGCAACAATCTTTGAATCATTTTATAATCAATTATTGAAAAATATATTTCAGGATGAATTAGGATCAGATCTGTACTCAGATTATATATCTGTTGGTTATTTGCCCAATAATGCGGTAGATAAATTCTGGCAAGATGGACATTCGGGATGGTTTAATAATGTAAATACAGAAATAGTTGAAGATCTTGAAACTCAGATTATTATTAGTTTCCAGGATGGTATTAGTTATTTAGCTGATACCCTTGGAAATAATATTCAATCTTGGGAATGGGGGAAACTACATCAGTTGGAAATTAATCATCCTCTGGGAAGTGTCAACATCTTGAATAAAGCATTTAAGTTCAATAAGAAACGCATCCCGGTTGGGGGAGCATCCCATACAGTGTCACCGTATGCCTACTCTTATAACAAACCATTTAATTCCGATTTCGGATCATCGCACAGACATATATACTCTGTTGCGGATTGGAATCAGAGTTTAAGTATTATTCCCACTGGTATCTCTGGTATCCCTGCCAGTGAACATTATTGCGATCAAACTGAATTATTTGTAAATAATATTTATCGCAAAGATTACATGTCTGAGAATTTGGTTCGTGAAACTGCTAGATATGTTATGACAATATTACCTGAGTAACAAAAAAGCCGCCAATTAGGCGGCTTTTTTGTTATCAATAACTTTAGTATAAATATCCTAATCCAATATACAATCCGCTGTTTCCATCTTGCTCATCAGCAGCCATACCGAAATCTATAGCAACAATAAAGTTTTCATTTAAGGCTATACGCAATCCGCCTCCATATGATACATGAACCCCCTCGTCTTCAAATTTGGTATAATCAGATTTGTATTTATCATTTCCGTAGGCCTCAAGAACAGTTCCCACGTCAACAAATGTATTTAAAGCTAAATAGAGATTTTGCCCAAAAACCTGTTTATGCAGAAATTTCCAGCGCAGTTCAAAGTTTCCATATGCAACACTATTACCTACAACTCTATTTTTCAGGATACCTCTTAAGGATTTAGATCCGCCCAACCCCTCTTCAGTTTTATATGAACTCTGATACCATGGTAACATGAAGAATGGTATATCACCGCTGATGACACCTTGATAACCTAAACGGTAAGCAAATGATAAGTCGCGGGGAATAATTGTAAAATATTGACGATGAGTTCCGGTCAATAATGAATAGTTAAAATCATTACCTAAGAATTCTGGAATGGTCGTTACTAGTATTTCTGACCACATACCCGACATCGGATTTGGTTCATTATCACGGGTATCATACACTAATCCCAGCTTAATAAAATTTGTATTGCCGCCTTCAACCTCATCATCTGATAAATATCCATCTGCAGCATACTCATCATATAATCCAGGAATATCCGGAAGTTTATCTTCGTCATCCTTACCGTCGTTTAATTTATCCAGATCAATTGAATTAATCTCCGTATTCCAATACCCAAAACCAGCTATCCAGCGTGTATTCTCCATAAGGAATTGTCTTTGAAAATCAGCAGTAAGTCTTGTGATCTCACGAGCATGACGATAATATGCCCGGGATATATAGCCTACCTCGAGTTCGTCATCTTCAAAATCCGCGTTATATTCTGATTCATATCCGTTAAATCCGTAAAATGGTAAAAGCTGCTCTGTGAGATAGCTCAGTTCACTAGTTATCCTGATATCATATGGCAGTAAATATTTTGAATCAAAAAATATTTTATTGATACCGCTGCCCTTTGTGGTTCGCGACCACTCAATATATGTTGAATGGTTATATTCTGGATAAAGGCTGCCATCGCCATAATTATAAATGTTAAGTATTAAACCGTACTGGAATCCAGTATCGGAATTATAGGCGATCGCTGGCACGCCCCCGAAGCTCCACCCGGTAATGGGATCTGAGTCTTGCGCCATCCCAAAATGAACGATTAAGGAAAAAATAATTAATGTTTTAAGAATCGATTTCATTTTAATAACCTCCAAAGGACTGTCCAGAATATAACAAGATGGAGATTTCTTTTTAACACTAATAATATTTCAAACTGTTATACCGTGCTTTGATACGAAATCCATGAAAAAATACGAATCTTTTGTTCAGATAACTCCAGTTATAGTTGCCCATTTCGTTATAAATTCAACTCGTAGGATTTAAACCTACTGGGGAGGTTTTATGGTTGATGAGAAAAGGTCAATTCGGGGTTGGGCTTTATATGATTGGGCGAATTCAGCTTTTACTACAACCGTAATGGCTGGTTTTTTCCCAATATTTTTTAAGAAATATTGGGCCGATCCTGAAAATCTTACACAAAGTACCTATTATCTTGGTCTAGCCAATTCAATTGCATCTATATTTGTAGCAGCTCTTGCACCATTCTTAGGTGCTATTGCCGACCGTGGTACCGCAAAGAAAAAATTCCTCTTTACTTTTGCTTTCCTTGGAGTAATAATGACAGGTGGGTTGTGGATGGTTCAGCAAGGGCAATGGCAGATGGCCATCCTATTTTATATTTTGGCTACTGTAGGATTCTCAGGAGGAAATATATTTTATGATTCATTACTACCGGGAGTAGCATCAAAAAATAAGGTGGATTATGTATCGTCTCTAGGATTTGGTTTAGGATATTTAGGGGGTGGAATTTTATTTTTAGTAAACGTTTTAATGTATCAGATGCCGGAAATATTCGGAATTGCTGATGAGGTAGCAGCGATTAAAATATCCTTTTTAACGGTAGCAGTTTGGTGGGCAGTCTTTTCTATCCCAATCTTTCTATGGGTAGAAGAACCAATAATTTATGAAAAAGTTGGCATCATTAAATCAATTAGCCTCGGCTGGAGACAACTTATTGGTACTATTCGAGATATTAAACATTTGAAAATAGTTGGAATATTTCTTTTAGCATATTGGTTTTATATTGATGGAGTCGATACAATTGTGAGAATGGCGGTTGATATCGGTATAACGCTCGGATTTGATGATAGCGCTTTGATTATTGCCTTACTGATGGTTCAATTTGTTGCTTTTCCATGCACATTATTATTTGCAAAATACTCTAATAAAGTTGGCATAAAAAAAGCTATCATGACGGGTATCGTTGGTTATGGTGTAATTACTTTTCTGGGATATTTTATGACTCAAACATGGCATTTCTTTATACTAGCAGGTATGATAGGTCTTTTCCAAGGAGGTATACAGGCACTTAGTCGAAGTCTGTACACTCGATTGATTCCGAAAGAAAAAGCTGCGGAGTTCTTTGGGTTCTATAACATGCTCGGAAAATTTGCTGCTGTTATTGGTCCATTTATGTTGGGTACAATTACCGTAATAACAGGAAATGTAAGA
>JBHPLN010000012.1:0-35881 GCA_042564205.1 Fidelibacterota bacterium
GTCACGGATGGAACGGCTGCCAGAAGAAAGGATTCAAAAAGTATTGGAGATTACTAGATTGCATGATCGGCAGAATGACAAGGTAAAAGCCTACTCTCATGGGATGAAGCAACGACTTGGCATCGCACAAGCCCTACTAAGCGAACCACAATTGTTAATTTTAGATGAGCCAACTACTGGTCTTGATCCCCGTGGGATGAAGGAAGTACGCGACCTTATTCGTCGCTTAAGCTCGGAAGGCATAACAATTCTCTTATCATCACATCTTTTAAGCGAAGTAGAGCAGATCTGCAATTCAATGGCGATTATCAACCTTGGTAAGCTAATTACCTCTGGTAAGACCGACGTTTTAATGAATGATTCTAAATTATCGTCCACGGAGATTCAAGCTATACCAATCAATAAAACTGTAAAAATTATAACAGAGCTGGGATACAGTACCCAACTAACGTCCAATTTAAAAGGTATAAAAATTGATGCTCCCAGAAAAAAGATACCCGAAATAATTGAGAAGCTGGTAGATCAGGAAATAAAAGTAAATGCGGTTATTCCTCGCACCAGTCTTGAGGAATATTTTCTCGAACTGACGGAAGGGGCTACTTAACGTGCTAGGTAAACTGATTTATAACGAGATCATCAAGATTATGGGGAAATGGCGCAGTTTGATCGGATTTATTGTTTTAGCAGTATTAATGCCACTGATAATGTGGGGTTTTCAAACTGGAGCCAGCGGTATCGAACGTGATTTCACGCGACAAATTCAAGATTCATTTATTGTGGTTGGGTCATTTTTCAATGGTTTTATAGCCACCTATATTGTGATGAATTTTCTGTGGGTGCACATACCATTTCTGGTGACGCTGGTAGCGGGTGATGTTATCGCAGGTGAAGGAGCTTCTGGAACATTTAGAATTACATTGATCCGACCAGTTTCAAGGAATAAGATATTGTTGGCTAAATTACTGGCAACCTATTTATATACATTGGCACTAATTGGATTTTTTGCACTTATGAGCCTTGGGTTAGGTTCGCTTTGGTTAGGTGTAGGAGACCTCTTTGTACTGCATGAAGGTCTCTTGATTTTACCACCCGAAATTGCCTGGGTAAGGTTTTTAATATCATTTATTCTGGCATCGGGAGTCATGCTGGTGGTGGCATCACTTTGTTTTATGTTCTCATCAATGGTTAATAATGGTATTGGTCCAATAATTGGAGCGATGTCTTTTATCATTATTGGTCTAGCGATTGCTACGATTCCACTGGATATTTTTGAATTGGTTAAACCATATTTATTTACGACTTATTTTGATATATGGAATAAAGTATTCTTGGAACCAATACCATGGACCGAGATTAGACATGATAGCATGGTTTTATTTATTTACATGATTAGCTTTATTTCAGTTAGTTTTATTGTATTTAACCGAAAAGATATATTGACATGAAAAAATTATATATCCAGAAAGTAGTATGGTACCACGCGGTACTTCTAGCTACAATCCTTTTTGTTTGTAATTGGAGTTCAAATGTTCATGCACAAAATATTTTACCTGCTTTAGATGAAATAAAAATGAAACTTTCTGAACAATATATGCTGGTAAAAGATTATAGTGTTAAAGTCAATGTTGCTGTGAACACACCGCGTTTGAGAATGCCCGGCAAACGCATCAAATTATATTTTAAACAACCCAATCAGACTAAACTTGAAGCAAAGGGCTTTGCCATTTTCCCTAAAAACGGACTGATGGAGAATCCGGTAGAATTGTTGGATAATCTATCAGAATTATCACCTATTGGTAAGGGGATTGAAAATGATCGTGAACATTGGATTTTAACCGGTTTTATAAAACAGGATTCAAGTCATTTTACGCCTTGGGGAGATTCTGACGCTGGACGCTTAAGCCTGCAAATATGGATAGATCAAGAGCATTGGACCATAACTCAAACCAAGACCTTTTTAGATAGCACACAGGTTATGCTTATTCGTTCAGAATACTTAGAAGTTGGATCAGGGATTTATTTACCGGAAAAAACCCTAATCAGATTTGAACTGGATAAATCGGTATTAGAAAGAATTGAAAATTTTTCAGAGATGGGTTTTTCTACTAGTCAATCAAGTAATAAATATTCGCATCGAAAAATTATCCCAACCGAAGGAACAATCACTTTAGAATTCTTTGATTATATCCTAAATAAAGGCTTGCCAGACGAACTTTTTATAGAAGATAAGAAGAGCGATTAAAGGACAAGTAAACTTGTCCCCCTCTATTAAATTATCGAAATTCCCGCCCGGAAATAAATGACCGAAATGAATACTCCAGCCAAAACAGTAGCATTTCACACCGTGGGCTGCAAATTAAATTTTTCAGAAACGGCTTCCATACTGCGTGATTTTTTAGCTCATGGATTTCAATTGGTGGACATCAAAGATTCAGCGGATATATATGTTTTAAACACTTGTACTGTAACAGACAACGCTGATAAAGATTGCCGAAAATTCGTTCGCCAGGTTAAAAAAAGAGCGCCAGAAGCCTTTATTGCTTTAGTTGGATGCTATTCGCAGTTAAAGCCGGATGAGGTCGCGCAAATACCAGGTGTTGATGCTGTACTTGGGATGGATGAAAAGATGGAAATTTTCAATCATTTAGCTGATTTTAAACGACCTAAAAAACCACTAGTTTTGACTAAACCAGTAGAAACTTTGAATTCATTTTTTCCATCATATTCTGCTGGTGAAAGAACTAGAGCATTCCTTAAAGTTCAGGACGGATGTGACTATAATTGTTCATTCTGTACAATTCCAAAGGCCAGGGGTCGGAGCCGAAGTGATACCATAATAAAGACTTTAAAGGTTGCACGTGAAGTCGCAGCTACCAATGTGCGTGAAATTGTACTGACTGGTGTGAATCTTGGGGATTTTGGTAGTGGGAATGGTGAAACATTTTTTCAATTAATGCAGGAATTAGATGTTTTGGAAGGACTTGATCGAATTCGGATATCGTCGATTGAACCCAATTTGTTAAACAATTATATGATTGATTTTGTTGCCCAGTCAGACAAATTTGTGCCGCATTTTCATATTCCCCTACAGTCAGGATCTAATAAAATATTAAAAGATATGCGCCGACGTTATAAGCGGGAAGATTATGCGGACAGAATTTCCTGGATAAAAACAACGCTGCCTGAAGCCTGTATTGGAGCAGATGTAATTGTGGGATTTCCATCTGAAAGTGATTCTGACTTTATGGACACGTATGAATTCATTAATGATCTTGATATTTCCTACCTGCATGTATTCTCATATTCAGAGCGTGATGATACAAAAGCACTGGATTTTAAAAATGTTGTTGAAAAGTCTGTAAAGAAAGAACGCAGTAAGATGTTGCATATCCTGTCTGATAAAAAACGAAGATATTTTCACGAACAGTTTATCGGCACTAGTAGACTTGTTCTTTTTGAATCGTTCTCAGCTGGATTACTGTTGGGCCATACCGATAATTATATTAAAGTGTCAGCAGAAGGTGGTCGGTCACAGATCAATGAGATATCCTCGACATCACTGGATACTAATAAAACACACTATATATCTGGTACGATACAAATTTGATCATGTTCAATGGACTCAAGTTGAGCGAAATGCGCTCTCATTTGATAGTTTGTACGAATAATGATACGCCTAGATAAAATAACAAAATCCTTACCTGGTAAAGATTTATTGAGAGATATTTCATTTTTTATTAAACCGGGGATGCGTATTGGTTTGGTGGGTGTAAATGGATCGGGAAAAACGACCCTTCTCCGACTAATCTTGGGTGAGGAACAGCCCGATCAAGGAAGAATACTTATAGATAAAAATGTTTCCCTTGGCTATTTACCACAGGAAATAATTGTCGGTTCAAATAACTCAATTCTCGATGAAGTTGTCAAACAATTTCATGCCGTCGACGAACTCGAAAAAAAGATAAGGTTGCTAAACTTAGAAATCACCAAAGATTCCGATAATGAAAAACTCTCAAGAGACTTGGGGGACCTGCATGACCAATATGAACAGGCGGGCGGGTGGACTATCGAACAAAATGCAAAAAAATATTTAGCTGGCATGGGTTTTTCTCCAGATCAGTTTGATAAACCGATGAATACCTTCAGTGGTGGTTGGCGAATGCGCGTTGTGCTAGCTGGAATATTACTAAAGAAGCCAGATATCCTTTTGCTTGATGAGCCCACCAATCATCTGGATCTTGAAGCTACCATCTGGCTGGAAGATTTTTTACAACGCTGGAAGGGCTGTATGGTTATCATAAGTCACGACCGCGAATTTTTGAATCGAGCCGTTGGTTTCATATATCGACTGCACGATGGACAGGGAATGTTGTATAAGGGAAACTATCACGATTTTCAGAAACAAAGGGCATTACAGATTGAGCAGCAAGGCGCGGCTTATGAAAATCAGCAGAGAAAAATAGCCGAGATTGAACGTTTTATTGAGCGCTTCCGTTATAAAGATTCTAAGGCTAGACAGGTACAGAGCCGGGTAAAAATGCTAGATAAAATGGAACGTGTCGCTAAGCCAGAGGGAAGACAAAGTCAAATCCGATTAAACATTCCACAACCTTCACGTGGTCCACAGCGTGTAATTGAATTGATTAATGCAAAAAAGACATATCCCGATGTAATGGTCTATACGAACCTTAATATACAAATTGTACGCAGTCAGAAAATTGGATTGGTTGGGGAAAATGGTGCTGGCAAATCAACACTATTAAAGATGTTAGCCGGGATTGAAGAATTGTCAGGAGGAAAGCGTGTACTAGGTAATGGTATTACAATAGACTATTTTGCGCAGCATCAGACTGAAATCCTAAATCCCAGAGATACTATATTTCATACTTTGGAATTGGTGGCGCAGGGCTGGACGATTGGACAGATTCGTAACCATTTAGGGAGTTTTCTTTTTACGGGTGACGATATTGAAAAACAGGTTCAAGTTTTGTCCGGTGGTGAGAAATCACGATTGGTTCTGGCAAAATTATTGGTAAAACCAGTTCACCTTTTATTGCTGGATGAGCCAACAAATCATCTGGATATATTATCCAGGAATGTTGTCGAAACTGCAATGAAAGATTATAAAGGAGCATTGGTTTGCATATCTCACGATCGACATTTTTTAAATGAAATAACAAATACAACTTATGAAATTGGTAACGGTGGAGCCGTGGAATATTTCGGCAATTACGACTATTATATTTGGAAGAAAGAATCCCAAGTTGATAGGAATGGTGAAGCCGATAGGGGTAAGCAAAATACGGCAAATAGTAGCTTCAGCTATAAAGCGCAAAAAAGGATCGTCAATAGAATAAAAACCTTAAAGCGAAAGATTGAAGAAATGGATAGAAGTTTAGAAGAACTAAAAAATGATATGTCAAATCCATCAATTGTTAGCGATTATGAGAAAATACAGAAATTGATTTTAGAGGAAAAAAGAGTTGAAGAATCATATTTTGCATTGTTAGAAGAATTGGAGAGACTTCAATCAGATTAGCATTAAAATTCAATAAACGCCAAATTATCCGACTATATTATGACTAATGAAAATCATTTTTGGTAATCACTGACCGGCGGACAAGTACAGAATAAATTTCGATCCCCATACGCATTATCAACGCGACTTACTGACGGCCAGAATTTGTGTTCTCTGGTCCATTCTACAGGGTAAGCAGCTTCTATCCTCTGGTAAGGATGTGGCCACTCATCGCTTGCAATCTCGAACGCCGTATGTGGTGCGTTTTTCAATACATTATTTTCACGGTCAGAGCGCCCTTCTTCTACATCTAATATTTCCAATTTGATTCGAATCAAAGCCTCGCATAACCGATCTAATTCCTTTTTTGATTCGCTCTCAGTTGGCTCAATCATTAATGTACCTGGGACTGGAAACGACATAGTGGGGGCATGAAAACCATAATCTATCAGCCGTTTAGCAACATCTTCATCGGTAATTCCGGAGCTGGCTTTGAAGGGTCGTAAATCCAAAATGAATTCATGAGCAACTCTACCCTGCCGACCTTTATATAGTATGGGAAAGTGTTCTTGTAATTGAGCTGCCATGTAATTTGCATTTAATATGGCAATTTTGGAAGCCAGGGTTAAACCATCGCCTGACATTAGCGCAATATAGGCCCAGCTGATCGTTAATATACTGGCGCTACCCCAGGCTGCGCTTGCCACAGGCGTTGTTCCTGCGTTGCCACCTACGATCGCAAATGGATGGTTCGGTAAGTAATTAGCTAAATGTTCAGCGGTGCAGATTGGGCCCATCCCGGGACCGCCGCCGCCGTGGGGGATAGCAAAAGTTTTGTGCAAATTGATATGTATAACATCAGCTCCAAAATCTGCCGGACGGCAGAGCCCTACCATTGCATTCAAATTGGCACCATCTAAATATACTTGTCCTCCATTTGCATGAATGATATCACAGATATCGCATATTTGTTCTTCAAAAACACCATGAGTTGAGGGATAAGTCACCATTAGTGCTGCCAGTTTATCACGATTTGCTTCGGCTTTTGTCTTTAGATCTTCGATATCAATATTGCCATTTTCATCGCAGCTCACAACCAAAACTTTCATTCCCGCCATTGTTGCACTGGCAGGATTTGTACCGTGGGCAGAGGCTGGTATTAAACAAACATTCCGCTGATCATCATTATTGGCGATATGGTAATTACGGATTACCATTAAACCGGTAAACTCTCCCTGTGCTCCCGAATTTGGTTGCATTGAAACTGCTGTAAAACCAGTGATTTCAGTTAACCATTTACCAAGCTGTACAATAATGGTTTGATACCCTTGAGCTTGCTCAATTGGTACATAGGGATGAATATTTGCCAGTTCCGGCCAGGTAAGAGGAATCATTTCAGTAACACCATTAAGTTTCATAGTGCAGGAACCCAATGAGATCATACTGATATTCAGCGATAAATCCTTTGATTCCAGCCGGTGGATATATCTCATCATTTCAGTTTCTGAATGGTAAGAATGGAATACTGGATGAGTGAGGATTGGTGATGATCTTTTAAGAACACCGCCATATTTTTCAGGCAAGTCCTTAAAATCACCTTGGTCAATTAATTGTAAAGATTTGCCACTTAAAAAGATGGATAATAAATCGTTGATGTCATTAATATTTGTTGTTTCATCTAGACTAATCCCAACAGCGCCTTCTTTAAAGTGGCGCAAATTAATTTTCCTATCTTTAGCGCGTTCCTTGATTGTATCAATCGATAAATTTTGTGGATTAATTTTTATAGTATCAAAAAATTGGTTATATAGTATTTCATGCCCCTGCTGTTTCAGCTTAGCGGCTAATATTTTAGCATAACGATGAATCCCATTTGCTATTCGCTTTAAATGTCGGGGACCATGATATACAGCATACATTGCTGCCATAATCGCCAATAGCACTTGTGCGGTGCATATATTGGATGTGGCTTTTTCCCTGCGAATGTGCTGTTCACGAGTTTGCAGAGCCATGCGTAAGGCTCTGTCACCTAATCGATCAACCGAAACCCCAATAATTCGTCCAGGAATTTTACGTTTGAATGATTGTGTTGTAGCAAAAAAAGCAGCATGTGGTCCTCCGTACCCTAATGGTACTCCAAAACGTTGGCTGCTCCCTACGGCAGCATCAGCTCCGAATTCGCCCGGCGGTTGTAGAACGACTAAACTCATTATATCAGTAGCGACAACAACAAATGTATCGTTTCGATGTGCTGTTTCACACAGTGTTCCATAATCAATGATTTCGCCAGCACTGGTAGGATATTGTAATAATAAACCAAATGTACTGTCATTACATGTAAAATTTTTATGATCATCGATAACGAGTTTAATTCCCAGGGGATATGCGCGTGTTTTTATGACTTCGATGGTCTGCGGGTGACAATCTTGAGATACTAAGAATACATTTTTTTCAGCATCATGTGTTTCTCGGTAGAACATTGCCATTGCTTCAGCCGCCGCAGTGGCTTCATCAAGCAATGAAGCGTTAGCAATTTCTAATCCCGTTAAATCAGCAATCATGGTCTGAAAATTTAAAAGTGCTTCAAGCCGTCCCTGTGAAATCTCCGCTTGGTAGGGTGTGTACTGGGTATACCAACCTGGATTTTCAAGTATATTTCTTAAAATTACAGAAGGTGTTATGGTATTATGATATCCCAGGCCTATAAATGACCGATATAATTCATTTTGTCTGAATATAGACCTGGCTTCATCAAGTAGGTCATTTTCTCCTACTTTTTTACGGATTTTCAATGTCTTTAAACTTCGAATGGATTCCGGTATAGTCTCTTCAATAAGTTTTTCGATATCAGGTGTACCAATAGCTTCCAGCATTGCTGATATTTCATCTGAATTTGGACCAATATGGCGGTCAACAAAATTATCATAGATGAGGTTGTTTTTTTCCATGGGTGATTTCATAATATGTGTTTTGTGGCAATGATCCTTAGAAATGGTAACAAGAATTTAGAGTTTTATTAATAGATAAATAAAGAGACATATGCAAAGGCTAGTCAAAGACTTTAATTAAGATAATTGGCTAGGCTTGATCCAGATTAACTGTAATCCTAATCGTTGGTTTTATGTAAATTGGTTAAAGCAAAAAAGAACATTTTAGGGGATATGGGAACACCACAAATTACGGCACTGGTAGTAGAAGATAATACTGCCAATCTAAAATATATGGAATTTCTTTTACGGAAGATTGAGATTGTCATGATTCATGCTAGGTCCGGCGAAGAAGCCTTGGACATGATTGATGACAATGAAATTGACTGTTTCCTGATTGATATCAACTTAGGCCTGGGAATGACGGGTACTGAATTGGCCGAGGCACTACGCCAAAACGAGGAATTGAACCATACTCCAATATTTGCAGTAACCGCATATGCCAATGAGAAATTTGTCAATGAAATGCTTGAAGCGGGATTCAATAATTATCTAGCAAAACCATATAATCTTCAAGATTTAAAGAACCTCTTAAGTGAATATCTTCCAATCGGTAATAATTAACACGATCCACATCGCAATAAAATATTCAACATTCACCACCTTGAAAACATGGCGTAAAATCTTTTTACCTAGGAGAGCCAATTGAAAAATCAAAAATACCATAAAATTCAGTCATTTAAAACTAGTGCCGCCATACTATTGATTTTAACTATAAGCTTTGGTCAGGACTTTAACTCGTGGTTTACAGGACAAACGCTTCGCCTTGATTATTATCATAACGGTACAGCTGAGGAAGAACACATAAGCTTAGATCAAATTCGTTTGGAAGGCACTTGGCCGGGTAATCCATCTTCGCTGTTAGATGAAACCAATTATGGAAAGTATGTGTTTGAAGTAATGGACCAAGAAACAGGTACGATGATATACTCACAGAGCTTTGCAAGTATTTTCGGCGAATGGCAAACTATAAAAGAAGCTGCAAATGGAATCAGGCGAACCTTTCATGAATCACAAAGATTTCCGGAGCCACGCAAACCCGTTACTGTGGTTTTGAAGAAAAACAATAACAGCGGACAATTTGACTTTCTCTTTTCATTGGACGTTGATCCGCAAAGCAGATTTGTAAATCGATCACAAATTATAAAACAGCATAAAATTTGGAAACTAGTTAACAGTGGAGAATCAGGGAAAAAAGTTGATCTGCTTTTTCTAGGTGATGGATATAAAAAACACGAACAAGCAAAATTTAGACGCGATGCATTGCGCATGTTAGATACTTTATTTAAATACGAACCATATAAATTCCGAAAAAGTGATTTCAATGTATGGGGGGTCGCAGTTCCATCACTTGAGAGTAATATCAGTAATCCTAGAGCAGGTATTTGGAAAAACAATATATTCGGAACTACCTTCAATACCTTTGATTTAGATCGTTATGTATTGACCTATGCAAATAAGGAGGTCCGGGAGATTGCTGCCCAGGCGCCCTATGATGCGCTGATAATTATCGCTAATGATGAAAAATATGGTGGTGGTGGTATTTATAATTTGTACGCAACTACCACTTCTGACAATGCCCGATCAAGTTTTGTTTTTATACATGAATTAGGACATTCGTTTGCAGGTTTAGGAGATGAGTATTATACATCTGATGTTTCATATGAAAATTTCAATCCACTGGACGTTGAACCAAATGATCCCAATATAACCGCACTGCATGATCCTGATAAATTAAAATGGCAACATCTTGTGGATGCTAGCACGCCATTACCTACTCCCTGGAATAAAATTGCCTATGATAACGGCGAACAGGTAAACCTTAAAGAAGAAACGTACTATGGGAAGGTTGGAGCATTTGAAGGCGCTGGATATGCCCCCAAGGGTATGTACAGACCCGAGGTTACTTGTTTAATGCTTACTAGTAAGGCAGGACGTTTTTGTAAAGTGTGCCAGGAAGCCATTGATCAGAAAATAGAATTTTATGTCAAATGATAAATATTAAGGGAATAATTAACAATTTTTACGTGTTAACCATTCTGGATGAGAACTTATACTCTTAAGGATTTCCAAAAATACCTTGATGATATGCGGGCTGAATTGAATTCAGCCCGTAAAAATGGTGTTCATTCAGCAAATCAATTTCTTATGGATTATGGCAATACACTAGGCGTATTCCCTAATGAGTGGAAAACCAGTATCAACAAAGTGTCGGGATGTTCATCGAAAGTTTATATTAATGCAATTTGTGCGAATGAAACTATGTACTTCAATGGATTCAGTGATTCGAAAATGACTAAAGGACAAATGGCAATTCTTATAAATGGTATTAATGGACTAACAATTAAAAATATCATTTTTGAAGTTAAACCATTATTAGAAGTTTTTATTAAAGCCTCTGATGTGCGCTTTAGTTTAACTGTGAATCGCACCAATTCCTTAGGAGCACTATTTGAATTCATTAAGAAGAAGACAGCGATTTATCAATAGTGCTTAATATTGACATTATTTATAACATTTTTCTAATACCAAGATTTTAAATATCAATGGGGCCGAATTAATGCATCCCCGCCCATTTTTATATAAAGAATTATCGAAGATTTGATAACATCATTTTCCTTATTGGATCTTAGGAAAATTGAGGATATAATCTGTTAAACGACTATCATATTACTCACATAAAGTTTATTAAAACTTGTTATGACCTACTGATAATCCTTATAAATTCAAATTAAAATATCAAATGGATCGGAGGTAATATGATAACCAATGGAAGCTGTGCCTGCGGCAGTATTAAATATCAAATCGAAGGTGAACTTAGCAAAGCCACGCACTGCCACTGTAATCATTGTAGGCAAACCAGTGGTGCACCATTTATAACATGGATAGAAGTAAAATCATCTGATTTTAAATTATTGCAGGGAGAACCGGGATCATTTGAGTCGAGGGAAAATGTAGCCAGACAGTTTTGTACACAGTGTGGTACACAATTAACATATCAGCATGCTAAGCGGCTTGATTATGTAGACGTAACTGTGGGTAGTTTAAACGATCCTGGTGCGGTCGTTCCTAATCAACATATTTGGTGTGATCGAATGCTTGACTGGCTGGAATTGAATGATGGTTTACCACAATATGGAATGAACCGAACCTAAGTAATTGAGTTATTAGTCAACATTCACAGCACTTAACCATAACGGGGATTAATATATTAGAATTACAATCCGTGAAAAAATTGAATACTTGATATGAAATTAAATTTAGCTTGTGGAACAAAAACCCCCGATGGTTGGATAAACGTGGATTATGCCATGGGTGCCCGTTTTTCAAAAATCCCAATATTGCGGACACTGAATAAAAAGTTAAAATTTTTTAATTCAGTGTGGGACAAAAATATAAAGATTGTCAATCTGGCTAAAAATTTTCCCTGGGAAAATAACTCTGTTGACGTGGTTTATAGTTCACACACACTTGAACATTTTACCAAGAAAGATGGTTTACAGTTCTTAAAGCAGTGCCATCGTGTTTTAAAATCTAATGGAATCATTAGGGTTGTGGTACCGGATCTAAAAGATATTATTGCGCGGTATACATCGGGAGAACTGCGTTCCGATGACCTCATTGAAAGGCTTGGTGTACTTTATTGGACTAATCCGAATCAAATAAAGAATAAACTGGCTCCATTTGTTCAATTTCCTCATAAATGTATGTATGATATTGAAACGCTAATAACAATATTAACAGATATTGGTTTTTTAGTAGAATCCCGGCGCCTGTTTGATAGTGATATCGAAGATGTTGAAGCAGTGGAAATGAAACGACCAATAAATAAACAGGCGATTGTTGAAGGGCGCAAATTATAACTATTGCGTAAATGGAAAGTGAATTTTATGCTTATTGGAAAGGCTGTACTCGATAACTTCGTCTGTGTATTCTTTAAATAATCCTCCGATTAAATATTGCGATTTATTAAATCCCAGCAAACCGAAATTGACTTCATAGACAATCGGTTTCCCTTTCCTATCAACAATCATGTCAATGCCCAACCGCCTGTGATAGGGTGATTGCAGGGCAATTTCTATCGCAACTTTTTTTAATTCATCAAAACTTGGAATTTTTTCCATTTCGGCAAATTTGGCTGAACTGCGCGGTGCGGTTTTAGAAATTTGCCAGCTATTGTTGAGGGAAAACGAACCCAATCTTCCCGATTGTTTAATTTCTACTTGATCATTAGTATATATTGATCGATCAGCACCCGTCCCGGAATTGTAACCGCATCTAGTATCATGAATAAATATTGAGTTATCTGAAACTGAGCGATAAGTGTTGATACGTATATTAGCAGTAGTTCCTAAATCATTAAAATATTCATTTTGTATAATAAATTTCTGTATAAGGAAATCATTTCGATAATTTTCTTTAAGATATTCTAAAGACAGTGCTTCTTGGTTAAAATTGACTACGCGAACATTGTGACGCATACCGGTAATAAGTGAGGGCTTGATGACTACTTTTTCGCCGTGCTTCGGGAGTTCTTTTAAAATATCTCGCACCTGCGGATCGTTGATTCTTTTATAATTCTGATCATAAAAAACACCAGCCATATTTCTCAAATAAGCAGTGGGAAACACATCGGGATTAAATAGACGTTCGTAGTTGTTTTTATCCTTATAAGCCTTCAACATGGTGTAATCATTCAGACAGGGTTCGATTATTGCGAAATACACTTCTTTTGGTACCATCTGAATATCTTCAATGCCGTGCAATGTATAATATATTTGGTAGCCAGTCGGATCTACAAAATTGCTTAATCGGCTCCAATACTCAATATAATTGTTAGTATCTGGTCGTTGGATATCCCCATAAAGTTTTATGAAATTATTATAACCGCTCTTTGTAATACGCCTAATCTGGACAACTCGATAGCGATCATATGCATTTTGGATAGAATCTTTGACCCTATCTAGGAATTGACGATTCATATATTTTTCCCCCGCAATATATTAATTTCTTCCCTGTCATTTTTCCATCAACCTTTTTAGTTATTATCAAATTTAAAAGAGTCCGGTAATATAAATTATGTACTACCAACATAGATATGTAAAATAAATAAAAAAGAAAGTTCCCCCATCTAGAACTAGCGTCCATCGAAGGGGGAACAAGGGGGTGTGACTCCGGAGCGACTCGAACGCTCGACCAATGGCTTAAAAGGCCACTGTACATTAGAGGATCTTTTAAGCTGTGCTATACCTGTGCTATGTTTTTGTCCGTTACTGTCTACTTATGTCCACTTAATATTTAATATTATGAGTTTTTGGTACACTCAAATTAGCCGTTAGTTTTGATACACGTTTTTGATACAGAATTATTCCTGATATTAACTTAAGCATTGGTACAACTTTTAGGGGGTAGGTCAGCTTCTCACATTCCTTTTTAAGTGGCTACTCCATGATTTGTATATTTGATTTACATCACCATCCAACAACTCACTAAAGCTCTTAACGACGTTAAGCCAAAGATTGCGTAAGGCTTGTACACAGAACTTGTTATGGATAAAAGTAATTTAATCGAAATCCTTTAGTGCTTTATAAAATAGTTGTTTATAGGTACTGCCAATGGGGATTTCTTTATCGCTGATCTTAATAAAATCTTCTCCGATCTGTTCTATCTTTTTTATTGATACAATATACGATTTGTGTGCCCTTCTAAATAGATGTGATGGTAACCGTTCCTCCATCTTCGTTATAGTTTCAGATATTAATAGCATTCTTTTATCCGTAAAAACTTTGAGATAATTGCCATACCCCTGAATATAATTGATCTCGGAAAATAATACTTTATGAAGTGTTCGATCAGCTTTTAGGAATATATATTTATTGTGCTCTTCTTTCGTAATTGGAGCAGAGATTTCTCCAGCATTAATTAGGAATGCTTTATTTATCGCTTTTAAAAATCTTTCAAAAGGAAATGGTTTGAGTAAAAAGTCAACCACTGAGTATTCATACCCCTCAATCGCGTACTCTAGATAGGCGGTTGTTATTATCACTTTTGGCGGATTCGGTAGAGTCTCCAGCAGTTCCAGGCCTGACATGTCAGGCATCTTGATATCGAGGAACATTAGATCTACCTGATGTTGGTGTAAAACAGCAGCAGCTTCGGAAGCATTACGGCAGGTTTTTATTAGTTCAAGAGAATCAACTGAGGCTATATATTTAAGAAGGATCTTTCGAGCCAGTGGTTCGTCGTCAACAATGATACATTTCATCTTCACAAATAGATTTCCAGTAACACTTTATAATTGATTTCGTCCTGTCTAATTGTCAATTGATGTTTGTCTGGATATAATAATTTTAACTGCTTTTTAACATTTTTTAATCCAACTTTTGGGGAGGTAGAGTTTATCCCATTTCCCTTAGATGTGTTTATTCGGTTCTCAGTTGAAAAAGTCAGTTTATTGTCATCAACGGTTAGATTGATATTAATGAACCATCCTTTACTGCTATTTACCATGCCATGTTTAACACAATTTTCAGCAAACTGTATTAATATCATGGGACTAATATACTTTCCTTCCCAAATGCCTTTTGTCTCAAACCTGATAACATCTTCGTCTTCGGATCTTAATCTTTCCAGTGATAAATAATTATTCAAATATGTTATTTCTTCATCCAATTTAACTTTTTCTTTTTTTGAACTTTCCAGAATGTATCGCATTATTTCAGAAAGTTTGACGATAGTTTCAGGTACCTTTTCCGATTTTTCTAAGCTTAATGAATATAAATTATTAAGAGTATTAAAATAAAAATGTGGGTTCATTTGTCCTTTCAGTAACTGAAGTTCTGATTCAAGGTTTTTAGCCCTTATCTCCTGCATCTTAAACCGTTCAGATAATCCATTCGATACTATTTTTAGGGCTGAGGTAAATACTAGAACAAATACAATATCAATACACCACGCAATAAAGTACATAGTTGCCTCGTAGAACGCAGTGAAAAAATTATAGGCAATTAGTGCTGATAAACAAATAGTCGCAATTACCAAAATAATATATAATAAATAATCCTCTCGATTAAAATATTTATTCCAAATATAAAAATGTAGATAAGTTGGCACAGCGGCAGTTATCACCAAATAGAGGGCGAGTTTTATTGACCAATTAATCGGATAGGATTCAACTGCAACTAGAATAAAAATAATGAATAAATATGTTGCGCACCAAGAGCCACAATGAATAGCCAGCTTCTTGTACCCTATCTTACTTTGTTTATCAAATATATTCATGGCCCTCTTAAAAAAATAAAGGAAAAAATTCATAAATAACAATCATATTAGTATAAAACAGTTGTTTTAACGGATCAATCCACTTTGTCATTAAAATGCAGTCGTTGATCCTTTTTTTCAAAATAGAGTATTATAACTTGATATTTTCTCACCAATAAAATAATTGATAAAAATCATTTGATCTGGATCTAAAAATGAAAAATATCGGAATATTAGTAATAAGTCTTTTTTGTAGTCTATTTCTATACGGACAAGACAGTGCTGTGGCAAGTAAAATTGATGAAAGTATGTCAGAAAATATATATTATTCGACCTACGGAGGAATATACAAAGTAAGCCACATTTTAAGTGAAAAAAAATCCCGAAAATATGAATTGAAAATTAACAATCTTTCATATGAACTAACTAAACATACCATAAACCTAAATGATCTATTGAAAACAGAAGCGATTTTAGTTCCCAAACATTACACATTCCTTGGAGGATTATATACAATACCAACTCTAACTGAGGAGCAAAAAGTGGCATCAACAAGAAAGAAGAAAGTTCGAAAGTTAAAACGCATTATAAAAGAACTCAATGTGAAGAGATCTTATTTAATAACTAGGTATAATAGATTGAAGTCTCGGGATGCCGAGGAGGTACAAATAACACTATTGTGGGGATTTATCGGGTGGGGAGAGAAAAAATCGGATAGGATTCAATTACTATTAGATAATTTATAATTAAGAAATGAATCATAGAATAAAGGAGACTATCATGAAACGCATTAATCGAGATATTAATTAAAATCAGAAAACCAGCTGAAAGTTTTGAAAAGATTTTATCACAACAATAGCAAGATAGTTATAATGAAAAATTAAAGGAGATTACAATTATGAAAAAAATATTGATTGCCTTTTTGGTAAGTTTATTCGTTTCAATGAATCTAAGTGCTCAAGTGGAAAATGAAATCAAATTTTCGAACTTGAAAGAAATTCATCAATACTTATCAAGAGAAACGATCGAAAATGAATTTTCAGGAGCGGTATTGATTGCTAAAGATGGTGTCCCAATTTTTAAGAATGCTTACGGTTATGCTTCAAAGAGATTTGAAGTTCCAAATACATTAGATACAAAATTTAATGTTGGGTCACTCAGTAAACATATAACCAGCATTGCTATTCTTCAATTAGCTGAGCAAGGACTGTTGAATATGAATGATCCAATAGGAAAATATTTGGACGATTTCCCAACTGAAATAGCATCAAAAGTAACTATCAAGCATTTAATTACTATGAGTTCAGGATGGGGTGATTATTGGGATAACGAAATTTATAATGCCAATAGATATGAATACCGCACAATTTCTGATTATATTGATTTTATTAAAGATATTTCTCTTGATTTTGAACCTGGAACTGATACACAACATTCTAATACAGGATATGAAGTTGCTGGTGCAATTATTGAAAAAGTAACAAATCAAAATTATTATGAATATGTTAAAAAGAATATATATGAACCAACAGGAATGTCTAATTCGGATTCTTACGATGTTGATGGACCGGTAAAAAATCTTGCAACTGGATATACCAATGAACATGCTAATGATACCTTAAAAACAGGCTATAATTGGAATAATATGTATATTAGATTACCGGCACGTGGCACACCCACTGGAGGGTCATATTCTACTGTTGAGGATTTACTTAAACTTACTCAAGCTCACAGAACTAATAAATTGTTGAGCAAAGATTATTCAAATTATCTTTTGAATTTTTTTCAGGGTACTTTTGGAGATGAACCGACTATAAAGAAAAAAGGGGTAATTTTCATGTTTGGTGGCGCTGAAGGCGTGGGTGCTGCAATTGGATTAGATATGATGGATGATGACAATAGAAAAGGTTATACAATAGTGATATTATCGAATTATGATTTTGCTGTTACACAAAATTTGTATGGTAAAATTAAAAATTTCGTTAAGGAGTTAAAGGCTGCGTAATGATTTAAGTTCTAATGGCATATCCATCTGTAATCAATCAAAAATATATATGAAGGATTAGGGGAAAAATGAAATTATCGTTTATATTTGTCTCAGTATTGTGTTTATGGATACTGACAGCATGCCAAAATAATTCGGTCACCGGTGAAGGCCAAAATGAACCGCTAGATGATTTCTCTCTAGATCTTGAACCCGGAATCAATTCCCTATCAACGCGTTTCGGAGGAAAAGCAAGAAAAGCAATCATTCAAACTCCGATTCCTTATGATCCAGGAGAATCTTACCCAATTGTATTCGCTTTCCATGGAGCTGAACAAAATATGGAGGATGGGCAATCAATTTTAGAAACCATTGTAGATGATAATAATATTATCGGTGTATACCCACAGGGGTATTTAAACAGTTGGAACACAGAGGCAGGCGTAGATCCTTCAAATGCAGACGATGTTGGATATATAAAGTACCTAATACAATTACTTAGAGATGAAGGGATAGCCGATACATCCAGGTTTTATTCAATAGGTTATTCTAATGGTGGTGTTTTTAATTATAAATTAGCCATCGAAACTGGACAATTTGCAGCGATTGCATCCTTAGCCGCTTCATTTTTCTCAGGTACTACCATCCCGGAATCAGTACCAATTATCTCTGTTTTTCAAATTCATGGTGATTCGGATTTTAGTGTACCCTTTGAAGGCGGGCAAAGTATGGCAATTGATATTTCATTTGAATCAGCGATCGGCACAGCTAATAAATGGGCCATTCATAACAGTATTAACCCCGACCCAGTAATCTCAACACCTTTTGACGGAACCACCTTATATCTTTTTAAAGAAGAAAATAATAATAGTGAGATACGACTATTAAAATTGGACGATACAGGCCATAATATTTTTACTCATAACTATATGAATAGTCTGACCGCAATAAATGAAATATGGGATTTTTTTAAAGATAAGCGCTTAGATTATTAGTTTTGAGACGGATTTTTGAAACGGTTTTTTTGACGCTGCCGTGTGAAGACAGTATTCTTAAATGGCAGTTTTATAACCATTGCTACACTATTGTCCATTGTTGTCCACCTGTGTCCATTCAAATTGAATATTATTAAAATTTAGTGCTCCTAATTAACCCGTTTGATTTAATTTGCATTAATGGTATTAATTAACTCTATGATAGTATTTATTACTATGTCAGGATTCTCACTTGTAATATCATGATTATTTCCTTCAGCAATTAATAGTTTATGATTTTCAGAATTCATAACCATTTGCTCATGACATTCGCGCCATATCTCCGGAACCATTGGGTTGCCCGCCGTTAATAATAATGTCGGGATTTGATTATGTAACTCCTTCTCTCTTAATACTTTTAGAGCTTTCGGAAAATTATCAACCATTCTATTTCCTGCCTTCTGCCAATTTTCTGTTGGATTTTCAAAATAGGGGGTGACCGAATTCAGTTTATCAAGTCCAAATCTATCAACAAATTTTACATTCATCGGATCAATTAGTACGAGACCGCTGACAAGGTCCGGATATCGTAAAGCAAACAGTTGGACTAAAAGTCCACCATATGAATGTCCAACAAGAATATACTTATTTTTGAATCCTTGGACTTCCAAACATTTTTTAAGTGCGTTTACTTCATCTATCGTAATAAAATTATCCGGCCCAAGTTCACTTTTCCCAAATCCTGAACGATCATAACTAATTACCCTTGTATTTGTCAATTTAGCAAGAGTATCTTGAATCTCTTGGTAAGCATCTGAAAATACTCCTCCACCTGCTTCCAAAACTATGGTATACTCACTCTTAACTTCTGATAGTACTACACGTAGTTTATGGGTCCCTATATCTACAAATTTATCGGATTTAACAATAGGAGGTATTTTAGATTCATTATTTTGACAAGATGTTATTAACATTATGCAACTGACTATGATTAGTCCAAGTGTTTTATTATTCATTTTTATTTTTCTTTGTAAAATTAAGACAATAACGGTTTAGACAATTTATTGTTAGTAATGTTGTCTGTTAATTACTGTTCCAAAACCCGACGTTTTTGAAACTCTTAAATTAGCCTGTTTGCTTTGGGACACGTTTTTGGGACGAATTACCTAGGTTAGTGTTATTTTGGGCGACAATATACCATCATAATTTTATAGATAGCTCAACCACCATTTTGATCGATTATTCATCTTGTATTCATTATATCTTTTACAGATTGGAAACAAAACTACAACTACAAGAATCCAAATTGGATATACTATATAAAGATCATAGCCATAAGAAATAAGTGACTTTGTCATAAATGAATTTCCTGTAAGAATCATATCTGTCCATATTCCACCCGCTAGAACCACACCAATTATCCCTAATAAATGAATTAGAAAAACGTGAAGGACATAAAAAAACAAAGGGACCTTTCCAATTACTGCAAGATATTTTGTGATTTTGTTATTCACATTTTCAATAAAGTAAAGAAAGATCAAAGAAGGCCCAATAGTCATTAAAATGAATAATAACGAAGGCGGATATTTGGTGGTTTTTAAGAATGATAGTATTGAAAAAATAAAAGTATCCTGGGTTTCCCAGTTATTTAAATCTCCGTATAGATTTAATGTGCGAATAATAATAAATAATAAAACAGAGATTGAACCTATGATAATCAGATATTTCCCCCTTTTTTCTGCACTAAATCCTTTTTTATATAATATTCCAAAAACATATCCTAAAAAGATTAATCCAATCCACGGCAAAATAGGATAAGAAAAGTGAATCAGAGAATCACTACTTAAAAGAATTGAACCTTTCTGATGAAAAGTGTACCATAAAACACTTCTTAGACTTGCTCCACTTACTACAATTGGATCAAGCAAATTATGTCCAGTAACTATAATTAATCCTATTGAAAATATTAAGTATTTTGGTAAAAATACTACGGCAGAAAGAAACACCATGCTAAGGCCGATTGCCCAAATGACTTGCAATAGATGAAACGTTAGCCTTATATCAAACGTCCAGCCAAAATTTATTATAGTCATTTCTAAAAATATTAAAAATAAACCACGGCTGAATAAAAACCAGGCAACGTCTTTAGTATTATTTCTTCTGCTACCATAAAGAAATGCTGATGTACCAGCAAGAAAGACAAATACTGGTGCGCAAAAATGAGTTATCCATCTTGTAAAAAATATTAATGGGGTTGTAGTCGTTAAATCTGTAGGGTCAATAAAGAATGATCCATGGTGAAAGAATTTCCTGACATGATCAAGTACCATAATGACCATTACAATGCCTCTGAGAAGATCAATAGATTCGATTCTGTATTTTATCGAATTGTTTGTCATTTGTATACCTGAGACTAAATAATAAATAGTCTTAATACATGAAAGCTTGAAAGATATAATTATGTATTAAAAACCGTCATTTTGGAAACTTTAGTGGGTTGGGGATGTAAAGTCAGCTTACAAAGCGGAGTAAAGCACATAACTGAACCTTATGGGGTAAGATAGTCTTTAGAAGTTATGTGCCCCACCCATCTTAATCTGTTAATACTTATGCCAAACACATATCCTAATGAGTCATCTTATTTAACATTGTCATGATTTCATCAGAATGCCATGTTGTGAATGATTTAGTGAAATATTCAAAAAATGCTTCTCGGTCTTCAGCTTCAGGCATCCACTCCTTATAAAGTCTTGTGCTCTCTTTATTAGCTAGTTCTACTATATCAAGTCCGCTACCGTTGTATTCTGTTATAATATAGTAATCATCTGAACTAGCACCATAATAATGAGTTAAAATCATTTCACTAACAATGTGTTTATTTTTCTTTATAACATTTTCATTATATAGTTCATTCAAGGAATCCAGTTTTGCGTAAGAAAAATCATCATGATATACAGTCTGGTATTTAACCATGAGCACTGTGTTATCACCATCGTCATCTTGTGCAATCGTAAAGCAAGGTATTAAGAAAATGATAATTAGAAATGGTATCAGAACACTAATTGTTGATTTTTTCACTACTACCTCCTTATATGTTATAATACCACATAGAGCGTACTTATAGGAGACAGGAAATCGCTGTTATATGAAACTATGTAGTACTATACATGTTATCAAAACTACCCCCTCAATAGGTTAGAAATACTCTATTGACTATATATAATTGTAGGTATGAACTGAATCTAAGTCAACAATAATCAAATGATTAATCACAACCAATCCCAATTTTTCAACGATTTTTCTGATTTCAATTGGGTATAAGAAAGGCGTAGAAAAGCGTCTCAAAAACCACCCTTTTAGAGACACTTTAATTAGATTTTAGTTTTAAGACACGTTTTTGGGACGGTTTTTTCTATTTCAATCGACCAAAGGATTGGGTCTTTACAACTGCTTCAGAAGCCAATCTTTTGCTTTCCCAAAATCCTTAAAGATGTGAACGTTTATTCCTCTATTGTGAATAACATTATCAAAAAATTTAAAGCTATCTGATATGTCATCTGAAATTGCAAATACTAATCGGATATTTTTTAAATCTGGGATTTTTATTAAATCCGTTCCAAAAGAATGCATATTGGATATGGATGGCAGTGATTTGACTCGAGTTGCATCGATAAGAACTGATTCACAATTATGGATTGCTCTTAATTCCATAATTTGTTTTACCGAGTCCCTCATCGTTTCAGGTGTGGGATATTTTATTGCATTTACAATAATGATCTTGTCCCTAGGGTTATAAATTACTTTTACTTGTTCAGTACTCATATCTCTTCAAATAGAATAAATTAATGATAAGAACAGTAAAAAAATAAATAATTGTTTTATACGATAAAAGGTATCAAGTATATCGAGGTTAATAAAAAGTAAACGATCAATTATCAAGCATTCCCATTTTTTCAACGGATTTATACTTCTAATTAGGTATAAGAATAGAGTAAATAGGCGTCTCAAAAACCATCGTTTTTGAGACAAAATCAACACACCCTAAAACACCCCGATTTAACCTAAAAATCTGTTTCAAAACCCGTCTCACAATCAAAGTCTCATAGTTATTATCCTGACCCCTTGTTGAGACACTATTTCAGGAGGAGAAATTATGAAAATTGCCCATTAGGTCTCTTTTTTTATTATATAATACTCCAATTCCTATAACAGAGCGAAAAAGGCCACTGCGCTGGAAAGTGTGCTATAGCTGTGCTATTTTTTTGTCATTTAGTGCCGTTTTTGGCAGTTTTTGACCATTACTGTCTACCTAAAAGGTCTTCAATTTTTTAAGAAAAAGAGGTTTTAAAAGAAAGTCCCCCCTCTAGAACAAGCGTCCATCGAGAGGGGACAGGGGGTGTGACTCCGGAGCGACTCGAACGCTCGACCAATGGCTTAAAAGGCCACTGCTCTACCAACTGAGCTACGGAGTCAAAATACCAATATTTTTTAAAAAGCTGGGTCGAAACTTACATTTCATAAAACGTCTGGTAAATACAAAATTCAATTAATCCAATGCCCCTTCAATACAGGTGGTATCAAATCCGCCGCGGGTATTATAAACAGTTGTCACACGGAGACGCTTTGTTTCCAACACAGAACTTAAATCGTCATAAATGCGTCGTGTTGCTGCTTCCTGATAAATGCCGACATTTCTGAAACTGACGAAATAATATTTTAGGCTTTTGAGTTCAATACATTTACTGCCATCAGGATAATATTCAATCTTTACATAGGCAATGTCGGGTAATCCGTTAAAAGGACAGACAGCCGAGAATTCGTCAGTTTCGGTTATAATTAACTGATCAGGACTGTCGAATGCAAAGGTCTCCATAAAATCAGGTTTAATTGATTTCTCAGATTCAAAACTAAAATTTCTTCCTTCTGCTCTCGGCATATACTACTCCCCCCGGTAGATGCAACCGGATGTACAGGTTTCTTTTATAACCAGCTTTGAAAGATCTGGGAGTTCAGGCTTGAGGCGTTTCCATATCCAGAGGGCGAGGTTTTCGCTGGTAGGATTTTCCAAGCCCGGAATATCATTAAGATAGTTATGATCGAGTATTTTTTTCAGGGGATCAAAGGTTTTTTTAATGTCAGCAAAATCCATAATCCAGCCGGTGTGTTCATCAATTGATCCATCTATAAATATAACCACATAATATGTATGGCCGTGTAAACGGCGGCATTTATGATCATCTGGCAAATTGGGCAGAACATGGGCTGCTTCAAATGTGATTTCTTTAAAAATTTCCATTTTATCTTATGGTAGACCTATCAATTTATGCGTTTGCAGGCTTAAATGCCATTGGGGGTGTTTAAGACAAAATTGGGTTGTTTTTTGTATGTTTTCATTTAATTCAGGACCGTCCATTGGTTGCAGGGAAAAATATTCAAAATCTAATGCAAGCATCTGTTTTGGCTCTAATCCTGGCTGCGGAAAAATTAATTTTAATTCGTCCCCGGAGGACACATTGAATTTCGCTCCCGCCTTTGGACTAACACAAGTCCAGTCAATGTGTGCAGGAATTGGAAGCGTACCGTTGGTTTCGATTGCTATCTCAAATCCTACTGAATGAAAGTCATCGATCAGAGCTGAATCCATCTGTAAAAGGGGTTCGCCTCCGGTGCATACAACGAAAGGAAGGTTTTCTGCTGTTCGAGGCCATAACCTGTTTATAATTTTTACCAAGTCGCGGGATTTTTTATATTTTCCACCATAACTACCATTTGTACCGACAAAATCAGTATCACAGAATTGGCAGATAGCGGCTGAACGATCGGTCTCATGTCCAGACCATAAATTGCATCCTGAAAATCGAATAAAGACTGCTGGCCTTCCAGTATGAAAGCCTTCCCCCTGAAGGGTGTAATAAATTTCCTTAATTGAATAGCTCATATTATTCTTGATATTGAAGCGGGTCGATTAATCCCGCATCTTGAAAACCTTTCAGCCTTAAAAGACAGGCATCACAGTGTCCGCAGGCTTGTCCTTGAAAATTTGGATCATAACAGGAATGAGTCAGACCGTAATCAACTCCAAGGGACAGTCCGGTTTTTATGATTTCAGATTTGGACATGGAAATTAAGGGAGTATGAATGGTGATTTGCTTTTGATCCTCAGTACCAAGTCGTGTTGCGTAGTTGGCCAGATTTTCAAAAGCACTAATAAATTCCAGTCGACAATCGGGATACCCACTGTAGTCAACGGAATTAACACCGATAAAAATATCGTATACCGGAATTGTTTCAGCCCAAGCCAGCGCCAAAGATAAAAAAATTGTGTTACGGGCTGGTACATAAGTCACCGGAATTTTTTTATGACCGTCCATAGGATTTAAATCCTTTGGTACTTCAATAGTGCCTGTTAAAGCTGAGCCACCAAACCTTTCAAGGTTTGTTTCAGAAATAATATGTTTTTTCACAGAATAATGATTGGCTATGGTTTTTGCTGCATCAATCTCAAAAATGTGTCGCTGGCCATATTTAACGGTCAGGGCATAGAGTTCGTACTTCCTTTTATTTGCAATGGCCAGGACTGTTGTCGAATCCAAGCCTCCGCTTAGTAGAATGATTGCTTTTTCCATGATCAAAGAGTTGAACTTTACAATTATTTTGGGTGAGAATTTAATCTATAGTGCAAATTTTTTGACAACAATTCGATCAAATTGATGTCTAAATTACAACAACAAAAAATTTTATAGGGAGGTTTAAACAAAATGAAACGCAAAATAACACTAATTTTAATCGTTTTAATGGCTGTTGGCTTGCTAACACCAGTGCTGGCAGGCGATCGATCGGTAATAAAAATTGGCCATGATGCAGTCATTGAGGTAGACATGCGTGTAGACGATGTAGTAGCAGTGGGTGGCGATGTTAAAGTCTATGGTACCGTGCACGGTGACGCTGTGGCTGTAGGCGGTGATATTTATCTAGGAGAAGATGCTTCAGTATATGGTGACGTAGTATCAGTTGGCGGAGCAATTTATGAAGATGAGGGCAGCATGATCCATGGTGATATCACAGAAGTTGACGCGTTTAATTTTGATGGATTTAACTACCACTGGCCCTTCCATGGGTTTTATTGGGGCTTTAGGATTTTTACATTTATCGGATGTCTTGCCTTAGGATTATTACTTGCTGTTCTGATGCCGAAACAACTCGACCGGGTATCGGATAACATAAAAGAAAATCCGTTACCAGTGATATTATACGGTTTGTTAGGTTTTGTTCTGGTTGTTCCGGTCTTGGTGATATTAGCGATTTCTATAGTTGGAATTGTCTTGATCCCGGTGGAATTATTGGCAGTAGTCTTTGGAAGCCTATTCGGATACTATGCTGTAGCCCGGGTAATTGGTGAAAAATTATCAAGCGCCTTAGGAAAAGAATCTGTTTCTATTCTGCTGGCCCTGGTATTTGGTCTGGTTGTACTGGGACTAGTAGACATGATCCCATTCTTCGGTAATTTGATTGCTATAGTTGCCGGAATCATGGGATTTGGCGGTGTACTGATGGCAATCCATAAAAGGAAGCAGTAACCTCGAAGTACAGAATACTCAAAAAAGAGCCCCGTATCAACGGGGCTCTTTTTTTACAACGCTATCAGATTTTAGAGATAATTTCTGATATGCCCCATCCAAGCAAAACCAAACTTTCCAGCGGTACTGATTATTATGTATATGGAATCAATAGTGCCTTAGAAATTCTGGCTCAAGCTAAGTTTAATGTTGTGTCGGTTACGTTAATGATTGACAGTGCAGCCGACAAGGATCCGCGAATATTGAAATTACTCAAACAAGGACAGGCAAAAATAACCAAATTATCACGTGAAAAATTTACTGATAGGTTCGGTAATCTGCGTACGCAAGGCATCATTGTTAATTTCTCTGGACAAATAGTCAGTAACCTTCCAAGGTTTGAAAATATTGACAGCAATTTCTGTTTATTAGTTTTAGACCAAATTGAAGATCCACAGAATTTGGGACAGATTATCCGTACTGCTGATTGCGCTGGAGTGAATGGAATTATTTTAACACGGCATCATAGTGCCGGTATTACAAACACCGCCTTGCAGGTTAGCCAGGGTGCGTTCTGCCATATTCCTATTTATGAATCGGGAAATCTGCATAGGACACTCGAACTACTTAAAACAAACGACTTCTGGATCACAGGCATCGAAAATAGCATTGATAATAAACCGTGGTACGCACTGGATTATACCGGTAAGACAGCGATTGTATTTGGTAGCGAAGGAAGTGGAATTCGTAAATTGGTTTTAGTGACATGTGATTTTCTTGCCACCATCCCAATGCAGGGGCAACTAGAATCTCTGAATGTTACAGCTGCAGTAAGTGCGGTTGTTTTTGAGAGACAGCGGCAATTAATGGCAATTCAGGTACCACAATCTTAAACTTCGGTTGCGAATCCACACGCATAAGCTATCCTGTAGAAAATTTCCACATCAGGATAATATGTGCTCATTAAATTCATCGCCATCTTGGATTATAAATTGAGCACTTGGTAACTACGTATTAATTTTGACTAAATTAATTTCAAAAAAAAGGATTAGGTGAAACTATGGTATCTTATAATTTTGAAGACGTGCATTTGATTCCACGCCAACTTTCGGAAGTGAGTTCCAGGAAGGAAATTGATCTATCCATTGCTTTGGATAAATCTGAGAAAATTAAATTACGTATGCCGCTTCTACCAGCACCCATGGATACCGTCAGCAGTGTGGCGATGTGCCGTATGTTCTATGAAAATGGCATGTTAGGAATGATTCATCGCTTCCAGTCAGCCGAGGATCGATTGGCAAATTATTCCAAATTAATAAATGATAAAATGGATGCTTTTATATCAGTTGGGCTTGAAGAACAGAAATTAGTTGAATTAGTCTATCAAAATGGGGCCCGATTATTTACGATTGATGTAGCTAATGGTTTCAACAATGCGTTGGAACCAATAATTAAATTTATCCGGAATTTAGGTGGAACTTATGTAATCGCTGGGAACGTAGCCTCTAAAGAAGGATTTCGGTATCTCTCTGATTTGGGGGTAGATGCGATCCGCGTTGGAATTGGTACCGGTTCCATGTGCACTACCTCGATCATGACTGGAGTTGGTCAGGGCATTGTATCGGCTTTACAGGAATGTAAGGAAGTTCAGACAAAATCAGGGAGCAGTGCAAAGATCATCGCAGATGGCGGAATTTCTAATGCCGGCGATATAGCCAAATCTCTTGCTGCCGGGGCCGATCTGGTAATGGTCGGCAGGCTACTGGCTGGAACCAAAGAAGCCGAAGGAAATATTCTGAAATATAATGATAAGTTATATAAACCTTATCGGGGATCAGCCTCATTTGCGGTTCAGGCCAAGAGCGGGAAAAATCCCTATTATGTAGAAGGTGATGAAACAATAGTCGAATATAAGGGTAGTGTTCAGAATATATTTGATCAACTGGAAGCAGGATTAAGAAGCGCCTTCAGTTATATGGCTGCCAAGGATTGTGATAGTTTCCGCCGTAATGCAAAACTCGAAATTGAATAATTACCATTTATGCTTCGAAGTATTTTAAAAATAGTTAAAGCGCTTAATTCTGATGCTCATCCAGCACAGATCAGCTTGGCGTTTTGCTTTGCAATGATGGTAGGTTTTACTCCTTTCTGGAGTTTCCATAACCTGTTAATCCTGCTGATCGTCTTGTTTTTCAGAATTCATATCGGATCATTCATATTGGGTTTACTGATTTTTTCTGGGTTGGCAGTTATTTTAGCTCCGGTTTTTCATAAGCTTGGCCTGCTGCTATTAACTTCCCCGGCCTTACTTGGAGTATGGACCTTCTTATATAATATTCCGATGTTGAAATTTGACCAAATTAACAATACGGTCGTGGTGGGCGGTTTCTTGAGTGCCGCGATACTGTTTATACCGTTGTATATAATACTGAAAGCTCTGATTAAAAAGTATCGCATTCGCGTTCAAAATTTCACCAAACGATTCAAATTGTTACAGACTTTCCGTGCGAGTAAGATATATAAGCTGTATCAGTCCATCGCCGGGTTTGGAAGTAACGGATGAGTAGATTTTTTCGTACCTGGGGTTTACTAGCATTTGCAATCTTAATCGCCGCATTTAGCGTTACGTGGATAATCTTTGCAGACAACCTGGTGCGGCGCTCCGTGGAATCTTCGGCTGAAGTTCTCCTGGAAACAAAAGTCGACATCGGAAAGGCCAACGTCAACCTGCTGCCGTTAAGTGTATCCCTGGAAAAAATTCAAATCGCAGACAAAAACGATAAATCAACAAACCAGGCAGAAGTTGACGAGATTAGTTTTGCGATGGACATTAACAGCCTGCTTGAGCGTAAAGTTATAATTGAAGAAATGCGAATGAAAGGCCTGCGCTTTGGAGCAGAGCGCGCACCGGAAGACATTGCGACAGATTCGGAACCAAGAACTAAACTATCTGCGCCTGAAATTGATTTGCCTAGTATTCAGGAAATCCTGGAAAAAGAAAATATTCAATCCTACCGGATGGTTGAAAAATCAATTACTGAGACAAGGGCTGAGATTGTATCAATCAAAATGAAAATTGACGCTCTACCGGATCAGACTGCACTTACCACACATAAGCAAAATACTCATGATCTCGCTACCAAAATTAAAAGCAAAGGTTTGGTTGGTGTGCTGACTTACGCCCAGGATATCGTAGATCTGAAATCAGATATCGCAAAAGACATTGAACTTTACAAAGCTACACAAAGGGATATAGAAGTTCTGGCAGACCAGATAAAAAATGATAAAAAGGCAATTCGAACCCAGGTTCAGAATGATGTGAATTCCATTAAATCACGTTATGGATCCATTCAACAGGCTGCATTTTCATTCAGTGAAGCACTTTTTGGATTGGAATTCCGAAAACGACTGGAGACCGGCTTAGTTTGGTATAACCGATTAGAACCAGTAATTGGCTGGGCCGCAAAAAGGATCATCAACGGTCTTGAAATAGTGGAGAAGCCCGGTAGTAGAGGTATTAATGTGCGCTTTCAGGAAAAACATCCCAAACCTGATTTTTATATAGGAACAATTGATTTAGAGCTGGAAAATAGACTTGGCGTCTTGGCGGGCCAGGTCAATCATGTGACAGCCGACCAGCACATAACCAAGCAGCCAGTTAAATTCACTTTTAGCGGCGAAGAATTAAAATCTGCTAATAGAGTGTTCTGCAATGGAGAAATCAACCGAATTGATCCAGAAAACATCAACGATGTGGTAGCATTTGAGATCAATGGATTATTGATAAAACAATTGAGTGTCTTAACTGCAGAAGGGGTGGCTATTCGACTGAACAGTGGATTAGCTGATATATCTGGTACAATTAATAATGACGGTGACCAGTTGTCTGGCCAGATTGATATGCAATTTACAAATACGCGGTTCAGCAGTTGGCTGCCAGAAGGTAAAGGGGGGGCGGTAGGATTGCAGCGCCTGCTGGACTCTATTTCGGATTTCCAGCTGTCAGCAAAATTGAGCGGTAGTACAGAACGCTGGAGCATGAGGATCAATTCTGACCTTGATGCGAAATTTAGCGACTACTTCAGCGCAATAGTCGGAAATGAGGTACAGAAATTTGAGAATGATCTCAAGGCTGGCATCGAATCGGAATTAGCAAATAAGATGAGCAACTTGGACATTGTTAAAGAAGAATTGGAAATGTTCATCACGCAATTAAATATCGGTATAAATGATCGCGAAGATATAATCAGCGCTCTACTGTTTTAATATTTTCTGATTGGTGGTTATGATATACAATTGCCATTAGTATAAAATAACTAGTATTTTTACTTTATAATAATTGGGGACTTCAAGTGGGGGCATATTGCTAGATCTAAAATATTTTTTATACACTTCTGTTGCAGATAGCCCATATTACTATCCATCCACTAATCACAACCGAAGATTTTATGCACTAAATACCAATTGAAATCAATTGTGGGAATTTAATATGATAAAACGTGTTATTATTTCATTGACAATCATTATGTTAATTGGTTTTGTCTTTCCGCAGGACATAACTAACACACTTGGCGGAAACACTAGCTCTGAAGTATTTGATGTTGAAGATTCTGATAATAATACACTGCTAAGAGTTCAAGGTGATGGTGGCGCTGTATTTTTAGGTACATTTGGTACTGGAACAATTCCAGCGACAGGAGCAGGTACAAGGATGATGTGGTATCCTAAAAAAGCTGCCTTTCGGGCAGGTTATGTCCATAGTGATGAATGGAATGATGTAAACATTGGCGAGTATTCTGTTGCCATAGGATTTGAAACTAAAGCAAGTGGAATAGAAAGTTGTGTCGCATTAGGTCAGCAGGCTGTTGCAACACAGCAATCCTCAGTGGCAATTGGAAGAGGTGCAAATAGTGCAGCAGCTAACGCATCTGCAATAGGATTTAGCACATTGGCTAATGGCCAAAATTCAACAGCTATTGGAAATGATGTCACATCAAATGGAAATGGGTCTATGGCAATGGGTTACCAATCTGAATCTAACGGAAGTTCATCGATCTCTATTGGAACTCATACATCATCAGATGCTTATCGCTCAATGGCAGTAGGTAGTTGGAATATTGGCGGAGGAAACCCTACTAGTTGGGTGGATAGTGATCCGCTATTTGAAATTGGTAATGGTCATATAAGCACTTCAAAAGGTAATGCAATGACAGTGCTTAAAAATGGCAATGTTGGTATTGGTACATCTACCCCAGGAGGGACGCTTGATGTAAATGGTACAATCTATCAACGAGGTAGCTCTTTGCATGCTGATTATGTATTTGAAGATGATTATGAATTAGAATCCATTCAAAAGCATTCAGAGTATATGTGGACCAATAAACATTTACCTGCGATTCCAAAAGCTAAAGTAGATGATAATGGTAATGAAATCGTTGAAGTTGGCTCTCACAGAAAAGGAATTGTTGAGGAATTAGAAAAAGCACATATATACATCTCACAATTAGAAGAAAGAATTACAAAACTTGAAGATCTATTAACTGATTAATCAACAAGGGGGAAACATGAATAAAATGATAAAGTATTTTGTCTTTTTAATATTATATATGGGTGTTGTGACTGCTCAACAGAGCCAGAGCCTGGTTACAATTGGAGGCACTGGCAGTGCTGCCACCTCAGCTCATATAACTGTAACAGCTGCCGGTGATAACAAGGCTTACCTGTGTCCTGATGAGTTCAGTGTACTGGGTGAGGCTACGATCACAACCTGGGGCTATGATGCAACCTGTGGATCATTACCCATGTCACCCATGAACCTGGTAGCTATCGCCGGTGATGAACTGGTTACACTTACCTGGGATGATAACCCGGAAGCAGATGTATCCAATTACCACATCGCCCGAGCTACTGATACTGGTGTAAACAAGACCTACCTGGTAGGTCTTAATGGTAACGTCACTAAGTATGTAGATAAGGATGTGGTTAATAAACAGATGTACTATTATGTGATCTGGGCTTCAGATAATTATCAGAATGCCAGTGAAAAGTCTAATGAAGTAGCAGCCATGCCTCAGGACTTGGGTATACCAAGTACACCTGAGAACTTCGCCTGTGAAAGTGGTGATGGTGAACTAACCTTAACCTGGGATGATTGTCCTGAGGTTGATGTAGCAGCCTATAATCTCTTTAGAGGTGCTGAAATGGGTGAGCCAATGGTACATATTGCTGGTGTTGGTGGTAATGTTACCTCTTATGTAGATGTAGGATTAGTTAATGGTGAAACTTATTACTATAAGATTGCAGCTTCTGATGAAGCTAGTAATACCAGTCCCCTATCTGATTATGTATCGGGTACACCGGAAACCTTACTGGGTGTTGATGATGTACAGCAGCTACCGGAGGCTTATGCCTTAGAGCCTAATTATCCTAATCCATTCAATCCTACTACCACGATCAGGTATAATTTACCAGAAGCGGCTCAAGTAAGAATCATGATCTATGATATGCTGGGACGTGAAGTCAGGTCACTAGTGAATGGTTATGTACAAGCTGGTTATCAGTCTATCATGTGGGATGCTACTGACAATGGTGGCCGACCAGTAAGTGGTGGTGTTTACATTTACAGTATTCAGTCTGACAGGTTCAATGCTAACCGGAAGATGATATTATTGAAGTAGTAGAAACAGATATTGTTAGATAATTAATTAGCAGTACTTACAAGTACACAAGCGGGGCAGGCGACTTTCCCCCTTTAAACAATTTATTGTCTGCCCCGGTTTTAATAAGGCAAATCATATTTAATCTGGATTGTGAAGATCTGAAGGAATTTAGCAGTAGGTCTGGATGTCAAGAATAATCTTGTTCAGATGACCCTCATCCGTGAAGATATTAAAATTGTCGGTTTCAATGGTTAGGGTCGGGATATCTGTGACGCTGTTGATCCAGCGATCATATGATACATTCAATTGATGCAGGTATTCGGGATCGATGCTGCGTTCATAATCCCGTGAGCGCTTCTTAATGCGCGTGATGAGCGTATCAGTGGATGCTCTTAGATACACAATAATATTTGGCTGCTGCAAGTATGATGTCATAAGTTTGAAAAGGTTGCAGTAATTCTCCCAATCACGTTTATCAATGTTACCCATTTCGTGTAGGTTCTTGGCAAATATTTCCACGTCCTCATAGATTGTGCGATCCTGGATCTTGCCGCCTTTTTGATTTATCATTTCATGATGGGTGTTAAAACGATGATGCAAAAAATATATCTGCAGATTGAAACTCCAGCGCTGCATATCACCATAAAAATCACTCAAATAAGGATTATCAATAACCGATTCAAAATATGCTTTCCAGCCCATTTTTTTTGCGACCATCTCCGTGAAAGTAGTTTTACCTACACCGATATTGCCGGCGATCCCAACGAACGGTGAAGAATTGGATCCAGTTTTATTTGACATTGAAAGTGTATGGAATATCAGTTATTTGAATAGCCTAGTTTAATCAGCAATTAAAAACTGAGCAACAGTGGTGGAATATAAATTTGATAAAAATGATTTAACTTTTTTTATTATTACAGGTCTAATGGTATGATTGATTAAATAAAAGTGAAGTTAATTAAACAGGAGTCGAATTGTGAATAATAAGATTATAGCCATCATGGTACTAGTGTCAGCTGTTGTACTGGCACAGCCAGAACCAGGGAACTGTGCTAACAAGGGCGAACATCGCGCCAAACTGATGGATGAACTGAACCTGACTAACGATCAGCAAAAACAGATTGATAATCTGCGCGAATCTATGCAATTGAAAGCGATTGACATGAAGGCGGATGTACAGAAATTGGAAATAAAACTCGAATCTGAGATGAAAGCGGATAACTCAAGTAAAAAATCCATAATGGCAATTGCTGATAAACTAAATGCTAAACGTGGTGAGTTGCAGCGAATGCATATTTCACACCGATTTGACGTGCGTCAGCTTTTAACTGTTGAGCAACGTCAAATATTTGATTCCAGACCATTCAATAGACATGGATTTAAACAGCACCAGAACGAAAATCATTCCCAGCATATGAGAAAGCGTGCAGGTGGTGGTCGCGGAATCAGACGTTTTAGATAACACCAACTTACTCCTTAAGTTAAAAAGGGCAGATAAACCTGCCCTTTTTCTATTGTTAGCGTAATTTATAACTTATTAGTCACTATTCAAGATCGTGTAAGGGAGCAGTAAATTAAATCGATGATCAGCTTGATGATTTAATGTTCTGAAGTTTAATAAGACGAAATAATGAACCGACAACTATTGGACAATATTAAGAATTCTATGCAATCTGCTTATAATCTATATTGTACAACACAAATCAGAATTGAATCTAAACGCGGTTATAAAAATTTCATTAAATCGTATAGTGAAATAGAACGTCCCGATCCCCACGAATATATTCAATACTGGAGAAGACTCAGCCAATATGTCGATCCTACCGGGTATCAGATCCATTTTACTTTCACTGGTAAAAAAGATATCCAGTTTGTCCCAAAGGAAGTTTATTATACACAAATTGAACCCTGTTTGAATGATTATACAATGTCGAAACCATACCGGGATAAAAACAGTTATGAGCGCTTTTATAATTTTGATGTATTTCCAGTAGCCATTTTACGCAATATTGACGGTGTTTTTTATAACAGAGCTTACCAGGTTATTAAAATAAATCAGGTTAAAGATATTCTTGACCGCTTACCCAAGAATTATCAAAGAGTAATGCTAAAACCATCAATACTCACCGGTATGCGCACCAATGTCAGAAGGATCGATTTAGAAAATGAAAGTTTATCTTTGGAATATTTGAATACCAAATACGAACGAAATTATCTTATACAGGAATTTGTTGAACAAGCAAAGCAATTTAATCAATTTGGCAAAACAGTAAGTATCCGAATGAATACCTATCGTAGCGTCGTTGACAATAAAATATTCGTGCATGATAGGGGCATGGCATTCAACAACGATCAAAATCCTGATAGAGAACAAACTAGTAGTGATAACATTTCAATTGATGAATTTGGTAGGTTGGGTTCATTTGCTTTGAATAAGCACTGGAGAATATCAAGGACAGTTCCAAACACGGATATCCAGTTTTCTGACTTTGGAGAAATTCCATATTTTAAAGAAATGCAAAAAGCAGCTTCGCAAATTGCGCTGGCAAGCCCCTATCATAGAAAGATTGGAATGGATATGATCGTGGATAAAAATGGTAAAGTAGTCGTTTATGAGATAAATTATGATCGACTTGGTTTTGAAATAATACAGTATATAAATGGCGCCCTATTCAAAGAATATACTGATGAAATCATCGAATATTGTAAACAGCGTAAATCAAAAATTAAATTCGTTTTTACACGCTAGATAATTATTTACATTACCAGCAATTGGATCATTTCGCTGGAATCCGGCCTAATGTACTTACATCCTTACCTAATAAAATTCCCAAGTAATTGACCTAAACTTTCATAGACAGTGCGATTCCCGTTTTTAGCCGAACGGTATCCATGTTTGTATTCCCTTTCACTAGAAATATTTCAAATAAAACGGTATATGTA
>JBHPLN010000013.1:0-34839 GCA_042564205.1 Fidelibacterota bacterium
CCTCCCCACTGACATAGCAGTTATGGACCTTAGTTGTAAAAGTTTTTTCAATTCGCTCTCGCTGGTGTTTAAACATCATTCCCGATGAACCAACAATTCCTTTAGGCGAATGAATTTTAATATTATTTCTTACCAAAAAGGATGCAAAGACATCTATTGAATTTGTGTAGCCCGCAATAAAATCAGGTTTTTGCGAGTTAACAGTTCGACTGTATTTATAAAGCATTTCATCAGAGAGATCGAGCGAGAAAAGTGAGGACGACTTTAACAAAAGATCGCGACTGGCACTCAACATTTTCACTTTTAAGGAAGGATTTGATGGTATAGTCACAAAGAGCAATCGTTTGGCTCCAAGACGATAGCCTGCCCACATCCAGCCGCGTATATTACAAGCCCAATTCGTCGTATTCCTTCGGTCAAGGTATCCTTTAAGTTGTTTACCAGTTGAGCCCGTTGTGAAAAATGGAATGCGATCCCTTGGGGAACAATTATGTGCCAGGAGTGCAGATTTATTGGCGTTAATTAAATCTTTATTTAGAATAGGAAGGTTTTTGATATCATCAATCGATTTGATCGCTGATAGATTCCCATGTTCTTGATAATATGGAACCTGCTGCCGGCAGTGATTAATAAGATTTATGAATTTACGATTTTGTTCGGCTGCAATTTTTTCATCTGAATACCACTGACTCTTAAGAACCGCATCTAGTTCTCGAATAAATGCGGGCCGAACAAATTTTATTAGGAATTCCCTCATATATCACCCTATCTGGTTTGCAACCAGCCATATCAATTTGTATTGATCAGTCATACGGAGAAACTTCTGATATAACCCAATGATATTTCCCTCCTGGTGAGGGTGGAATTTTATCCATTACTTTAATTGATACTTTTGTTGATTGCCCGAATTTATTCTGCACATTCCGTGTAATCAGTTCAATATTATTCTGATTGAACTTTTCATCGACTTTCAGCAATAGCTTAAGGTTTTTACTGGCGTCCTGTCTTACTTGAAATTTTTCAATTCCCTGCAATTTATGTACGAGTAGGTCAATCCAATAGCCAGCTGTTACTCGCATCCCGTTTTGCCCTATGGTAACACTCATGTTTTTTCCGATCAATTCTTTAAGTAGTGGTAGGCCTCGACCACACTCACATTGTTTATCCGATAAGGTCCCTAAGTCACCGATTTTATACCGGATCAGTGGAAATGCATAATTAGTTAGATCCGTCACTAAGATTTGACCCGGAGTCCCCATCGGACAGGGATTGCCAAATTCATCAACTATTTCAAGGTATATATGTTCACAACTGATATGCATACTATCTCTTTGTTCGCACTCTCCGGCAATTTGCTGAACCTCAGCACTGCCGTATTTGTTATAGACCTTCGTTCTAAAGATTCTTTCAATTCGTTCACGCTGGTGTTTAAACATCATATTGGCCGAACCAACAATTCCTTTAGGCGAATGGATTTTAATATCATTCCTTTCTAAAAACGTTGCCAGGACATCAATTGCATTAGTGTAGCCGAGTAGTAAATCTGGCTTAATCAGATTAATGATTTGACTATATTTATGAAGCTGTTTATCAGAAAGGTCAAGCACCGAAAGTTGGATTGATCGTCCAAACAAAAGGTCGCGGATAAAATGTCGAATTTTGACATTAAGTGAATTGTTTGATGTGCTCCTTTTGAGCGTAACCTCCTTTTCCCCTAAGCGATAGTCGGCCCACATATGTCCACGCATTCTACAAGCCTGACTCATCGTATTCCTTCGGTCAAGGTATCCACTTAGACGTTTACCAGTTGAGCCTGATGTGGAAAATGGAATACGATCCTTCGGTGAACAATTATGTGCCAGGAGCGCAGGTTTATTGGCGTTAATTAAATCTTTAGTTAGAATAGAAAGGTTTTTGATATCATCGATCGATTTGATCGCTGAAAGATTCCCGTGATCTTGATAGTATGGAACCTGCTGCCGACAGTGATCAATAAGATTTATGAATTTACGGTTTTGTTCGGCTGCAATTTGTTCAGCTGAGAACCATTGACTCTTGAGCACCGCATTTAGATCTCGAATATATGCAGGCCGGACACATTTTATTAGGAATTCCCTCATTAACTGAAACTTATTTACTTATAAACTGAGCTAATAATCTGAATAATTTACGTTGATTCTAACCTCAATTTAGCTGTTTGTCTGGCCAAACAATAAAGTTTATAATCTTGTTAAATCGACACGCTAAAGATTATTTATAATCTACACTATTCAAGCTTTGTAATGGCTTATCATTATTTTTTCAAACCAGCGTCCTGGAATTATTTTTTATCGTAACTGCCAGTAAGTTTGATTTAGGGTCAATTATATAAGGCAGTCTGGTTTGTTTCTTAATGAGATAATGACAAATTTCAAAATGTCTATTTGTAATATGCCTCCATAACTATAATATTTTGCCCAATTGATTAAATCACAATCAGAAAAACCGTTGAAAAATTGCGGATGGCTGATAATATTCTAAATCGTCTATTGCTAATGAAATTATTATCAGGTTATTTTTAGTTTCGATCAAACCAGTGTTTCTACCTTTAGTGATGCAAAATAGTATGCTAATACATTTAATTAAGAGAATTCCTGGTGCTAAGCAAACTGCCAAATTATTACGATTAAATAAAGGAGCGATGGCGCGTAGATTATTATTGGACCTACTACCAAAACATTCTATCGGTGCTGAAATCGGTGTTCATTTAGGTGACTTCTCAAAACAGATTATTAAAGTTGTTTCACCAAATGAACTTCATCTAATTGATCCATGGATTCATCAAATATCTTCTACATACAAAGATGCATTATATGGTGGTAAAACAAAAGACGGTCAAAATGAAATGGACAAACGTTATGAAAGAGTTTGTAGGAGATTTGACAAACAGATAAACGCTAACATAGTCAAGGTGCATCGTGGACTTTCAAGCACTATTCTTAAGCAATTTTCAGATGAGTATTTTGACTGGATTTATATTGATGGAAATCACCTGTATGAATACGTTAAAATTGATTTAAAATTATCCCTTAAAAAGATAAAATCTTTTGGGTTCATTACAGGAGATGATTATTCCGATGGCGGTTGGTGGAAAGGCGGTGTAAAAAAAGCTGTGGATGAATTCTGTAGAAACCAAGCGATTCAGTTAATTGAAATTCGTAATCGTCAATATATATTACAGAAAACTATTTAAACGAATATCACTGAACCGATGTATAATTAATATATTAATTTGCTTTTATATCTACTTACCATCCCCAAAACTAAAGTTCATGAGATAAACAATTAACCGCAGTTGGTGCTCATATTAAGGGAATTGGAAAGAACAGTAGAAAACACCAAAGTCAAGCTTTGTAGTGGCTTATCATTATTTTTTCAAACCAGCGTCCCGGGATTATTTTTTTTATTAGCACTGCCAGTAAGTTTGATTTAGGGCCAATTATATAACGCAGTTTGGGTTTTTTGGAGCGAATTATTTGTAGGATCTTTTTAGCCAGGTGCTTTGGATCCTTACCAGACGTCTCATCAGAATAAATCACAGCCATGGTTGACTTAAAGCGGTCCTTATAATCCGGTTCTTTTTCGGCATCATTTACTATGATCCGGTTTGCCAATTGATTGGTGTCATAATCACCTGGTTCAATGATAACAACGTTAATTCCCAGTGAGTGAACCTCTTTATAAAGCGCTTCGCTATAGCCTTCAATTGCGAATTTGGAAGAGCTATAAAAACCTTCGAAGGGTACACCAATTTGACCGGCAATGGAACTTATATTGATTATCAGCCCCGACTTCTGTTTACGCATATGCGGTAGGACTGTTTTGCAGGCTCGCGCTGTCCCAAAAAAATTAGTATCGAGTTGGAGCTTAGCTTCCTCTATTAATGTTTGTTCCAGGGGACCAGCTAAAACGATACCGGCGTTATTGATAAGAATATCAATCCGGCCCTGTTCTTCAATAATTTTATTTACGCCATTTCGAACCGATTCGGAGTCAGTAACGTCCATCTTAATTTTATTAAACAAATCTTTGGAGCTCTGATCTTTATCTGACTTGAGATTTCTGCTAGCACCATATACAGTATAATTATTTTCAGCTAAAAGATTAGCACTGGCGTTGCCTAGACCTCTTGACGCGCCAGTAACCAATACAATTTTTTTACCATTCGGCATTATCTTAATCCTTTTCGATTACCCGAAACTTTTTGCCCACCTTTAAGATCTGTTCCAGACAATAGTCAAGCTGATCGCGGGTATGGGTAGCCATATAGCTGGTACGCAGTATGCCTCTATTGGCTGGCACAGCTGGTGCGATGATTGGATTTGTGTAAACACCGCGTTTGAGCAACTCTTTCCATACATAAAATGTTTTAATGTCCGCCCCTATTATAATCGGAATAATTGGCGTTGTGGAATTACCAATATCAAAACCCATTTGCTTTAAATTTTTTAACATATAATCAGTATTGTCCCAAAGTCGTTGCCTGCGCTCAGGTTCTTTTTGAATGATCTCCAGTGCTTTCATGACAGTGGCTACGTTTACCGGAGGCAAAGAAGCGGTAAACATCATGGTTCTGCTAAAGTGCTTCAAATAATCAATGATTGGTTCCTGACCGGCGATATAACCACCCATACCTGCGAGCGATTTACTAAAGGTACCCATAATTAGATCCACGTCATCAGTATGTCCAAAATGGGCAGCGGTTCCTTCACCATTTGGACCCAATACCCCCAGCGAATGCGCATCGTCTATCATAATACGCGCTTTATATTTTTTGTTTATTTTTAATGCCTCCGATAAGTTGAATATGTCACCTTCCATACTGAAAATTCCGTCAACAACAATTAGGCATCCCTTTTTCCTATCGATCGAGGCCAAACAGCGCTCGAGGTCCTGAATATTATTATGCTTAAAGCGCATGATCTTGGTTTTTGAAAATTTTCCGCCATCTAAAATCGAAGCATGATTTAATTCATCACTGAGCATAACATCACCAGGGCCTAAGGTTGCGCCAAGCACACCAAGATTGACGCCAAATCCAGTTGAAAACACCAAAGCCGTTTCTTTCCCAACAAATTCAGCCAGGCGTTCTTCTAGTTCTTCATGCAATATGATATTGCCATTGAGGAAGCGACTTCCGGTTAATCCGGCACCGAATTTTTTCAATGCCGATACACCTGCCTCAATCACATCGGGGTGATTAGTTAAACCGAGGTAATTATTCGAACCCAACATGACCTTCTTCTTCCCATCAATTGTCACTTCAGTGGCATCGGAAATCTCAATTTTTGGGAAATAAGGATAATAACCGAATGCTTGGGCAGTTTTCGCCCGTGTAAACTTATACATTTTGGTGAAGACGTCAGGAGATCTGCTGAAAAAGCGCTTCCGGGCAGAGATGATCTTTTGTGATGCAAGATCTTTAAATTCTATAAACATACAGTCCGATCCTCATATTGGTAGCTTAATTTATTCCGTTTATGTGGTCCCTCAATCTTAAAAATTGAGACGTAAAGTTGTATCTCTTGATTGATAACAAATTAGGTTAAAACCAGTATTTATATAAAGACTAATTATTTATCGTGATCAGGTATTAATCAACTATAGTAATTATTATTCCAAAATGAATGATGATTATCTTTATTAATCCGCTAGAGTGGACACCGGCGGAAATTACTCAGCGGTTCCGAGCGGCTAATGACTCTTCTAATAATTCAGCCACCCTTTTCTCAAGGCTATTTGTAAATTCAGTTACGGGACTTTTACCGGTCTGATTTTCTAGACTTGATACAATATTAAGCGCTGGACCAATATTGAGTGTCATTCGTTTAAATGGATTGATTCCTTCAGCGCCATGGATACTGATTGGTGTAACAGGTACGGTTATCTCATGATCCTGATACAATTCATAAATGATCTTGCCAACCGTTGGATTAAATTTCGGGAGATAGTCGTTATACTCGCTTTTAATCTTAAAACTAGCCGTTTTTCTACCCATTGTTTTAAGCATATCCAATGGAATCTGGAACATGACTACTGCCTTACCTCTGAGTAAATAGTCTTTTACAATATCGATTGCTTTTCTAAGATTATCAGACAACTCTTTTTTATCACCATGATAATCCTTGTTGATTGGTATCATTTCAAGGCGATTCATTTTGCTTGTGAAATAACCAGCAAAACTGCGCGCTATTGGGTACAATAATTTATACAGGATAGGACCTAGGGCCGGCTCAATATGATCTTTTATAAAAACTTTACGGTCAAATAGATAATGTGCTGCCATGACATGTAGTTGCCGGTCAAATCCATTAACTATCCCAGCTATATCACGGCCAAAACCGGGATGATTGGCTATAATAAGATTGGGGCCGCTATCAATTCGATTCTCTTTACCCATGTATGTCACCAACCGACTAAAAGGCATAAAAAGCGGCTTAAGTATTAGTTTTGCCCGGTTGTATTCAGCTTTGGTGTTTTTTGACATGATCAGTAAAAATAACGATTATAAAATAATCATTCCTTATCAAGTATCAATGGCTTCTTAAAGACCCTGTATATTTTATAAAGTTCGCCATCGGCCCGTTCCATCTCTGCTCTTACTTTTAAATTTGTTTCATCTTCATTATGCGTGTCGAGGTATAAAAATCCTGCTTTCTTAGCAGAAAGCAACATAGCATTGCCCATTAGAACATCCAACCCGCGACCCTGATATTCCTTGCGGATACCGGCCATTAGAAGGTCCAGCTGCTTAGTTCTTTTACGTTCCCAGAGGATATGTATTAATCCAAATGGGAAAAGCCGACCCTTTGCCTTTCTTAATCCGGCATTCATGTTGGGCATTCCAATAAAAAATGACACTAGCTTGCCGTCAACCTCTACGGCTTTTATAAATCGTGGATCTAAGACCGGCACGAATTTCTTTGCAATGGAATTCATTTCGTCTTCGTTCATTGGAATAAATCCATGATGACCACTAAACGTGTCATTCATCAGATCTAAAATGGGCTTAATATATCCTTCAAATTCTTTACGTTTTTCAAATTCAATTAATTTATAGCCGGTTGCTTGAGATTGAATTCTTTTCAAAATACGATTGAAGTATTTGGGTACTTTTACAGGGACTTTATAAACCACATAATCGATGTCCTTTTCGTAACCAGCTGTTTCAAGAAAGCGGGGGATGTATTCAAAATTGAAATTACTCGCAATTGTAGGTTCCTCATCAAATCCCTTGACCAGATAGCCCTCAGGATCCTGATCCGAAAAACCCATTGGACCTGCGATCATTCGTATTCTGTGTTCTTTAGCCCAATGCTCGACATGTTTTAAGAGCGCATGGGCTATTTTCTCATCATTGAAACATTCCAGACATGAAAAACGGGCGGTATTTTCATCATGGGCTTTGTTATAGCGATGATTGATGATACCCATAATACGGCCAACTGCTTTATTATCTTGATATGCAAGAGCCATGATAGTATCACAGTAACTAAATGCCTTATTTTTTTCACTATCAAAGTATTTGAACTCCTCACTGTATAAAGGGGGAACCCACTTGGCATGGTTCTTATGGATAAGTATCGGTAATCGAACAAATTGTTCTAATCCCTGTCGATCGGTTATCTCGAGGATTTTGATATCCATGACTGTTAAAATATAAAAAGATAGATTGAAAAAAGAGCGGTATAAATCGCAGTTATATTAAATAGGAAATATAATTAACAATCACTTAACTAGCTTAAAGACAAATTGCAGTCGTTTTAACTATTGAATAAAATGATTACATTTAACGTTACATTTTATGTAAATAATAAAATTTTGGAGTAATATGTGATGGAGATTTTAATAAGTTGAAAATTTTTAACTTGCCGGCGGATACATTATACGCGCCTGATCCCATTACATTTAATGCACCTTGTTCGGTGCATTTTTTATAACAAATTGAAAAAGGAAGTATATGAACGCAATTGATAATTTGATCCAACTGCAGGACATCGATTCACAGCTGCAGGAAATTCAGGAAATTTTAGGCGACACGCCCGCCAAAGTTGAAGAATTGATTCAGGAAGAGGAAAAACTTAAAACGGACCTTGAAGATGGGAAAGTACGTATAAAGGAAATTCTTGTGGCCCTAAATAAAGCTGAAATCACGGTAGCTGAAGACACCGAGAAAGTAGCCAAGTTAAAAGATCAATTGTTTTTGGTCAGTAATAATCGCCAATATGATGCCATGATGGCTGAGATTGATCATATTAAAGCAAAGCTTGATCAGGATGAGACGCTCAATCTTGAACTTCTGGAAGAAAGGGATATCCTGGTAGAGAAAATAAAAACACAGGAAACCGATTTAGTGACCCTGAGCAAGGCTTTACGGGAACGTCGTGTAAGCCTGGAACAAATGATCAAAGAATCTGCTGAACAGAAAAAAGTTTTGGGAAAAGAGCGTGAAGATACCCTAAAGAATATCGACAAAGCGCACTTGAAGCATTATCAAAAGGTCAGTACTGCCCGCGGCGGTTTAGCAGTGGTCAGGATTCAGGGGAATGGTTGTGGTGGTTGTGGATCTAATGTTCCACCACAGAAACAATCCGAAATCAAATCGAAAAAATTTGTCCGTACGTGCGATGAATGCAGCCGCTTTTTATTCTGGGACAATGAATTGTAAATTCCGCGTCCAGTTTTGTAATTATTAATTATTTTAGTTATTTGAAAATGTGAGCCGGTCGGGTGGCTACTCTGTTTCGTCTATTGGCGAAAGGGAGAGGAAAGTCCGAACACCGCAGGGCAGGGTGCCTCCTAACGGGAGGAGTCCGCAAGGGCCTGGAAAGTGCAACAGAAAGTAAACCGCCAAAGGTTCTGCTTCACCGTAGAATACTGGCAAGGGTGAAAGGGTGGTGTAAGAGACCACCAGTTCCCGGTGTAAATCGGGATGCTTGTAAACCCCACCTGGTGCAAGCTCGAGTAATTCTCAAGTTGTGGTCCGCAGCATTTGAGAGAAGGGTAGGGCGCGTGAACCCGACGGTGACGCCGGGTCCAGATAAATGGTCACACAGTTCTGAATTTTCAGAATGGACAGAATTCGGCTTATAGACCGGCTCAATATTTTATTTATATGTGCTTTTTAATGATACTTTAGACACTTTCTGTGTAATCTTAACCAAGGATTTCTATCCAAATGCACTGGCAATTTTACCAACCCGAAGAATCTACCGTCCTTAGTCTGCAATCAGCCTTAAGTTGCTCGGAGATTATTGCAAGAATTATAGCCAACCGCAAATTGTTCACCAAGGAAGAAACCAAGACTTTTTTCAATCCCGATCTGAATGGCTTACATGATCCCTTTTTAATGCAGGATATGCAATTGGCTGTAGAGCGAGTGTTGCAATCAATAAAAAAACAAACCGCAATATTAGTCTTTGGTGATTATGATGTTGATGGCACAACCGCAGCTGCAATGTTGTTTTTAGCATTAAAAGTGTTGGGGGCTAAGGTATTCACCTATATCCCCAATCGTGAAAGTGAAGGCTACGGATTATCAGCGCGGGGTATTAAGTATGCCGAAAAGATTGGAGCTGATCTCATAATTACCTGTGATTGCGGAATTAACGCTAATGAACCGGTGGCATTTGCCAAATCTCTGAATATTGATGTGATCATAACCGATCATCACATCCCTGACGCAAATTTGCCGGAAGCGTATGCCATATTAAATCCAAAACGACCCGATTGTAATTATCCTTTTAAGGGATTGTGCGGTGGTGGTGTGGCTTTCAAACTGGCTAGTGCTCTGACTAATGCTTTAGGAAAACCAGCCACCGTCTATCATGAGTTCCTGGATCTTATAACCATGGGAACGGCCGCTGATATGGTTCCGATTATTGATGAAAACCGCATTATTGTATCGCATGGACTCCCTATGTTAGCGGATTCCATTAAACCCGGTATAAAGGCTTTGTTTGAAAAGTCAGGCATTAGGACAAATAATCTTACAGTGGGTCAACTGATCTTTGGAATTGCGCCCAAGATTAATGCGGCCGGACGCCTGGGGGACGCTAATCGTTCAGTTGAATTGCTTACCACAACAGATGAGCATTATGCTGAAAAGTTGGCAACGGAATTGACCGGTGAAAACAAACGCCGACAACAAATCCAACAGGACGTTGTAAACGAAGCTTTACTAATGGTTAACTCGCAAATCGATTTGCAGAATGATAGAGCGGTAGTATTGGCTGAGACGGGTTGGCATCCTGGTGTTGTAGGCATTGTAGCCTCAAAGGTCAAGGATGAATACCATCGCCCGGCTGTTATTATTTCTTTCGATGAAAACGGTGCAGGCAAGGGCTCGGCTAGGAGTATTTCTGGTCTGGATCTTTATGCCGCTCTTTCGGCGGTCAGTATGCATCTTGATGACTTTGGCGGCCATCCTATGGCCGCTGGATTATCGATCTCAAAAGATAAGTATCCGCAGTTTAAACAAGCCTTTCTGGATTATGCTAATAACAATCTGAGCGCTGAACAGCTCATACCAAGTATTTTGCTTGATGGTGAAATAGCCCTAGGAGATATTAATCCACGTTTTATGGATTTTTTACAAAAATTAAGTCCATACGGACCTGGTAACATGCGTCCCAAAGTTTGTGTCAGACAACTGGAAGTTGTAGGTAGTCCGCAAATGATAGGAAATGGCGAACACCTACGATTTAAAGTGCGGAAAGATGGCAGGGTGATAAATGCGATTGGTTTCGGCCAAGCGCCGCATTATGAAAAATTGATAAAAGGTTTCCCGGTGGATTTGGCGTGCGTAGTTGAGACCAACGAGTGGCGAGGACACAGCACTATACAGCTAAATGTTCGCGATATTAAATTGAGTGAACCTACTTAAATTATTATTGTATTAATCAGGGGAATGGAATGAATAGAACCAGGATCACAGGGATAGGTCATTTTGTACCGGACCGGGTGGTGACAAATTTTGATCTTGAGAAACTGATGGATACAACCAATGAATGGATAATAGAACGCACTGGTATCCAGGAACGAAGATGGGTGGAACCGGGAGTAGGCACATCCGACCTAGCAGTTGAAGCAGCGAAAAAAGCATTGGCGATGTCCGGTGTGAATCCCAAAGATGTAGATCTTATTATATTTGCTACCTTAACATCAGATTATGCTTTTCCAGGCGCAAGCGCATTGGTTCAGAAAAAAATGGGGATGGAGAATATCGGAGCCTTTGATATCACCGTGGCCTGTTCAGCTTTTATTTACGGAATCTCTATTGGTGATCAATTCATTAAAACCGGCCAGGCTGAAACCGTTTTAGTGATTGGGGCAGAAATTCAATCTACTGGTATAGATGCATCCACCCGTGGGCGTGACATGGCAGTTCTGTTCGGCGATGGCGCCGGAGCTGCTGTACTGCAAAAAAGTGACGGTGAAAGTGAAATTCTATCGACCCATTTGCACGTAGACGGACATTTTATTAAGGAGTTGTGGGCCGAAGTCCCGACCGCGCTGGAGAATCCAAGAATCAGTAAAAAAATGCTGGATGAAGGACGTCATTATCCGCAGATGAATGGGCGTGAAGTTTTCCGCAATGCTGTCACTCGTTTCCCAGAGGTGATTAAGGAAGCGATGGACGCAAATGGATTGAATATTGATGATGTTACTCTGATCATTCCGCATCAGGCCAATCTTAGGATTACACAGATGGTCGCCAAACGACTCAAAATTGGTATGGACAAAGTTTATAGTAATATTCAACGCTATGGTAATACTACTGGGGCATCAATTCCAATTGCCATGTCCGAAGCGTATGAAAAAAAAATATTTAAAAAGGGTGACATCATCATTCTGGCTGCTTTTGGCGCAGGATTTACATGGGCATCAGCTGCGATTCGTTGGTAAATTAATCTAAATCAATTAGTTTTTAATAAAATACTGAAAATATTCTCGGGGATATAATGGACGCATTATTCTTTAATGAAGAACATGAAATGTTACAAGAAATGATACGCGATTTCGCGAAAAATGAAGTGGAACCCATTGCACAAGAAATGGATTTATCAGAAAAAATTCCAAAAGAGCTGGTAGCTCAAATGGGCGAACTGGGATTACTGGGTATTCCTGTTCCCGAGGAGTATGGCGGCGGCGGAATGGATACTGTAGCATATGCAATGGCTGTAATGGAATTGGCGAAAGTTGATGCCTCTGTGGCGATTACGATGGCTGCGCACACCTCTCTAGGAACGATGCCGATTGTATTGGCTGGTTCCGATGAGCAAAAGCAAAAGTATGTTCCAGATCTAGCGAGTGGTAAAGTATTGGGTGCTTTTGGTTTAACTGAACCAGGCGCTGGTAGCGATGCCGGTGCGACCCAAACCACGGCAGTTAAGGATGGTGAAGAATATATTATCAATGGTGGAAAAATTTTCATTACCAATGCTGGTGTGGCAGGACTAATCAGTCTGACCACCCAAATTATCGAGGATGGAGAGAAGAAGGGAATCGGTGCATTCATTGCGCCAATGGATACGCCTGGCTTAAAAATTGAACCAAAAGAACGCAAAATGGGATGGCGCGCTAGCGACACCCGACAAATATTTTTTCAAGATATGCGCGTACCGGCTGAGAATATGATTGGCAGACCAGCTGAGGGTTTTAGGACTTTTTTAAAAACATTGATTGGTGGTCGTATTTCGGTTGCCGCTCTGGCTGTGGGTACTGCTGAGGGTGCCTATAAAAAGGCATTAGCATATGCTTTGGAACGCGAAGCTTTTGGGAAACCAATTCATAAATTTCAAGCTGTGAGTTTTAAACTGGCGGATATGGCGACTCAAATTGAGGCTGCCAAATTGTTAGTTTACCATGTTGCCTGGATGAAAGACCAGGGTAAACGTGTTTTAAAAGAAGCAGCGATGGCGAAGTTATTTGCCAGTGAAATTGCAATGGATATAACAACCGAAGCGATTCAGGTACATGGTGGTTACGGTTATGTCCACGAATATGACGTGGAACGATTTTTCAGGGATGCTAAAGTGCTTGAGATTGGCGAAGGTACAAGCGAAGTTCAGCGTATGGTCATTGCACGCGAAATAATTAAGGAAACTCAGAATTTATGATCAGGAAGAAATTCAGACTACCCCTGGTCGACGGTTTCAAATTAATGTTTACTACCTACCGTCTCCAGACTTTTGTATTGTTGGGATTAATTGTTTTACTTTCGGTTTTTTTCCCACGGGGGAAATCCCTACGCTACAGTTATCAGTTAAATGATATTGCCCGTGAACAGGTAATAGCACCCTTCGCGTATCCCATTTTGAAACCAGATGAAGTACTGCAGGCCGACCTGGACGAAGCTTTTCTATCTGTTCCATTTTTATTTGAGCGCCAGCAGTCTGTAGTTGATGAAGGTATTAATAGACTTAACACTTCTTTTGATTTGTTACGCAATATCCGCGCTGCCCGTTTGAAACTTGAGGTTTCCAAAGATGAAGTTTATCGCTATCGATACGAAGAGGTTTTCCAGGAAAAATTTAACCAGTACCAGTCTGACAGCACTGCTCTTCTTCAACTTCAGGATTCATTTTCCGATCAACATGCGTTTGATGTGGAGAAACCCGCTTGGGTAACTTTTCTTACCGCCGGAGTAACTGATAAGACCGAAGACGATTTTAAAGCAGAGTTGATCAGAATTTGTCGTAATCGCTGGGCAGAAGGAATATTGGATGTTCCTCTTGAGGAAATATTTACTGATGAAATCTTAATTAGCCAGGGCGATGCACCGGTTGTTACCAAGCCAGAAGAATTAAACGATCTCGAAAAGGCTTGGACCAAAGCGCGCGTTGAAATAACCGATTTATATTCAAATGAGAATAATCCATTCCGTGAATTGGGTTACGATTTCATTGTGGACATTATGCAGCCTAATCTTATTTATGATACGGAGACTACTGAAAGGAGACAAACTGCTCGTTTGGATAGAGTTCCCCGTTATCATGGTACAGTATTAGAGAATGAACGCATCGTAGATGCTAACACGCGTATAACAGAAGATATTCTACAAAAACTCAACTCACTAGCAGCCGAGACGAGCAAACGCGAAGGACTTGAACAGTGGTGGGCTAAAATCCTTGCTTACACCGGTCGCATGATTTTGATAGCAGTTGTTCTATCGTTTTTCTTCACTTTTTTACTAGTATATCGCAAACAGGTATTTAACGATTGGCGCATGGTGCTATTGATATCCTTGATCTTTGCACTAGAAATGGCACTGGCTAACATCTTTGTTGTGCAATTTAATTTTTCTGAGTATTTAATACCCATTACTGTTGCTGCCATGTCCTTAACAATTCTTTTTGATGCACGAATTGGATTTATGGGAACAACGTCTATAGTAATTCTGATTGGAATTTTACTAGGCAACGATATTGATTTTATAATAGTCGGTTTATTTACTTCATCCATTGCAATGTATAGCGTACGTCGCCTGCGGGCGCGCAGTCAATTATTTGCGACAATATTCGCGTTGATAGCAGCCAGTTTATTCGTTTTAGTTGGACTAGGTCTTTTTAAGCATATTGGTTGGGAAGCATTTAAGTTGGACTTGATATTTTTAAGTATAATAAGCGTTATTGCCCCAATCCTGACCTATGGCCTAATTGGACTTTTTGAGATTGTATTCGATATAACCACCGATTTGACCTTGCTAGAGCTTCTAGATTTTGATCATCCGGTATTAAAACGCATGCAACGGGAAGCCAACGGTACATTTAACCATTCAATTGTTGTGGGTAATCTGGCAGAAGCGTGCGCTACGTCAATCCAAGCCCGATCACTGCTGTGTCGTGTAGGTGCCTATTATCATGATATTGGTAAACTTGCTAGACCTGAATACTATATTGAGAATCAATATACCGGTGAAAATAAGCATGATAATCTCACAAATGTGATGAGTGCTAAAATAATTAAAAATCATGTTAATGAAGGTATGCAATTAGCTATGGAATATGGTCTACCTAAAGCAGTAAGCGATTTTATTCCGATGCATCATGGAACAACAAGGGTTGAATATTTTTATCGTATGGAACAACAGGAAGCAAAAGATTCTTCTAAAATTGATACTAAAGCATTCACATATCCGGGACCAAAGCCAAACAGTAAAGAAACCGGTGTACTGATGATTTGCGAAGCGGTTGAGGCTGCGGTGCGGTCATTGACCGATCCTGATATTATGCAGATTGAAGATATGATTGATATGATCATTAAGAAGCGAGTAGATGAAGGCCAGTTAGATGAATGCCCCTTGACTTTAGATGAACTTCGACGCATTAAAGGAACAGTTGACGGTAACACCGGAATGTTACCTGTTCTGCGTGGCATCTATCATATTAGAATTGAATATCCAGAAGATCCTAAAGAAGCTGAAATACTAAAGGACTCAAAAGATTGAAATGATTTCGATCTTGGTGGATTCCATTCCCTCTATAGAAATTTCGTATAACCAGGGAATTATTAAATCCCTTTTAACTGCGGTTTTTACAAAAGAAAGAATCGCTGCAGCAGATTTAAACCTAATTTTTTGTGATGATGAATTCCTAAGTGATATGAAAAAACGTTTTTTTGGTGTTTCACAGTGGACCGATGTAATAGCATTTCGATTGAATGATGAAGATAAGTCGAATATTGAAGGCGAAATATATATTAGCCTGCCCCGGGTAATTGATAATGCAGCGACCTATAACGAACCAGTAAAAAAAGAACTTGCCAGGGTGATCATCCACGGCGGTTTGCATTTGATTGGTTACGATGATATTGAGGAGAGCGATAAAACGATTATGAGGGGTAGGGAATTAGAATTTTTGGAGCAGTTTGATTGGAATTCATTATAAAAAAGAGGAAAACAATCTAGATCTCCTCTTTTTTATATCAAAATATTACAATTTTTTTCATTGCATGCATTAAATGATAACGAATTCGGCTAAGTAGCGGCATTCTGTTATTTAATTTGTTAAGCATAACTAGCTGACAGGGGAAACAGATACCACAAGGATATCCAAATTTTGGAAAATGGCAAAACCATGTTTTTTCAAGGATATATAGAAATCCAGTATCAGCCGCTATTTGTTTCATATCTGATTTCGTTAAATCAAGCAATGGAAACCGCATACATTTGTACCCAATTAAATCCTTATCCTTTAGATTATCACGCAATCTACAGTCGTGTCCGTTTCCAATACTATCAGTTAAAATAAGTGGCCGAAATTCACCTTCGGTATATGATTGTTTTTCCATACAAAACTCAAAGTCGGTTATACCAAGATAATTAGCCAAATAAATAAACCATAGATCTTGCGACCTTTTTGCGTAGCTACCGATAACCTTAGGTCTGATATCAGTAAACGCCTTATTGTACATTATATCTGATATGTTAAAATAGATGGTGGGATAAATAAGATCACGAGTGAATGGGTAATCATTCAATAACATTAGTTTAATTGCTGACATTGCCTTCAATTCCATATCAAGAGATTTTCGTTTGTGGTCAATTACATAGAAAGGCTTTACTGATTTATTTTCTATTAGTAGGATTTGTAACAGTCTGAATGTGGAATCCCATCCGCCGGTCCATAATAAATTTATTGGTTGGTTAGTATTTTTTACCACGACTGTTAAAATTGATAATTATTAGCAATTTATATCAATGAATTCACGGATTTAAATTAATACCTGATAATATTTTATCTCTCCTGTTTTATAATTCTACCACCTTACCATATTTACCGGAGTCAATGATATTAGATATTTTCTAAAAACATTTACCGGACTATCATTAACATTTTTTATCTTGATTCGGATGCTCTAAAATCCCTACGTAGAATACATAATTATAATTGGTATTGGAGATGCAATTGTGAATGTGAAAGAAACTCCTAAGATAGGTGAGAAATTTGAAGAACTGGTAACAATCATGCATAGGTTACGGGCTCCTGATGGATGTCCCTGGGATAAGGAGCAGACACCGGCTTCAATTCTACCCTTCTTTCTGGAAGAAGCCTATGAAGTCATTGAAAGTGTTGACAATGAAGATTGGGACACCCTCAAAGAAGAAGTGGGGGATATAATTTTGCATGCAGTCTATCAGGCGGTTATGGCTGAGGAAACAAACCGGTTTAATATTTTTGATTCATTGAATACAATAACTTCAAAATTAGTACGGCGTCATCCCCATGTATTTGGTGATAAAAAGGCCGCTGGAGCATTTCATGCCAAACAAAACTGGGAGTCAATTAAGCATAAAGAAAAGGGACGTAAATCCCGGTTAGACGGCGTTCCTAATAATCTACCCGGTTTAATACGTGCGCAAAGGTTACAGCAAAAAGCCAGCTATGTCGGATTTGATTGGGAACAAATTGAGGAGGTCTGGGAGAAAGTCCATGAAGAAATCCTTGAATTAAAGGAAGCTCAATCTGCAGGAGTAAAATTAGACATTGAAGAAGAAATAGGCGATGTTCTGTTTTCAATTGTAAATCTTGCTCGTTTTTTAGAGATATCAGCTGAAGATGCTTTAAGAAAAACTAACAAGAAATTTGTGACACGCTTTCAAAAGGTAGAAGAAGAATTGAAACAGCGGAATAGGACGATTGAAGAAGCTACCTTAGCAGAAATGGATGAAATCTGGAATTCAGTAAAATAGATCTTGGATTCATTAATTTCACCGGACGTGAAAACCAACTCATTTTTCACATTAATGTCTCCTTGTAATTATAGTTCTTATTCGATACACTAATTTTTTCGCAACAACAATTGGCATTCTCCACCATGATGGAACACCCCATATATTTTTAAAAAATAGGGGTAATTTGAACAGATGAGATACAAATTTGTTTGATTTAGGTAAACTGGAATAGACCCGATAATGATAATAATCAGCCTGCCAAGCTCCAAGTATACTTCGTTCACTGGTACGTTTTTGCCATTCTTTTTTGCTTAATTTAGACACAGGGGTTGAATCTAATCTTAGTATCACTTCCTCTGGGATAGGTCCCTTGAATAATTGATTCAGATACTTGAATGAATTCAATAACGGTAGAGTTAATTTGAATTCTTCTGATAACTTTAAAATCCTTTCCCAGTCAATTATTTTGGATTCAATTTGCAAGATTTTGTATGCATCAGCAATCCATCGAATTGTCGGAACAACATTCCAACGCGTTCCATGTATACAGGTATGTAACAAATGATCACTCGCATTCAATGTTCGTGCCTGGAATCCAAAAGTATCCAAATCAATTGAATCATCCCAGAAATACGAATCAGCAGTCGCATTACAACACTCTGCTAAAACGTGCCAGTGAAGGTCTATTTCAGTGTTATCTGAATTTTTAAAACCATCCCCATGTAAACTTTGGAAATAAGAATCATCAGGGAGATATGAATTCAAAAACGGTCGTTCAATTGAGCGCCATCCCTTTTTTAGTAAAAACTGTATTGCTGAAGGTGCTTTTTCATTTTTAACTAAGATGTCAAAATCATTCATCGGTCGAACGCCCAGATCATTGTAATATAAACTTGATAATGCGCTACCCTTAAATATTAGTATTTCAAATCCATTATCATTTAAATCCTCCATAATAATTTTTACTTTTCCAATTAGCATTTGATTTTGGTACCAGGCTAATTTGTAAATACCTTGCAATTTTGATATTAATTCATGTTTTACGTTAAGACGCCTGAGATTTTTAAATAGAAGCGGTAAAAGCCTGAATGAACCGTGGTCCAAATGATCAATGTCAACATGAGATACCCAAAACTCCCATGCCGGGAGAGCCTGTTTTTCAGTCAGTAGTGACGCACGTAATAGCGCCTCTTGATTGGCATCAGGCCAGATGCTTTGTTTTGACTGCTGCACCCTATTTGCCTATTGAATGTAGCGACTGAATTTCATTTAACCATTTTTCATTGAATCAGTAATCCCTGCGTCAAGATTAATAACTTTCTCGCAGATGTTAATTATGGTCGTATCATGACTTATAAGTAAGACCGCTGGACTATTTGGTAGATTTTGAAGATTTGTGATCAGTTTACGGATTGCATTTTGGTCTAAATGATTTGTGGGCTCATCAAATATAAGCAATTTTGGTTGACGTAAAAGAGCACGAGCGATAGCTATTCTTTGTCGCTGACCACCAGATAAAAGTACGCCTTCCTCACCAATAAGAGTATCATATCCATCATTGACGCTGTCAATGAAGTCAGTTACCATCGCCAATTTCGCGGCTTTAGTAACCATTTGTTCTTCGATTTCCGGGTAGCCATAGGTTATATTTTCCCAAATCGTACCAGGGAATTCTATTGGTTCTTGGGTCACTACTCCGATTTGTTTTCTAAGGTGTATTATATCAAGCTTTTCAAGAGAAATCTGATCAATCTGTACATCACCTTTTTGAGGTCGATAAAAACCTAATAATAGATTAATTATCGTGCTCTTCCCACTCCCATTTGGACCTATCAAAGCAACCGATTCACCTGCTTTAATATTAAAAGAAGCATCTATTAAAACAGGTACATCTGTATAATGAAATGCTACATTTTCAAAACGTATTTGACCTTTTAATTTGATCTTTTTGTCACCGGAATAAGGTCTCCTGTCTGCAATATTTAAAGTATCATATAGTGAAGTAATGGATTGATTTCCAGATAGTAAAACGGGAAATGCAGCCGAAATATTACTTTGATAGCGTCGCAAGATAGTTAATCCGAAGAAAAAGGAAATCAGCTCACCGATTGAAAGACTACCATGCATTACAAAACTTCCACCAGTAATTAATATAACAATCAAAGCAATGGTAACAGTTGTATTTTGTAAAAGGCTGTATAAACTCCTTAGCCAGATAACACGACCACCAGTTTTTTCAATATCCGCTAAATGAGATTTTTGTCTATTAATTTCATATTCTTCAGCAGCTTGAATGCGCGTAAGATCCATCATCTGTAGGACAAATAATACACCTTTGCTATATTTATTGTAAGATTTGTGATATTGCTTTGTTGACGATTGAATCTGTCGACCTGCAGGTCGACTGAATAAAATTATTAGTGGGATAAAACCAATCAGTATTAAAAATAATATCCAATTATATATTGCCAACATGGTTCCCACTGCAATACTGGTCACCACTGCCGGAAGGATGACTGATACAACAGCGTAACTTAGTGAATCTATTCTCCGTGTATCATCTACGATACTTGTGTGAAGTTTGATGCGGTCTGCCTGGCTATAGTAAAATCTTGATAATGTATAGCAATGGGTTAATAATTCTGTACGGAATTGTCGAATTGCTGATTTGGTAATTTTGATAGTAATTGCTCGTGACAATAAGGTAATACCAGCGGTGAAAAGACTTAAAGTGATAACGATTAGACCAATCTCTAATAATAGTCCAAGATCATTATTTACGATAGCAACATCAAAAGCTTTACGCAGCATAATTGTAATAAACAAGAGCGGTATTGCTGTTGCTGCTGAAATGAGAATGCCGAAAGCTAAAAACCTTTTATATGCTTGGAAATAATTGAGATAGTGCTTCCAAGCTGGCCAATTAAACTTATTTTCAGATTGCATAATTCTATATCATTGCAATGGTTTTACTTTGTCTTGTAACGTAAGGCAGTTGACTGTAAATATAATGATTAAATATTTATAGCTCCTACAAGCCTTCCAGGTATTTTTGTGCGAACTGCATATAGCGAGGTTTGGGCAGTGATATAAAGTGTTCTTAAATCCGGTGATCCCCAGGCACAGTTGGATGGAATTTCAGGAAGGATAATTGTTCCTAGGTGCTGATTATCCGAACTAAAAATCCATATACCACCGGGCCCCGCACAAAAAAGGTTTCCATGAATATCTATTTTCATACCATCTGGTGTACCTGGTTTTTTGCTTTTTAAATCAAAAAATAAATTCTGATTATCTACTAATCCGTTTGCTACCAACTCAAAAGTATAAATCTTCTGAATATCTTGGTGAGAATCATTAACATATAATTTTTTTTCATCTGGTGAAAAAACAAGACCATTCGGAGACTTAAGATTATCAATAATTAGGATTAATTTTTCACTTTTGGGATCATATTGGTACACGCCCTGTACAGGTTGCTCTTGATCTTGAGAGTCAATTCCATAGGTTGGATCTGTAAAATAGATGGTGCCATCACTTTTGACGATGACATCATTTGGGCTATTCAAGCAGCTGCCATTATATTTGTCGCATAAGACCACCAATGTACCGTCCTTTTCAGTCCTAGTGACCTGCCGTGTCATATGTTCGCAGGCTATCAATCGTCCGTCGTGATCAAGTGTCAAACCGTTTGAGTTGTTGCTATGGTTTCGATATATGCTGTACCCAATACCGGGGCTATATTTGTAAATCGTATTACCCGGAATATCACTAAATAATAGAATACCTTGGCTTTGCATCCACACCGGACCTTCCGTGAATTGAAATCCTGTAGCCAATTGTTCAGGCAATTGGTTGATATCGATAATGTCATCAAGTTGATTGGAGTTTTTTTGGATACTCAGACGATTTTTAAAAAAGATTTTATATTTAAGCTGAGCGAGTCTTTTTTTGAACCAATGCATAAGGAGCTTTTAAGTTTTTAATCATCTCAAACAGTTGGTTAATTGCGAGTAGTTAGGTTTCAATTTATTCTTTGGCGGTAGGGATTTCTTCTAGACTTTTATTGAATAATGATAAACCTGCATCAATTTTCAGCACACTGCCTGTTGTATAGTATGAGAAATAATCAGCTGCCAGAAATACGACTGCTCTACCTATATAACTTGGATTTATGGAACTCCTATGTAAAAGATTTGCATCACTTGGTACAGCCGATCCATCCTCCGCTTCCCAAACCCACCCAGGTGCAATTCCATTCACTCTTATCTCATGGGGGGCTAATTCCACTGCTAGTTCTTTTATGAGCATCCCAATTGAAGCTTTTGAAGAACTATACATCCAGAATCTTCGAATAGACCACTGATGTATTGATGAGATAAAAATAATCGATCCCTTTATATTATTATCTATCATTTGTTGAGTAATTAATTTTGTTAAATAGGTTGGACCATAAACATTGGTTCTGTAAATACGCTCAATTTCGTCCCAATCTGTATCCAATATAGATGAAATCATGTTTTTAATACCTAGATTATTAATTAGCACATCAATATGAATTTTATCCTTCTTGAGACTGTTGATTAATATTTCAATATCACCTTTATCGCCGCCATCTGATAAAAATCCCTGGCACTTTACATTTTTGGACTTGAGTTTTTCTTTGAGATTAGACAGGTTCCCGGGATCTATATCCGTAAAATAAATATTGGCACCATGGTCAGCTAATTCTAGGGCGATGCTGTGCCCAATATTTTTACCAGCCCCGGTTATAAGTGCATTTTTTCCAGCAAGATACTTTTTACCCACCACCTTATGATTATCAGTAGCGTCAACGTTGTTGAAATGTGGAGTTCTTTTATTAATTGAAAGGAAAGATTTGAGTTTATTTTTGATGTTTATCATGGCCGGGAAATTCCTAATTCAACACCTGATACATATTCAACCTTACCTAGGAAAATTAAAATTATTAATCTGTGTTTCCTACATGCAATGTAATTGCAATAAAGTCATTCTATTTTGCAAAGTAATTTTAATTATTTTGTTCTGGAAGCAAAAATAACACCACTTTCCTCATGGATGTCTTCATAACCTTCAATCGCATTATAAAAGGCTTCGCTACATCCCGGTTTAAAATGATCATGGAGTTCAATCATTATGGTATACACTTGATTAATCCAATTACCAGAATCATTAAATACTTCTTTTTCCGCCCCTTCAATATCTACTTTGAGTAAATCAATATGCTTTAAGTGATATTCTTTCATGATATTGGATAATGTAGTACTAGTAACTTTGTCAACAAGCTCACCGTCATTTGAGTTGTGGTTTGTAAACGATTGAAAGCCAAATGTACCCCCCCATTGAGGTCTAATTATATTAATTTGTAACACGTCATCCCATAAAGCGGTTTTTATGGCCGTGATATTTTCGTATTCTGTTATATTTTTTTGAAGAAGATTAAAATTTGAACGCTCCGGTTCGACAGCAATAATTTTAGCATTGGGATACATGGATGCAAAGTACAACGAAGCTAATCCGATATTTGCACCTGCATCGATTATAATTTTTGGTTCTTCTTCCAATTGCTTGCCATAGATCTGATTGATCATTACCTCTTCAAAGACCTTTTCGTCTGCTGTACCGAATCTTAATCTAAAAGGATGTTTGAGCAGTGGAAGGATAATGGGGTATTCCTTGACTTTTCGATTTATGGTTACCCTGATAACAAAGGCGAACCCTTGAGAACGAAACAGATACAAATATCTTTTAAACTTTTTTGGAAGTTGTATAAATTTGTATAACCTTCTTAGAAAATTATTTTTCAACCAGGCCTTCAACATATTATACTTGGTAACATTATTTCCGAAGTAATTCCTGGTCGATTCGATCTAATATAGAAAATGTCTTTCCATCAAATTTACGGGCATAAAAGCGCTGTTTTTGCCCATAAATATCTTCTCTGAATTGACCTTTTTTAAAGCGTTCAATATGTTTATTACAAATAATTGCCGGATAAGGTGGGTATGGTTGCCACCAGTCGCAGAAAACCAGACCAGGATTAACAATCTGAGGCGGATTCAAATTCATAAGAATGGTATGGAAGAACATCTCATCCGGTACATATGTATTTTTATAAAAATTTACCAGCTTTTGTGAGTTGTCGATAGACTTTAAAATGAGTTTTACACAGGATCTCGTAAATGAAAACCATTGCTCACCAGCGTAAGGTACATTATTCTTTAAATATTTTTTATAATTACGATTGTATGAGTGTTTGGCAAGCCAAATATTTATTTTATTTTTTAATCTTCCTCTTATAAACCAGTTACGGTGGGTACCGCCCTCGAAATGATATTTTGTTAGTCTGCTAATCGGTCTTTTTTTGTGAGGCATTTGTACTATATTTATAAATTGCTCATCTGGATGTTGCTGGAAGAACGACATTATCTCAGCATTTGGTTTGATAGGATAGTCGCACCCACTTAGTAATACCATTCGGTCAAATTTGGAATGTTGTAATGCTTCCTGCATAAGTAAAATAGTAGCCCTGACAATACTAAAACCGCCCCAGAATATTTTTACAGGTTTTTTAAGTATACGTACATTTTCAAAAGTCAGACTAATCTTATGAAATTTAGATCGGTCAGATTTTGCATCTATGTGCAGAAAAAAATCAACATGGGCATCGGTTTTGTTTAAAGCATGGATTAATCGTATTAAATGTTCTGGGGACTGGTGTGCAAGAATTAAATAGGCAATATGCACGGATCTAAAATTATTGCCCTTGTTGCCTTCTACGATCCAAGGACGCTTTTATGATACGAACATAGTCTTTGCGTGCATTTTGAGCTAATAATCCAAGATTAGTAGAGTGAATTCTACGTTCAAGTATAATAGCAGGAAGAATTTGCGAGCGTAAACCAATTTCATTGGCTTTCAAAAACCAGTCAATAAACTCACCAACTTTCCACTTTGTGTCGAACAGACCGACTTTGAAAAAAGCTTTTCGTTTTATCAGCAATGTTCCTGGAACATAACCAGGTAAAACTTCGTCTTGAGCATCTAATTTTATGCGCGAAGGATTTGGTACCTCGGGACTTATAAATTGGTGTACATGACCAAAAATCATTGATAAGGACTGATCTGATTTAAAAACTTCAATTTGTTTTTCAAGTTTTGTTTTGATCCAGAAATCATCAGCGTCAAGAAATGCTAAATAGTCGCCAGTAGCTACTTCCGTTCCACGGTTACGCGCCGCTGCTGCTCCGCTATTTGATTGAGAAAGGTAATGGATATATTTACCATATTTTTGTGCTATTACAGCACTACTATCTTGTGAGCCATCGTTAACGACTATTATTTCAAATGGCTGTAGCGACTGATTAATCACACTTTCTAGCGCCGTACTGAGATACAGTTCAGCGTTGTAAACTGGGATAATTACTGATATCGAAGGTGTAGTGCTAACCGCCATTATTTAGTTTTTTCCGTTGAACTGACTGGCGAATCATATTAAAAAAATCTTTTGTTTCATTCTGTAAAGCATGGGAACGGTTTTGAGGATGGATTAGACGTAGTAATAAAACCTCATCAATAATTTTAATCTGCAGGCCGGCATCCTTGGCGCGAAAAAACCAGTCAGCATCCTCACTATGCTTAAATTTTTCATTGAATATGCCTATTTGTTCAAACGCACTTTTGCGAGCTAATAGTGTGCTGGGCAAGTAGCCTACCGGGTCTTGACGGTAATGTTCTTCATTAAGCCATGCCGGCCATTCCATTCCTGATTCCAATTCCACACGCATTTTGGTAATGGTTAAATCAATCCGTTCATTTTTTTCCATAATTTCTGTTTGTTTTTTTAGTTTCAACGGGAGCCACTTGTCATCCGAGTCGAGAAAGGCTATATATTCGCCATTAGCTTGAGAAATGCCAGTATTGCGAGCAGCTGAAACACCGGCATTTTCCTGATGGATATATTTAACCAGAGGAAAGGATTTAACAATTTCAGCAGTTTTATCGTCGGACCCATCATCAACAACTATTACCTCTAATGGTTCATAGCCCTGTTGCATGACACTATCAATGGCTTGAGCGATGTGGGTTTCATCGTTGAAGACGGGAATAATTACAGTTACAGTTTTATTATTCATTTATAATTAGGCTTACCACTGCAAACCTGACTTCTATATATTAATTATTTTGTGATACATACCTCAAAACTTATACAATTCTTCATATTTATCAGTCATATTAGTGATGCTAAATTTAGTCTCTGCTCTTTTCCTGCCAGCTAAACCAAGATTTATTGCCCACTCTGGATTTGAAATTAGGGTAATTATACCTTCAGCCATCTGTGAATAATCTTCATTCTCCACTAACAATCCTGTTTTCTCGTGCTCTATTATTTCAGGGATTCCACCCACGCTGGTTGCCACCACGGGTTTTGCCATTTGACTGGCTTGAAGTGCTACCAATCCGAATGGCTCTTTCCAGCGAGAAGGCATTAAAACTATACTCGCAGTGTTTAATAGTTCAGGTACTTGATCTGGTTCGACCCATCCCAAGAAGTTAACTTGATTATTTATCCCTAATTCGTTAGTCAGATTTCTTAAATTCGTTAACTCTGGTCCATCTCCGGCAATTGTTAATTTCGCAGCAGGAAAAGTCTTTTGAACAATAGCGAAAGCTTTAAGAGCAATATCGAATCCCTTTTCTTTACAGACGCGTCCAATCGTAATAATATTTGGGGGATTATAAGTTGGCTGTATGCACTTTATTTGAGGCAATGCCAGGCCATTGTGAATTACGTGGATCTCCTTTTTCATATTTCTAAAAGTCTTCAAAAGACCAGTTCTCATTGCTCTGGATACGGTAGTTACATAATCCATGGAAGATAAGCTTCTACTATAAAGTGGACTTTTGTTAGCATTAAGAATTGGAAGTGCATGGATCGTCAATATAATTTTTGAATTCGATGCTGATTGGGTATGTTGTTGATAGAATAAACTTGGTTCGCTAGCAAAAATATTTAGATGAATAATTTCCGGTTGAAACTCTTGTTTCAATTGCTTTACAGCAATTTGTATATGCTTCATTGCCTTCAGATCATTATTCAATAATGAATTGTAAAATTGAAATCGATAAACTGAAATTCCGTAATAATCCATTTTATCTGGAAGTTGCTGACCGCTGTGTGAAGTAAGAATACATAGGTCATGACCACGATCCTTTAGGGCAGTTACTAGTTGCGCACTGAATACTTCAATACCGCCGATATTAGGTGGGAAAAATCCAGTCCAGAATAATATTCTCATTTATTCCACCTTTACCAGAAACTCTGAGATTACTTCTGAGATTTGCGAAAGTTCATTTCCCAAATTCAACTGATAGCAGGGGATTTGCTTAACAATCTTTGAAATTTTATCAAACGATGGTTTCCCAGCACGACTAAGTTGAAAGATTGTACTGGGCGCTAATGCTTTCAGCGCATGCATCGGAGATGTTTGTACAATTGACGTATCTGGTTGATTTGTTATGTGTGGTACAAAAATATATTTTAGCGGAAATCCGCGAACAATATTTTTAAATGTTGGGTTTAGGAAGAACAATGGTTTTTCATCGGGGTGACGGGCTGAGTTTTCTAGGGTCTTAGTTATATGAGGAAGTTTATTAAAATCTTTTTTATGAATTTTAGCCGAACTATAAATGCTATGAATGAATTGTCTTCCTTGACTGTTTATGAGGCAATAATCGTCGCTAACATATTTCAAATCAGAATTTAGACAGGTTAGAGCTGTGGTAGATTTGCCGGATCCCCCCGCACCTGCAAGTAAGATTCCCTTTGTAGTGTTACCAACCGCACCCGCATGTAAAAATTGTCGATCATTAATACTCATCCACCAGAACAGTAGAAACAGCAATGGTGATCCGCTCTCCCATGATGGTAAGTCCTGCACGTCCTTTATCCACCATACCGCCTGATTGGATATTTTATTTAATACACTAAGTACTCCGCTACCACGATGAAATGACGTATTGATTTGATCGGTATTGAAACCACGAATTTCACCCCTTGTAAGATAATCATATCCAGTCCATGGCGGTGGCGGCATCTGCACGCCTGTCGATGCAGAATCAAAAAAATGAATAGTGAGATCAGGGTCATCAAATTTGTCAGTTTGCAAATGACTAAAAGCTGGAATTTGAAATGGAATTACAGCTTTATTGGCAAAATTAAATTGAATTTTATAGTCTGCGATTGCATAATACAGCTTAGATGATTCTATAGAGGTATTGTCAGCCAAGTTGAATGTTTCTAGCGCTCTATTAAAGAAATCCAGAGGGGCCGAAGTTGCTTTAGAATTGTCTTTTTCAGAATCTAAAGACTTCGTTGGCGGCATTTATTGCTTCCCGGTTATTTCTTGATCGCGATTCGGCCAACCGCCGTCATCGACCTCGTGGATCGGGTCTAGAAGCAATAGGTCTTGCATATCAGTATAGGCCTGTAATTGAGGTTCTTCAAAGGGTAGTTTTTGACTTAAAACTGCATCTGATATTGGAATATCCTTTTTCGTTGGAGTGTCAGTTGTGATAGGCACAATAATTTCATTATTAATCAATTCTTCAAAAAATTGCATTGTAGATTGATTGATGGTGGTTGAGTCGCCGGTATAAATATTATTTACAACTTCGATGATCTGCGGTATCGAATGACCCTTTACGAAATATTCCCAGATAGCAGAGCCGACTTTGTTAAAACTAAAATAATTTCCACTATCCAGGTTGATAATTACCACCTCATCATCGAAAGCTTCAAAAACTACGCCAGGACTGTTAATTCTATAATGATCGTGCAGGGACATTTATCCTATTCCTTATTGATTATTGGGGATTAAAATTATGGGAATATCGTTTAGCATAGAAATATTATTTGGCTAATATTATATTTAATAGGATTGTTATAAATGTATTAATCCTATTAGATACAGCACGGCCTCACCGGCAATATATACTCGATCTTTGTTAATTTCGCAGCGAAGATGCCCACCCCGTTTTGAAATTTGATGTGCTTCAAACTGTTTTTTATCCATTCTTTCAGCCCAGTATGGGGTCAATTGACAATGGGCTGATCCAGTGACAGGATCCTCATCAATTCCATAATTGGGGAAAAAACAGCGCGATACAAAATCAACTTTATCGCCTGGAGCAGTAGCTAGGACTCCGCGCCGATCGAGATTTTTCAAAAGACTCATGTCCGGGCTCAATTGGCGGATCTCGCTCTCATTTTTAAACACCACTACATAATCCTCAGCAGCAAGCACAGCCTGTGGAGCGATACCTAAACCAGCGATTAAAGCATCTGGTGGATCACATGGCTGCGGGATCTGAAGCGGGAAATCCAATACTAGTTTATCTCCCAATTTCTCGACAGTCAAAGGACCGCTGTTAGAGTCAAAAACTACCTTGTTTTGTTCTGGTTTCAATATATTTAACACCACAAAACCGGATGCAAGCGTAGCGTGTCCACACAAATCTACCTCGGCTATTGGCGTAAACCATCGAATTCTATAGCCCTTTCCCTGTTGAACGAAAAAGGCCGTTTCAGATAAATTATTTTCAGTTGCTATTGACTGCATCAGGCTATCGTTCAGCCATTCATCCAGCGGGCATACTGCTGCCGGATTTCCTTTAAAAACTTCAGAAGTAAATGCGTCTACTTGGTATAATTTTAGTTGCATTGTATCCCCCTAATTCAATTAATCATTAACAATTTTGACGTACACTTTTCTTGTTCTAGGACCATCAAAATCGCATAAAAAAATACCCTGCCATGTCCCTAAAATGAGTCTTCCGTTTTCGACAATAATATTTTCCGAAGTACCGACCAGACTGGCCTTAATATGGCTGTCGGCGTTGCCTTCCAAATGATGATATCCTTCCTGATAGGGTACAAGCCTTTCAAGACGATATTTTATGTCTTTGACTACGTCCGGATCAGCATGCTCATTGATTGTAATACCACAGGTCGTATGGGGGACATAAACAATTACTATACCGGAATTAATTGATGATTTTTCTACAATACTCTGTATTTCATTCGTTATATCAACAAAATCTATGCGCGATTTAGTGCTTATGTGAATACTTTCCATGATATTAATCCTTATTTAATAACAATTTCTCCATAATAAGTCTAGTTTCAGCAGGAAACTGATTATTAATTCTAGATTTTATAATGAATCCCCGCCTGAGAGAAAATGCAATCATTGCCTTATGCTTTTCACGAGTTTTCATCTGTATAATTTTATAGTGTCGCTTGCGTGCCCAATCTTCCTGATAGTTGGCCAAGCTTTCAGCGATTCCATGACGCCGGTATTTTGGTAGCACACCGCCCATCCAACTATAAAAAATATCAGAAGTAAGTTCATAACCCACTTTGAATCCAACAGCTTTGCGTTCGGAATTATCAAAAGCTAATAATACCAGGTGATCCCTATGATTTAATCGCTGCTGATATTCATCAATTTTATAAGGGTCACTAAACTCCGGAATTTTTAGAGATATTTCATATGCTTCATTTGGTGAATCTTCCTTAATAGTAAAAGGCATCTAGTGACCCTTTCCTGGCTTATTAAGTCTTGCGCTGTGACTGCTTGGCAGCCGGTAATAAAATATTATTCAGAATAAGACGGTAACCAGGGGAATTCTTATGCTTTGATAAATCAGTAGGCGGATCGCCAATAAAATGCTGATAATCTTCAGGATCGTGGCCACCAAGGAAAGTAAAATTTCCAGCCCCATGATTACCGTGCAAATATTTAACCTGATCACCACCAGGATCATCGCCCATAATCACAATATGTTTTTTCACTAAGTCTCTACGGAATCCAGTAGTTTGGCCCATAAATCCCTTTATTACACCAAAGTGATTTTGGGTAAGCATTGTGGGTATTGGATCATATTTAGCGGAGAACTCAAACAGGCTGAAATAATCATCAGCCGCATTACGTAAGGTTGGAACATTGCTAGGTGGAAAATCTATGTCAGAATGTTCATAAACCATAGGATCTGAATAATACCTGAAATTTTCAAAAGCCAGACATTGGGTGAAATCAAGTTTTGAATTAATATCTCTATCAGCAGGAGTATTATCGTAAACTGACCGAACAGCGTCTACATTTCCAAGTGCTAAAGCCAAATCATAAGTGTCAGTGGCAGAACACATGGCGAACAGTGAACCACCGTTATAAATAAAGCTCTTGATAGATCTAGCGACAGCCTTTTTCTCCTCGTGCACAGAGACGTAATCCAATTTTTCTGCCAAGGATTCAAATATCAATTTCTGGTTCTGGTACCATTCCGTATTGCGATAATCTCGATAAAACTTACCATATTGTCCGGTGAAATCTTCGTGATGCAAATGTAACCAGTCGTAATGATCAAGAGCCCCCAGAAATATTTGTTCATCCCAAATGGTTTGATATGGTATTTCGGCGTATGTTAGCGCCAGGGTCACGGCATCATCCCAGGGCTGCGCGGTTGGTGGTGCATAAACGGCGATACTCGGAGCTTTCCCCAGCTCAATAATATCCATATTGTTTTGGTCAATTGTTGAGAATACATTTCCCAATTCCACTTGGTTTAACTGCTCTATACTCACCCCCCTTATATTGCATTCACGAACAAAAACTGCATACTCATCAACTAAAAAAGAACCCCCGCGGTAATTGAGCAGCCACTCAACCTGAATATTGTAGTTTAATATGAAATAGACCATGCCATAGGCTTTGAGATGGTCGTTCTGGGCTTCATCCATTGGAATGAGTACTTTTTGGGCGAAAAGTGTTTGTAAACAGAATAGCAGTACGACTAGGCGCTTCATATATAGATTATTTTTATGGTTAATTATCTAGCACCTGGCTGCTTGATATTTTTTTATCCAGAAAACCGGATTCTATCAGTTTGTTAAAATATTCTATAATCATTTTTTGGTATTCAATGGGATAACCAGCCTGGAGAGCACGATTGAGCGCCGAGTATAATTGATTCGCTGAAGAGTCAGTTGTACTAGTTAATTGTGTGAGAACTTCTTGCGGTAAATTAAAAACATGTTGGGAATATTGATCAAATTGTAATGTTCCAAATTTTGAGTTTTGAAACGATAATTTTTCTACTAAGGGACGATCAATTAATAATATATAATATTCTGGAGAACTAACTTCTTTCCATGATTCCCAAAAATGTTGTGATGGAACATATGCCTGATAAATATGATCTTCTATAATGCCATCGATAAAAAATAGGTATATACCGGTTGAGTCTGGGGCAGCACTTCTAATTTTCACGGTTTCCATATCAGGGTTTATTACCGGGTAATATCTAAGATACACTGAATCAGGAGATACACTCACGGACTGTATTAGTATCTCCGCTTTATCATCGCCTGTTAATTGTATATCGCCTGATAATGATTGAAGTGTAAATGGGGCCGGAATCTGAAAATCCTGCCTGGGATGTGACCAGCGATAGATTGATCCTGCGGCGGAGTCCCAACCAAACATTATTAAAATCCCAATTAGCATTAACAGGATTACAGTTATGGATTTCCAGCGCTGTATGGTTGCCTCAGGATAAAATACACCCAAATTCAGAGTACTTAGCTTATGTAATGTCTGATCCAGAAATGAACGATCGCTAGTGCGATCAGAACTGGTATCTAGTCCTTTCTCGATTTTAAGTGCTTTGTGAATTTGATAGGGATCAGAAAAAAGTAGCTTCCCGGTTTTATCGGCCAACCGATTCAATTTGTAGCGTGGTAACACGTCATTAAGTGCTAGCACTATAGTGACAAAGACTGCCAAAATGAGTGTGACCACTATTTTGACAAATAATACTAAAATAAAAGATTTACTGTTTGCCGGAAGGTAAAAAAAATGCTCTATGATATTAGCACTAATAAATATTAACAGTAAAATTGAATAAAAAATCCAGGCAATCTTAGATACGTCATTTCTTAGGATGGCCCTTCGTATAAATTTCAGTTGGTTAACAATTGACATGATTATTGCGTTAAGATATAATAAACAATATTTACACCCATTTTCAATGCTTGTTCTCTTACTTGTTCCGGTATATTATGGACCTCGGGATTTTCCCAGCCATCGCCAAGATCACACTCGTCAGTATATAAAACCATAATACGTTCTTTATCAAATAAGGCAAAAGCCCTGGGACTAAAGCCATCGTGTTCGCGAATTTTTGGTAATCCATCAGGAAAATGGAAATAATTTTCATAGAGGGGATGATTGTATGGTAATTCTTCAAATTCCATGTCGGGAAAGACGCGCGCCATCTCTCTGAAAAAATCATAATCAAGGCCGTAATTGTCATCTACATGCAAGAAGGCACCATTCAACAGATGATTTCTTAAAATTTTAACTTCTTGTTCAGTCAAGCTGAGGCCTCCATGGCCGGTAAGGTATAGATAGGGATACTGGGTGAATTCTTCATCGCTAATTTTTATTTGTACTTCCTGTTCAGCTGTTTTAACCGGTGTATTGGTACCTAAATATGATAATAGGTTAGATAAACTACTGGGATCCGAGTACCAATCTCCACCCCCGCCATAATGAATCCTGGCGATCGAAAAATTCTGGGCATTTGCTAATGTTGTGAGATTTAAACAGGCGGTTATGAGAAAAGGTAAACTGTTTTTTAATTGCATAAAACTGTACAAACAATGTTTTTCAGGTCAGTGGACTTAATAAAGACTACTGAACAATTTCTCCCTTTTCAAGAGAAAGCGGGGATTCTGGCTAAATTGATTATTCGGTAATACGGCTGACTGCCCTTTGTCTTATATAAGCATAAGGGACATTATTCAATGAGTTTGCAAATGCGGCACGGCGATAATATTCTTGAGCTAAATTATTGTCACCCAAGTTCTCATATGCCTGAGCGGTCCAGAAATGAATAAGGGGATTCTGCTGGTTTGCATTTTCAAACTCAGTTATAGCTTCTTCGTAAGAACTGGTATACAATGCCAACATGCCTTTTAACTGATGAGAAAACATTATCTGGAAAGGATTTTCTGCCTTTTCTGCATAATGCGAAAATTTCTCAATATATTTGTCCGCTACATCATAATCGCCTTTCATAATAAAGACCTGGCTAGCGGTCCCCATCAATCCCCATTTAGCATTGTATTTAATCTCCTGGGATAAATCGGTGGATTGAATCAGGTCAACTGATTTTTCGTAGAATTTTAAAGCCTTGTCTGACTCTCCTGCAACAAAAAGCAGTATATTTCCCTTGTTATTATAATCATTGGATAAACTTACCAGATCATCGTGCTCTTTATCGATGGTGATTAGATGCTCTATTGTAGAAAGCGCATTAACGGTATCCATTTCATCTATATATGATATGATAATTGACTGGTATATTTGCCTTTCCTGACCAAAGGTTTCAGCCACGTCCAATGCTTCATTCAGATGTTCCCGAGCAGCTGCATGCTGGCCCATTATATTAAGATTAGTGGCAATACCAATGTATGAAGGTATGAAGGTCTGTTTCTGATTCAGGGCTTTATGATAATACTCGATTGATTCGTCATATTCTCCAGTGATTAATAGTAGTTCGGCAAATGAATCATACGGATTTGGGTCTTCAGGAATCAGGTCAATATAAGTATTGAATGCTGATCGAGCTTCTTCATATTTCCCCAGGAACCGATAACAGTAGCCAAGCTGGTTGTAAGGTTGAGAATAATCTGGATTGATCTCAATTGCCCGCTTGTAATGTGGAATTGCCAGTTCATACTCCTGGAAACCATAATATTGAGTAGCCAGTATATTTTCTGCTCGCTCATCATCGGGATATAATTTGACAATATTTTTAAGGTATTCGCGTTGCTGCGTGGGGTCACCGTTAAATCCAGCTTCAATTGCCATAATCCAGAGACGCTCGCCCTCTGAAACATTATCTATTAAAGCTTTGGCTTTGTCAAAATATTTAAAAAAACCTTGAGCTGTAGTTTGGGCAAATGACAGCTGCACGTATCCCAGTGCGAATTCATGATCTTCGGCCAACGCTTTCAGATAAAAATAAATAGCTTC
>JBHPLN010000014.1:0-32432 GCA_042564205.1 Fidelibacterota bacterium
TCGAACTGACCAGTCATTATAATCAAATTTTCTTCCCGTATTATTGGTTTTTCATGTTTATACCAATCATCATTAATATAGTTGGGAAGAAGTAAACTGCGTTCTTCACTTACAAACTGTGTATGATACCGTCGATCTGATTCACTGACACTGATAATGCGATCAAAACGAGAGAAGAAACGCTGTTCGTGAATGTGCTGTGTCAAATAGTTCAACCGTTGGACTATATACGTCGAACCAAAAGGCGTCGCTTGGCACCTTTGCCGAGTTAACTTAGCCTGGGAATTGTGTGTTCCCATGATTGTTTTCGAACCGTATTTACGGGCAAGATCTGTATATTGTCCCCAATGACCGTAACCAAACCAAGTGACTTTCGGTTTATACAGCTTGTATAATTGTTCCAAGCAGATGTACCATGCAGACCACGGTTTAAAACGATGACGAATAATTTTATTTACATTGTGCCGGATTGGATGAAATTCCAGTGGTAAGTTGTGCCAAGCTTCAACCTTCTGTAACAGCTCGCAATCACTACTTACAGCAGGGGCTAACACAATCACTGAAAAATTCCGACATAAACTTTCAATATTATTATAAGTGTGAATGAATTGACCGCCGTAAGGTGGGTAGGGTCGCAATTCAGTCACGAATAATATTTTATTTGTCATTGATCCTAACAGTGCGTTTTAGAATGTAATCCCCGGTTCTTTATTAATAATTCGTTCGAATTACTTCCACGTCCTGTTCTCAAGTGTCATTTCAATAATATCATCTTAATTGTCTTATTGTATGAACCAGCCTGAATATGGTAGAGATACATTCCCGCACTGACAACATTTCCAAAACGATCCTTGGAATCCCATTGAACGGATTTAAAGCCGGGTGCCTGTGTCCCATTAATGAGCTGCACAACTTGCCTGCCCATGATGTCATAAATACTTAAGACAACGTGACTCTCTTCTGGCAACTGGTATCTAATAGTGGTAATTGGATTAAAGGGATTTGGATAGTTTTGTTTTATTTTGTATTCCAAGGGAAGTCCTTGAATCGATGGAAATTCCTCGACACTGGGCGCTATAGCTTCAATAATGCTGAAGGTAGCATCACTTGTATCAACTGCAGCCGGGAAGTCATTATTCTGAACCTTTATCGTATATTGGTCAGATAAAGTAAGCGTATCAGGTATGTCCCATCGAAATACGCCATCATTGCGAGTCTTTGGGGTTATCTCATAATAGAAAGTGCCATTACGCAGTAAATCAATTTTTACTTTATTCGTTACCAGTAAACCCTCGCTGGTCCATTGAATACCTTTTGTTATTCCGCGAATATACTCATCACCACCATTGGGCTTTATTACTGTAATAGTTGGATCTATGGCTTCTACAACCGAGAATGGATACTCACTTTCATCGGTTACGGTGCTGTCAAGAGCGAGTCGAATTCTTATCGTATATTGATCGGACAGTAACTGATCCAGCGGTATAGCCCAATTAGCCTGCCCGTCATTTTTGGTTGATGCCTTAAGCTCCTCATAGAAAGCACCATTCAATAACAGATCAATTTTAACCCGGTCTTCTTTTGTCAGATTTGCTCTTTGCCACCTGATTTCAGGAATCATCCCGCGGGCTAATTCTTCACCATTATTAGGATATGAGACTTGAAGATAAGGCGTTGTGGCATCAAGGATTGAGAAGGGCTGATCACTTGTGTCAACACAAGTTGGATAATTAAGACTCGTTATTTTTACCGAATATTTATCCGATTCGGGGATGCCGCCTGGAATGTCCCATTCGAATTTGCCGTCATTTCTTGTTTGTGATACGAGTTCTGAATAAAAAGAACTGTTTTCATATAGCTCAATTTTTACTTTTTCAAACTTATCTAAATCGACCGATTCCCACAGAATGTTTTTCGTATTACCTCGTATCCAGTTATCATCATTATTTGGCTTTATAACGGTAACCTCCGGGTATAACGTTTCCACTATTGTAAAAGGATTGTCGTTCTTATCGTTAACAGCGCTATTAGAAACCAGCTGAATTCTAATTGAATATTGATCAGAGGGTGTTAAGCCGCCTGGAATAGTCCAACTATGCAGACCATCATTTTTTGTCGATGCTTTTATTTCTGAATTAAATGCATCGTTCAATAAAAGATCAATCTTAACATAATCATCAGGCAATAAATAGGTACTCTTCCAGCGGATAGAGCGTGTGTCGCCCAGGGCCCATCGGGTAGTTGTCTTGGGATATGTTACGGTGATGGTTGGTTGAGAAATTGACAATTTCCCCCAACCTGTGCCCCAACGACCATCCCCTCCACTTTCTAAACCACGTGTTAAAGCGAACTCATTAAAAACCCAAAATACTGAATCATCAGCCGGATCGAGTGCTGTCCCGCTATAATCACCCCAACGATTACGTGATCCACTAAAAGTTCTAACATAATAATCCTCGCCAGGGAATATCGTTTCTGCGCTATGAACTGTCCCGGGTGAATCAAACCAATGTCGAGCGACTGCATACGAACCAGGATATATTGATGGTGCCGAAGCTGAAAAACCAATGTAGAAATCACCTGTTTGATTAAGAGCCAGTGACGGAAAAAACGTATAGGTACCCTCGGCAATATCTTCACCGCCAATATTACCCTGATCGCCTAATACCGGTGGCCAGGACGATGTGTTGATCCGAAACCAATGGGCGGTTGTTTCTCCTGCATTTACAGCATCATAGCCAGCATCAGGCTTTATTGTTGTTGTGAACCAAATATTAGCACCATTATTATCATCATCTCTCCAAACTGCATCCAAAGCACGGCGATCATTTACTTCAATTGGAGTACTCGTGCCCGATTGTGGAGCATCCACAAGATTGCCCCATGAATGATCCTCAATATGCCCAACATTTACCCAGGCTTGTGAAAAAGATACTGATCCTAGCGGATCATTCACCCGAATTACCTGGACATATTCATCAATACCATCCCAAAACCCACTATACGAAACTAAATAGGTACCAACACCAGAACCCGCACCACCTGTACCATATACTAGTGCCGGTTGAGTAGTTGTGGCAATACCACCACCAGTAGAATAAGGATCATGGACAGTATGGGAAGCAGATCCTCCAGCATAAAATCCAGAGGAAACACCCTTATCGATTATCCATAACCGCACTCCATATTCCGTGTTGGGACCGCCAGAAAATTCAAACATATTATTTGTTATGTATATTGCCTCTTCATCTAATTCCAAACCGGGATAGTCGGCCCACATATCGACTGAATTGATAATAGTCTTCGAATCGATTGCATAGTAATACCAATCGGCAGTTGTGGCACTTGCGGGACTGTCGGTTTTGGATACGGCTACCAGTATCCGTGAAATGTTTCCTGGGTTTGGATTGCTTCCAGTTTGAAACTGCTCAAGCGTTATAACCACAAAACGGTTTTCGTAATGATCCCAAACCACTTTTGGATCAAATGTGTATGTTGTTGGTGAAAGTGTGGTAAAAAAATCCTTTAAGGCATCTCTCCATAATAATGCTCCAGTTTTATCACGCGCTTCGATCATCACATTAACAACAGCAACTAATCGATCGGTCCCAGCCGCTCCGATTGGGTCTGGGGGTATAAAATAGGAGGTGGTTTCAGTACCATTATCATCAAAATCAAATCCTAAAAAGGTGGAGGTTAATTCAAATAATAGTTTATCTGTAACGATACCCAGGTCAGGAATTAATTGATCACTGGATTGATGTAATTGATAAGAGCCTCCTGAACGCTCTGGAATTGGCCTGATTGTCTCTGGAATTTCTTGAGAAAAAACACGGGTAATGCTTAATAAAAATAATAAACTATATTTTATTTTCATTTAATGATTTAATTCCCCTCTAATTTACAAACGATTTAAAGCGATGAATCGTAATGAGCCTCAATAATTTTAAATAAATCTGGTTTATTTATATTCTGGCTATTGATTTTCTCTGATAAGTCGTTGAACAATTCACGAGTTAAAGAATCCTGACCGGTATTGGCATTTATGGCTAATAAATTCACTTGCGATTCAAGGTAATTTGGTGATGTTGTTTAAAGTTCTGCAGATATTTTTCCGTATGCATTAATATTATTCAAATAATATAATTTGAACCCAAGGTTATTTTTTTAATAAACATTCTCACCCTTAATGGAAGGCGGTACTGAATCGATAAGCTAAATCCACGTTGAAGTATTTTGTCAATAATTATATTATAGCCCTTAACCCAGTTTTCATTTTGTTTTCTTTTTATATAAATGCTGCAAGTACTACAGGGAATATCATCGCGTTCGTTTTGTATACCTTTAAGCATATCCCTGGCGTATTTAATCTTCTTATTATTAAGACTGTATGTGAGTCCATCTTGAAAGGCGTTACCGCCAAAATCACCCCAAAAGTTTCTTGTGCACCCAAGCGTTTTTCCATCCCAATTGATCTGAGGTTGATTCCATAATTGATAACAAATTTGACTCATGTAAACAGAATTATATCGTTGTTCATATTCCTCCCGGGAAGTGACACCATGCAATTTTCTTATATATTTTTCATTCTTTATTGGTGAAAATTTGGAATCCCAGTTGAGCTTAACTTTAAATTGCATTTGTAAACCAGTAGCCAGATTCTTTGCTTTATCAATCTCATGTTCATTTTGTCCGAACACAATGAATTGCCATTTCAACTTCGGATATTTAGAATGGTATTTTTCCTTGAAATAATTAATCCGGCTAATATTTCTAAGCACATTTGTAAAACGCCCGTTAACTCGATAATTTTTATATGTTTCTTCTGATGCGCCGTCTATCGAACAGGTTATTGACCTAAATTTGTATTTAACTAGTCCCTCTAGCACCTCATCTGAAGCTCTATTGAGGTTGACGCCGTTTCTGGCGGTTAAGGCAACACCCTTTAAATGGGCGTACCGTAATATATCTAACAGATTTGGATTAAGAAACATTTCCCCATAGTTTGAAAGTTCCACCTGCCGGATATGTCGATTATTATAAATTAATTTTTTAAAGTCAGATAACTGTAAATAACCTGTTCCAATATTTGGATTAATTTCATTTGTGGCGGTTGGGCATGACGGACACTTGAGTTGACAGGCTGATGACGCTTCTATATTGAGTCGTGTTGGGTTTATTTCTGACACAATATGCTAAAAGTTAATTTGAATATAATTTATTTGTATTCTCATCAATGTAATTCACCCGAACTTACGAAGCCGACTAATGAAATTCTTAAGTCTGGGTTTGAAACTTTCCGGTTCGTTCAGGATTGATAGGATTATTCTTTTAAGATTTTGAAATCCAGGCCACAGTCCGGATTTTTCACCATGAAATTCTAATACTGCATAAAATGCAGGTTTTTCACCAATGTTTGACATACCGTGCATATCGCCGCTTTTGTAGAATATAATGTCGTAGGGCTTTGCTATTTGGCCAAGTGTTTCTAATTCTCCCTGAAAAACAATAATAGCTACATCATGTTTATCAGAATGGGCATTGTAACTGGCTGATGGCACTAGTTCAGTAGTATGACAGTGCAATCTATTCAAATAACTGGTTCCACCTTCAAATATCAATTTAGTTCTTATGTCAATAGGATTGACATTATTAGAGTGCGCAGGGTCACTAAATAAGGAATATATTTTGAATGCTTGAGGAGAACGTACTTTCGAAGCGCTCCCGTGCCATTTGAACATTATATATCTGGCTGGTTCTTCACTGACAGTTTCAATTGTATGGCGAAAACCGGCGGGATAGTAAGCGCCTTGACCGATTTTGAGTCTATGTTGAAGCAATTTCTCAGGTGTATCCGCATTTGGAATAATCACATTTACCTCGCCTTGGAGTAAAACCAGTATCTCTTCTTCAGAGTGGCGGTGGGGCGGGTGGGGAGGTGAACCCCTACTTAGAATTGAGGCGTGGCAGCGTAAATATTCAATATTTGATGTTGCGCCACGAAAAAGATCGTAATGTTTGATTTGGATCCCTGAATCAAGTTTGAGTGGGAGACTCAGTCTTTGGATTTGACTAATTAGTTGTTGCATTTAATATCGGGGATTTAGCTTAAAAACAATTATAAATTATAGATTAATAAATACTATTAAAATGGTAATCGTAAAAAACCAAGTTGTATTATCTTATTTTTCTGTTTGAGAACCATTTGACGACTGGTAATTTTATGCTCAATTATTATAAGGCAAAAAATAATGGGAATTTCTACAAGCGGTATTAGAAAATTTATTCTATTTATTCTTTTAATAGGAATATCTTCATTGTCTTTTGGACAAAGACAACAAATAAATCCCGGTTTGAATATTCCCCAACAAGATTATCCCCGTAGTGGCGAACGTTATATTACTGATCAACACGGCGTAATCCGTATGTGGGTCAATATTTGGGGTCATGTCAAGAATCCAGGTAGCTATCTTGTCTATGATGGTATAGAATTACCTGCTTTGATCTCGATCGCAGGTGGACCCAAGCAGGGTGCCCGACTCCGCGGTGTCCAACTTTTTCGTCACGAACCAGATTCCCTAGGTCAATTAAGTTATCAAATTAATATGGGAAAATTTCTTTCATCCGGGGATAAATCAGAGTTCGAAAAGATATTGCCAAATGATACTTATATAATACCACAGAAATTTGGTGATTACATTCTTACCCAAGTAGGGGTTGTTAATACCTTAATGAGTATCGTAAATCTGTATTATCTTACTCAAATCCGCAGAGAACAGGTCACAAATTGATTACTATTTCAAACAATAGGGTGGATTTATTTAACTAATATATTGAGAGAACCATGCCTGATAAAATTACCAGCAATTATACGTTTCAAGAGTCAGAAATCTCACTAAGAGCACTATTCAGCATTGTAATGAAATCAAAATGGATTGTTCTATCCGTGACGTCAGTGATGGTGGCAATAGGGGTAATCATTACAATCTGGCAAATTCCGGTCTATCAATCACAGACGATGCTAGTGTTGGACCAGGATCAGCAAGGTATTTCCGTCTTTGACATTGGACTTGGTGGTAGTAATACAAATATCACTGATGAGTTACAGCTGCTTAAATCCCGCACATTGATTGAATCTGCTCTGAACAAATTATGGTCGTCGGAATTTGGGAAAGACATGTATTTACTCGGTACCAGGGTGTACTCACCGACTGGCATTAGACGTGCTACACGTGAATTCTTTACACTCGGGTTTTGGACAAATCAATTAGCAATCGATCATAATCCGAACGAAGTACCACCAGACTCGCTAATGAGAAGTGCAATAAAGCAAATCCAAATGGAACTCAACGTTAGTAATCCTAGCGGATCAAATATAATCAATATTCGCTACGATTCATTTGAGCCGGAAGAAGCTGCTCTGGTTATTAATACTTTGGTAGAAAATTTTATACTACAAGAACAACAGTGGGATTCTGGTGAAGGTACTCATATGCGTCTCTTCCTTGAAAGCCAATTATCAAGTATTGTCACTGAACTAAATAACCTAGAGAAAGAGCTCAAAGAATATCAAGAGCAAGAGCAAATTTTTGGTTTAGAAGATGAGGCCGGAATATTAATGCGGGAATTAGCAAGTATTGAGGCAACGTATTATGCACAATTAGCTAAAGTGAATATTGCTCGGGAAAAAAAGCGTTACGTATTGGAAAATATCGCTAGTTCAGATACAACACTGGCAAAAGACCTTACTAATTCGGTGAATAACCAATTATTCGCTTTAAGACAGGAGATTGCTTCCAGCGAAGCGAATCTCGTAAGGAATTCAAGCCTCTATGGCGAGTCTCATGAAGCACTTATTTCTACCAAAGAAAAGATAAGAAAGCTTAAGCTGCAATTAGTACATCAAACAAATGAACTACTTTTACAGGGATTGAATGTCTCTGATCCGCTTGGATTTAGGCAATCATTAGTGGATACAGTAATAGTGCTGGAAGGTGCTGTTCAAGGATTAGAGGGAGCTGCTAACGAATATAAAAAACTTCTTGATCAATACTCTGATCAGCTGCGTGCTCTGCCAGAAAAATCTCTTCAGTACTTTCGATTAGAACGGGAGCAATATGTGTTAGCGGAAACTTACAAATTTCTGCGTCAAAAACTGGAGGAAGCGCGCTTGAATGAAGCATCCGCTTTAAGTAATATAAGAGTAGTGGATCCGGCGATTCCGTTCTACAAACCAATTAAACCAAAACCGCTAAATAATATTCTCTTATTCACTATTCTTGGCTTTGTTTTGGGTTCAGGCCTCGTTATTTGGAGACAACTTAGCACTGGTGATCTAAAAAAATAGTTTGATCATTTTATAATATTGCATGATCAATTAATGAAGTTTAATAAATTTTCAATACAGTTGGGCTTCATAAAAACTATTCGCAGAGCTTTACCCAACTTTTACAATTATAATTAATGAAATTATTCCTAAAAATTTCAGATCGGCTGAATATTCTGTTGAATGAAAAGAATATTAATGAAATAATTAAGGGATCGGCCGCTACTCTTGTGCTACGGATAACAGGATTCTTTTTATCATTTATCCTCACTATGATTGTTGCAAAATATTATGGAGCTGATGCTCTGGGAATTTTAGCAATCATGGTATCATTACTTAGTATATCTGCAGTTTTATCGCTTTTCGGATTCCGAACAGCCACTGTTCGGCAGATTGCCAGATACGCGAAACATGGGAGATCCGTCCTTTTATTAATTTATAAGAAGACTGGATCTTTAGTAATCGTATTAAGTCTGTTGATTGGAACGATTTTGTATTTGAATAGCGCCTGGATTGCGCTCCGTATATTTCAGAAAGAAGAACTCACCTTAGTAATAAAACTAGTCGCCATAGTTCTTCCGTTCAGGAGTATCAATGCCGTTAATACCGCCTCATTAACCGGATTAAAAAAAATTACAGAATCATTTTCTTTACAATTATTTTTTCCACCCTTATTGAATCTGATCTTATTAATTATATTGATTAATGTGTCATCCAATAATTATTTAGTGCCAGTTTACGCAAATGTAATAACGATTATTATCAGTATTCCGCTTACGTTCTATTTTTGGTATCATAGTTTGCGAAAAATTCCGGTAACGATCAGCACTGATATTCTGGAATCTTATGAACAGGAATTTAGTTATAAAGGATTATTGGCTTTGTCTCTTCCCATGTTCTTCAGCGCATCCATGCTGTTAATAATGGGAGCAATCGACACGTTATTTCTTGGAATTTTCGATACTACTCAAAATACTGGTATATATAGGGTCGCTTTAAAACTCACCATACCGGTTAGTTTTGTTTTAACTGCTATTAATAGTATCTCTAATCCAAAATTCGCAGAGTTATATCATCATAAGAAGTTTGATGAACTGAAGCGGTCAGCCCGGTTCGCATCCAAACTTTCTTTCTTATTTTCACTACCGATTGTGCTAATATCGTTACTGGTTGTAATACCCATTCTCTCATATCTTGGACCTTCATTCCGGGCTGGATTCATGCCATTTATGATATTGATTGTTGGGAGATTAGTGAGTTCGTATTTTGGACCAAATGGATCTTTCTTAAATATGACTGACAATCACAAAGTTCTTGGTAAGATTTTGGCGTTAGCCGCGCTATTGAATATTCTTCTAAATTATCTACTTATTCCTCCCTTCGGTATCATTGGGGCAGCCATTACCACTTCTTTTAGTGTCATCATTTTGAATGTCTCAATCTCGTTTGTCATATTCAAGAAATTTGGATATTGGATTAACTATCTTCCAAACTTTCGATTCAGGTCAGTTTCATAAATATGTTACCTAATTTTATAATAGTAGGAGCGCCCAAATGCGGAACTACATCTATTTGGCGCTATTGCTCAGAGCATCCTGATATTTCCATGAGTAAAACTAAAGAACCAAATTATTTCTCGACAAATCCCGGGAAACTCGACCTTAATCAATACAAAGCACTATTTGAAAATTCTAACAATGAGACAATGATCGGAGAGGCTTCGACTTCATACCTAAGGGGCCAAGAAGCAGCAAAGCGCATTAATAAATTTATTCCTAATTGCAAAATTATTATTATGTTGAGAGATCCGTTGGATAGGCTTTATTCAGCTTACCTATATTGGAAAAGATTGGGACTTTACAGTTTTCCTGTTGAAAAATTGATACAAAAGTATATTGATCAACAGAGTATAGCAAAAATTCCAAAAGAATTCAATATCATATCAAATGGTTTGTACTTTGAACATGTTCAAAGGTATTTCAATTTATTTGGTGAGGAGAATGTTTTCGTTGGACTATTTGAAGATATGCGATCAGAACCAACGTCGTTTTTCCATTCTCTATTTTCGTTTTTGGGTGTATCTACCACTATTTATACCCCCGATTTTAGTAAAAAACATAATGTTGGATATGATCCTGTTTTTCCATTTTATTACAGACTAATTCGAATTGTCGTCGATTTTTTTAGAAAAATCCTGATTAAGGTGGTTGCTTACGATAGATTGATAGAGATTCGAAATAAAGTTTTTCAATTGAATAAGAAAGGATCAAGACCTACGGATAACAAATTGTCTCCTAAGGAACGGACACTCGCTCACGACATATTCCGTGAAGATGTGATTAAATTGCAATCTTTGATAGGTAGAGACCTGTCGGAGTGGATTGATATTTAAAAGATTGTTTATGCTGCCAAATTTCATAATAGTAGGAGCCCCAAAATCTGGTACAACTTCATTATGGCACTATCTTTCACAGCATCCACAGATATACATGAGCCTGATTAAGGAACCGCACTATTTTAGCACCAATCAAAGAGATTTAACATTAATTGAATATGAGAAACTGTTTAGAAATAGAAACAATGAAATTGCGGTAGGAGAGGCTTCGACGTCCTATCTTTGGTACAAGGGAACCGCTGAACGAATAAAGGAATCAATCCCAAACTGTAAGATCATTATTATATTGAGAAATCCAGCAGACAGATTATACTCAGCCTACCTGCAGCATAAACGAATTGGGGCTTTTTTCTTTGACTTTAAAGACATAGTAAATGTTTTAAACCAAGAACAAGAAAACATAAATAAAAAAGCTATAGACTCGATCTGGAATAAAGGATTTTACTCATCGTATGTGGAGAATTACTATAGAGTATTTGGACGAAAGAATGTATCCATTCATTTATTCAATGATTTAATTAATTCACCCCAGAATCTGTTAGAGTCAATATTTGATTTTCTTAATGTAGATAAGACATTCACACCTAATATGCGACGACAATTAAACGTTGGAGGCGATGTCGGATTTGCGTTTTTGCCAAAGTTATTCAGATTAATGGGCCGTGTATTTAAACCGCTGATAACCAAATTTATTAAATATGATACTCTTAACTATCACAGACATAGAATACTAGGATATAAAAAAATTAAGCATGAAGATAGAATGGATGATAAGCTCCGTGAGGAAATATCAGCGATTTATTTTGAGGATATTAAAAGACTACAAATTATGATTGATCGAAATCTTGATTTCTGGGTAAACCCAATGAAGCACGAATAATGTTACCAAATTTCATAGTTGTTGGCGCTCCTAAATCTGGAACGACCTCTCTTTGGCATTACTGTTCAGAACACCCAGAGATTTTTATGAGCCCGATTAAGGAACCTCATTTTTTTTCGCATAATCCACGAAATTTTGTTTTAGAAGATTATGAAAACCTTTTTGCAGGAGTTAAAACTGAACCGGTAAGGGGAGAATCATCAGTTACTTATTTTTGGTGTGAAGGTGTTCCTGAAAAAATCAAGGAAAGTATACCACAATGCAAAATTATAATGATATTAAGAAATCCTGCTGAAAGATTGTTTTCTGCGTTCCGTCATGCCAAGAGAAAGGGTAGGCTATCGGGAAATTTTGAGGATATAATGCTTGATTCAGCTGTCGTCGGTCGGTCGCCTGATTTTTTTATGGATAATATTCTTGCAAATAGTAAGAAATACTCCAATCGTGTAAAATTATTTATCAATTTGTTTGGAAAGAAAAATGTGTATGTGGGTTTATTTCACGAATTAAAGAGCGATCCATTAAAATTTATTAAGGATGTATATTCCTTTTTGAATGTGGATGAAAATTTCACGCCCGATATAAAACAAAAGTATAATATTGGTGGGGAAACTAAAAATAATTTTATACCGCGTATAGTACGGCATACAGGGAAATTTTTTCAACCGTTTCTCTCACTATTTTTTAAACACCACACTTTAATCTCACTTAGGGATAGATTACTATTCTTTGTTACCCGCTTTTCAAAAAGTTCCTTTTCATCTGAGCAACGAAACCTACTTATCAAATTTTATAAAGAAGATATACTCGAGCTTCAATCGATCATACATAAAGATCTAAGTCCATGGTTGAAATAATTTAAGGATTTTAATATGCTGCCGAATTTTATAATAGTAGGGCCACCAAAAGCGGGAACTACATCTCTCTGGCGCTACTGTTCTGAGCATCCTGATATTTTTATGTGCCCAACAAAAGAACCACAATATTTCTCATATAACCCAAGAAATTTAACTTTTGAACAATATAAAGCATTATTTATTGGACACAATGATGAAAAGGCTATAGGAGAAGCTTCTGTCTATTACCTGTGGTATCAAGATAGTCCTAAAAAAATTAAGGCTTGTATACCAAATTGCAAAATTGTGATCATGCTTCGCAACCCTGTGGACAGATTATACTCTGCTTATTTACACAGAAAAAGAGTGGGCATAAGTACCGAATCGTTTAAGATGTATATTGAAAATCCCAAGATTGAAAAAAAACGTAATTTGATGTATGAAAATCAAACGGTAAACAAATTTAAATCTTATTATGAAGGAATTAAAAATTATACAGATCTGTTTGGGCGGGAAAACCTATTCATTGGGATGTATGACGATTTCCATTCTAAACCAAAAGAGTTTATCAAATCATTGTATAATTTTTTAGGTGTGGATGATAGTTTCTTACCAGACTTATCGCGTAAATATAATATTAGTTATACACCAGCATTCTCAAAAATGCCTTTTGCTCTGCGTTCTATTGCTCTATTTTTTAAACCTTTACTAACCAAGATCTTTAGTTATGATCGATTAATATCAGCAAAAGATTTTTTATTGAAACTGAACATAAAAAAGAAACCAAGAGCAATTACAGATAGTGAGAGAAAATTGGTGATAGAACTTTACAAACACGATATAGAAAAACTTCAGAATTATCTCGATATTAATCTCGAACACTGGCTTAGGTAATTAATTTCAGAAAATATAAAATTGATATTTAGCAGCGAACAATTTCATTAAAGAGTATGCAGAATAGGAAAATTAGGATAATTTATTTTATTGGCGAGGGAAGAAGTGGCTCCACTTTATTGTCGCGTGCTCTCGGACAGGTTAATGGACTAACAAATGTTGGGGAGCTTCTTAGTGATTTTTACAATAATAGGCAACGTGCTCTAAAAGTTCCATGTGAATGTGGAGAACAGTTAGATAATTGTAGTGTATGGAAAGAGCTCTACGTTGAAATTCCAGATACAGCTAGAGAAATTCATAGTAAATACATGAGAATGAGATACATGCCACTATTGTTAACTGGAATCCTACCACAAGCAATTAAAAACAAAATTACCATTTTAAAAAATGATTATGAAAAGACTATAAAAAGATTTTTAGAGACTAGTGAATGTTCCATTATTGTTGAAACTTCAAAACAACCTGCTCCGGTGGCAGTATTAAATGAAATAAATGGATTACAGATCTACTTGATACATTTAATTCGTGATCCTCGGGCAGTTGTTTCCAGTTGGAAAAAGTCCAAGCGCTGGGTCAATAAACGCAATCCAATAAAAGCTGCTATTTTATGGTCATATTTTAATGCGATGGCAATGTTATACAAATTAAAAGGAATTCCATATCACAGAGTCTTATTTGAGGATTTCATTGAAAATCCAAAAAATATAATGACTGGCATTCTCCAATTTTTAAACATTAAACAAGACGTTTCATTCATTCACGGTAATGAGGTAAAATTAAATTCCGGACATACAATTTCAGGTAATCCCGATAAGCTATTAAATGGTTGGATAGCTATTAAGAAACAGCCGTGGCATCTCTCACGATCACTGCAAATAATTACAATGATTTTTACCTGGCCATATTATATCATGTATTATCATTTAAAAAGAAGCCAACGCAATGAATAATACAGACAACTCTGTTAGTATAATTAATAATCGGGTTGGAAGTCATAAATACTCAAACGGAAATATCTACCTCCGTATTATGGCATTCGTTTTGATTGGCTATGCATTTTTAGGAAGGGGATTTGCACATATTGGTATTGGAATGATTTACATAAGTGAAGTCACATTGTTTATTTGTTTGGTATTATATCTAACAACACCGTCGGCACGTATGTGGTTTTTTACCAATACGCTCAAAATTCTTGCAATTGTTATGGTCTGGGGAGCAATTTGTACAATTCCATATATTTCAACCTATGGATTAAATGCACTTAGGGATGCGGTGATTTGGGGCTATGGTATGTTTGCTATTATGATTGCAGGCTTTTTATTATCAAATCCAAATAGATTAAAATTAGTACTGGATTTCTACAAGCGATTTGCACCATTCTTTATTTTTGGAGCCATTATCTTATATATTTTTACTAAAACACTACCAATCCCGGCTTTTCCTGGAAGTTCAGTTCCTATAATTAATTTAAGAATAAGCCAAATTATGGTTCATGTTACTGGTTGCTTACTATTTTATCTACTACTGTCAAAAAGATTTGGTTTTTTACTGATGTTAATGCTTGTCATTGAAATAATTTTATTCGGTTCAATTTCTCGAGCCGGGTTGCTTGCATTTTTATTAAGCGTATCATTTGTTTTTATATTACGTCCATTTACAAATCGCTATTCTAAAATTGTAATCAGTGTAATGTTTATTGTTGCAATTTTTTTGGTTAGTGGATTGGAGTTTTCTACCAATAAAAAGCGCGTAGTATCACCTACTCAAATAACTTCCAATCTTACAAGCATAGTCTCTAATGCAGAGGATGGTACATTGCAGGGAACCAAAAATTGGAGACTCAGTTGGTGGGCGAAAATTTTAAATTACACAATATTTGGTGATTATTTTTGGACTGGGAAAGGGTATGGAATTAATCTTGCTGATGATGATGGGTTTCAAGTGGTATCAGAAAGTAAATTAAGAAGTCCGCATAATAGTCACATAACAATATTAGCCCGGTCCGGATTACCTGGTTTTATTCTCTGGCTCATTCTTATGGGATCAGTGGAGCTAGATCTATATCTGGTATATAGAAAGACAATAAGGGATAATAATCTATATTGGTCAAATATTTTTCTCTTTCTCATGGGATTCATTACAGCACATTTGATTAGTGCATCGTTTAGCGTTTACTTAGAAGGTCCCATGGGTGGAATATGGTTTTGGACCGTCTTTGGCGTCGCAGTTGCAGCGGTGGAAATTTATAAAAGATACCCGGATATAATAAATGGATGGCAGATAGTTGAAACCCGATAATCATAAATTCAAACTATTATTTTTAGGTCAAACGCCTCCTCCGTACTATGGACAGGCAATTTCTCACCAGGTTTTAATCGATGCTTCATATGCGCAACTCGAAATTTATCATGTAAGAATGCGTTTTTCATCTTCAATGTCAGAAATTGGAAAATTTCGAGTGTCAAAAATATTTCACTTACTATCGGTAATACTTAAAACTCTCAGAATAAAATATAAACACAATATTAATAATTTGTTCTACCCCGCAGCTAGTCCAAACTTTTCCCCCCTAATAAGGGATATATTACTTCTGGGGGTCCTTAGGGCATTCTTTAAAAATGTGATTATTGAATTCAGCGCTGCCGGATTATCCGAATATGTAAAAAATTCCAATCCTATAATACGATATCTTGCATTACGAGTTTATGGCAATGCCAATGGTGCCATTCAAAGATCGCTGTTGAATCCTCCTGATGGCGAGTACTTTAAGGCGAAAGAGATTCTTACTGTGCAAGGTGGTGTACCCGATTGTAAGTATAGAACGGATTTTCAAAAAAATAATCCGCAAAATCCGATTTCGATACTGTATGCAGGAATAATTCATGAGAGTAAAGGGGTAATGGTTTTATTGAAAGCAATTCGTTTAGTCCGTGATCAAAATTATAATTTCAAACTTTCTATTATGGGCGAATTCACATCCAATGCATTTAAGAATAAAGTACAGCAATTCATAAGTGATAATAAGCTTGATGATAAGGTGCTTTTGCCAGGATTTAAAAAGGGTAAGGATAAGTGGGATCAGTACAATAAGGCGGATATTTTCTGTTTCCCAACGTTTTATGAAACCGAGTCATTTGGACTGGTCATTGTTGAAGCGATGATGTTCGAATTACCTGTAATTACTACCAATTGGAGAGCCATACCGGACATTGTGAGTGATAGTGAAACTGGATTTCTTATACCAATAAAAAATTCTGAGATTCTTGCAGAAAAAATAATTTTATTGATATCTGATTCTGAACTGAGAAAAAAGATGGGCTATGCTGGCAGAGAAAAGTACCTTAATGAATTTACAATGGATCGCTTTGTCAATAGATTTGAATTATGTGTCGTTGAAACTCTTAAATCAAATTGAATTTTATAAGAGGAACCTAATTACAAACGGTAAAAAAATATTGATTTCAGCTTACGCCTGTAAACCTGGTTTTGGATCAGAAGCTGGAACAGGATGGAACTTTGCAATTGCGATGGCAAAACGGCATAGAGTATGGGTACTAGCTCAATCGGTTAATAAGAATATTATCGAGGAAGCTGTTCAGAATGTTCCCAATATTGAATTTATATATTGTGGTTTTGGGAAAATAGCTGGTTTTATGAAAAAGAAAAAAATCACGATACAATTTCATTACTATCTATGGCAAATAAAGGCTTATTTCGTTGCGAAAAAACACCATAAGAAAATAAAATTTAATCTGGTACACCATTTAACGCTGGTTAAATATTCCATCCCAAGTTTTCTATATTTGTTGCATGTCCCTTTTCTATTTGGACCTGTAGGGGGAGGAGAGAGCATACCGAAGAATTTCTGGAAAGAGTTCTCCGCTAGAGGCAAGATTTTTGAGATGCTAAGATTAACTGGAAGAAGAATCGGTGAAATAGATCCCTTCAATCGTCGCTGCATTGCAAAAGCGGATCACGTTGTCGCCACCACTAGTGAAACATTACAAAGATTAAAAAATTTTAAATACAAAGCAGCTTCAATTCTGCCCGCTATTGGAATTAGCAATGATGACATACATAGAAAGACCGAGGATTTAAAGAGCAATTATAATAACAAAAGAAAGATTCTAATGATCGGAAATTTTCTTCAATGGAAAGGATTCAGTCTGGGCATAAAAGCATTTGCTCAGGCAAACCTGGACAATGCTGAATTGTGGATTATCGGTAAAGGGCCAGATGCAAGGAGATTAAAAGGACTTGCTTCAAAATTAGAAATTTTAGACAAAACAAAATTCCATAAATGGGTAAGTCGATCAGAATTATTAAATATTTTGAACCATGCTCATGTCCTATTACACCCTTCATTGCATGAATCGGGAGGGAATGTTTGTGTCGAAGCGATGATCAATAGATTGCCAGTTGTTTGTTTAGACATTGGAGGACCAGGTACAATTGTTCCAGATGATGCCGGTATAAAAATCACTCCTAACGATCCTAAATCAACTGTGATGGAGATATCCAATGCCTTAAAACTCCTTATTCATAATGATGACATCCGCGAAAAAATGGGAGAGATTGGATTTAATTGGTCGGTGGATCATTATATTTGGGATCGCTTTGCCGAGAATATTGATAAAATATACTCAAAAATCCTTTTAGAGCATCATGCGGGCTGAATATTTCAAAATTCTTGGAATTCGTATTACTGCAACAAATATTCATGAATGTAAAACACTTATTAATAATGCTATAAATGGTAAAATAAACCAGTACATCGTTATTAGAGATGTACATGGAATTGTACAATCGCATAAGTCGCAAGCGGTGAAAGCAGCCCATGACCATGCTGCATACGTACTTCCAGATGGAATGCCATTGGTATGGATTGGGAAAATAAAAGGCAACAAAAGTATTGATCGGTGTTATGGTCCTGATCTAATGCTTGCTATTATGGACGAGTCCGTGGAAAAAGGATACAAACATTTTTTTTATGGCGGTAATAGCGGTGTGGCAAATCGATTAAAAAGTGAAATGGAAAATCGGTATCCAGGTGTCAAGATTGTTGGCACATATTCCCCACCATTCCGACCGCTCAATAAATCAGAAGAATTGGAACTTGAGAATCTGATTGATGAATTAAAACCCGATATATTGTGGATTGGTTTAAGTACTCCTAAACAAGAATTATTCATGTATGAAAATTTAAATAAATTGAATGCAAAACTAATGATTGGCGTAGGTGCAGCATTCGATTTTCATACAGGCATAATTAAACAGGCACCAGCATTGGTTCAACGACTTGGATTTGAGTGGGCATATCGAATTTTTCAAGAACCCAGAAGATTATGGAAGCGGTATTTAATATCTATTCCGACATTTATTGTCTATTATATCTTAGAACTATTGAAATTGAAAAACTTTAATCGATGATTATGGAGATAATTAAATCATAAGATTTATTCAGTGCCATAAATTTTATTCATAGAATAATAACACACTTCCAAGAACCAAAATTGTATAGTTCAAAATACCAAGCACTACTAATTTGTATGGTCGTATTAACAGGGTAATTATTAACCTATAATATTTACTTAGTGTTACAATTAATAAATAGAACCAACTGGAAAAATAATTGAAATGAATAAGAACGGAAATCGAACAATTCTCGTTACTGGCGGTGCCGGATTCTTAGGATCGTATCTTTGTGAAAAACTATTAAATTCCAATTTTAATGTCTTATGTGTAGATAATATGTATACCGGCAATAAAAATAATATAGCACATTTGCTTGATAAGCCGGAATTTGAATTTATGCGGCATGACATTACCTTTCCCTTGTTTGTAGAAGTCGATGAGATATACAATTTAGCTTGCCCGGCTTCACCCATTCACTATCAATCTGATCCAGTTCAAACTACGAAAACCAGTGTACACGGTGCTATCAATATGCTGGGGATTGCCAAGCGTTTAGACTGCAAAATATTTCAAGCCTCTACTAGTGAAGTATATGGTGATCCAGAAGTTGATCCGCAGACAGAGAGTTACTGGGGAAATGTAAATCCAATAGGCTATAGATCTTGTTACGATGAAGGGAAGCGCTGTGCCGAGACGCTTTTTTTTGATTATTTTAGACAACATTCTACTAAGATTAAGGTGGCGAGAATATTTAATACATATGGACCTAGGATGAAACGCGAAGACGGGAGGGTTGTGTCTAATTTTATTGTACAGGCATTGACGGGTGAGGATATCACCATTTATGGTGACGGTAAACAAAGTAGAGCTTTTTGTTATGTTGACGATTTAATTGATGGGTGCATAAAGTTAATGAACACAGGTGATGAAATTACAGGTCCTGTAAATCTAGGGATGCCCGGGGCTGTATCTATCTTAGAGCTGGCAGAAACAATAATTTCATTGACTGGTTCAAAATCTAAAATAATCTTTGCCGATAAACCACACGATGATCCGGTGCACCGAAATCCGGATATTAATTATGCCAAAAATATTCTCGATTGGTCGCCTACGACTATGCTAAAGGATGGCTTAAAAAATACAATACAATATTTTGAAGAAATTATATAATGGACCATTGGTTATTGTGATCTAAAAATAATGATTATTTTTATTAAGCTCGTAACAGATTCTCTGTCTTTTACACTCGCATTACTAGTTTTTCTAGGTCTACAAGGACTTCTTAGTATTGATACCGTTCCTGATGTGGATTTAGTGTTATTTCTGTGCTTTATTGCGATTTGTTTAGGCTGTTACTTTGTAGCATTATTATTTGCAAAGGGCTATATAAACCCAAACGAAAGAAATTTGATGAATGATCTGCAATTATATTTGCGATTTGGTTTTTACTATTTTATTTCTGCTTGGATTGCATTCTCAATTTTTCTCCCAACAATTAATCTCTCCGATGTTATCATTTTTATCATCATATCCTTCATGTTGTTATGGATGTTTAGGCATTTGTTGCACGCTTTCATATATACTTATTATCCTTCGTTCTTTTCTGAAAATGTGCTGGTATATGGATTACCAAATAGTTCCGAAATGTATCATTCAGAGATGCGGCATAAATTTGGTAAGTATCTGAATATCATAGGATTTGTTCACGCGAATAATGATAGATATAGGACAAATTCTAATTTTTCTTGCCATATAAACGATATAGAATCGCTAATTACAGAATTTAATATAAGGCGCTTGATTGTCACTGACGAATTCGAGGACCTGCCGCCGGCTGCGATTATCAAACGAACCAATGCACTGAATATTACTTGCAGTTTTATATCTCATACCAAGTGGATATCCACAAATCATATAAATGTTAATAAACTCCCGGACCAGGCACTTTCGGATAGATCAATTATTAAACGCATTCTGGATATAAAGATCAAGCGCTTACTCGACGTTTTATTTGCAGTGCCACTGATCATATTACAATTACCGTTGGGTATTTTAATTAGTGTCTTAATCAAACTCGATGATGGTGGCCCGATATTCTTTATTCACGAACGCATAGGGCTTAATGGGAAAAAATTTAAATTAATCAAATACAGGACCCTGCGTCCTGACGCAGATGCTTATAATAAATCCCCTGAATCGAAGAAAGATCCTCGGATTACTAAAATGGGAAAATATATCAGAAAATTTAGCATTGACGAACTACCGCAACTTTTCAATGTGCTCAAGGGTGATATGAGTTTGATCGGACCACGTCCGGAAATGCCTTTTATAGTATCCGGGTATGATGCGCTTACACATCAACGACATCTAGTGAAACCTGGGATAACAGGTGTTTGGCAAATAAGTGTCGGACGTAATCGCCCGATTCACGATCATATCGAGTGTGATTTTTTCTATATCGAGAAGATGTCGTTAAGCCTGGATATAATAATTGTTATGATAACATTACGGTTTATACTTAAAGGGCTTACGGCTTAATTAACTAATTTTCCATAACAAATCCTACACTTGCTATAGAATCATCTTAAATCCCATGACCAGCACTAAATTTGATACCTTGCGTTCGTTGAAGCTGTAATTGTCAAATCTCTCAACCTCAAGAAGAGAACTTATAATCATATTCTGGAATTTATATTGAAAATTCAGTTTTAATTCGTATTTAACTTCCGGAATTCCGGAGGGGGCTGCTATAACGCCCCGCCTTTCATAGTTAAACATTGGTATTAAAGACCATGAATCGGTTACATAACCGGCATAAAGCAATAAATCGTCTGAGTCTGGTCCACTATGCATGGCCCAGTGTCGTCCATCGTAGCTATTAAAATCAGTGCTAGGTTTATCCTGAAATGAAATTTTAGATTCCTTACTAAGATTACGTAAATGCCAGTATTTCTCTGGAAGAACATTATTTTGGTATTCAAAGCCAAGGAGTAAATGTTCATTATCGAATAAACCTACTTTCCTAAATCCCATTATTGTGGCCAATGAATGATCGGGATGCCTCCGGAGATCTTCCCAGTCTGCGGCGTGGTCACCCCGACCGACTTCAATAAACAGCATCATTTTTGCTTCAGGAAAGACGGCCTTTAAAAATCCGACAATAATTTGATCGTCTGGAGACCAGCCCGTGGGCCTTTCTTCAGTTATGAGTGACGATCTATAAAATGCTTGGAATGGTTGCTTTAAAGCTGATTTCCAACTGATATTGCGTCCTGGCGTGATAAATAATCGTGACAGCCCAACAGTTAAAATTGGATCAGAATAGAACGTTATATCGAGATTTAGGGCTGCGAAATACGGTTTTCCAATATTTTTATTATCCAAATGTGAAAAGAAAAATTGAGAGTTCAGTCCTATGTTTCTTATTCGCTGCTCATTTATAGTGCCCATAACAATATATGGGAATTGAACAGTGTTATTTGTCATGAGTAAAGAGCTTTGTATCCCAGAGCCCCACCACATATTTGCGTTTGATAAACCAATTCCTAAGCCCTTATAGTGCAGATATAATTGTGTTTCTCTGAGATTGAGTTTCACTAGTGGTGACTGATCATGGTATCTGTTATCAACTAGCCGAGTGTATCGTTGCGGACGGTTGGGCTCCTTGTAATCTAAATTCTCATTAACGAAAAGAAATGGCTCTATGCTGAATGAAACGAATTTCCCTTTGCCAGATATATTAATAGAGCGAAAAAAGCTCCAGCCTTTTCCAAACCAACGGTTTGACATATTTTCCAAGTTTGCCACTCCGCTATTGTACCCAATTTCCCCGTTAATTATAATTCTGAACTGCGATGAATCGTTCAAATTAAATGCCGGTTTCAGCAATGGTATTTTGGGGACATCGTAATTTTGAAATTCATTAATCTCATACGTGAGACGCAACAGGGGATCTGCAGGAAAATATACCTGGCTGCTTAAATTGCTTATCAATATTGTTAACAGTAAAATTCTTAAATTGATTTTCATCGATAATTAATTATTCTGTTAAATGCATAGTGGTATCATAAATGATTAGGAATTTCGCTCAAAATTTCCTGGTGTTCAACCTAATGGTACAGGGTAGACTTTAATTAGATAGATTGTATGTTGACTCTCGCAGAATTAATTTTCATAGATTCAAATTTTTATGAAGATTTATAAGTATACTAAAACAGCTTTACTAGTAATCACAGCAGCTATGCTATTACTTGCTATTGCCTGTGAATTCCCGGCTGAGATCGCTTTTGAGGAAGAAGAGGACACCTATTCTCCAGTTGATATATCATTCATTTTAATTCCATCGGGTCCATTTACATATGGACTTAGCGCAAAACCAGTCAATATTGATTATGATTTTGAAATTATGAAATACCCGGTAACAACTAAAAACTACACTATATTCCTCAACGAACAGTGGAATAGCGATAAGATTATTATTGAAAATAATACGGTTAAGGGCTTCTTTAGTGGAAACCAGCATTGGCCAGCCGGGTACTATGAATATCTTGATCTAGATGATCCAGAGTGTCCAATCGGTTTTAGTGGGGTATCATTTTCTTGGAGGAAAAAAGATGGTAAGACTTTAAAGCATCACCCTGTTGTTGAAGTTACCTGGTTTGGATCCAATGCTTTTGCCCGGCACTATGGACTAAGATTACCAAACGCAATCGAGTGGGAAAAAGCAGCAAGAGGTTCTACAGGCTATACTTATCCCTGGGGAAACTGGATAGATAAAAATCGTGCTAATTTTTGGGACAGTGGCGATGATTACGATAATGGTACGACGCCTGTGTCATATTTCAATGGTAACCTCGGTCCTGATTCTCCAAGCATCTATGGTGTCTATGATATGGCTGGTAATGTCTGGGAATGGATGAGCCAAGGTGAACGCCATTTAGCTGGGTACTTCCTCCGGGGTGGGAGTTGGGCAAGTAAAAGTCAATTTCCTTCTGCTGGAGGAGAATATAATTTAGATTTAACAGTATGGTTGTCAAGGAAGGGTAGCTTTTCACCGATAACTAGTACAGGTGATATTGGTTTTCGCTGCGTTCGTGATTTATCAGACAATTAATTTATAACCGGAAATCATATCATCATTTGTCCTATAATGCTAACTTTAAAATCTTTTCTCAACTGAAAAACTTGCCATGTTTCCTATTCTCTTTGCAATATAATTGCCAGCCGGATTAGCATCTCCCCAACGAAATTCATAATTGTCTACTATTTCATGTTCGAAAAATATGGAATATATAATACCACCTAATTCCACCCCCAGCTTGGCTCTGAATTCAAATTTTACCTCTGGGAATCTATTCACCAATTTTGATACATATAAATCATCTTCCAAAATAATCCATCCGGAATATTCACGCCAAGGTGTACCTGCTTCGGCATAAATAAGTGCTTGAGGTCGAATAATTCCATGCCGCTCATAATTAAACTCAAAATTCATTTGGTAAGGTTTTTTAATATACCCTATGAAAAAAAGAAAATCATCAGAATCGGGGCCGCTATGAGCACCCCAGTGCCGACCGTCAAAACTGCTAAAATCAAATTGACTCGTTGAATACCAATCGGGATCTTTTTTTATATCCCAAAATTTTCCACGCGCCAGATTTATATATTCAAATCCTAAAATCAGGTTTTTAATACCAAACATTCCATATTTTCTAATACCGAAAACACTGGCCGCGCTGTGATCGGGAAAACGAGTGAAATCCAAAATAGACTCAGGAAAATTTTCGCGACCGAATTCCCAAAATAATTTTAATCCTGCTTTCTTAAAATCAATATTCAGGTAAAAGGCCAGCGTTTCATCCCAGCGTGGATCGTCAGGTGTTTTTTGAGCCAATATCAAAGGTAATTTTGCAGCTTCCTGCCAGGATACATCCGACGGAGTAAGTGTACCTCCAGACAGAAAACTCCGTGAAACTCCAATGCTTATTCGAGGATTCTTATGGAATGTAGTTGTCGTGATAAATGCGGAATAGTATGGAGATCCATTAGATTTGTCCAATTTGGAAAATACATATCTGAAGTTAACACCCCAATTATTTAGCCTTTTTTCATGTATTGTACCGAGCATAAAATGGGGAAATCCTTTTGTATTACTGGTCATCGTTATAGAACTGTGGATTCCTGATCCCCACCACATGTTTGCGTTTGATATTCCTGCGCCGATCCCCTTATAATGCAGGTAGAATTGTGCATTTCTTATTTTGGGCGTGACAATGGGCATGTCATCGAAAGGTCTATTATCATTTAATTTTGAGAATTTTGATAAACGAATCGGCTCTCTATATTCTTTATTTTGACTGTAAAAAAACATTGGTTCAAATGTGATAGCAATAAACTTATTTAAATAGGAGAAGCTCATTGAGTTAAATAGACTTGATCCACGCCCAATCCATTTATCAGCCGTGTTTTCAAGATTAGCAGCATTGGAATTATAAAAAAAATCAGATCGCCATCGAAAAGACCAGTTACCGTACATTGACTGATTAGGAGTAAAATATGGCCTTAGTAAAAGAGGGCTAATTTCATCATGATCAAGAAAATAAGACTGCTCATATTCGAGTATATCAAAGGGCTCAGCCGGGACGTAAACTTGGCAAAAAATAGTATTAGAATGCAATGATATTGCAATTATAAGTATTATTAATAGTGCTTTATTAATGATGTTTATCTCTAGTTAATCTCTTCATAAAATTATAATTATCTGCAATCCTATTTTGAACAGAATTTAGAATGCTTCGATTTGGATAGTAAGCACGTAATAAAATTTATTTATCGATTTTAACTGTTAAATTTTCTAGATTGAAGAATATATTAATGTAAATCAATTAATTATCAAATTGAAAAATAGCATCTCAAAACCCCCACTCATATCAATTGCCATTCCTGCCTATAAAAGTACGTTTCTTACTGCTGCAGTTAAAAGTGTATTGAATCAGACCTTTCAGGATTTTGAATTGATTATTATTAATGATGGCGCTCAGAAGAGTATTGATCAGGTGATTAAAGATTTTCCACAAAAAAACATTAGGTATTATAAAAAGCAAAGAAAAGCAGGGGAAAATTTAAATCCCGTCGAGACCTGGAATTTATGTCTTAAAAAAGCCCAGGGAAAATTCTTACTTTTATTTGCAGATGATGATTTGCTGGAACCACAATATTTAGAATCAATGGTACAACTTGCCTTCAAATATCCTGAAGTCACACTATTTAGTTGTCGGTTTAATATAATTACTCAATCTGGAGCGATTATTGATCAATCACCAATTATTCCTGAATTTGAAAGTGGATTAGAATATATTTGGAATCACCTCAACGAAAAGAGACAAATCAAATGTGTAAATTATTTGTACCATCGTGAAAGCCTGTTACAGAAAGGTGGCTTTTTTGAATTACCAATGGCCTGGGGATCGGATGTATTAACTAATTATGCTCTTGCGTTAGATAATGGTATCGCAAGCACAAACAAAGAACTTTGCAGTTGGCGAAGATCAATGGAGAATATCACAAATAATAGTTTCTTTACCCAAAAATTAGAAGCCCTTCTAGATTTCGAACCTAAGGCAATGGAATTAATAAATAATTATGAGAGAAGTGATAAAAATTCAAAATTTATTTTTAACATTAAGAAAAAATTGCCAGTAAGATTGTCCGAACAGAAACTAGTGCTGTTGATTAAAACCTCACAATTAAGAAGTAGATATAGACTTTATTTTTCAACATATTTTAAAAATAGAATCACATATTCTTTAAAAATTAGAGCCTACTTCAACGTTTTGCTGGCAAGAATAAAATCAAAAACTTAATCTTAATAATTTGCTATCCTAATCGTAATTTGATTCTATTAATGTTAACTATTTCAATCTTAACTGTGGATTTGACTTCGAGAGTTATAAAAAATTCTTTTGTAACATAAATAACGCTACAATATTCAATTGAAAAATTTCATAAAATATAAAATTGTTTATCAACTGTATAAAATTTGGCTTGAATTTTTTTATATCTTAATAAATTATTGCAGTAGTACAAAATTGAACCAACAGATCAAGCGATCAATACCGCTAGTAGTAACATTAACTAGCACCGATGTACGAAAAAAGCGTGCATATCTAGCAATTGAATCAATTTTTCGTCAGTCCACTAAGCCGGATAAAATTATTTTATGGCTTCCCAATACAATTTCTAAAGTTAATCTTCCAGTACAATTACATAGACTTCAAAAAAGGGGATTATCAGTTTGCTATGTCGAGGATAAAGGACCCGCCACCAAAATGATTTACACACTTAAGCAATTTCCAGAAAATATTATAGTAACGGCGGATGATGATGGTTATTATACAAAACATTGGCTCCGGGATCTTTATTCTGCCCATAAGAAAGAACCGGATATAATTCATTGTTATGCTACAAAGTATATGACGACAAATGAACACGGTAAAATTAATCCAGTCGATAAGTGGATGTCTATGTTTGATGCTAGACAAGGCCCTTCGCATAATCTCATGCTATTAAGCGGCCCAGGATGTATTTTCCCGGCGAATTGTTTTAATGATGAAGTTTTTAGTGAAGAAATATTTTTAAAACTATGTCCAAAACATGATGATTTATGGTGGAAAGCAATGGCTATTAGAAATAATAGATTATGTAAAAGGATTAAATCTGTTTCAAAACTACCGGTCCAAGTCAGAAAAACTCAATCAACTGCACTTAAAATATACAACGTGGAACAAAAAGGTTATGATAATCAAAATCTAGCTGTATTTGATCATTTTAATATTCATTCTAAGATAACCTAAATATTATCACTTACTTATTTTATTAAAGGGATGCACGAGCCGTCATGAATAAGTAAGTACATGGGATCATATTAATAAGGCAACGGATGATTTCATAGGTGGTTGTATTTGCGTATAACGACAACCAAACGGCTGATATTTGGATATTAAATATCATTTTGATTTCTTTATTTTTATTGCTTAATATTGGCGTTGAGGGTTACAAATATTTCTTGGTGAGAATAATCAGTGTTTTCCTGGTTAATAATTGCGCTTATAAATGGAGACTAGTGTAGGCTTATTGCACCCTGTTTCGTGCACTCCTACAACAAAGGTTCTAGTCTCGAAATAGATGAGGGATAGTATGAATTATCCAATAAAACGCATCCTGTATTTGCTGCTAGCAATTACTTTAATCATAATTGGATGCGACAAGTTAGTAGATCCTGAACCCCAGGAATTATCTCAAAATGAAAGTCGTATTATCTTGAAGCCTCAGCCGTTAGTGCAGGATGGTGACAAGTATACGATTGATTTCGAGGAGTTTCAGCCCGGTGAAGTCATTGATGAGGTTGATTTGGGAGCTGCAGGAAAGGTCTATATTAGTGGATCGCATTCCACGAGCGGATCCGATAATGTAGCTATTGTATTCAACTCTTCAGCGCCAACCGGTGAAGATTTTGATCTTGGCAGCCCGAACGAAGTGGCAGTGCCCAGCGGACCCGGCGTTGGTGAGGGCGGTGAAAGTGGCCCCTTCATCAATGATGTTGCGTTAGGCAACATTCTTATCCTTGCTGAGGATATGGTTGACGTATCTCCACCCGACGGACTGATCGATGATCCAGATGATTCAGGCGATCTTGCTGGTCTTATGGCATTTGATTTTTCCGGCGTTGGCGATGGTTGGGCTACCGTGATTGCCGGTATGATAATCGATGTCGAACATACCGAACAAGTACCCAATATAGTTTTTCATCTGAGAGATGCCAGTACAATTGAATTCACTTATCCAAGTACGGGGGATAACGGATTATACAAGGGCGATACTTTCATGGAGGCATATCCTGGTGGAATATCTGAAGTTGTAATGATGGAAGTCTTTTTCCATGGATCAGGTGGAATTGATAATATTATCATAACTCCGAAAAGTTGCACTGGAGTCATTGGCGATTTTGTCTGGCATGATTTAAATGAAAACGGTATTCAGGACGAGGAAGAACCGGGTCTTGAAGATGTCACCGTAACACTTAAACTTGGCGGCGAAGTTATCCGCACCACAACAACTGACAGCTCGGGTAAATATAAGTTCAAGAATCTTTGTGCTGGCCGGTACGTAGTTACTGTCGATGCCACTACTCTGCCCGAAGCTGTTCCATCAGAAAAACCACAAGCACTTGATACAGTTACAGCAAATTGGGTACCGACGCTTGTTAAAGCAGGTACAAATAGAGCGAAAGATAGTAACGCAAATCCAGCAATTGTCGCTTTGAAAGATGGCCAGAAAAACGTCAAAGTTGATTTTGGATTTTATGTATATGAGATCACGGCTCGCTCGTGTTATCTGACTATTGAGAAACATACCAACGATGTTGACGCTGATTTGCCAATTGACGCACCTAAACTTGCAATCGGATCGACTGTTACATGGACTTATTATGTTACCAATACTGGCGATACTAGTGGTGATCCAGATGCAGCCGCAATTGCGCTGGCTGATATTTTAGTAGAGGATGATCAAGGTGTTGTTCCGGTTCTCGATGCCAGTACAGATGTTGGCAGTGACGGAATGCTATCACCAGGTGAGACTTGGACATATGAGGCAACTGGTACTGCCCTTGACTTAGATGGCGGTGTTTATGAGAATGTTGGAACCGTCAATGCATTGGTGGTTGGCAGCGAAGAAGATACTACTTATTGTGATGCCTTTGATTTAAGTCACTACATCAACTGTGACGGCTTAATTGGTGATTTCGTCTGGCATGACCTGGACTGTAATGGTATTCAGGATGTCGGTGAACTAGGCTTAGGGGGTGTAACTGTTAAGCTAAAGCTTGGTGGCGAAGTCATCGCGACTACCACAACCAACAGCAGTGGTTACTATGAATTTGGTGACCTTTGCGCTGGTCGGTATGTAGTCGTAGTTGATGATGCCACATTACCAGCAGTAGACACCAGCTGGCTTCCAACGGCTGTAAAGGTAGGAACTAATAGAGCGGTTGATAGTAATGCAAATCCGGCAACGGTTACGCTGAAAGATGGCCAACAAAACCGCAAGGTTGATTTTGGCTATTGCGTTGAAATTGTAGCTAAAACATGCTATATCGCTATTGAGAAACATACCAATGGCGTCGATGCCGATCTACCAGAGGATGCGGTAGGCTTATTCCCAGGTAATCCTATCACCTGGACCTACTATGTTACTAATACAGGTGATACAAGTGGTGATCCTGATGCTGGAGACATTGCTCTTGCTGATATTACGGTAACTGATGACCAGGGTGTTGTCCCGGTCTTAGATCCCACATCAGATGTGGGCAGTGACGACGTTCTTTCTCCTGGAGAAACCTGGACGTATGAGGCAACTGGAACTGCCATTGACTTGGGCGGAGGTGTATATGAAAATGTTGGAACAGTCAATGCTATTGTTTATGATAGTGAAGATCAACCATTCTACTGTGACGCATTCGATTTGAGTCATTATGTGAATCTGGAATGTGGAGATTGTACAACACAGTTTGCTGCGATGACTTTCCAGTATCTTGGTTCAACTGCGGAACTTGTTGAAATTGTACAAAATAAACCCACAGCTGATAATCCAGTATTTAGTGGAATTGTACAACCCGGCGAGCAGTTTACAATATATGGTCAATGGGAAAAGAGAAGGCCACCAAAATCTCTTGCCACTGAGATTTATATAAGTGTAGATGGTGTATTAAATGCTGATATGCACACAAGCTGTTCAGATCCTAATATCGTTCCTGGATACCAGGAGGGCGATTTCCTGATCATTAATATTCTTGATAGATCAGGAATTTGGGTCTGCGAAACTCCAGATTAGTAATAATCTATTCTGATAATACTAAGAAGCCCGACGAATTCGATTCGTCGGGCTTCTTTTATCCCCCTAGCATTTGTCAAAATTTGGTTATAAAAGACAACTCTTCATAAATAAGGAGAAGCATCTGATATAATCCACTGGTGTTTTCCTCCTGGTGCCGGTGGAAATTTATCCATTACTTGAATTGATACTTTTGTCAATTGCCCGAAGTTATCCTGCACATTCTGCATAATCAGTTCAATTTTATTCTGATTGAACTTTTCATCAACTTGCAGCAATAGCTTAAAGTTTTTATTGGAGTCCTGTCTTACTTGAAATTTCTCTATTCCCTGAAATTTATATTCGAGTAGATCGGTCCAGTAACCGCCTACTACCCGCACCCCGTTTTGTCCAATTGTTACACTACTGTTTTTCCCGATCAATTCTTTAAGCAGTGGTAACCCTCGACCGCACTCACATTGTTTATCCGATAGAGTCCCTAGATCATCGATTTTATACCGGATCAGTGGAAATGCATAATTAGTTAGATCCGTTACTAAGATCTGTCCGGGTGTTTCTACTGGACAGGGATCGCCAAATTCGTCAACTATTTCAAGGTATATATGTTCACAACTGATATGCATGCAATCTCTTTGTTCGCACTCTCCGGCAATATGTTTAACCTCCCCACTAACATAGCAGTTATGGACCTTAGTTTTAAAAGCTCTTTCAATTCGCTCCCTTTGATGGTTAAACATCATTTCAGATGAACCAACAATTCCTTTAGGAGAATGAATTTTAATATTATTCCTTACCAAAAAGGATGCAAAAACATCCAGTGCATTTGTGTAGCCCGCAATCAAATCTGGTTTATAATTGTTAATTGTATGGCTATATCTATAAAGCATTTCATCAGAAAGATTGCGTACTGATAGCGAGGTTGAGTGCAATAAAAGATTTCGACCGGCACCCCACATGCTCTTAAATAAGGGAAAATTTAATGGTACATTCACAATGAGTATTCGTTTGGCCCCAAGACGATAGCCGGCCCACATCCAGCCTCGCATATTACAAGCCCAGCTCATCGTATTCCTTCGATCAAGGTATCCATTTAATCGTTTACCAGTTGAGCCCGTTGTGTAGATTTGTTTACGATCTCTATTGGAATAATTCTTTGCCCTAAACGCAATATTATTGGCGTTAATTAAATCTTTAGTGAGAATAGGAAGGGTATTGATATCATCGATCGATTTGATCGCTGAAAGGTTCCCGTGTTCTTGATAATATGGAACCTGCTGCCGACAGTGATCAATAAGATTTATGAATTTACGGTTTTGTTCGGCTGCAATTTGTTCAGCTGAGAACCATTGACTCTTGAGAACCGCATCTAGATCTCGGATAAATGCAGGCCGGATACATTTTATTAGGAATTCCCTCATATATCATCCTAGCCGGTTTGCAACCGGACACATCAACTTGCATTGATCAGTCATACGGAGAAACTTCTGATATGATCCACTGATGTTTACCTCCTGGTGATGGTGGAATTTTATCCATTACTTTAATTGATACTTTTGTCAATTGCCCGAATTTTTCCTGCAAATTCTGCGTAATCAGATTTATATTATTCTGATTGAACTTTTCATCGACTTGCAGCAATAGTTTAAAGTTTTTATTGGAGTCCTGTCTTACTTGAAATTTCTCAATTCCATGCAATTTTTCATGGAGTAATTCGGGCCAATACGGGGAAATTATCCGCACCCCGTTTTGTCCTACGGTCACACTACTGGTTCTTCCAATCAACTCACTTAGTAGCGG
>JBHPLN010000015.1:0-31753 GCA_042564205.1 Fidelibacterota bacterium
ACAAAAAAAATCTACAAATAGGTGATAAACGATTCAACGGAGTGTTAAGAATTAAATACTTGGTTAAAGCAGGTTTTGATTTTAAAAAAATAAAAGTAGATAAAAATTCAGTCGGTAATTCACAAGAAATAGTATGTTCATTACCGTTAGTCGAAGCACAGGGAGTATCAAAGGTTATTCCAGAATGGCTAATAAGGACTGAATTACATTTAAAAACTAAAAAGACGAAATGGTGGAATGAAATTGACGAATGGATGTGGGCTGATCCAGACGACAAAAAGGAATTTTCAAACAGTGCTTTTTGGGAAAAATGTTTCAATGAGGAAATTAAAAAGATAACTCATTCACAATTAGTAAATCCAACTCTCAAAATAGTTATTGAAAAAATGGCTAAAGAATATGTTTCTGATTTATTACATTTGATTACTGGGAAAAAAGTAAAATTTATTGCTGACAAGAATTTATCTTCTTCATTAAAATTAGTAGACTATCTCTCAAAGAAACATTCTACAAAACAATTATCCGAACCTCAAATTGATTGACATTAAAAAACCGTAAAAAATCAACAAAATGTCAGAAATAATTCCGATAAATAATGGAAAAAACAGCACTCAGCTGGTAGGACACTATGAAAATGGTAAAATAGCATACAGTATAGAAATGCATAATGGAAAAGCGCATGGAGATCTTAAATCTTTCGATGGACACGGTCGATTAGAATATCAAATGGAGTTTAAACATGGGAATGTTGAGTGCTATTGTATATGGTATAAAAAAAATGGAGAAATAAAAGATATTGAAATAATGTTTAGTGAGTTCATGCAATTAATAAATAAAAATTTCAACAGGTTAATAGCATAAGTCCATTATTGAATCCCACTCCCCCTTCTTATTGATTGGATTTGGTTGAAAAATTTGGGTTAATTTAAGCCCCAAATCGCCCGAATACGGCGTTATTATTGTTTTTGTCCACATATCATAAGTTATTATAATACAACTACTTATACACTATAACTAAAATCTTTGATGTAATGTACGAGTATTTCTGTAAGCAAATCTCATAAACCCCGTAAGTGTCTATATATGTGGATTTAGGGGAATATTGGTGTAATTTAGTATATTGTTGATATTATTAGACTTACGAACCTTAAGTGTGGACTCTAGGGTTTTGGTCATATAAGCATTCTCATTCTTGGTGTTTACAGAGCTATCTTAGCATTAATAATCACAACTTTCTGATGCGATACTTGTATCGAATAATATCGTTTATACGGATAAGTACCCACCTAGCTACTGTGCTATTATCAAAAACGGGTACTCTGTAAGAATTATACAAGCTATAGAATTTCATTTTAAGATTTAGTAGGTTATGGTTGTTTAAATTGTAATGAGGGGTTGTTATGGAATTATCAATATTAATAGCTAAAATTATATCAGTTATTTATATCTCCAGCGGAATAGCTGTGCTAACAGGTCAGCTCAATTTCAATAATTTTGTTAAGGATTTTAAAGCATCACCATCACTCACTTTCATTGCTGGTTCAATCGGAATAATTATTGGTATGGTTTTAGTAGAATATCATAATAATTGGATTAAAAACTGGACTGTACTCATTACCATAATCAGTTGGACTTTTCTTATTGGAGGAATAGCTATAGTTGTCTTTCCAAAATCAATTTCGCTCTTTAATAAGTATTACATAACTCCCCTTATTTTGGGAATTATTATGATATGCTTTGGCCTACTTTTTGGATATTTTGGTTTTATAAAATAAATCTATTATATAGCAGGGATCCCACTCCCCCTTCTAATTGATTGGAATTGGTTGAAAAAATGGGCGGGAAGACATTAGTTGACCCGCACGACATCCCTGATGTTGGTAGGATTTGCATGATTTCAGATCCAATGGGAGCAGTCATTTGTTTAATGCAACCGATTCCACAAAAGTAGGAATAATATGGATAAATTTAAAGAAACGTACTGCAAGAATCGCAAGGCATGGAGATCATGGCTACAAAAAAACCATCTTTCAGAAAAAGGAGTATGGCTGGTTTATTATAAAAAGCACACAAAGAAGAAATCTATTTTCTATGAGGATGCAGTTGAGGAAGCAATTTGTTTTGGTTGGATTGATGGTCAGATAAAGAGAATTGATGATGAGAGATATATGCAACGCTATACTCCTCGAACATCCAAAAGCCGTTGGTCTGTAATAAATATTGAAAGAGCAAAAAGAATGATTAAGCAAGAACGTATGACTGAAGGAGGTCTTAAGATATTTCAGAAGGGGATAAAAACTAAAGAAACAGTTCCGTCCAGTAAAAAATTTTCTGTGCCAGTTGACCTTAAATCAGCATTGGCAAAGAAAAAAAAAGCATTGAACAATTTCCAAAACTTTTCTCCTTCCGCAAAATTAGCCTATGTTTACTGGATAGGCCTTGCAAGGACAGATGAAACTCGCAAGAAACGAATTAGAATAACTGTAGATCTATTAGCAAAGAATAAAAAATTCGGAGAGAAATAAATATTTCAATTAATAAAATCTCCTATTTTCAATTGCCCTTTCAAATGCTTAGGGCAACCGAATGAGCGGCGGTGTATATCTGTACACTATCAATGCTGGTAATTATCAGAAGACTCAGAAAATGGTTTTATTGAAATAGTTATCTAGAAAATTTTCCAAAATTTTACTCAACTTTGAAAGTCTGTTTCATTTCCCCGAACCGTACCCCCAGTACGATTTAGTTGAAAAATTGAAAACCGTTGAAAAAATGAATTTGAATGAGATTCACCGTACAACCAGCGTACAAATAATATGTCATAATCTGTCATATTCTGTCATATTTATAGCAATTTTAAATAAGAAAAAAGAGCAGTTTTTACTACCCCTTGTCGTCAGAGATTGACATAAAATATTATTTTTTGCTATTGTATAGGATATTAATTGGGAATAATTTTCCGCCCGATAAATCTAGGAAATAAAAATTAATGGATCGACATTTACAACAAATTAAACGTACACGTCAGGATGTACTTCGTCACGCGACCAATCTCAGAAATAAATCAAAAATGAGGAAATTAATCAAGAAATTTATGGCAAGTAATTCACCTGATGAAGCTTCTGGATTATACCAAGAGACTATAAGTTTTCTTGATAAAATGTCTCAAAAGGGAATTTTGCATAAGAATACAGCAGCAAGAAAAAAATCTCAAATTACACGTCACCTAAATTCTATTACCAAATCCTAATTATCAGATATCTGATAATTAGGTGCCTCTTTAATAATCTTTACATCATGGGGATGATTTTCCTTGATCCCCGCTGCAGAAATGCGAACGAACTTTGCGTTTTTCCTGAACAACTCAATCGATTTTTGACCACAATATCCCATTGAAGCTCGAAGACCGCCTAATAATTGATGAACTGCGTTTTGTACATGACCTCGATACGGTACCATCCCTTCAATACCCTCGGGTACTAATTTCTTTGCTTCAGTACCTTCTTGAAAATAGCGATCACCACTACCATTCTCCATAGCACCTAAGGAACCCATTCCACGATAAGCTTTATATTGTCTACCTTCATATAATATTAATTCTCCTGGACTTTCCTCCATTCCTGCTAACAAACTACCAATCATTACACAATGTGCACCGGCAGCTAATGCCTTAGCTATATCTCCACTATATCTTATTCCACCGTCGGCAATTATTGGTATATTATGTTTTTCAGCAATTTTGACGCAATTCATGACTGCAGTGAACTGAGGAATACCCACACCAGCAACAACGCGCGTTGTACAGCTGGCTCCAGACCCAATACCAATTTTAACTCCATCGACACCTGCGTCAATTAGAGCTTTGGTGCCTTCGGGTGTAGCAACATTACCAGCAATCAATGATGCGTCACCGATAACGGTTTTTATTTTTTCGATTGATTTAATAACACCCTTTGAGTGTCCATGAGCAGTATCAATTACAATCACGTCTGCCTCGACTCCCGCTAGAGCCTGTGCACGTTCAGCTCCATCAGGCCCAACCCCTACTGCAGCACCCACTCTAAGTCGGCCTTTTTCATCTTTGCAGGCGTTTGGGAATTGTTCCTTTTTTAGAATATCTTTAACAGTAATTAACCCCGCTAATTTCCCTTTCTCATCGACAACTAATAATTTTTCTATTCTGTGTTTTTGAAGTAATTTTTTAGCCCGATCTAACGTTGTGCCAACGGGAACAGTAACAAGATTCTTTTTTGTCATACATTTTGTTATTTTAATAAAATTGTCATTTTCAAAACGGATATCACGATTTGTTAAAATTCCGACTAATTTTTCGTTGTCAATAACTGGTAAGCCACTAATGTGATATTTGGCCATTAGTTTCTTTGCATCACCAATCGATTGTTTAACATCAAGTGTAATCGGGTCTTGAATCATCCCACTTTCAGAGCGTTTTACCTTGTCTAGCATTTCACTTTGATTCTTGATACTGAGATTTTTATGAATTACACCTAGGCCGCCGACACGCGCTAGTGCTATTGCCAGATGGCTTTCTGTTACGGTATCCATTGCTGCACTAATTATTGGAATATTCAAATCAATCGAATTTGTAAGTTTTGTAGATAATTCAATATTCCTGGGTAGTACTGAAGATTTTTGGGGTACCAGTAATACATCATCGAACGTCAATGCATATTCCATATATATCTCTTTCATCATAGCATTTATTTCAATGGGATTACTTTCTCAACAATTTTTAAAATATTACCGTCTACTACTAGATTATAAAAAATTTCCATATCTTTAAAAAGAATCTGATCACTCTTTTTAAATCGAACATGATTTTTGAGATATTTTATTACAGGCCTTAGACCTTTCCCGGATGAATAATTATTATGGAAATTTATTGTAGCTGTAGCAGCAACTAGAATTTCGATAGCTAATATTCTTCCGACATTATTCATAATCCTTAAAGCTTTTCGACCTGCCCAGGGTGCCATGCTAACAAAGTCTTCTTGTCCAGCCGAGGTAGGCAAAGAATCAATGCTTGCAGGATGGGAAAGCGTTTTATTTTCAGAGGTTAAGGCTGCTGCAGTCACATGAGCCATCATTGTACCAGATTCCAAACCTGGTCTGTAAGCTGTGAATGGAGGCACACGATCTCCCACACCCTTCATCATAAAATGTGTGCGTCGTTCAGAAATCGCTCCTATTTCAGTGATTGCTATGCTCAAGCAGTCAAGAGCTTGTGCAATCGGTTCTGCATGAAAATGACCAGAATTATGCACAGTACCATCCTCAAAGATCAATGGATTATCACTAATGCTGTTGATTTCGTTTACAATTATCGCTTTCATCGATCCATAGATATCACGACTCGTCCCATGCACGTGGGGTTGACATCTAAAACTATAGGGATCTTGTACACGATCACAATCCTTATGTGATTTAATAATTTCGCTATTTTCCAACATTCTCCACAAATTAGAAGCGCAATTTTGCTGACCTCGATGGTTTTTAAGTCGATGCAATTTGGGATTGAAGACCTTTCTGGTTGATAAACTTGCTTCAACGGAAAGAGCGCCCGCAATGTCAGCTGTTTGTAACAATAAATTTGCATTTTTTATAGATTTGATCGCTAGGGCAGTTGATACTTGAGTCCCATTTATGAGACTCAATCCTTCTTTTGGTTGCAATACAAGCGGTTCAATTCCAACTTCCTTCATCGCCAATAAACCGGGCATAATCCTATCCTGGAAATGAACATCACCCTCACCAATTAGCGCCAGTGCTATATGTGACATTGGAGCAAGGTCGCCGCTTGCACCAACAGATCCCTTACGCGGTATCACTGGTAGTATATCATGATTTAAAAAATTCATAAGTTGTTTACATAAGTCAAACCGAATTCCACTTTTACCTTTTGCGTAGGTCAATAATTTTAAAAACATTACGATTCGTGTTAAGCCAAGATCAAGAGGCTGACCAACACCTGCTGCATGACTACGGACTAAATTTAATTGCAATTTTTTTTGATCATTTTCGTTAATCGAAATTTTACTCAGTTTTCCAAATCCAGTAGTGACACCATAAATTTTTATGTCACTTTCAAGAATTTTGTTAAATACCACATTTGAATTCATGATTTTTCGTCTTATTGCGGAATTTATGGTAACTTTAACTGGACCCTTAAAAAAATGGTAAAAAATCTTCAATCTGATAGGTTTTATCGGAAATTGTAATGTTTGGCATAAAATAATTTAGGGTTAATAAATATTCCTAAACAAGCTACCGTTATGACAAGTTAGTTAAAAATCAATGTCAAGATTTGTGAAGACCTTCATTGTTACCGGAATAGCATCACTGAAATGCCTTCCGTATGATCTTGTTAAAACACGATTATCCAAATTCATAAAAGTACCCTCATCAGATATTGTCCGGATTAATCGGCCAAATCCCTGGCGGAATTTTATGACTGCCTCAGGTATTGAGTATTCCATAAACGAATTTCCTCCAGACTGATCAATCATCTCGGAGTAAGCTTTGATTGATGGTTCAGTCGGAACGTCAAAAGGAATTTTAGTTATTACTAGAACCTCAAGTAAATCGCCGGGAAAATCAACTCCCTCCCAAAATGAACTTGTTCCAAGTAAAATTCCATTAGTCGTATTGCGCATACCTGAAATCATGGACTGCCTTGATACATTATTTTTTTGTGAAAAAAGTGGAAGATCGTTGCCTCCCAATAATCGTAATTTTGCATCAGTATTAATTAAAGCATTACGTGAAGTAAACAGTGCCATAATTCTTCTATTATTTGATTTATGACTTTTATAAATAATTGATGCGATTGCTTCAGGATTATTCGAAATATTCGCATTCCCCCCATATTGAAGATAGGTAACTTGGTCATCGTAATAGAAAGGGCTCAAATACTGTGCAGACTTAATCGATTTAGATGTCAACTTATCAAGCCCAGTCCGGCGAGAAAAATATTCAAATGTGTCATCTACTCTTAGCGTAGCAGACGTCAGAATGCAATGATCAATACGCTTGAATAACAATTTTGATAATGGTTCTGATATATCCACCGGACAGGCATGCAATGAAAGATGTAATTGATTGATTCTATTTTTATCAAGTTTAAATTGACCTTCCTTCCAATATATCCAATTGTCTAATTGCTCTAAAAATAAACTTGAAATATTATGCAGTGAACCTGTCAATAAATCAACATGTTTCTGGAATGCCTGAAATAACTCAGGGTAATCATCTTTTTCAGGATCTTTGGAAGTAAGAAGAGAATTAAATTTTTCCAATAAACTTAGAATATTTCTAATATCGGAATCTAGTTGATTAATTTCACCCATTAACGAACAATAAGATTCGTTCAAGCTTCTGACAATAATTTTTTCTCTATAGACAGCTTCCAAATTAAAATCACTAGCATGTTGTGCAGAGAGATTTTCGAATAACTTCTTGAGAGTATGCCGGCAGTTCTTAATTCCATCGTCGAGCTGAATTATTAATTCCGTGAATTCAGGAATTAATCCGCAAAGTTTTGTAAGAAGATTTTTAATTCTTTTATTAGTTCTGAAAGTGGGATCAATTGAATCGAAAACTGTGGTTTGACTTGTTTGATCCATCTGAAGAGTTAATTGGTTATAAGCAACTGGTACGATATTATGCGCTTCATCAATAATTAGTGCATTAAATACTGGCAAAAAACCGGGTAAAATTGATTCTGTCAACAATAAAGCATGATTAATTATGATGATTTCTGCTTCATATACTGCACTACGTACTTTGCCAAAAAAGCAACCTGCGTTTTTAGTGCAAATATTTGTGGTGCAATATCCTGGTTCACTCTGAATTAAGTAAGCTAATCTTCCAGGCCGGCTGTTCCAAAATCCATTACATTCAGTCATATCACCGGTCTTTGTCCAATGGAGCCAAATTAATATGGGAATCAGGTTAGCGATTTCAGAACCGTTCAGGATCTTTTTTGCGTCTGAAATCAACCAATTTAATCTTGAAATGCATATATAATTATTTCTCCCCTTCAATTTTACCGCTCTGATAGGTACATCTAGCGCTTCTGTTATCAGAGGTAGATCTTTATAAAATAATTGATCTTGCAAGTGTTTTGTATGACATGATATCACGGTAGGACCACTTTCAGGCACATTACGCTTTCGTTTAAGACAGGATATTAAATATGCAATAGATTTCCCCAATCCTGTTCCAGCTTCAATAACACCAATTGATTCTTCCTTAATTAAAATGGATTCAATCATTTTCGCATAATCAACCTGTGCGGATCTATATTCAAATTGATCCAATGATTTTTCGAGTAATCCACCTTCTTTGAAAATATTATCAATGGTCATTTTATCAATATCATTATGACCAGAATGACTATATACATTCTGATACCCAGGGTGTACAATTTTTGATCTAGTTAATCCTTTTTTTAAATCTCCACTCTTCATCAGTTCATTCGCCAGACTAACAAACAGTGGTTTATTCATTACTGCAGTAGATTTGATCATTTCTAGTATTTTCGATATTACTTCTAACGGATAACTGGCAGCTTCATTGATTAGAGAAATAAAAATGGCTCCGCAATTTTCTGCATCTTTTTCCGCCCGGTGAGATCCCTTTGCTGATAAATTAAAGTACTCCGATACAGATCCAAGATTAAAGGTCGGTTGATCAAAGATAAAAGTTCGAGCTAATTGTAATGTGTCATATAAGTCAGGACTCTCCCATTTGATACCAGATCGTTTATTTAATTCCTTTAGAAAACCAACATCAAATGGAGTATTATGAGCTACAAGTGGATCACTACCTAAAAAATTTAAAAAATCTTTTACGATATCATTCTCGGACGGAGCATCAGAAACCATTGCATTAGAAATACCGGTTATATCAGTGATAAATTTTGATATTGGTCGACCAGGATTTACTAGTTTTACAAATCGATCTTGGGATTTACCCTGAACAAAACGAATTGCCGCAATTTCAATTATCCGATCGTTTTGTTGATCAAGGCCTGTCGTTTCAAAATCAAAAGCAATGAATGTCGATAAATTTAGTTTCTTTAGTAGGGTCTTAAGCTCCATTAAATACCCGCAAATAATCGCGCAACATCCACCAACAGGCTGGGTTTTTGTTTAACAGCTTCTGAAAATAATTTTAACAATGTGCGTTTGTCCTCTGGGATGGAAGATATTTGATCTGCAAGCTGATTAAGATTATCATCACTAAATTTGAAAATGGCTTCTTTTATACGATAATATCGTTCGTGATTTTTTCCACCAATTTTATACCAGCGTTTTTCATATTGAGCGAGGTTTTTTGCTGACAGCGCTGATTTTGATTTAATTAATTTTACAGCAGTCTCAGCGGCTAATAATCCACTGCGCATACCCGAGATAATTCCACCCCCCGTCATTGGATTTACCGTTCGTGCGGCATCACCGACAAGCATGACTCCATCAGCGACTATTTTCTTTAAAGTGTGCGCCACAGGAACTCCACCAACTACCGTAGTCAGAACAGAACAATTTGGATATTTCCACGCTAAAAATTCATCCAGGTATTTGTGAGCAGATTTCCCATTCATAGCATGTTTTCCAGAGATTCCTAAACCTATATTTGCAGAACTGTCTCCTTTCGGGAAAACCCATAAGTATCCACCAGGAGCCCAATTTTTCGATAAATAAAAATCAAACATATTGGATTGTACCTGAATCCCCGAAACAGTTTTTTGAATGGCAGATTCCATATCCTTGATTTTTACTACAGTTTTTATCCCTGCCCAACGACCAACTCGACTTTCAACTCCATCAGCCCCAACCACTAATTTTCCATAAATCTCGAATGGTTCATTCAAATAGGTTCCTTTGACTCCGCTTACAACATTATTGTCAAATAGCAAACTGCTGACATAGGCTTTGGTGACTATCTGTGCTCCTTGTTCAGCAGCGAAATGGGCTAAATCGTAATCAAAAATTCTTCGGTCTAATATGTAACCCTTTGCTTTGAGGTCGAATTCAATTTCAGTTGTATTTGGAGCTACCAGTCGAATCCGGTCTATTTCTGATTTTATCCAGCGTTTTTGTGGTTCATGAAAAATTCTGAGTCCAGTATCACTTACTGCCTCGCCACACCTGACGGGCATACCAATATCCCGGTCTTTTTCAAGAATAAGAACCGATAATCCACTTTGTGCAGCTATATAGCCACAAGTAGTACCGGCAGGGCCTCCCCCAACAATTATGAGGTCATACTGTTTCTGATTCAACATAATCGAGTACTTCTATTGGACATACATATACGCATAGTTTGCAATCAATGCAAATTTCCTGATCAATTGATATTTCAGCTTCCTTTAATTCGATGCAGTCGACAGGACACACTGCAACACAGCAACCACAAAAATCACATTTGTTTTTTTCGATATTAATCAAAATCTACACCAAAAGTTGGATAAACAATTCCGTTTCGAAAAAAGTTATAATATCTTATAAAATAAAATAAGGCTAGGGAAGGAATCAAAAACCACCCTTCCCGCGCACAAAGAAATGCACAAAAAATAAATATTGGATAGAAACTTGCTCTCTGTATGTGACGTTTATGTTTCCCAAAGATCACCAATATTAAAAAAGGTAATGTGACCATTCCAGCTGTGCTGATTAATGGATCATCACTAATATATCCCAAGATCAATGCAGTTGTCATTAATGCTGTTGAAATAATTGCGTATTTCCGCTTTTGACTATTCGATTCTATTTTAATTAATTTGTCAGGTTCATCAGGTACACCAGCTAGTTTTATTGCATAAATCAAATAAATTGAAAAATATGCCAATAGGTATGGAAACATGAGTGTAAATCCAATTGAAGAAACTGATCCAAAGCCTATAGTAAATAAAATCACAACTAACAAGAAGTGAAAACCGAGTGAAGAAGCATTCAGATCATTGAATTGTATTTTATGATTACTTTGATATTTTTTGAGATAGCTATAAAGTATTGTAATCAAGATTATCAGAATGCTTCCCCTCAACCAGTGTGAAAAATCCCAAAAATAGTGCCGATCCAACTGATTATAATATGCGCTTTGTCCCGCAATCAATAGAATCCAGATACCAAACCAATACACTGGTTTTATTGAGAAAATTATATCGAGTTTTTTTACACCCTCTGCAATCGTTTTATATCGTGCAGAGGTTGGTGTAATAAATCTACCGATTAACATATTATGCTCGTTTTCTTTTAATTCTTATAAAATTTGTTATAAGAAGGATTGCAATTAAAAACCAAAACCATACTGTAAATATATATTCTTTTGCCTGTTCAATTAATCCAACTGAATTTAGAAATACTATAAAGATTAGGATCGGCGCAAAATATTTCAGGAATAATGACCAGGTTTTCATAGTCCAAATTCTTTCACTGAAAAGAGATTCTGCTCCATTTTTTAATTCTATTAAAGCCTTATCAATACCCCAGACCCAACCAACAAATACTGCTATACTGAGTCCCCCCAAGGGTAATAAAATATTTGCTGAAATATAATCAGCAAAATCAAAGAATGTCAGACCAAGAATATGAAAATCAGATAGAATGTTATATGATAGGGCGCTTGGGACACCTACTAAAAATACAACAATACCCATTGCTAACACGACTTTGTGTCTTGCCCACCTTAATTCGTCAACAAAATAGGCAGTTATCACCTCGAGTAATGAAATAGCTGAGGTTAGCGCAGCCAGAGCCAGCAGAACGAAAAACAGAATTGCAAAAATATAACCGCCCGGCATACTTGCAAAAACAAACGGTATAGAATGAAAAATGAGGCCGGGTCCTGCAGCTGGATTTTGTCCCATCGCAAATACCGCAGTAAATATCGCTACGCCGACTAATATAGCAATTAATGTATCGAGAATTAAGATTTGAAGTGAAGATCCGGGAACACTATCTTTTTTTGACAAATAACTGCCGTATGTCATCATCGCACCCATTCCAAGACTGAGCGTGAAAAATGCATGTCCAAGAGCAATCAAGATGCTCTGGCCCGTAATTTTATCCCAATTGGGATTAAAAATAAAGTTTAACCCAACCGATGCACCAGGTAGAGTTACACCTCTGATCACAAGAATGATTATAATCAGAAATAACACCGGCATCATGATTTTACTTCCACGTTCAATGCCATTTTTAACACCCATATAAACCACAGCCATCGTAAGCGCGAAAAACAATGTATAATAACCCATCATCCAACGCACATCGCCCACGAGATTATTAAAATGAGTTTCAGCATCTGAAGCAGATGCAAAATTGTTGAACACACCCTTAAAGGCTTCCACCAAATAACCAAGTGTCCATCCTGCAACAACTGCATAGTATGATAGAATGACAAAACCGGCCACAACACCCATGCCACCTACGAAAGCCCAGAATGGTTTACCGCTTAGTTTACGAAAGGCACCAACAGGATTTCGCTGTGTGGTCCGGCCCATTAAAATTTCTGCGATTAAGACTGGTAATCCAATTACAGCGATACACATCAAGTATACGAAGATGAAAGCGGCACCGCCATTTTCACCAGCGATATAGGGAAATTTCCAGATATTCCCTAATCCGATAGCTGATCCTGATGCAGCTAATACAAATCCAACTTTTGATCCCCAATTTTCTCGCTTACTCATAACTCACTATCCCATTTTTATCCTGTTCAATTATGTTCGATTCTAAATTTTCATTCATCACATCTTCAAACGGCTCTAAATGAGCGTCAACGATAGCATCAATAATTCCAAATACATAAATGAAAAAACTCCACCAGGCATATTTGTTACGTTTTTCTAAGTAGCGATGCTGCGGTAGTGCAAAAGAATCATCCCAGTTATTATGATTTTTATTATTATTATAGAAACTATAAATAGCCGCTGATTCCAATCCAAAAATTGCCAGTGCCTTTAAATATTTTCCGTTGTATAACTGACCACCACCAGGAAATACCATAGCCGCTATTGCTGCCTTTTTTGGAGATTTAACTTTCACAGAATCTGGTTCCTGGGAGAAACTGATTGATATAAACAGCAATCCAGTAATCAAATATTTACCCTTCAAATCGGGTATCTCCCTTCCAGTTTCCTATTACTGGTTGCATTTGTTCATGAATTTTAATATCTAACTTGTATCGGTCACCCTTTAGCGATTCACCGTCTACATGAAGAGGAATCATGTAATCACTATTGATTTGAAGTGTTTTCGATTGATAGATCGACACTTCATCAATATCCGTAATAGTACCGTTCGTTAAACGATTAAAATTTGCGATAACTTTTCTACGCGTAATATTTTCTATAAAACATACATCAAATAAACCGTCATCTAACTTGGCTTTGGGTGTGAGCTGAAGACCACCGCCAACGTTCCATCCATTTCCAATACTGATTAGATAGGTGTCCTTATCCAATTCCATATCATCCAGTTTTAAATGGATAGATTTTCTTTTATATGTAATTAGCGTGTAAGCAATGGCTATCAAGTATTTAATTGGACCCCTAATTAAAGTCAATTTTTTACCGACTTCATTAGCTCTGCCTTCAAAACCAAGCCCCACAACATTAACAAATTTCCTGCCATTAATTTCGCCTACATCAATATTTTTGACATCGTTTTCTAATAATATATCAATTGCAGTTTCAATTGAATCATAGGGAACACAGCAGCTCCTGGCAAAATCATTTCCAGTACCTATTGGTATCATTCCAAATGGTAACTTAAAATCAGGAACCCCATTTATTACCTCATTTATAGTACCATCACCACCAACCGATACTACCACGTCAAATTCCGATCCCAAATCGCGAACTATTTCAGTTGCATGCATGGGTTCCTCTGTAAAATGAAATTCGTATTTTACATTTTTCTTACGCAAAATGCTTTCAATTTGTGGTAGTGTTTTCATTGTCTTCCCGCTACCAGCAGCAGGATTAACAATTAATAAATATTTTTTTGGTTTATTCATTGATTACTCCACTGATGCTATGCACTCAATTTCTACGTCAACACCCAAAGGTAAGCCAGCAACTTCAACCGCTGATCTAGCCGGAGGTTCTACCTCGGTAAAATGTTTCTGGAACACTTCATTTACTTGTGAAAATTTTCCTAGGTCAGTAAGAAAAACTGATAATTTTACAATTTTCCCTCTATCTGACCCTGCCGCAATTAAAATTTCGAAAATATTTTGTAATACTCGATCAACTCGATCTTTGAAATCCCCGCTAATAATTTCTCCTGTGGCAGGATCAATTGGTATCTGACCGGCTGTGAAAACCATACCATTTGATACAATTGCCTGACTGTAGGGACCAATTGCTTTGGGTGCTAAGGGCGTAAATACAGTTTTACGACTCATATCCGATCCTAATTTTTTATTCTGAAAGATTCCAGGTAGCTAACCCAATTTTTGAATTTAATGTACGCTGGGCATCTCCATTTATTTTGCGAATAATAAACTCCCCCACTACAGCCACTGTTGCCTCAAACAGATGACCGCCAAATGCATTCATCTCATGGTCACTGAGCAAGACATGCGCATGTAAAAATGGTTTTCCATCTTTCATAGTGATATTTCCATCAATTGATATTAACTCGTGCGCGTCTTCAAATACCTTTTTGTTGTACTGTTTTGTTTCAGGATTATAAGCTCCTAAAACACAATTTTTTACCGCACCGATACCCGAAACTGTTCCATTGTAAATATTGTGATGAATTAAGAATTGAGTTAGTATTGAATATACCTCTTCGTCCTTCTCAACAAATACAAAAAACACATCGTCTGATATATGAAATTGCATTATTTATCACTCATTTCTTTCAGTCGATTTAGCACATGTGCCTCTGCCAATTTCAATTGTGTTGGCAATAATTCATTGTCCCTCGCTCCCGCGGTAGCAATATTTGGTTTACCGCCGCCGCCGCCCTTGCCATCAGCCCCAATCGCTTTCGCCAATTCTCCAGCGTGAACACCTTTTGAAACTAAATCTTTTGAGACGAGAACTAATATTGCGGGCTTCTTTGCACCTTTCATGCCGAGTATTCCTATCCCGCTTTTCATTTTTACAATTAATTCATCCCCCAGGACCTTCAATTCAGACATCGATAGAGGTTCAATTTCGGCGATAATATAATTATTTCCGTTTACCAGCTTCACTTTTTTAAGTAGGTCATCAACAGAAACACGCTCATCTGTTTTTCGATTTTTTAACTGTTTTTCTAATTCTTTCTTCTGTTGTAGCAACTGATCTAATCGTAGAGTTAAATCTTCAACATTACATTTTAATTTAACTTGTAATTCAGATATGATCTGTGCCTGCTTTTGCATATACTCAACGCTTTCCTTTCCGGTAATAGCCACTATCCTTCGTACGCCGGCAGCCAACGAAGATTCTTCAATTATTTTAAATGAACCTATTTTGCTGGTATTGTCAACATGAGTTCCACCACACAGTTCTAAAGAGAATTCACCGATCTTTAGTACTCTGACCACATCTCCATATTTCTCTCCAAATAATGCTTCTGCGCCAGCTTCACGGGCTTCATCGAGACTCATTTTATCATTTGGTTCAACTTTACTACTTTTTAGAATTTCACCATTCACAATAGATTCTATAGATAATAAATCCTCGGACGTAATCTTTTCGTAGTGCGTAAGATCAAACCTGAAATAATCTGGAGCAACCAATGAACCTGCCTGATGAACATGATCTCCCAAAACTTGCTTTAGTGCTGCATGCAATAAATGAGTTGCAGTATGGTTGCGTTTTATGGCTCTGCGACGCTTTTTATCAATCTGGCAAAATACCTTTACTTCTTCAGTTGGGTCAGAAAAAACACCTTCACAATAATGGATGATTTGATCATTATCCTTTTTGGTATCAATCACTTTTAGGTTAATCCCTTTGCCCTTAATCGTTCCAGTATCTCCTACTTGTCCACCAGATTCACCGTAAAATGGTGTTTTATTTAGTATTAAAAGAATTGTATCACCCTGCTTTGCCCATCTCCAAATGACAGATTTGTGTTCATAATTTTTATAACCAATAAATTTTGAACTGGATGCTTTCGATATTACATTCCATTTAAGATTTTTTTTAACAGCATTGAAACTGCCAGTTGCTTTTGCTCGATTTTTTTGTTTTTGCATCGCTTTATAAAATCCTATTTCATCGACGCCTAAACCCCTTTCCCGTGCCATCAATTGTGTCAAATCTAACGGGAAGCCGAAGGTGTCATATAATTTAAATGCGTCACTTCCAGAAATAATTTTAATCTTTAAGGATTCAACAATTTTATCAAAATTATTCAATCCGCGATCAAGAGTTTTATTAAATGCAGTTTCTTCAGCCTTGATTACATTTCGAATATGGGCGCCCTTTTCAATAATCTCGGGATATTCATCTCCCATAATAGTATCAAGGATATCAACCAGTTTATAGATGAACGGCTCATGATAATCCAGCATCCTTCCAAAACGAGCTGCCCTCCGTAAAATGCGCCTTAACACATATCCACGGCCTTCATTCGATGGCATTACACCGTCTGCAATGGAAAATGCCAACATCCTAATATGATCTGCAATAACTTGATGAGGGACCGGGTTATCCTCATATTTTATTCCAGTGATTTCAGTTATTTTATTGATTATTGGTAAAAATAAATCGGTTCTATAATTACTATTTTTATCCTGTAAAATTGTTACAATTCTTTCAAATCCAGCACCAGTATCAACATGCTTCTTGGGCAGATCATTGAGTTTCCCCTGCTTATCGCGGTTGTATTGTATGAAAACCAGATTCCAGATTTCCCAGTACTCATTGGATGAGTTGATACCCTTCTTGGACTGACGTTTTAAATCATTGCCAATATAATAATGTATTTCAGAGCACGGTCCGCAGGGACCAGTTTCGCCCATTTCCCAGAAATTATCTTTTGCACCGAATTTTAAAACCCTGTCAGGATTAATATCGGTAACTGATTTCCATGTTTCAAACGCCTCATCATCATCCTCGTAAACTGTTGCCCACAGTCGATCCTTTTCCAGGCCCCAAACATCTGTAAGCAATTCCCATGCCCATTGGATTGCTTCCGATTTATAATAATCTCCAAAAGACCAATTCCCCAACATTTCAAAAAATGTGTGGTGATAATGATCAACACCTACTTCTTCCAAATCATTATGCTTGCCGCTTACCCTGATACATTTTTGACTATTAACGACTCGAGAATTTTTGGCTTTTTGCTCTCCTAAAAAAACTGGTTTAAATTGATTCATTCCAGCATTTGTAAATAGTAGTGTTGAATCCTCCAGTGGTGCAACAGATGAACTCCGGACATAATTGTGATTTTTTTTCATAAAAAAATCGATGAAAGATTTTCTTATTGTCTTACTGTCCATCGTTCAAGTTAATCAATTATTATCTTGTTAAAAATGTGTGATTACGACTGTTCAAACTAGAATCCAAAGCGTGCTTCAATTATTGTAATATTAATAATATCATCTGAATCATTCACATCACCATCTCCATTTTTATCCTGATAGGTGCGTCTATAAGTATAATTAAGGATTATGCCGAATCCTAGTTTTACACCGAGGTTGTAGCCCATCACAGTGCTTTCTGTTGGTTGAAAATCAAATGGATTTGGAACATTTCTTTGCTGATAAAAAGCTGAGGCATTTTCAATGCGGTTGATTCCTTGTGACAATTCTATCGCTGCTAAAAAACTTTGTAGATTGCCGTCTGAAAATTTATCTATATCAGGCTTCCAAACCTGACCGACAAGATTCTGATAAGTCGTTGTAAGATAAAGATAGTCGCTCAATTCCAGATTAATTCTAGCATAAATACCTTTCATAACGCCAATTTCGCCCAGAGTAGACTCCTTGGTAACTATCTTTAGCTGATTTTGATTAATATTAGCTTCATGACCATCACTCGCAGAAGCAATCATTGCACGATTATGTTCATATAATCGATTCCAGTATTCAAAATCAAAATTCCCTTGTGGAATCATTCTGTATTCAAGATTTAATCCTACTGGACCAATTCGGGTTGCTACTCCAATTGGAGATAATCCGCTACCAAGCGATACTTTTTTACCGCTTTTAGGATTGATACTCTTACCGATTAGTTTGGCATATTGGGAATACATTCCAAAATACATGTGTTTTTCGTTTATTATTGGAATTCCGATATCCAGGACTATTCCTACAATTTGGTCTGAAACATCATGTACATTAAGAGGTTCGTCTTTTAAAATTATATTCTGATCTGGAAGGGAATCATAAAAAGCAGGATTAAAGGATCCATCAGGTAAAGAATCCCAATAATCATGGATAATGTCTAAATCGTAAACATCCGGCAAGCCATCACCATCGCGATCAAATTCATCAGGATTGTTATCTGATAATCCATCACTATCTGAATCCAACCAGAAATCATTGTTATTTGGAAAATCATCAACCAGATCAGGCCGGCCGTCATAGTCGCTGTCTTCAAGCCCTAAATATTGATTGCGATCAACAACTCCTGTCAAACCGATCGTTAAATAATTCAATGCTGGCAACTGAATTCTTGAACCGACTAATCCAAAATTTTCCTTAAAGTCATTAGTAAATCCCTGCAAGCTCATTTTTTCATTTTGTATCTGGACATCTAGACCTACCTTCCTAATATCTGGATACAATAGTGAATTGGAATAATCATAAACTAAGCCACCATAACCAAGCGTTACGTGATCAAGAATTCCTGCCCGTATATAAAGCGGTTCATTCTTCTTTCCAAACTGAATGAAAAAGATCTTATCAATTAATGTATTCTTGATAGCTTTGTTATTTGAAAAATCCCATTCTTCTTGATGAATATTGCCATCTTCATCGATATAAAAAACAAGATCCAAGGCGATTTTAAGTTTCCAAATTGGAATTACAGGACGCAAAGCAAATTGTCCCCAGATTTGATCGTCAAGAGTAACAAAGCCCAAAGCTCCCTGAAGTCCAAAGCCATTTTGCGAAAGACTAGTGCTGAGAAATCCTGATAAGCATATTATGATAATTAATCTTTTCATTACTAGTTTTAACTAATGGAAAAAATTACTCTTCAGCTTGTCGTCATTCAACAGCAATTTAAAACAGATATTAATTACAAATGTTTAATCATTATGAAACAATATTAGTTTCACATTAGTTTTTAGATCAACATGCAACCTATATATCAAAAAATAATTCTTAGTCTAATTGGATTCTTCACAATCCTCACACATCTGGATGGTCAAACCCAAGCTGTACTGAACGGAATATCGGTTGACGCGAAGAGAAATGGAGCCTTCATAACTATTAATTCGACAGAAAATATAAAGGCTAAAAATGTTACGGGGTGGTCAGCCAGTTCTGATTGGTTTTATATCACAATTCTTGACGCTGTAACAGATTCAATTAAGCTAGTCAAAACAGAATTGACTTCTCCTATGATTGATTTAGAAGTTCACAATTATGCCGAATCTGCGCAAATTGCTTTTAAGATTAATCGGGAAGTGGAAAGTTTCGACATATACACATCTGAAACACCACCGGGAATATTAATCTCATTGCGATTTCCTATTGATGAAATATATTCAGCATTGGAAGAAGAAAAAGATGAAATGTTGAATAATATTGATGCCCCATTAAGTTTATCAAAAATACAGAAACAAAGTATGTATAAAAGGCTGCGAGCAGCTTTATATGTTGCTGGTGCAGGATTGGTAATTGGCGGATTTCTGACAGAGGATAATTCAACCAACGCGAATAATTGGGAGCTCCCAGCCGGATTGGGTATTATTGCAACCACATATCTATATGATACCTTTATTAAGAAGGATGAGTCTGATAATTAAAGTAATTGGTTGAATTTTCTCATGAAAAAGATTCCTATCATATTATTTGTTATCACTGTCCTAAATCCAATTTTCTCGAATGATAATCAACAAAGTCTGGTTCAATCTGCTCAAATTGTAAAAGATGCGTTCAACGGTTACAAGACGGCCGAACATTTAACCCCGGCTTTACTAGATATCGCAAGGAATGGCCATTCCTTGCCAGCTCAACATCAGAATTTTCTGCAGGCACTTGGATTTGATTTTTCAAAAAAACTTGTGGTTTTAGGCCGACCAGATAATTTAACGGACACGTTTGAAAGTCCATCGGGATATTTTTTATTACATTATGCAACTGACGGTGTTAATGCGGTTTCTAGCGATGATTTGGACGGTAATTCTATCTCAGACTATGTAGAACAGGTTGCGGAGATTTATGAGGCTGTTTATGATCTTCTAATCAACACAATGGAGTATGTACCACCCCCCTCAGACATTGATGCCGGTGGATCAAGTCAGTATGATATATATATATATCAGCTCCCAAGTTCATATTATGGTATTACTTATTCTGAAGAAGTTCGTGGTGATAATGAAAATTCACCATCCGTCGAAGAATACAATTCGCTGACCAGCTATATGGCAATCAGGAATAATTATGAAGGATTTCCATTACCTGAGTTAGCAGCTTTGCAGGTTACTATCGCGCATGAGTTCTTTCACGCAATTCAATTTGGTTATGATGGCTGGGAGCAGACCTGGTTAATGGAAGCCACTGCTGTCTGGATGGAAGAAGCAAATTTTGATGATATTAACGACTGCTATCAATATATGGTCAACTGGTTTCAGGTTCCTGAAGAATCACTTGATAAACTATCGTCACATATGTATGGATCTTACATATTTTTTAAATATATTGATGAGCATCTGGGTGGATTTGAAACTATTAGAAAAATATGGGAATACTCCAGATTATTCGATGGATTTGATCGTGATTTTAGCCGTGATATCATTGACTCGGCGCTAGTCAACCAAAGCACTAATTTTTCACATGCTCTAAATAACATGTGCCTTGCAAATAAGATTTTTAGTAATGATACTAACGCGGGTATATATTCTTATGAAGAAGCTTCCGGTTATCAAGCTTACCTACACCATCAGAGCAGTGAATCAATTGAATTAAAAATTCAAGATTCCTTGCAATTCATTAAAGGATCAAATGATACTATAGTGAGCACCAATTTGAAAAAATTTGGTAGCCAATATTTTAAGATAAATTCTGACAATCCAATAAAAATAGAATTGACAAATTTGAGCGGACCTCAAGAAGATTTACAATTGCATGCTATCAGAAAAACTCCTTCTGGTGATATCCTGATCGAAACCGGTCCAAAAATTGATATATCAGATCTTGATAGTGTAAATTGGTGTTATATAGTTGTGGTGGCACAGGATGATATGGGAACAAATTGGGATTATGAATTAGTATTTACTGAAGGATCTGAGAACTCCATCACAGAAGAACTTGAAAAAGCGTTGATTACAGATGGTTTTGCTATTAACAATGCCTATCCTAATCCTTTTAATGCCTCTATTAAATTTGATGTTCAAGTGGAAGTTGAGCAAAAGATTAGGATTAATATATATGATCTAATTGGTAATCTAATTAAAAATGTTCACGATGGGGATTTGTCTTCTGGATTGCATGGTTTTAATTGGAATGGGAAGGATTCAAAAAATCAACCGGTTTCATCAAACATATATTTCATTGCTGTTGAAGGAAATAAACACCAGCAATGGAAAAAGATTTCACTTATTAAATAATTACCTGATTGAGACTAATTTCTTCAAATCGCCAGTAGAATCTAAATATGCCAATTCTTCATAACCGCCAATAGATTTACCATCAATTACTATTTGTGGAACGGTTCTTCCCCCAGTCTTTTTTTGAAGATCGTTACGATCGAGCCCGATAGTCTCAATATTTATCTCAGAATAATTGTATCCTCTGGCGCTTAATAATCTTTTCGCTGCCCCGCAATACAGACAAGTAAAAGTGGTATATATTTCTATCAAAAAAAACCCTAATAAAGTCAATTAAATCGAAAATTTTTCAGTGTATTCAACCAATTTCGATCGAATGCCTGATTCAGTCATTGAATGTCCTGCATCTTGAACAATATGAAAATCTGCCTCAGGCCAAGCCTTATGCAGATCCCAGGCCGATATTATCGGACAAACCACATCGTAACGCCCTTGTACAATAACTCCTGGGATTTGTCTAATCTTATCAACATTTTCTAGCAATTGATTCTCAGGGTTAAACCATCCACCATGCGTAAAATAATGGCACTCAATTCTGGCAAATGCTTCAGCAAACTTATCGCTCCCTGCTCGTTCTATCATTTCGGTGGAAACATGTAATTTGCTTGTGCTACCTTCCCATAAACTCCAACTTAGGGCTGCTTTTATCTTAAGCTCTTCGTCATCGCCAGTTAACATTTTATAGTAACTTGCCATTATATCATCACGTTCATCTTCAGGAACTATTTCTAAATATTTTTCCCAAAAATCCGGGTAAATATGGTGTGCGCCACTTTGATAGAACCAATTTAATTCAGATTTTCTGAGCATAAAAATTCCACGTAGAATCAATTCAGAGCATCGCTCAGGATGTGTTTGACTGTAGGCCAAAGCCAATGTACTACCCCAACTACCACCAAAAACGGTCCATTGATCAATTTTCAGTTTTTTCCTGATCTCTTCAATATCCCTAACTAGATCCCAGGTAGTATTTTCTCTCAACTCGGCAAATGGTGTACTTTTTCCACATCCCCTTTGTGAGAATAGTACCAATCGCCAGCGTTCAGGATTAAAATATTGACGGTAAACTGGATCAATGCCACCACCGGGTCCGCCGTGCAGAAAAACAGCTGGTTTACCATTTGGATTACCAACTTCTTCAACGTGAATATTATGAATATCAGAAACTTTCATGAAAAATTCATTATACGGTTCAATTGGTGGGAACAATTCCATCTGCAGATTACTCCATTTTCTCATTATGAACTGGGTATTTAGGTTACAATGATTATAAAATATGAGGCAAGTGAAAGAACATATTTAAAAAGAAAAATATTCGCTAAATAAATATTTAATAATTTATCATAACGAAGATGATTTAATATCTATCATGTCAATTCGAACAACATCATACATTTTGTGCCACTATTCTGAAATTGGTTTGAAAGGTAAAAATCGGAGTTTTTTTGAAAACAAATTAATCGATAACCTTAGAGTCACTTTAGAAAGATTGAATCCCAATTTAGTAAAATCAATTGATCATCCTCGTGGACGAATAATTATTGAACTTAATCCTGATTATGAGGAATTTTATTCAACTATTGCTCCATCACTGAAATGCGTATTCGGATTATCGTATTTTGCTTTCGCCACCCGTACTGATAGTAAAATAGAATCTATCAAGGCGCAACTTAGAAAGTTAATGCAAAATGATATATTTGAAACCTTTAGGATAACTGCACGGCGTTCAAATTCTAATTATCCCCATTCTTCTCATCGATTAAATGAGATCCTTGGTGAGTTTGTTATAAATGAATTTGATATAAAGGTAAATCTTAACGATCCACAGATCAACTGTTATGTTGATATCGTTGATAACAATGCGTTTATTTATACAAAAAGAATTTATTGCAGCGGCGGTTTACCTGTTGGCTCAAGCGGTAAGGCAATTATATTGCTATCAGGTGGCATCGATTCGCCGGTTGCCGCTTATTACGCCTTGAAACGGGGATGTAAATGCATCTATGTCCATTTTCACTCTGTCCCGCATGTAACGGAAGCCTCAATTGATAAAGTAAGGCAAATCGTTTCAATTCTGTCAAAATATCAGCGAACATCAAAATTATATTTGGTTGAATTTGCTGGCCTTCAGGATGAAATCATGCTATCCTGCAATCCAAAATACCGGGTGTTGCATTACAGACGTTATATGATCAAAATTGCAAACGCAATTGCGCAAAGAGAGAAAGTAAAAGTTCTTTATACTGGGGAGTCCTTAGGTCAGGTTGCATCACAAACTTTAGAAAATATTTCAGTCGTTGAAGAAGCATCACAAATTCCTGTGTTACGCCCATTGATAGGATTCGATAAGCAAGAGATAATCAACATTGCTAAGACTATTGAAACATACGAGACTTCCATTCTTCCTCATGAAGATTGTTGTACGCTTTACATCCCGAAGCATCCAGCCACAAAAGCACGTATCGATGATGTCTTACTTTCAGAGAAAAATATTAATGACAAAGATCAAATAGAAAGAATCATTCTAACAGCAACAATCGAAAAATATTAGTGTTTTTTTATTCATGACGATTGATAAAAAGCTTCGTAATTTCTGATCTATAACTATTGACTAAATTTCTTATTTATTGGTAAAAAAAATAAAATTATCGAATCAAGGAGACCTCCATGATTGTTGCGATTCCAAAAGAAATAATTACAGGTGAAAACCGTGTCGCAGCTATTCCAAGTACAGTAAAAGAACTCGTAAAGAAAAGTTTTACTGTAAATATTCAAAAGGGTGCAGGTTCTAGATCATTCTTTTCGGACGAGGAATACCAAGCTGCCGGTGCTAACATTGTTGATGACGCTGAGAAATTGTACAGAGAAGCAGATATTGTTTTAAAGGTAAATCACCCAGTTTTTAATGAAGATCTGAAAAAGCATGAAGCTGATTTATTAAAAGAAGGTGGGATATTTGTTTCATTTTTCCAGACAACAATCGAAACAGATGCTGTAAAAAAGTTAATTGGTCGAAAGGTTACTGGATTTTCAATGCAATTAATTCCAAGAACAACCTTAGCCCAGAAAATGGACGCATTAAGTTCTCAAAGTAATATTGCGGGGTATAAAGCAGTATTAATTGCAGCTGTTCATCTAGGGAAATTTATGCCACTGTTAATGACAGCCGCTGGAACAATACCTCCAGCAAAAGTATTAATACTCGGAGCCGGAGTTGCTGGATTACAAGCAATTGCTACAGCAAAACGGCTAGGGGCTCAAGTCGAAGTATTTGATGTGCGACCTGAAGTAAAGGAACAGGTCGAAAGTCTCGGTGGAAAATTTGTTGAGGTTGAATCAGATAAAGATGAAGGTGTTGGAGAGGGCGGTTACGCCAAAGAAACCTCTGAAGACTATCAGAAAAGACAACAAGCCCTGATTAAAGAACGCGCTGGTAAATCCGATATAATAATTACTACGGCTCTAATTCCAGGAAAACCTGCCCCAATTTTAATTCCAAAGGATATGGTTGAAGGGATGAAGCCTGGATCTGTGATAATTGATCTTGCGGCAGAAAATGGTGGAAACTGTGAGCTTACTAAAAAGGATGAGATCGTACGGCATAATGAAGTTATTGTCGACGGTAAGGTTAACATCCCTGGTTCAATGCCAGTGCATGCCTCTCAACTATATGCAAAAAATATCACCAGTTTCATTACTTATCTATGTCCAGAAGGTGAAGTTCAAATGAATTTGGAAGATGAAATTATTAAAGGAGCGATGTTTACTCATAACGGTGAGATTGTTAATGAGCCAACTTTAAAAGCACTTAAGAATTGAGGGAAGAAATGGAAATGATTAACATTTTAACAGTTTTTGTCCTAGCTATCTTTGTTGGATTTGAGGTTATTACGAAAGTTCCACCTACATTACATACACCATTGATGTCGGGATCAAACGCAATCTCAGGAATTGCCATAGTTGGTGCCATCATTGCTACTAAAACAGGCGGAGCCATTGGTACCTGGCTTGGACTAATCGCAGTAATATTTGCCACAATTAATGTCGTTGGTGGATTTATGGTAACAGACCGAATGTTAAAAATGTTTAAAAAACGATAGAGGATAAAACAATGGAATTCACGATTTTACTTTATGTCTTTGCCGCAGTTTTATTCATCTTAGGTTTAAAACGATTAAGTCATCCAAGGACTGCCAGAAGTGGTAATACGATTGCTTCGATTGGAATGTTAATTGCGATTGTAGTAACGTTAATATCCTACAAAGTACTCGATTATAAATTGATTGTAATTGGCATGATTATCGGTTCGATTATCGGTGCTACATTTGCAATTAAGGTTAAAATGACTGGTATGCCTCAGATGGTTGCAATTTTCAATGGATTTGGCGGAGGGGCATCAGCTCTGGTTGCTTCGGCTGAATTCTTCTCAAAGATTGGTACAGGCGATCAAACAACGTTTTTACTTACGACCATTTCATTAAGTGTACTTGTAGGAACACTTACTTTCACCGGTAGTTTTATTGCTTTCGGTAAACTGCAGGGATTCATATCAGGTCAACCGATAGTATTTAAAGGTCAAAAAGTATTGAATGCTCTAATAGCATTAGCAGTAGTTGCCTCAGCAATTGGAATGGTTATTGTACCAGAAAACATGATTTTTTATTTCAGTTTTTTGGTAGCTCTGTCAGCCCTAATTGGTATAACTCTGGTTATCCCCATCGGTGGAGCAGACATGCCAGTAGTAATCTCCCTCTTGAATTCCTATTCAGGAATTGCTGCTGCTGCCACAGGCTTCGTCTTGCTTAATAATGGTTTAATAATCAGTGGTGCTTTAGTCGGTGCATCAGGACTGATTCTAACTAACATTATGTGCAAGGGTATGAACCGATCATTAGTAAACGTCATTTTTGGTGCAGTTGGCTTAGAACAAGAAGGAGCAACTGGTACGCAAAAGCAGATGAATATCAAAAGTTATTCAACTGAAGAAGCTGCCATGATTTTTGATGCAGCTGAAAAGATAATAGTTGTACCAGGCTATGGATTGGCAGTCGCCCAAGCACAGCATGCTGTACGTGAAGTAGCAGATTTCCTCGAATCAAAGGGAAAAAAAGTATTGTATGCCATCCATCCTGTAGCGGGTAGAATGCCCGGACACATGAATGTATTACTGGCTGAAGCCAATGTACCGTATGAACAATTAAAGGATTTGGATGAGATCAATCCCGAATTTGAAGATTGTGATGTTGCCCTAATTCTTGGGGCAAATGATGTTGTAAATCCTGCTGCACGACATGATAAATCAAGTCCGATTTATGGAATGCCAATCCTTGATGTGGATAAATCAAGGACAGTGATAATCAATAAACGTACCATGAATCCAGGTTTTGCAGGAATTGCAAATGAACTTTTTGGCTATGAAAATTCGATTATGGTTTTTGGAGATTCCAAAAAAATGCTCACTGATTTATTAAAAGACTTAAAGGAATTATAAAAAAAAGCCCTGCTCTGCAGGGCTTTTTTTTTAATTTCTACGATTGCGTCTGGGAGGTATTCTCATATGATCCATTATCTCTTTCCTAAACACGCGACCAAACAATGCTAATTTGGCTATTTGATTAGTATTTAAAATATCTGTGAATCTTAATAAATAATCGTGACGCTCAATTTGAATTTCTTGATCAAAAGCAGTTAACTGTTCAAGATACTTATCTAATTCATCTTGGGTTAATGCAAATTCATTACCCAAATTTTCGATGATCTCGTCTTCAAGTTTGCGTTTTTTATCATGGATATTTTTTATATTCATATCATGCTCTTTCAATAAGGGAAAAAATTGCTCAGCCTGTTCCGCTGATAATTCTAAATATTCTGTCATTCGCCAAATTTTCATCATTTCCATCCGGTCATCCATTTGTCCACCTCTTTGATTGTGAAAAGATGGAGGTGAATGCATTTGTCCATATCCAATAACTGATATAATTATTAATAATAAAAATCCTTTATACATTCTCATAATTTATTCTCCACGATTGAGATAACAGGTTGATATTCTGATTCATAAAAGAATGATATTGTACTCCAGATATCATCGCTATCATTTACTAAATAAAGAGCCATTTCTTCATCAAATTCATTTTGACTTTCTTCAGTAATACCTAATTGAGATAATTCATAATTATATTTTTGCAGTACAGAAGCACTATTATCAAGCTGATAAACTGTGAAAACACTTAAGATTAATACAAACGCTGATGATAAAATTCCTGACTTAATACGTTTAATTTGCATTTCCTTACGTTTTCTCATTTGATGAAAATTATCAAGGAATGATTCAGCATTAATTTCCGAGCCGGCATCACTAAACATATTCTTCAATTGCGATTCAAAATTCACGATGTACTTCCCAGAACGTCTTTTAGTTTATGTACTGCATGATGATAATTTACTTTAGCGCTATTTTCACTAATACCCAAAATTTTGGAAATATCTTTATAAGGAAGTTTTTGAATTATGCGCATCATAACAATTGATTTTTGCATTTTAGGCAATTTAAATATCTCGTGATGTAACTGCTTTTTAGTCCAAACCAAATCGTAATTATCCTGAATCTGTACTAATTCATTTTGATCTTCAAGACGTAAGAAATTCCGCCGGCGCGAGTGCTTGAAATAGGTATTTGCTTGATTCATGTTTACTCTATATAAGTACGTTTTAAACTCTGCTTCAAATCTGAATTTTTTTAAATTTTTATACAATTTTAAAAATACGTTCTGAGCCAGATCTTCTGCTTCCATTTTATCGTGTGTTACACTTAAAAAATAATCATAAACAATCTGCAAGTAGCGTTTAGTCAGTACATCAAAAGCAGATTTATTTCCCGCTTGAAATTCCCTGATAAGATCATGATCAGTTTTCATCCATTGTTTCCTAGTATGACGCTCAGGACTCAAAAAGGTTAAAATTATTTCTTTAAGAATGAAACCTATTTTTTTATCTTATTCTTAACCGTTTGGGATCTGACATCGATTAATTAATTTCACGTATGCAATATGAGTATGGTAATTTCGTTGCAAACGAAGCTCAGACCGAGGCAATCACCCACCCTGCCGCACCCTTAATGATTTTAGCAGGCGCGGGCACTGGCAAAACCACTACCTTGATTCATCGCATCAATTATCTCATCTCAAAAAAATTGGCAAATCCTGAAAATATTGTACTTTTAACTTTCACAGAAAAGGCAACTGAAGAACTTCGACTAAAACTGAAAAATATTTTAAATCAAAACAGCGAAGAAATATTAGTCACAACTTTTCACGGATTTTGCAATTTTTTATTAAGGGAATATGGAAATTCAAACAACCTCGAAAAGATATTACTTGATGAATCTGAGATCATTTATTTATTTGCCGATCGTTATGATGAACTTACAAATCTCACATCAAGCGCTTTTAGATCAAATCCGCTGGATGCAATACAGAATTCATTTATACCATTTTTTAATAGGCTGAGAGATGAACTGATAAATCCAGCTACGTACAAAAAAGAATCATCAAAAATTAAAATAACATCTGAGAATATTTTTACTCAGTTTCCAGTTCTTTCCAATAAAACTGATCCTGAAGAGTGCGGCAGACAATTGAATGACTTAATGGACATTTACTTAAAATATCAATTGTGGAAGCAGGAAAAGGGGGCTATTGATTATGCAGACATGGTGTTTGGATGTTGGGATATGTTAAGGAAAAATGATGAAATTCTCAAACAGGTTAGAAATCGATTCAAACATGTCATTATTGACGAATATCAAGATAATAATTATGCGTTAAATAAAATTGTACATTTAATTACTGAGCAAAATCCGAGCATCACCGTTGTTGGAGATGAAGATCAATGCATATATAGCTTCAGAGGAGCAAATTATCACAACATCAAAGATTTTAGAAAAAAGTATTCACAGTACCCAGGCATGGGCGAGGTAACATTATTAAAAAATTACCGGTCTACAGAACAAATATTAAACTTAGCAAATTTCAGTATCTCCAATGATCGAAACCGTACTGCAAAAATTCTAATTTCATCGGATCATTCGATAGGGGATAAACCAGTTTGGTATAACGGAACGCATAAACAGACGATGGATCAAATACCAGTTTTAATACAACAGATATTGAATAACGATCATGTTTTTGGGGATATTGCAATTTTATGTCGCACATGGCGACAATGCACTGTTACAGCCAAAGCATTGCAACAAGCATCAATACCAACCGATATATTTGTTGAACATTTCTTTTCAATTCCAGTAATAAAAGATTCCCTGGCATGGGTATCGGTCGTAATTCAATCTGATAAATATGAATCAGCTTTTTATCGATTATTAAGCAAATATATTGATAAACCGATATCGTCAGAATTTGTCATGTCAGTTTTATCAGAGGACCAATTAGATGATATTTCTGATGATGCAAAACTATTTCAAGATGATAATATTGATGACTCCACATTAGAATCTATCAATTGGATATTAAGTAATCTTCGACATCTAAGATCTTTGGTGGTGAAAAACCTTCAAGCTGATGAAATGCTTTGGCAAATTTTCAACATTACAGATATTGTTGCACCATATAGGAGTAATTATCGTTATTTAGATCGCCTAAGCTTGATAAATATTGGTCATTTATTAAAACTTGCAGAATCATTTTCAATCAGAGAAGATGATAATTCTCTATCAGCCTGGAATCGTTTTTTAGAAATCCTTTCACTAAATCCACGTTATCCGGCAGTACAACCCCTTGAATATGATCATGGTGCGATTCAAATAATGACCATACATAAAAGTAAGGGATTAGAATTTCCAATAGTTATTATGCCCTTTTTAAGATCAGCAAGTTTTCCTACTAATTTTAGAACCTCAAAAGTTGTTAATACTCTACCAGAAGCATGGTTTAATTGGCCCAATCCTTATTCAGTAAAAGCAAAGGATCAGCATATTAACGAAGAAAGAAGAATTTTTTACGTTGGAGTTACACGAGCACAAAAAGAATTATATTTATTTGGACCTGAAAAGTCAAAGTCGATTTTTCTCAAAGAATTATTGGCTAAATCAGGTGAAATTATAAAGGAATATAGAATGGTCGAAGAAACAGAAATTAAATCATTGGATCAAAAAGCGAAATTAAAAGATAGACTGTATGTTGAATTAAATCGCGAATTGGCAGCCCACCAGTACATTAATGCACACCTTATTATTGATGCTATTGAACAAATAGAAAAAGTTGGCGTGCTATCAGATGATCATTTTTACAGTTCGCTGATCAGCGAAAATAAATTATTAACTGCTCAATTTCCTGATGAGAATGAGCAACTTATATTATCAGCCAGTGCAGTAGAGGAATATTTACGCTGCCCCTTGAAATATCGTCTGAATAGAATTGATAAAATCCATGAAAGAAAAAGCAAGGTCCAAATGGAATTTGGAAGCATCATACACAAAATTCTTGATGAATTTCATAGAAATACAGCGTTAAATCTTGAGCAACTTTTAAAATTGCTTGAAAAACACTGGCGCTCAGATGTCTTTGAGTATTTGATCAGGGAAAAAGAATTCAAAGCACAAGCGAAAATTATTCTTGAAGATTATTATAAGAATATCATTGATAATCCTCCTGAGGTTGTCGCTACTGAAGCACCATTCAGCTTCGTATTGGAAGATTCAGCCATTAAAATAGTCGGTAAGATTGATCGAATTGATTCACAGGATAATCGATTAGATGTTATCGATTATAAAACAAGCCAATCTAAAGATATAAAAGCAAAAAATAGTTTGCAACTTGCTTTATATATTGAAGCCATTAAAAGGGACGCGATTGAGAATATAAATGGCTTACCGGGTACGGCAAAATTATATTATCTGCGGCATGCAGAAGACCCTGTAGATGGCCATGCTTTTACAGACGCTGAATGGAATGAAATTGAAAAAAAGATTATTGCTGTTG
>JBHPLN010000016.1:0-30071 GCA_042564205.1 Fidelibacterota bacterium
TTCAGATTCTGAAATTCGAATAAAGAAGAGACTCGAACGGTTAGAAATGGAACTTTCATATAAAAATAAATTTGATTATGAAATTGTTAATGCTGAACTCAATACAGCTTTAGAAGAATTAACTAAATTAATTAGTCAGGAAACCAAAGGAGTTATAAATGTCAATTAAACCATTGTCAATAAGGGATATCGAAGATAAAACAATTGATATATATGAAGCAGTTGTTGTTATGGCCCAGCGTACAAAACAAATAATACAGGACCGCATGATTCAAAAAGCTTTAGATGAAGCAGGTGCAGATGATCTCGGAGTATTTGACAGTCCAGAAGAAAGAAATCCAGAAGATTATGTTGAAATGGAGAAAGCTTCTACAGTCGCTATCAATGAATTTTTAAGTGGAAAAATAACTTGGCATAACGCCGAAGATGAAAATTAATTCTGAAATATCACAGATAGATATGAATGAGGATATTAAGGAATATTTGACTCAAACTAAGGAATTGTTTGGGGATGAATTATACATTAGCCAACGGCAAAAGATAGAACAATCTATCTCAAATGTTGTCGGTTATTCTAATTCCCTTAATAATTTTTATAACGAGATCAGTGATTGTCAGAAATGCTTGTTAGGAGAGAATCGTAATAAATTTGTATTTGGAGTTGGCGATTCAAACGCAAACCTATTATTAGTTGGTGAAGCACCTGGGGCTGAAGAAGACCGGTTAGGTGAACCATTTGTTGGGCGAGCAGGAAAATTGTTAGACAAAATATTAACTGCAATTGGCAGGAGCCGCTCAAGGGACGTTTTCATATGTAATGTATTAAAATGCCGACCACCTGGAAACCGTGATCCGCTACCTTCCGAGGTAGAACAATGTGAACCATATTTAAAACATCAAATTTATTTAATTAAGCCCCAATTGATAGTAGCTTTAGGGCGAGTAGCAGGTAAAACCCTTTTAAAAATGGATGTTCCTTTGAAAGCAATGCGTGAAACCCTACATGACTATTTTGGTACGCCGCTAATTGTAACCTATCATCCTGCAGCATTGCTGAGGAATTCTAGTTTTAAACTGAATACTTGGGAAGATTTCAAGTGGATTCGCGATATATTAAAAGGAGATAATTAACCTTGGCAAAAGTTAAGCAAAAACAAACTTTGCATGCTCAACCCCAAGCTCTAGAGGCTGAGCAGGCGGTATTGGGATCAATGCTTAGCAGTAAGGAAGCTGTACCTAAAGTATTACAGCGCCTGAGATCTGAACATTTTTATAAAGAAACTCATAGTAAGATTTTTACTGTGATGATACAATTGTTCGAAAAAAATGAACCAATCGATACTGTTTCGGTGATGGACAAACTGAAAAAAAATGGGGAATTGGAAACTGTCGGGGGTATGTATTACGTCACAGGTTTAGTTGAATCAGTCCCTACTACAGCCAATGTTGAGCACTATGTGGCAATCGTTTTAGAAAAAGCATTGCTTAGAGAATTAATTGAAGTGACAAACGATGTATCCAAAGAAGCTTATGATGATAAACAAAGTGTTAATGAGATTTTGGATAATGCTGAACAATCAATATTCAAAATTTCACAATTTCGATTAAAAGGCGGATTTAAACATATCGATCCCATTTTGCATGAAACTTTTGAACGACTAGATGCAATTCATTCTAAATCTGGTGAAGTGGTTGGAATACCATCAGGATTAAAAGATCTAGATGAAAGAACTGCTGGCTTTCAAGATGGAGAGTTGATCGTAATTGCAGGCAGACCGAGCATGGGTAAGACAGCTCTGGCACTTACGATTGCAAGAAATGCCTCTGTTGATCACAAAAACGGAGTTGGTTTTTTTAGTTTGGAAATGGCTAATCATCAACTAGGTATTAGATTATTATGCGCTGAAGCAGGGTTGGACAATCATGCAGTTAGAACAGGAAGATTGAAAGATGAACAATGGAAACAATTGAGTTTAGCAGTCGGTGATTTGGCAGAAGCTGAAATTTATCTTGATGATACTCCAGCCTTAACTGTGCTGGAATTAAGAGCAAAAGCCCGACGTTTACTAGCAGAACATAAAATAAAATTATTGATTATTGATTACTTGCAATTAATGAGTGGACCAAGTCGAGCAGAAAATCGTCAACAAGAAATTTCAATAATTTCAAGATCACTGAAGGCACTTGCCAAAGAGTTAGAAATTCCTGTAATAGCCTTATCACAGTTATCAAGAGCAGTTGAAAGCCGTACACCCCCAATTCCCCAATTATCAGATCTCCGTGAAAGCGGTGCTATTGAACAGGATGCTGATGTTGTGATGTTTTTATACAGACCGTGGGTATATTATTCTGATGAACAAAAACAGGATAAATTCGAAGACATCGGTTTAGCACGATTGATATTGGCAAAACAGAGAAATGGTCCAACTGGAAGTGTAAAATTGACCTTTCGTGAAACATTTGCAAGTTTTCATGATATGTCTCCAAGGAAAAATTCTGACACGGTACCTTTTTAATGCCTAATCCTATTGCCAGACTGATCCCCCACATTGTTGGGGAATACCCCAAGCTATTTATTGATTTGTTCGATAAAGTACCAGTACCAAATGGAACTGATATCGGCCTATTGAAACAAAATCTGTGGAAAGCATTTGAATACAGCAGCAGGCACCATGAAGGACAAAAACGTAAGTCTGGAAAACCATATTTTGAACATTGCTTAGCAGTAGCAAATATATTGGCTAGTTGGAAATTGGACCATATTACGATAATGGGAGGATTGCTGCATGATACAATCGAGGATACTGATGCGACTTTTGAAGATATTAAAAAGCATTTCGGATCAGATTTAGCGACTTTGGTTGATGGTGTAACGAAACTGGGTGGTATTGAGTTTTCCAGCAGAAAGGAAAAACAAGCCGGGAACTTCATGAAACTATTACTGTCGGTGGCCAAGGATTTGCGGGTAATTATTATCAAATTTGCCGATCGACTGCATAATATGCAGACTATCCAATTTATGACGCCTTTTAAACAGCATCGTATAGCGGTTGAAACAAGCGATGTTTATGCTCCGCTTGCCCACCGACTTGGTATGGCGGCAGTTAAGTGGCAATTGGATGACCTGGTTTTTAAAACGTTGCATCCCAAAGAATACAAATTCATTGATAACAAACTTCGTTCATCGCAAAAAGAAAGAAAAAAGGTCATCTCAAATATTATTAATCCGGTTAAGTCAGAATTAGTGAAGCACGATATAAATGCTGAAATCATTGGTAGACCAAAATCGCATGCTTCAATCCGTGGAAAAATGACCAGGCGTGATAAATCATTTGAAGATATCTATGACATATTTGCTGTGCGTATAATAGTTGATAAAGTTGAACAGTGCTATTTATCGTTGGGAATCATTCATCAGATGTTCATTCCCTTGCAGGAACGGTTTAAGGATTTTATTGCGACTCCTAAGACTAATGGATACCAATCCATTCATACAACGATTATTGATAATAATGGTCAACTTAGTGAAATACAAATTCGCACCAGAGCGATGGATGAAACAGCCGATATTGGTGTAGCCGCTCACTGGCGTTATAAAGAAAGTTCTACCGCTTCAGATATTGATGTCAATGTTAAATGGTTGCGAGAATTGGTAGAAATATTAAAGAGCGAAACAACCGATCCTACTGAATTTATGCATTTATTAAAAATTGACATGTTTCAGGATGAAATTTTTGTATTCACACCCAAAGGAGATTTATTTCAATTACCTGTGAATTCGACACCCATCGATTTTGGATTTCAAATACATACCGAGGTTGGATTACACTGTCTTGGAGCTAAAGTAAATCGAAAGGTTGTACCTTTAAATTCCATACTTAAAAGTGGGGATATGGTTGAGATCATTACCAGTGGTACACAAATGCCTAGTTATGGATGGTTAAAATTTGTCGTAACATCAAAAGCAAGAACACATATAAATAGATATTTAAAAAAAATATCACATGATTCAAGCATTAAAATCGGTCAAGAAATCCTTGAGAAAACCTTACGACGGTTAAAAATAAAAAATCAGATGAAAGAGATTCTTGATGCTTATATTAAATTTGGTTATAAATCAAGGGATACGTACTTAGCAGCTATTGGGAATGGGAGTTTATTAACTCGAGATATTTTCAAAAAATTACGTCCACAGGAAAAAACAATATTAACGGAAACAGAACAAGAATTAGCAGAAAATTTTTTCGATTTTGCACGATCATCATCAAAGGGAATTCAGATTGACGGGATTTCGAATTTGATGGTATCATTTGGGAAATGCTGCAATCCAATACCAGGCGATGAAATGGTTGGATTTATTACTCGTGGACGTGGGGTTACGGTGCATCGAGCAAGCTGTAAAAGTCTCCCATTGTTAAGTGAAGAATCAGATCGTATTTTACCAGTTGATTGGAATGTTGGACGAAAGGATCTATTTAGTGTAAGGATTAAGGTTATTGGTCAGGATAATGCAGGAGTTCTTAAAACCATAACCGAGTGCATCTCCGGAGAAAATATCAATATTAGTAGCGTAGATCTTAAAGTTAAGGAAAATATTTCCACTTCATTTTTTATATTGCAAGTAAATAATCTCAAACATTTAGATCGTGTCATAAGGAAATTAACAAGTATCAAAGGAATCGATTTCGTAGAAAGGACAGGAAGATGAATAAAATCACATTCACAAAAAAGGACATCGTAAAACGTGTAGCAAAAAACACTCAATCTTCAATTGAGCATACGGTACCTTATGTTGAAGAAATATTCAAGACTTTAAGGGAATTAATGTGCAAGAATGAAGATTATGTTAGAATCGAAGTTCGAAACTTCGGCGTTTTCGAAGTAAAACCAACTAAGGCAAAACCGCGTGCACGGAATCCTCGGACCAATGAGGAAGTTTTTGTTCCAGCACATAAAAAGTCTCATTTTAAACCTGGTAAGATCTTAAAAGAATTCTTAAGCAGGCCACTTTAAAGATCCAACAGACAAATAATCATTTGTAATTCACATGGGTAGAATTTTGGGTGTGGATCATGGTGATAGACGGATAGGTATAGCAATCTCTGACCCGATCCCAATGATTGCTACTCCTCTAAAAACTCTAACTGTCGTTAACCAAACCCAGGTGCTTGAAGACATAAATCAAATTATTAAGCAAAATGATATAGAAGTAATTGTAATTGGTTTACCACTGGGTATGAAAGGTCAGGAGACAAAACAAACTCAACATGTTCAAAAATTTGCCCACACCTTAGAAGTAACTGGTATAGATATTGTTTTACAGGATGAACGTCTTTCATCATTAACTGCAAAGAAAATATTACTGGAAAAAAATATATCAACACGGTATAATAAAGGATTAATTGATCAAACAGCAGCTACTGTGATTCTACAGCAATATTTAGATAAAATAAACCAATGAATCGTCTTTCGAGTTTATCATTCTGGCAACTGTCAGTTATTTCAGGCCTTTTAATTGGTCTGGCTTATCCTCCTTTACCATTTGGTTTTTTTGCTTGGTTTGGAATTGTTCCGTTACTCATATTGTTTCAGCAAGCTTCGGCGGGTCAAGGTTTTCGTTTTGGGTTCTTGGCATCAATCACTGCAAACTTAATTTCTTTATATTGGATTGGTTTTAACTCAGGGGCAGGATTTGTGGTAGTTCTATTATCACTAATTGGGGCAGTATTATATCTGGCGATTTTCTGGGGAATTTTTGGATTTATTCTTACATGGGTATTAAAAAATTCCAGGATAGGAATAATTTGCGCACCGCTATTATGGGTTATAATGGAATACTTGAGGAGTATAGGTCCATTAGGATTTCCGTGGGTAGATTTGGCCTTAACTCAAACTAACTATCTACCACTAATACAATTGGCTGAGGTCACCGGACCCAGTGGAATCGCTTTTTGGATTATTACTCTTAATATCTGTTTTTTAGTATTTCTTGATCAAACTTCTAATCGAAAGCGGTCTGCCTCAATCATATTAATCCTTATCTTTATTGTAAGCTTTTATGGATATCAGCGAATCAATTCAGTTGAAGCTTCAATCAATCCCGATATTTCTGTTGTGGTTACTCAACCCAATATTAACCCTAATGATAAGTGGGATCGATCAAATCGCAAGCAAGTCTTTTCAACAATGCATTCCTTATTGGATTCAGCAATAACTCTCCAACCAGATCTCATACTATGGCCGGAGTCGGCTGTTCCTGCAATTTTAAGAACTTCAATAGTAAGTCGCAGGCCATATCATGAAAAAGTGATTTCTAGTAATATTCCGCTGCTAGCTGGGACGGTTGATAGAATTACAGATGATCAAGGAAATAGACATTATTTTAATGGCTCAATTTTTTTAAACACGGATAACTCAGTCAATATGTATCATAAAATACATCTTGTGCCTTTTGCCGAATACATTCCCCTTTCGGAAAAATTCCCCAAACTTAAAGAATTGAATTTTGGTCAAGGCAATTTCTTGCCAGGTAAGGAATTCACCCTATTTAACTTGGATTCGGTGAAATTCTCAAATATAATTTGTTACGAGTCAAGTATTCCTAATTTGGTTCGTAAATTTGTGAAAATGGGTGCACAGTTTCTTACTATCGAATCAAATGATGGCTGGCTTGGTTCAACATCTGGCCCGTACCAACATTTTGCCTTATGTAAATTAAGAGCAATAGAAAATCGTATAGCCATTGCCCGGTCTGCTAACACTGGAATATCTGGAGTCATTTTTCCATCGGGGAAGGTTGTTGAAAAAATTCCACTTGGAGAAAAAAATATTATATTCAGTCATTTACCATTAAGCGGGAAATTGAGCTTTTATACAAAATTCGGTAATTATTTCGCGTGGATTTGCACAGCTGTAATGTTAATATTCATTGGAATTACGTGGATAAACCGAAATTCATAATAATCACTTTATTATTGAGTTTGCGTTTTGCATATACAGGTGAATTGCAGGTAGGGCATAGTCCTCAAACATTTCCTGTTGTTAAATCGCTGATACTCCCTGGTCTTGGCCAATTTGATTATAATCGACCTGCGAGAGGTCGATTATATTTGATTATAGAGAGTTCACTATGGGCTGGGATTGCTGGTTGTTTTTATGCTTCAAATTTTGAAAACCACCAGTTTAAAAATTTTGCTTCTGAGCACGCTGGTGTGAATGTTGACGGTAAAAGTTATCAATATTGGGTAGATATCAGTAACTACAATTCTTTAAATGATTTCAATGAAGAACATTTAAGATGGCGCGAATTTGAAGCATTATATCCTGAAAATGATGAATGGAAGTGGACTTGGGATTCGTCAAAAAACCAAAAACGGTTTAAGAATATGCGAATACGGAGTGACAGGCTGGCGTTAGCCGGAAAATTTATCATTGGTGCGGTGGTGATCAATCATGTCGTTTCAGCAATTGATGTATTATATTTAAAACGTATATCGGGGAAAAACAATTTTACATTAAGTTCGCAAGTTGGTTTTGATGTCAACCGTTTTAGTTACCAAGTATGTTTAAATTTCTAAATCCTGTCAAACTGAATCCAATAACTAAACTTTGGTTATTTGCCGGATTGGTTTTATCGGTTTTGTTCAGTACATACATTCAATCCTGGGTCGTCTATACAATTATATGGATAATTCTAATATTTTTATCAAATATAAAAATGATATTGATTTATAAATTCATTAAACCGTATCTGATATTTTTACCAATAATGAGTATTTTTTATATAGCTTTTTCATTTCTGTTAACCCCAATGAGCGCCAGTGAAATATTGATTTATGCAGTTATAGCATTATTGAAGCTCAGCTTGCTAATCTGTATAATGTCTCTATATTTTATAATCTCCGATCCGTCAAATTTGTTAATTGCATTTCGCAGTATTTGGTCAAAGACCAAATTTCCCATCAAATATATTGAAGATTTCATCTTGTATTTAAGTTTAGTAATGCGATTTTATCCAATGATGCAACAAGAATGGAAATATATAAATCGTTCTCGAAAAGCCCTACAACTCACTGATAAATTAAATAAATGGCAAAGCACTATTCAGATGACTCAGAGTTTTCCTGGAATCTTGATAAATGTATATAAAAAAGCCGAAAATATAGCGGCTGTTATGCTAATGCGGGGGTATGGTCAGCAAATACCGCGCGGGGTCACATTTCCGATTGAATTTGGCTATAAAAATTTCACGCTCATAATATTGATAAGTGTAAGTCTATTATTGGTCAATTATTATGTCACGGTATAAATTAACGCTTCAGTATAATGGCACCGAATTTTTTGGATGGCAAATTCAATTGAATGAACGAACCGTCCAAGGTGAACTGGAAAAGGCAGCGGCTAAACTCAATAAAGGCAAGAGAGTGGTTATCACAGGTGCTGGGCGGACCGATACTGGCGTTCACGCGCTTGGACAAGTATGTCATTTTGATCTTAATACAAAATTGGATACGATAGCTTTAAAATCTGCTATTAATGGCAATTTAGCTGATGATATCAGGATTATGTCCGTAGAACAAGTTAACGATGAATTTCATTCACGATTCGACGCAACAAGTCGCTATTATGTTTATCAGTGTTATCAGGGTAAAAATTTGCTATATGGTAACCAGGCATGGATGATTTCAGAGGTGGATATAACAAAAATGAATAGTGTAACTCAAGCTATAATTGGTTCGCATGATTTCTTATCTTTTGCAAAATTTAATGAAGATTTGAATGATACAAATTGTACAATTTTGTCCGCACAGTGGAATAAAACAAATGAGATGCTCAATTTTAATATTATCGGGAACAGATTTCTACATCACATGGTTAGATATCTTGTAGGAACGATGATTGCCATCGGGATGAACAAATTTTCGGAAGATACTTTTGCTAATCTATTGCAAAATCCAAAAAAAAATGTTCGTATTTTTAAAGCACCTCCCCAGGGATTAATTCTTGAAAAGGTTACATATGAGTAGAATATTTAAAAACAAAATACTAATACTAATATTTTTTATCATGCATGTACCTGGTTGTGCTCAAAATGATTTATTTGAGAGTCGTCAAACAGCCATCACCAGAGCGATTGAGAAGATTAGTCCGGCAATAGCTAGCATCAATGTTGTTCAATTATCAGAATTCGGGCGATCTTCAATATTTAATGATCCTTTCTTTAAAAATTTTTTTCCATACGAACTACATCGCGAAAGAGTGAAAAGTTCAGGTTCCGGTATCGTTGTTAGTCCCGATGGATATGTCATTACAAATTATCATGTAATCGAAAACGCCCTTGAGCTAATTGTAACACTACCTGGTGGAAAAGAATATGACGCTGAGATAATTGGTTTAGACAAGACAACTGATCTGGCAATTTTAAAATTAGATGGAAATAAATTTCCATATGCTGTAATCGGGAATTCGGATGATTTAATGATTGGCGAATGGGTGATTGCGCTGGGTAATCCTTATGGATTATTTGATATTAACGATCAACCAACAGCAACCGCAGGAATTATAAGTTCGCTGCATATGGATTTTGGCCGGTTGGAGTCTGGGCGAACCTATCAAGATATGATTCAGACTGACGCAGCTATTAATCCCGGGAACAGTGGCGGACCATTGGTAAATAGCCTTGGTGAAGTGATAGGAATAAACACATTCATTTTTACAGGATCAGGATATTCCCAAGGATCAATTGGAATAGGATTTGCGATTCCCATCTCTAGGGCAATTACAATTACAGAAGAGTTGAGAAACTCAGGGCGTATTGATCGCAGCTATTCAACAGGATTGCAGGTTCAACCATTGAATGACAGAATTACTCGGTATTTAGACATTCCATCCAATAATGGTGTAATTGTACTCGAAGTTCAACAAAATAGTGCAGCCGCTCAAGCAGGAGTCCAAGCAGCTGATGTTATTGTGTCTGTTGAAGGAGAAACTGTTAAGAACGCTCAAGATATTATTGATGTAATTAATGATAATGACTTAAGAGTTGGCGATAGAATAACTTTAAGAATTTATAGAGACGGAGATTATTATTCGGTTAATGTGATGTTAGAGCCATATAAAAATCAAAGTTATTAAAATGCAAATTGCACCTGAGGGAAGAAATTTTATCATTATTGCTTTTATTACGACTATTACATTTTTTCTATTAGAAATTAATAAACCAAATTCATGGTTTCTCATATTGTATGGGATATCAGGATTATCACTAATATTCATGTTAGTTTTTTTTCGTAATCCCAATCGCAATGCACCAAGCGTTAAAAATGTAATTATTGCACCATCTGATGGAAAAATAATTGATATTAAGAAAATTGATGACCCTGACATTGGTGACAGTTGTATAAAAATCTCAATCTTCCTAAATATTTTTAATGTGCATGTAAATTGGATGCCATTGACTGGTAAGATACAATCTGTTAATCATAAAAACGGAAAGTTCATATCTGCCTTTGATCATCGTGCATCTGATGAGAATGAACAGACTGAAATTGTTATCGGTGGTAACCAAGTGAAAATCAAAGTCAAGCAAATTGCTGGATTAATAGCGCGGCGTATTAAATGTTATGCAGAACCAGGTTTATCAATGGACATGGGCGGAAGGTTAGGATTTATAATGTTTGGTTCACGCATGGATATTATATTACCAAGATCAATTAGACCGGTTGTTACGCTTAATCAAAAGGTCCGGGGTTGTGAAACGGTCATTGGACAGTTCAAATGAGTAGATATCATCAAAAAAGAATAAATCGTAGGCGATTCAACAAGGGTCTGCTTCCCAATCTGTTTACCGTATTCAATATGTTTCTTGGTTTTCTAGCAATCGGATTATTAATTCAAGGTGAACCTATTAATGCCTGTTGGATAATTTTAATCGCTGGTGCGATGGATGCAGTAGATGGGAAATTGGCACGGTTGTTGGGGCTTTCATCCCGATTTGGAACGGAATTTGATTCATTTGCTGATACCATTTCATTTTGTGTTGCTCCATCAGTTTTGGTTTATACAACATGGGTGAATGATTTTCCTCTATTCTTTGCCATTATAATTAGTTTTATTCCATTACTATTTGGTACAATTCGATTGGCACGGTTCAACCTGATACCATTAGATGAGAAAAAACCGTACTTTATTGGACTTACAACACCTCTCAGCGCAATCACTACCTTTGGGTATTTACTTTTCAATTTTCACCTTTTTGGTACAGTTGGAGACCAACGAATCGCTTTAATTTTAGTATTCATTTTAGGGGTATTATTAGTTAGTCCAATCCGTTTTGGAACTGTACCCCTTCTTTCCATAAAACAAGGACGTAAAAATAACCTTAGACTGATTGCTTTCATTTTAACTGGTTTTTTAGTCTTATTTTCGAAGGGGATTGTACTTTTCCCTATGCTGATGATATATATTGTATGGAATACCATTAATTGGATTATGCATCCCCATGTAATTGATGATTTACCAACGATACAAGAGAAAGAGATATAAATAGTGAATAAGCGCTCAATAACATTAGTGATCATTGGATTAATCATTGGCGCAATGATAGGATCGCTTTTAGGCAAATTCCTTGGCTTGATTTTACCAGAAGGAGTCGTTAAAAACTTCTTCCTGACCGGAGTAGGGTTTGATTTAGCAGGCTTAGTCGGCAATGAAACTGGAGTTATTGTTGTTGATTTAATCATAATAAATATAAAATTCGGATTATCATTATATTTCAATTTTGTAAGCTTAATAGGCTTGGCAACTGCCTACTATTTTTTAAGATATTTTAGGTAGTAAAGAAAAAGATTTTAAAATTTGGAGGATTTGAAATGAAAGATGCGACTTATGCTGTATTCAATCTTGGTCCTTGGGAAATAATATTAATTCTGTTGGTTGTATTGCTCTTATTTGGTGCAAAACGATTGCCCAGTTTAGCACGTGGTCTCGGGCAAGGAATTCGTGAATTCAAAGGTGCGGTAGACGGCGCTAAGAAGGAAATTGAAGATGCCGGTGATGCCGTTTCAAAAGAGGAAGAAAAACCAGAATAAAACACTTTGATTTTTTAGCCCTTTCTGTTTTTGCATTATCAAGGGTTAGTATCGATAATTTTTGAAACCTTCCGAGTATTAAATCGTAGTTTATTAGAGGTCAGAATAATGTTGTTCAGTAAACATATATTGATCAAATATTAAAACAATGTTAGTTGAATTTTCAGCACCTCATTATCTATTTCTATTAATACTGATTCCAATTTTGCTTATATGGTATTTAAAAAAAGGCAGGAAATCAGAAGGGACTATCCAAATCTCATCAACCCAATTAATTACTAAAAATTTTATTACCAGAGGAAGACACCGCTCCAATTTGCTGATATCACTTCAGATGATGGTATTGATCTTTGTTATCCTTGGATTAGCAAGGCCAAGGGCGGTAGACACATTAGAAGAATCTATAGTTGATATTATTGATATAGTGATGGTACTTGATATAAGCAGCAGCATGCTTGCTGAAGATTTTCAACCAAATCGTTTAGAGGCTGTGAAAAAGACGGCAGAACAGTTCGTTAACGGTCGTCAGGGCGATCGTATTGGACTGTTGGTGTTTGCCGGAGAAACATTTATTCAATGTCCTCTGACTATAGATATTGACGTTTTGAAAAATCTTCTGAAAGAAGTCACAGTTGCTGAAAAGGAGTATGACGGAACGGCTATTGGAATGGCAATTGCCAATGCCACCAATCGATTGCGAAATAGCAATGCAATAAGTAAAGTTATCATTTTACTTTCTGACGGAAGTAATAATGCCGGTGAATTAGACCCCCTCACAGCAGCTGATATGGCGAAGGAATTTGATATAAAAATATACACCATCGGAGCTGGCACCAACGAGTCGGTTACCTACATTCCAAATCGAGGTTATATTCGTAATGAAATCGATGAGGAGACATTAAAAGAAATATCAGGCAGGACGGATGCTCGCTATTTCAGAGCTACGGATGTTAAAAGTTTAGAATTGATTTACGAAGAAATCGATAAACTGGAAAGATCTGAAATTGAAATTAAAACCTACACTCGATACAAAGAACTGTATACCTGGTTTTTGTTCCCTGCACTATTTACCGGAATTATTTACCAGTCCTTGCAACGTTCAATTCTCCGGAGGATATCCTGATGACATGGCGTTATCCAACTGTATTTGCTATGTACATTATTATTATCATAATCATCTTATTATGGCAAATCCGGAAGCGACGTCTAATAAACCATCTCATCAAACATAATCAGATGTTAAATAAGGGATTGCTAGATAATTTGGACAGTCAAAGGGATTCCTGGAAACAATATTTATATATGATTGGGTTGGCACTTCTAATTATCGCTACAGCCGGACCGCAAGTGGGCACAAGTGTCAGGCCTGTTGAAAGAAAGGGAGTTGATCTTATATTTGGAATTGATGTTTCTATTAGCATGGATGCTGAGGATGTTAAACCAAGCCGTATCGAAAAAGCAAAATTTGAGATATCGCAAATCTTGCGACAATTAAAAGGTGATCGTGTCGGAATTGTTACATTTGCCGGTTCCAGTTTTTATTATCTACCGATGACCACAGACTACGAAGCAGCTCAAATATTCTTAAAATCAATAGATACCAAAATGATTACAACCCAAGGAACGCAATTGAGCGCGGCGATAAATACTGCTATAAATATTTTTCCCGAAGAAAATGATAAATTCAAAGTGCTGGTTCTTGTGACTGATGGTGAAGATCATGAAGGTAAAGCTGTGGATTTAGCAAAGAAATCCAGTAAATCAGGAATCGTAATTCATACCGTCGGAATCGGATCAGAAGCAGGGTCATTAATTCCTGTAAAAGATGAAATGGGTAATCGTATTGACTATAAAAAGGATCGTGATGGGAAATTGGTTACATCAGCAATTAATACCGAGATTCTGGAGCAAATTGCAAATGCAGGGAACGGAATAGCTATACGTCTTGACAATCGCAAAGGAAGTTATAAAGATCTAATTCAAGAATTAGATCAAATGGAAAAGAAGACAATCAGTACCCATGAATTTTCGGAGTTTGAAGACCGCTATCAAATTTTTGCAAATCTTGGAATATTATTCTTAGTATTTGCATTTATACTTAGAACTAAATCGCGCGCTAAAAAATGAGAAAATGCATTAATATTATGCCAGCAACTAATAAAAATAAATTAACCACACTCATTATGTTTCTCTGTTTGGTATCTTTAAACCCATTAAGGGCGATTGATGATGAGGGACTAAAATTATACCGGGAAAAACAGTTCGAAAATGCTAAACAATATTATGAGCACATATTGCAAGAGCGTAAGGAAGATTCCTATGCCAGTTATGGACTAGGTGCATCCGTTTATAATCAGGGTGATTATGACGCCGCCATGGCTGCTTTTGAAGAGACAATTATAACCGAAGATCAGGATTTGAAAGCTAGTGCCTACTATAACATGGGTAATACACTTTATAAGCAGCAAAGGATGGAAGAAAGCCTAGCATTTTACAGGAAAGCATTAGAAATAAATCCACCAGATTTAGATTCGAAATTCAATTATGAATTAATAAAATATAATCAGCAGGAACAAGATCTCCAGCAGTCTCCAGATGGTGGCGATCAGAAAGATCAACAGGATCGGGATCAAAAACAGCCAGACCAAAATCAACAAAACCAGGATCAATCCGAGCAACCTAAACCTCCCGATAAAGAACAGGATCAAGAGAATCAGCAACCATCAGACGATCAAGAACGGCCGCAATCTGAACCAAAGAGTTCACCGGAAAAACTCAATGCCGAATCAATTTTAAATGCACTGAAAAATGATGAAAAAATTCACCAAAAATTAAAAATGGCTCATCAACAAAGCAGGAAACTCGAAAAAGATTGGTAGTGAATTGAATTTTGTAAACACTAGAATGCAAAAATTGTTAATAATTGCTGCATTACTGCTGCCGATTATCGCAATTTGTCAGGATGTACGCGCCAGTGTGGATGCAAATCCAATTTCGCAGAACGATGTCTTTACTTTCAAAGTTGAGGTAACTGATGCAGATCAGTTTCCTGAAGTTGATATTGCACCAGTACTAAGAGATTTTTCACTTGTTAGTGGTCCAGGTCAACAGACCAGTATTCAGTGGATTAATGGGAAAATGACGAGCTCCCGCAGTTTATCGTGGACTTTAGTAGCAAAAACATCAGGATCTAAAAAAATTCCTGCATTAGCAGTAAAAGTTGGAAAAAAATCATTTACTACCAATTCAATAAATATGACAGTAACAGAGGGTGATCCCATATTTGTCTCTGATGATCTAATATTAACTGCAGACATTGATAAAAGGAATGTTTTTATAGGTGAACAGATAACAATTACGTATAGCTTATATACGCGCGTTAATATGTCAATTCAGAATATTGATTTTCCAAAACACGTTGGATTCTGGGCAGAAGAATTATATGTACCTAAGCAGGTTGAATTTAGAGATTCTGATATCAATGGTGTGGAATATAAGGAGGCTACTCTGTACCGGGTGGCATTATTCCCAACAAAATCAGGCGAATATCCATTGACTCCAATGACAGTTAATTGCCAGGTTGTTGTACAGAATAAAAATCAAAGACGGTCAATCTGGGACGATCCATTTTTTAGCGGCTTAACAAGGCAGACAGTCCCAAAAGTGTTAAAAACCGAAGAGATTTTAATAAATGTGAGCAGTTTTCCTGAGCCGCATCCAGATGATTTTAATGGTGCCGTAGGTGATTTCACAATTAAAGGTCAATTGGACGAACAAGAATTAAAAGTAAACGAAGCGATAATCTATATAATTGAAGTGAATGGCACTGGTAATGTGCCACTTTTTAGTCTTTCTCCGATTGAATTTCCAAAAAATTTAGAAGTCTTTCCACCGTCTATTTCAGTCGAAAAGACACCCTTTCGAGATCAAATAACTGGGTCCATCAAATATGAATATATCATAATTCCCAGGGAAACTGGACGGTATTCAATCCCAAAAGTTGAATTTTCATTTTTTGACCCTAATACAAAGAAGTATCGTCGTGCAACCTCCAGAAATCGCCAAATGACAATAATTCCTGGTGACAGTCCAATTATGAATACCGGTGATTTAACCAAGGAAGAGGTTGCATTGTTGGGACAGGATATCCGGTTCATGCGTGCTAAAACTCCGGATTTCCTGTCTACTAAAAAGTCCATCATACCTATTCAAGCAATCATTTTATACGGTTTTTCATTTGTTATCTTGATATTCCCTGTGATTGTTGGCGGATTTAATTCAAAACGAAATGCAACCTTTAATGCTCGTCAATCAAAAAAAGCCTATCGAAATGCAATTAGAACTTTGAATAAAAAGAGCGGGGATCTGTATGGGCATGTTTCTAGAGCAGTTTATAAATATTTACGCGATAAATTTAGTTTATCTTCAGAAAATCTTGATCCAATTGCGGTACAATCAATTCTTAGCAGTCACATTAATAATGAAAAAATAATAATCCAATTGATAGAATTACTTAAAATATGTGATGCTAATCAATTTGCGCCAGGAGAGGAAAATTCTGAAGAGCAGATTAACAAAAAAGCTAAGCAATTATTGAAAAGTATAAATGCATTGTTATAACATATTATTAATATTATTATTACCGCTGGGCCTCACTTATAGCCAGTCAGTTTTAGCGGACAGCTTGTTCCAGTCTGGAAATCAGGCAATGGTCGCTGAGGAGTATGCTAGAGCTGCGTATTATTACGGAGAAATTCTATCAATTGAACAATCGCATCAGGATTTGTACTATAATCTAGGCAACGCTTATTACAGGCAGGATTTAATTGGTCAGGCGATTTGGGCATATAAAAAGGGATTGGAATTAAGTCCACGTGATAAGGATTTAAAGTATAACCTTCTAATTGCTAAGACATTTGTCAGGGATCGTGTTGAACTTCCAGATACATTTTTTCTTTTAAATTATTATCGTAAGATAAAAAATTATGCCACAACGCATGAGCTGTTACTATTTGGTAGCATTCTGCTGGTGATTGCGATTATCATTTCTTCTATTAATAAATTATTTTTTCAGAAGAAAACAGTTTTCTCGAGGATCAGTGCATTAATTGTAATTAGCGCATTATTAACGCATGGAATGGTGTTGGAAAAACTATGGCAACAGATGGATAATGTCATGGGTATAGTGGTTGAAAACGAAATTAATGTTTATTCATCACCATTTGGTAGAAATGACGCCATTATATTTAAATTACATGAAGGATTAGAGGTAGAGATTAACCAAGGTCAATCGGATTGGGTTGAAATTACCTTATTAGACGGCAATCAGGGATGGGTAGAATTCTCCAAAATTAGAGTATTGTGAATTAGGCCAGAAAATACATGTTCAGTCAAAAGATTATCAGCATAACTATTCTGTCACTGCTTCTAGTACATTACCTGCCTGCTCAGGAAATCGAAGAAAAATTTAATCCTGATAAGCTAAAAGACTTTCCACCAGAATGGCCGGAAATCATTAATCCGGTCGTAGAAATCAGATCTGAAAAAATACAAAATGATTTTGATGGCACAGAGGAAGTAAACGGCTTCAGAATACAGGTAATTGCAACTAATCATGGAGCAGTTGCGGATAGTATTAAAATGGAGTTAGAAAAACAATTTACAGAAGGTGTTTATACTATTTTTGATGCTCCTAATTATAAAGTAAGAGTTGGAAATTTTACCGATCGTATCCAAGCCCAGCAATTATTATATCAAATACAATCATTAGGGTATAATCAGGCCTGGCTCATTCGCACTAGAGTTGTTCCCCCACAGGAATCATATAACATATATCCCTGATATAATATGTATTCTAAAATGAGGGCCGAGGATTAATAGAGTAAATCCAGACAATTATTCTAGTATCGTTTTTTTCACAGGAGCTGGCATGTCTGCTGAAAGTGGCATTCCAACTTACAGGGGATTGGGAGGAATTTGGGATCAATATGATTGGGCGGAGTATGCTTGTCAATCAGCATTTGATGCTGATCCAATTAAAGTTTTAAAATTCCATGAATTACGTAGAAATCACGTATTTAATTGTAAACCTCATGCTGGATATTACAAAATCACTGAAATGCAACAGAATGGTCACAAAATTCACATAATAACACAAAATATTGATGGATTACATAATAGAGCGAAATCTGACAATATTATCGAGTTGCACGGAAGTCTATGGCGATTACGATGTGATACCTGCAAAAGTAAGTGGGATCAATACGATAATGAATACGATAACATTAAATGTTCTGATTGCGGTGGATATAAAAGACCGGATATCGTTTGGTTTGGCGATATGCTGGATATAGAAAATATTGAGAATGCTCTTTCAGTTGTACGAGAATGTCAATTATTTATTGGGGTTGGAACTTCGGGTGTAGTTTGGCCTGCCGCTGGAATTCCATTTGAGGCAAAAACGTCCGGCGCATTTTGTATAGAAATCAATTCTTTACCAAGTGATAAATCAACTATATATGATGAAACAATTGTGGGGACTGCAATGGGGGTAATTCCGAATCTCTTTTTGGCAACTTAGATGATAAAATCTTCCTGATTTGTATATAAGTAAGGGAGATCCTGCTGCAGGGCGGAATGCTTCTTTGTAGTTCACAACAAGTCTCCTTGTTGAACCAAGGGAGAAACGCGCAACAAGATCGTCCCTTACTATTACTGATGTTCCAAGGAGGTTGGAAGTTTAATCGTCAATGAGCAAGTAAAAACAAATTTATTGATGGCGATCGCCGTGACTATGAACATCACCTGATCCACTGGTGCGCTGGCTGATTCTAGGACGACCATAGTAACCAACATCGCCACTACCGCTAACACGAATATCAAGATTTTCCTCGGCCCAAACAATGGCATCTCCAGAACCGCTAACGGTAACAGTAACATCCTGGCTCTCAAGCTTTCCTGCTTCATAATCACCTGATCCGCTAATGTGAACTGATTGCTCTGGCGCCGATCCACGAAGATAACAACCCCCTGATCCACTGATATGAACTTCGAGTTCATTTGTTTTCAAATTGTTTATTTCAATCGTACCGGATCCGCTGATATGTAATTCTAGATCATCAGATTTAATTGCTTTTGATACAACATCTCCTGAACCAGAGACGTACAAATCATCAATATTCTTGAGTTCTAAACGGTAGATTATTGGACCGTGATGTTTAAAAGGTTTATACCAGAATTTTTTCTCAAATCCTAAACGCAATGAACCATTTTTTACTTCTGTTTTTAAATATGGCAATACTTTTTTATCTGCTTCAATAACTAAGGATTCATTATTTCCTTGTACGATGGTCAATTTTCCAGAGCCAGTCAGGTGGACCGAATCAAAATCGCTGACTGCGCGCTTTTCTGTCACTCTATCGCCTGCCCATAAAAGTCCTTGGATTAGGACTAAAATAATTGCTGTACTGAAAATACTTTTCACGAATTTCATTATTCCTCCCTTTTGTAATCGCTTGTTCAATTCATTTGACAACAATTTGTATATATGGTTGTCAAACTATTTTACCACTGCCATAAAAGAGATAAATTGTTGGTATGTCAAATCCATGATCAATTGAGATTGACTCCAATTGATATTCCAAAAAACCAAAAAATTGTTAAACCATGTTTAATAAGGGAGATCAAATAGTGCTGTATTCCAAATTTATTAATGTACTCATAGCTAGCTTATTACTAAGTGGAACTCTTATCGCCGATGAAGGTATGTGGCCTCTAAGTGAAATTTCTAAACTTGATTTAAAATCACACGGATTACAACTGGAATTGGATGAAATATATAATCCAAACGGGATCAGCCTGCTGGATGGAATTTGTAATGTCAGCGGATGCTCGGGAGCATTTGTGTCTGAATCTGGCTTAATTCTAACCAATCATCACTGCGCTTACAATGCAATCCAAAATGCCAGCACATCAGAAAAAAATTTTCTTGAAAACGGATTTATTGCTTACTCAAAAGACGAGGAAATCCCGGCAATTGGATATGCTGTTCGCATTACGGAATTTTATAAAGATGTTTCGGATGAGGTATTGAATGTAATTACAGATACTATGACTCCAGCTGAACGAACAAAAGCAATTGATAAAAAGCGTAAAGAAATCATTTTACAGATCGAATTAGAAAATCCTGGTAAAAGGGCAGATGTTTCAGAGATGTTTCTTGGAAAAACATTTGTACTATTTGTTTATACTTATTTAAGAGATATTCGATTAGTTTACACTCCACCGAAGTCAATCGGAAATTTTGGCGGGGAAGTCGACAATTGGATGTGGCCGCGCCACACTGGTGATTTCTCCTTCATGCGAGCATATATTGGCCTTGATGGTAATCCTGGTGAATATTCGATTGAAAACATACCATATAGTCCGAAGCGAGTATTAAAGCTTGCTCCTGAGGGTGTGCAGGAAGGTGATTTTGTTTTCATTATGGGATACCCAGGACGAACATATCGGCACCGTACCTCGCATTTTTTAGCGTATGAAAATGAACTTCGAATGCCAGCGGTTGCTAACCTTTATCAGCAACAGATAGAGATGATGGAAGAGATGGGATTAAATAATCCTGATGTAGCACTAAAATTATCATCGCGAATAAAGAGTTTGGCAAACGTAATGAAAAATTATAGGGGGAAATTGCTTGGGATTAAACGACTACTCCTGGTTGAGGAAAAACAAAACGAGGAATTGGCTCTGCAGGAATTTATTAACAGCGATTTATCTCGATCAGAAAAATATAATACGGTACTTAATGACATCAGTGCATTATTTAAAATCAAAAGAAATAAATTTGAAAGAAATATGGTATTTTCATATTTATTGAGAAGTTCAGTTTTGTTAAATACTGCATATCAAATTTATGAATCATCGATAGAACTTGAAAAACCTGAATCAGAAAGGGAATATTCCTATATGTCTAGGAATATTGTTCGTACAAAGAAACGATTAGAAATCAGTCTGAAAAATTATCATGAACCGACAGATAAAGTATTATTTTCCGATTTATTAAAAAGTGCATTGACATTATCGGATGACCTCTCAATACCAGCAATTAATCAAACCATTAACAGCAACTCAGATGAAGCAATTCAAGCGTATGTGGATGAGATTTATCAACAATCAACAATTGATGAGATATTTTTATCAGAAAATTGGATAAAATCTCCAGATGAAATAAAAGCATTGGATGACCCATTCATTCAACTTGCTGTGAAACTATATCCCAGCTATCAAAGCAGGAGAGAAGAGGATAAAGATCATCAGGGAAAACTTAACAGATTACTGGCAAACTATATTGACATCAAAAAGGAATTTCTAGCAACTGAATTCATTCCAGATGCAAACAGTACCTTAAGGTTGACATATGGTCATATCAGCGGATACACACCCCAAGATGCGATAGTATATAATCCCATAACCACGATGGATGGAGTCATTGAAAAAACTACAGCATTCGCGCCCTTTAATACTCCTAGTAGGCTGATTGAATTATACCATCAAAAGAAATTTGGTAAGTATAAACCGATGGGCTTTAAAAGCGTACCTACTGGTATTTTGTATAACATGGATACTACTGGTGGAAACTCTGGTAGCCCTGTTTTTAACGCCAAGGGAGAAATTGTTGGAATTAATTTTGACCGGACTTATGAAGCAACCATCAATGATTTTAAATGGAGTAGCGATTACAGCAGATCAATTGGAGTTGATATTCGTTATGTATTGTGGGTAACTGATATATATTCTGGTGCACAGCATATAATTAATGAGTTGGGACTATAAAATCAACATTAGGAAAGTGCATATAAACTTAATAATATAAGAATATAGCTCACCTATTTGAATCGGCATATAGATAATATTCAAATAAAAAAGGCTTTTTGTACAGAATCGTAATGGTTAAACAATAAACCAATCCCTAATTAAAGCAATAAAATTCAATTATTTTATTTCAGTAAAATTACTTTATATATATTTAGTATAACGCTATATAATAGAGTATAAACCCAATAGATAAAGTAAAATTTTAAGCTATATGATGATTATTTATAATCTTATCCTTGGTTTAATATTATGTTACTTTCTCATAGTTTTTAATATTAATATCGCTTTCAATTAAAAGTAGGTGCACAATTAATGTTTGGACGTTTATTAATTCTTTTCATCGGTATTCCCCTGATTGAGATATTAATTCTGATTGAATTAGGATCAATTTATGGTTTTTGGCCAACAGTGCTTTTGGTCGTTGGAACTGGGATATTAGGTGCTTCACTCGCCAGATTATACGGTGTTAATATATGGATGGAAATTCAGAAAGATTTAGCGGCGGGCCGAATACCAACCGACAAATTAGTTGATGGATTATTGATTTTAGTTGGTGGAATTGTTTTATTAACACCTGGATTGCTCACTGATATTGCAGGCTTTCTTCTTCTTATCCCATTTTCAAGACAATTCATAAAAAAATGGATTAAAGGAAAATTTGTAGTGATGGCAGAAAATAAGCAGACAAATTTCTTTATATCATAAATGCGATCGCTGGTTTTGAGTTTCAAAAATATAATGACTATTTTAATTCAGCAAATTGGAGGCTATTTAGCATGAAAAAATTATTGGTATTTGTAATTCCTCTTTTCCTGATAATGTTTTTCTCATGTAAAAAGACAGGGGCTGGAAATGATAGTACCAATGAAAATAATTGGGGCAACGCAGACTTTTCAATGTATGTAAGTCTTGGCAACTCTTTAACAGCTGGTGTTGCGAATGGGGCATTATATGAAAATATGCAAAAGAATAGTTATCCGAATCTAATTGCTAAGCAGGCTGACATTGTAGATTTTGAACAACCAATTATGTCGGGCAATGGATTCAGCTGGAAGGAAACCGAAGGCCGCTTATCGGTTGCGCCTGATTTATCAATTAGTTTTTTATCACCTGGAAATGAAGGTAATCGGGGGCTTTCAAGACCATTTAATAATCTTGGTGTTCCACTCATTACTGCCGAGCAGATTCTCACCGTTACTAATTCAATCGAGGCTGACAGCAATCATTTCGTGGATAAAATACTACGAGGTTCAGACCGGACACTAATTGAAGAAGCTTTAACATTGTCTCCAACATTTATTACACTTTGGGTAGGTAATAGCGACCTTTTGGAAGCAGCTTCCCTTGGATTAGCCAGTGCTGAATCACCTTATACACTGACCGAAGATTTTAGTGGATTCTTGACTGAAATAATTAATCAATTAACGAGTGGTTCGGACGCCCCCATTTTCCTAGGGAACGTCTTAGATTTTACAACACTACCATATTTTACAAGTTTACCATCTTTTGTCATTAATCCAGAAACAGGAGCGAAAACCTATCTAACTGGTGAATGTGAAAATGGAATTCGACTATTAACTGATGATGATTTAGTCCTCTACTGGGCGTTACCTAATTATGTTTCTTTCCTAGAAAATGATTTACCTATTGAAACGTCACTAAATGACACTTTAATTCTGGATGCGACGGAAAAAAATGAAATCACTGATTTGATTGATGAATATAATGATGCTATTAGGGATGCCGCTGCCACTAATGATGATGTGTTCCTGGTTGATATCTATCAGCTTTTTGTTGAAATATCTAATTCCGGGTATAATTTTGGAGATATTACTTATACAATTGATCTGATATCATTTAATCCGGATGGATCAATACAATTGAATCTGACACAAACATTATTCAGCTTTGATGGATTGCATCCTAGGGAAATCGGATATACCGCAATTGGGAATGCTTTTATAGAGAAAATTAATTCTATGCTTAACGCGCAAATACCTCTAATTACTCCATCAGATCTATAGGCTACCCATTTCAATGTTCAAAAGGATATTAGTAGTATTTTTATTAATTATATCCTTTTCATGTGAAATTCCTGAGGGATTGAGTTCTGTCTCTGGCGTTGAGGGAGTAATTCAATTTACAGGAGAATGGCCAGGCGAACTGGAGGCAGTTGCATTATTGGCACTGGATGAACTGGAATTTGACGACCTTGCCGACCATCTTATCACATACAGTGCACCGATTTCTAAAAATACCAGTGATGATATATACTACTTCTTGCAATTGAATCCAGGCCGTTATTTTTTATCAACAATTGGTTTGACGGTTAAACCATCCTTACTTGCTGCTAATTTAGATTCATTCCTGCAAGCGCCTGATGTTCCAATTATAATTTTAGATGATTTACAGACAATTTCGAGAGCGGTTTTCATTCAATCCGGTTCAATTGAAATTATTAACCGGCAGGTGAACTTTTGAAAATGGGAATTAAATTTTCATTTTTATACTCACTTTTAATTTTAATGTTATCCAGTTTGGTACTTGGACAAGAAACCGCATCTATCTCTGGATTAATAAAAGATTCTGAAAGTGATGAGCCGTTAGCAGGTGTGAATGTCCTGATACCAAACACGTTCGTTGGTAGCGCTTCAAATGTGAACGGTTCATTTATTTTAAGAGATTTAGATACAGGGACACTGGATTTACAATTCAGTATGATTGGGTATGAAAAGTTGATTTTGCAAAAAATTGAAATTTCAGCAGGAGTAAATCAGATTTCTGAAATCAAATTAGTCCGAAATGTATTGTCTTTACCACAGGTTATTGTTTCAGCTGCAAGAGTTGAACAGGATATAATGGAATCTCCATTTGCAGTATCAGTTGTTGGTCCCAGACAGATTCAGGACAAATCGATAATCCAATTATCTGAAATTTTACCATATATGTCCGGAGTCAATACCATTCGCGGCCAGCTTAATGTCCGCGGAGCATCCGGTTACACACTTGGAGCTGGCAGTCGATCGCTCATTTTGTTAGATGGCATTCCGCTGTTGGGCAGTGGTGCGGGCAATATAAGTTGGACGATTATTCCTACATCAGAAATCGAACGAGTTGAGGTGATCAAATCAGCAGGTGGTGCCATGTATGGATCGAGCGCCATGGGCGGTGTACTAAATGTGATAACCAAGAATGCAAGTCACGCACCGGAAACACGCATCCGTGGGAAAATAGGAGCATACAGTGATCCAAAATATGATCAATGGGAGTGGCGTGACAAACCAGGTATTTTCCATACATTTGAAGTAACTCACTCGCGCTCTATCGGGAATCATACTGGTTGGGTACGTTTCCAGAAAAATGATTCCGACGGTTATACAGCATTGGATTGGGAAGATGCATACAATTTAACAGGGAAATTCAAATTTAATTTCAGTGAAAAATATACCGGATCAATCTATGCAAATTATTACGACGAGAAGAATGGATTAGCATCACAATGGAAAAGTCAAGCTGATCCATTTGAAGCCCCACCAGGTGATGAGAATGATTATTCTAAAGGATATAAATTAAATCTGAACGGGTCTTTTAACACAATTTATTCACCTTCTGTATTATTGAAATTCAATGCAGGTTTTTATAAAGTAAATTGGCAAAATTTTGGCCGCACGAATGATGATAATACAGATGAGCAGAAGGGATTCAGTGAATTTCAATTGTCAAAAACATTTTCAGAGCGATTAAATATTGTCTCTGGAATTTCGATTCAATCAGCCTCAATCGGGGCAACTATTTATGGTGAACATTCCAGCACCTCAACCTCAATTTACACTTTAATACAACAAAAATTTCTCAAGCAACTTTCATTCACTCTTAATGGCAGATGGGAAAATTTTGTTGTGGATGGAAAGAATCTCAATCAAATTTTTTCTCCGCAAATTGGATTAAATTGGAATAAGGACGGAAAATTGGCAGTGCGTGGATCAATTGGTAAAGGATTCAGAGTACCAACTATTGCTGAATTATTTACTCAATCACAATTAAATATTTTTCAGGTTGAACCTAATCCGGGACTCAAAACCGAAACAAGTTTGGCATATGAATTAGGTTTTTCATGGCAATCCGTAAAGCTTGGTCCATTTACGAATATTAGTTTTGACAATGCACTTTTCAGGACTGAGTTTAGCAACCTAATCGAACCAACACCAGATGAAACGGGTATTATTCATTTTGAAAATATATCTGACGCTAAAATCAGTGGATACGAAGCCAGCATTTCTGCCAGTTTGTTATCTGGATTCCTACATATTTCATCAGCTTACACCACGCTTGATCCAGTGCAAATTGATAAGTCTGGGGATATTATTGACACTTTATCATATCGCTACCGGCAGCAGTGGATTTCGACTGTATCATGTTATTGGAAATACTTATTTGGTGGATTTGAATACCGCGCTGCGAGTAAAATTGAGAGTGTGGAGCTATTTCAATACAATGCACAAACTGGAGTAGATAAACGAGTATCACTTCACCTCTGGAATGTATTCTTAGGATTGTATTATAAAAAATGGGAGGGATTATTCCGAATCGATAATTTATTTCAGTATTATTATGTCGATTTAGAGCGTAATATGGGAGAGGAAAGAAAATTCTCTTTTACGCTTTCTACATCCTTCTAATATTTCATTTTTAATCAAATTGACAATCTTTATATAATATTTTGATGAGTTAAATATATCTGAATGCGGTTGGTTGGCATATCTTTGAAGCATTAAATTCATTAGCTAAAATTGCAGGTATTTCATGTCGGGTCACAGTAAATGGTCAACCATCAAGCGCAAGAAGGGTGTAGCGGATGCTAAACGTGGTAAAATATTTACATCTATAATTAAAGAAATCACTGTTGCAGCCCGTAATGGAGGTGGTGATGAATCTGGAAATCCGCGGTTGCGACAAGCCATCTCGAAAGCAAAATCTGCCAACATGCCGCATGATAATATCGTTAAAGCCATAAAGAAGGGAACCGGTGAATTACCTGGTGTTCATTACGAAGAAGCGACTTTTGAAGGTTATGGTCCCGGTGGTGTGGCGATATTTTTAGAGGTGTTAACTGATAATCATAAACGCACTGTTGCTGAAATTAGACATCTCATGACAAAGTATGGTGGTAATCTTGGTGAGAATGGAAGCGTCGCATGGATGTTTGATAGAAAAGGTCAGATAATTTTAGATTTGAATGCCGGCGATGAAGAAGCCCTTTTTGAAATGGCCTTAGAGATTGGAGCTGATGATTTTGAAAATGAAGATGAAGAATATATTATTTCAACTACGCCAACAAAATTTTTAGAAGTAAAAGAGCATTTCTCAAAGCAGGAAATTTCAATTAAATCCTCGGATATCGAAATGATCCCTAAAAGTTTACAGAAGTTAGAAGGGAAAGATGCTGAGAAAGCATTGGAGTTACTCGAGGCTCTCGAAGATCATGATGACACTAGTCTTGTTGCAACAAATTTAGATGTAACGCTACCAGAACGGGATTGAAGATGCGCGTTATTGGTGTGGATCCTGGTTTGAATATCTCTGGATATTGCATTGTTGATAAAATAGGTAATAAACCGCAATTGTTGACTTATGGTACAGTTCAGACGCCAAGACACTCATCACTTTCGAACAGACTGCATTACCTTTACAATGCAGCAACAGAATTAATGAAAAAACATAAACCAAAGTTTATCGCGATTGAGGACACCTTTTATCACAAGAATGTCAAATCTGCGATTGCTCTTGGACAAGCAAAAGGTACTTGGATATTGGCTGGTGCAAATCTTGAAATACCCAGTGAAGAATATGCCCCTCGGAAAGTAAAAAGCTCAGTGACAGGTAATGGTGCTGCCACAAAAGATCAGGTTCAATTCATGTTAACGAAGATATTTGATCTGAGTGAACCACCAAGCCCCCTAGATGCATCAGATGCGATTGCTGTCGCTTACTGTAGTATTAATCAAATGGTTGGTAAATAAAATGATTGACTCAATTAAAGGAATTGTAAAAACTAAGGAACCTACCTTTTTAGTCATAGATATCGGAGGTATCAGTTTACGTCTTCATAATTCGGTTAATGCTTATGAAAAACTTCCAGAAGTTGGTTCATCGGTAGAATTGCCCACTTATCTGCATGTCCGTGAAGATATATTAGATCTTTACGGTTTTAAAAATGAAGAAGAACGTGAAATTTTTCTGCACTTAATTAGTATTAGTGGAATTGGTCCACGGATGGCGTTAACAATTTTATCTGGAGCAAGTGCCAGTGATGTGAAGAATCGAATTATATCTGAAGATGTTGATTCGCTAATCGTTATCCCGGGCATTGGATTGAAAACCGCCAAACGTATTATTGTTGAGCTGAAAGAGAAATTTGTGGCAATTGCGGATGTCGATATTTCAGGTCTTGCAGGATCTGATGCCGAGTCTAAAGAAATTAAAGATGTTCTTCAGGTTTTAGTATCACTCGGATATAAGCATTATCAAGCGCAAGCTGTATTAAAGAAATTGAAAAAGGATAATGAATTAGAGGGAAATCTTGAGGATATTATTAAAAAAGCATTAGCAAAAATGTAATGTGGAGATAGTTATGTCGATTGTTAAACCATTTAGAGGTTTACGCCCAAAACCTGAATTTGCTAGAGAAATCGCATCACCACCATATGATGTATTGAACGCTGAAGAGGCTCGTGCAATAGTAAAAAATAATTCAAATTCATTTCTTCGGGTCAATAAAGCCGAACTCGAATTTGAAAATGTCGACCCCTACGGAGAAGAAGTCTATAAAAGAGGCAAAAATAATCTGCAAAGATTGGTGGACAAGGGATTTATGATTCGTGATGCAGAGGAGTGCTTTTATTTATATCGAATTACAATGAATAATAAAAGTCAGACCGGATTAGTGGCTTTGACATCGGTCGATGAATATGACCAAGGATTAATAAAAAAACATGAGCATACGCGTCCTGAGAAAGTAAATGATAGGGCAAATCATATTGAATTCCTGAAGGCACAGGTAGGACCAGTTTTCGTAACATATCATTTTGATCGTGGAATTGATGAAATTTTTAACAGGATTACTGAGAATAACGCATTAGTAGATTTCATCGCTGATGATGGCATACAACACGAATTGTGGGTAGTTAATGAGCAATCGCAAATCGCTGAAATTGAATCGGCATTTGGTTCATTAGATTATTTATATATTGCCGACGGTCATCACAGAAGTCAATCAGCTTCTGAAGTTTGTCGTAGAGCAAGAGCTAACAATTCACAACATACTGGCAACGAGAGTTATAATTATTATTTGAATGTAATCTTTCCCGATTCTGAATTAAACATATTGCCTTACAACCGGGTCGTGGTTGATATGAATGATTTAACTATTGAGTCCATTTTAGAAAAAGCTGCCAATAATTTTACCATAGACGTACAGGATTTTGCCGTCAACCCAACAGAGTTGCATAGTTTTGGATTGTATGTTGGGGGTCAATGGTATTTGTTGAAGTCAATTGATGACAGCTATGATCCCGATGATCCAACTGGTTCAATAGATGCTGCTATTTTAGGAAAAAACTTTATTGATCTGATTCTTGGCATATCAGATCCAAAAACTGATAAACGCATCAATTTCGTTGGTGGAATTAGGGGCACCGAAGAACTTGAGCGCTTGGTTGATTCAGGGAAATATGCTCTAGCATTTTCCTTATATCCAACATCAATTAAGCAGTTACTGGATGTTGCTGATGCTGACCAGGTCATGCCACCAAAATCAACCTGGTTTGAACCAAAACTTAGAAGCGGAATGGTAGTAAATATTCTTGATTAATATGATGTATTAATAATTGATTGATGTAATCATAAAACGAAAAGGATAAAACAATGATTATTTTAATATCGGATGCTTTTGACTCAGGCCTTCCTGGGAAATTAGAGAAATTTGGGGAAATAACAGATGATAAAACCCGTTTGCAGGAAGCTGAAGTAGTGTTAATTAGAAGTAAAACAAAAGTTACCAAAGAGTATATTGATTCAGCTCCAAATTTGAAATTGGTAATTCGCGGG
>JBHPLN010000017.1:0-29951 GCA_042564205.1 Fidelibacterota bacterium
CAAATCAAGTTACCAATGTTGTCAACCCATACAAATTATGATCAAATATTTGGACAATATCGAACAGGTATTATGCAAACTGGGGAATTGTCAATTGAGCAGTTAATTCAACAGTTAAAAAATGGTAAATGTGTAGTTTCAAATGGTCCAAGCATAAACATGAATTACACCAATAACACCTCAGTATATTCTTTAGGTGATACTATTATATCCAATAATATTAGTTTTAACGTAGAATGTAAATCTTCTGTATTATTTGGAGCACTTTACACTTTTACTGTTTACCAGGGAATAATTGGAGATCAAAAAGAATCATCCATTTTTCAAAAACAATGGGATACGAATTCACATTCAGACACTTTGAAGATCCCAATTAAGGCCATCGATCAAGCTGCTTATATCAGATGCGAATTATATTCCGGGAATGGAAAATTTTGTTATACTAATCCTATTTGGATAAGCTCCAAATAGGATTAAATCCAGCGGCCTGATTTCATAACATTGGTGATTGGTACATCGGTTACGTGATATGGAATTTCGATTAACTCATTCAGATTCCACCAAATAAGATCAGCTTTTTTACCAGGCTCTAATGATCCAACCGTATCTTCAACCATTAGTGATTTTGCTGCATTATAAGTAGCCGATTTAAAGGCTTCTTCAATTGTAATATTTAAATACAGGCAGGCTAATGATATAATAAATGGCATTGACTGAATGAAGCAGCTACCAGGATTAAAATCAGTTGCGAGAGCTATCTCTACCCCATTTTCTTTTAATTTCTTCGCAGGAGCCCAACTTGATGAACCTAAGAAAAAGGTGGTACCGGGTAGCAGAATTCCTATCACTCCAGATTTTGATAGGGCATCAATACCCTTGTCACTTACTGCCATCAGATGATCGGCTGATACTGCTCCGATTCTACCTGCTAATTCCGCGGCATTTGAGTCCTTAAATTCGTCAGCATGCAGGCGCGGAGTTAAACCATGCTCTTTTGCCTTTAATAATATTTTCTCTGATTGATGTACATTAAAGTACCCCTCCTCACAAAATACATCACAAAATATGGCAATATCTTGTTCTTTAACTTTCGGGATCATTGTACTGCAAATATATTCGACATATCCATCTCTGTCGTTCTTATATTCAGGGGGAAAAGCATGAGCACCCATAAACGTGGGAATAATGTCAATTGAATGAGACTCCCGTACTTGATCAAGTACAGCAAGCGATTTCAATTCCGAATCGAGATCCAATCCATATCCGCTTTTTGCTTCAATGGTAGTAGTACCTAAAACTAAAAATCTATCCATTCGATTAGTAACTGCTTTAATCAGATCAGCCACTGAAGCCTTTCGAACATCATAAATACTTGATTGTATACCACCACCCTGTGCTGCGATTTCTTGATAACTGGCTCCTGCAATTCGCATCTGGAACTCTTTTTGTCGACCATTTACAAAAACAGGATGCGTATGGGGATCAACAAATCCAGGAGTGATCAGCTGCCCTCTACAATCTATTACTTTATCAGCAGCTTTTAATTTTTTCCCGATTGATTCTATCTTATCATTTTGAATTAATAATTCTACATCTTGATGAATTCTGACTGAGTTAGTGGTTGAGTCAAATGTGGCCAATTGACCGATGTTGGTTAGCTTGATATTTCCTGTAGGTATAGACATTATTTCGTTAATCCTAAGATTGTTTATCCATCATGGGAATATCAACGCCCCAATGCCTGGCATTTTCCTCTGCCCTTGAATACCCTGCATCAACATGCCTTATTATACCAGTCCCTGGATCATTCGTTAACACTCTTTCCAGTCTTTTCTCCATTTCAGGTGTACCGTCTGCGACAATTACCTGACCAGCGTGAATAGCTAATCCCATGCCAACACCGCCGCCCTGGTGAATTGAAACCCAACTTGCCCCACTTGCGGTATTTAGCATCGCGTTTAAAAGTGGCCAATCAGCTACTGCATCAGATCCATCTTTCATGGCTTCCGTTTCCCGATAGGGTGATGCAACTGAACCACAATCTAAATGATCCCTTCCGATTACAATTGGTGCTTTTAATTCTCCTGATGCCACCATTTGATTTAATGCTACACCAAATTTTGCTCTTTGATCAAATCCAAGCCAGCATATCCTTGCCGGCAACCCTTGGAAGACGACTTTTTCTTGAGCAAGTTTTATCCATCGTGCAAGTGATGGATCATCTGGGAACAATTCCAGAATTTTTTTATCGGTTTTGTATATATCCTCTGGATCACCTGACAGTGCAACCCAGCGGAAAGGGCCTTTGCCATCACAGAATAATGGTCGAATATATGCTGGGACAAATCCGGGATAGTCAAAAGCATTTTTAATTCCAGCTTTCTTAGCCTGACCACGTAAATTATTCCCGTAGTCAAAACAAATTGCACCTAAATCTCGCAATTTTAATATACCTTGGACATGTTCTCCCATGGCGCGCATGCTCTCCTTCATATATCGATCCGGATCAGCTTGCCTGAGTTTCAGTGCATTGTCAAAAGACATTCCGTTTGGAACATATCCATCCAATTCGTCATGCGCGGATGTTTGATCTGTAACTAAGTCTGGCGCTATACCAATTTCTGCGATTTTAGGTATAATATCCGCTGCATTACCTATCAATCCAATGGACAAGGATTTCCCTTTTAACATTGCATCCCTTGCTAAAGCCAATGCTTCGTCAAGAGAGTCAGTTGCCAAATCCAAATAGCGCGTGTCCAAACGACGTTGTATCCTCACCGGATTAACCTCAACAGCAATTACAACGCCGTTATTCATTGTTACCGCCAGTGGTTGTGCGCCACCCATACCGCCTAAACCAGCTGTTAAAACAAGCTTTCCTGTTAAATCTGACTCAAAATGGATTTTAGCGGCAGTAGCAAAAGTTTCATAAGTACCTTGTAAAATTCCCTGTGTACCAATATAGATCCAACTCCCTGCAGTCATCTGACCATACATCATCAGACCTTGTTTATCTAATTCGTGAAATTTTTCCCAAGTCGCCCAGTTCGGTACCAAATTAGAATTAGCAATCAATGCTCTAGGAGCTGTTGTATGTGTTTTGAAAACACCGACAGGTTTACCGGATTGTATCAATAGTGTTTCGTCATTCTTTAAGCGCTTTAATGTTTTGAGAATCGCGTGATAGCTTTCCAGATTTCTTGCAGCTTTCCCTTTCCCTCCATATACAATCAGCTCTTCGGGATTTTCGGCCACCGCTGGATCCAAATTATTTTGAATCATTCTATATACAGCCTCTTGTTGCCACCCAAGGCAGCTTAATTTCGTTCCCGTTGGAGCGCCGCCGATGCTCTTATTCATTATTAATCCTTATATAATTTTGTTAGTTTGATAACATTAACTATTTCTCAATATTAATCAAAAATCCGTTGTAGATCATATCCAAGACTTTGGAAGGTGCCTTTATTACTATTAATAAACTCAACTATTTCCTCAACCGCTACTGTAAAAGTAATACCATAATTAATCTCTTCATGGACCTTTGCATAACTTTGTCCTATATAGGGTATATATGGATCGTATTTATTATCGTCTGCAACAGGTGCAGGAACAATATGATATTTATAATCTGCTGATACAGATTTTACCATTCCAACCAGTTCGAAATTTGGTACTCCGTCTTTAATCGCTAATATGATTCCACCACTGAAGCCACGGTTAAAAAGTGCATCAATTATGAAAGATCCTGATAAATCGTCGTCAGGATTACTCACAATCCCTTTCGTTACCATTTTGTGGCCCATAGGATATCCAAAAATATATACAAAACTACCCCAGTCTAAATCAAATGATTTTCCAGCTGGATATTGTAAGGCTCGAATTTGACGATATGGATCCGAAACATGTTTTTTCCCTAATACTGCGATGTCTCTTTCCTCATCGATCGCAAGAGGAGTTAACTCTGCTACATTTGGAATACCATTGACAAAATAATGATCCCGAATTTTCACAGCAATATTTTGAATCGAACGGTTAGCAGATCCTGTTTCATGCTCGTGATAACTGACAATGGTATCCGGGAAATTGCCAACATGAGCACATGTTAATAAGGCTAAATTATTATCTTCATAAAAAATGATTGTTGCTGTCCCTGATACAGTCTCGTTGGTATAGAGTATATCAGAATAGAATTTCTCATCTATTGCAGAATCAAGTTGTTGAATTTTTATCTTCTGATCTTCATCAAATGCATATGATTTATAGTAAGCTATATAGTTTAACTGTTTAATAGACTGAGAAATCTGTTCCAGTTGATCAGCACATTCCTTGTAAGGAAATTCTGTGTCATATTGACCATCTAACAATGTTGGATAGGCGACTTCATAGATATGTCTTGAGCAACTTGTATTAATAAAAATCGATGGCAATAGAAGTATGTAAGGAATTACATATATAAGTTTAAAACGTAATCGATTTAACATTATCTCTCCTAATGATTCGAAATCAACTTACCCATACTTACTCGTACTTCAACTCCGTAGCCTAATTTCTTATAAAATTCCACAACATTTGAGTTATTCTGTCTTATCTGCAGGTTCAATTTTGTGCAACCGATATTCGCTAATTCTGTTTCAACGGTCTGCATCAATTTTTTACCAACACCAAATCGTCTAAAATTCGGATGTACTGCTAAATAGTATATCCAACCGCGATGACCGTCAAATCCAGACATTGCTGTTCCAATGGGTTTCTCTTCATAAAAAGCAACAAAAAATAAGTTACCTTGGGTAGTTAGTTTTCGATTGATATCTTCAATAAAATTATTGTGCGACGGTGCATCAGGAAAAGATAGTCGCCATAATGCTAGTACTAAATTCTCATCTTCGTTTGTGTAAGGTCTTATTTTAATTTTATCAATCATTTCATTTAATTAATTCTTCGTATTTAACATTACCGTGTAATAGATCTAAATCACTATCAGCTTTAGCTTGAGCCTTTAATTTTGGATTCAAAATAATACATTTTTCAAGTGCTTTAAGAGCTATTTCATGATTCCCAGCTGCCAGATTAATGACAGCATGGTCATACCAAAGTTCTGGAATTTGGGGACCTAATTCCAAGGCTCTTTCCATTGGTTCAAGAGCATCCTCAAATAATCCTTTAGTAAATGCTGTCCAACCCTCATTCCAGGCATAGTTCATTTCACCTATATGGAGTAGACGTTCGAGTTCTTTTATTGGTGTAGCATGATCATCAACACGTATATCAATCGCCCTATCAGTATAACCGCCATACCCTGCGCCTTCCTTCACAAGCAATAGTGCCGCAGATTGTTTTCCCCTTGAATCTCCCCCAGCACGATCCCCTGCTACTAGCGCTTTAAATAGTCGCTTTGCCAAGGTACCGTTAGTATTTAGAAATTCATTTTCCATATCACTGATAACCTTCGATCCTGCGAGTATATTTCCCTGAATTGCATATCCAAAGCCAGTTGTACCTCCGGCCCAATTGATACACTGTTTTCCAGTATGGCTTACCGCTTCACCATTTGCTGACACAATGCCTATCTGGCGTTGTTCTAGATTATCATCATTATCCAATAAATACTGCAGCGCCTCTTTCACGCTTAAACCTTGTTCCAATAGTTCTAATCCTCTCCAACCAAATGATGTATTCGCAAATGACTGCGTGGCTACAGCTCCAATACCTGCTTTAGCCCAAGGAACCACCGACCCCACAGAGAAAAACCGGGAAGCCACGGCAATGCCCAATTCCTCGGTCGCAGAATCATAGGCGACTATTGAAAATGTTGCGATGAGTTGCGAAGAATCTGGTAAAGGAATTGCCAGCATTATTAAAGGTAAGATTATGAGAATTATACAAACAATTTTTAGCTTTGACTTAATATGCATCTGTTCGATCCTATATTATTTCAAAAACTGCAATTATGCACAAAAGAATCTACCCATACAGGACACAAATTGTCTTGTGGATTCAAAAATTAGTAGGAATTATTAATTAAACTTATATATTTAATGATCTAATTGATTTGTAATGGAATTCCAGTGCTGAAGATTATTAATCAGATAATTATATGAAAATATTGAAAGATTATTAATGTCAGAACTATATGTATATGTAACCTTCTGGGAAAAATCATCCACTGATTGATTATATATGCCCAGACCAATAATGATTCTTGATTTATATATTTCTCCAAAATTTTTCCTTACATAATCTACATTGTTAGCAAATAAACTAAACTCTGCTGCATAATTCATCAGCACAACCCAATCCAAATAATCATTCATTAACCAGAATTCCCAATCCTGAAAGTATCTTGATTTTGCTTCTGCAAGGTTTGGTTTTACTGCGGCTGAGAGAATAAAATCTGGATTGATATGAGTCATCATCATTTTTATTGATTTAACTAAGTCAGATATTGAATCGATTTTGAATTGATTCCAATCTGAAACATTGCTCTGTAATCCTTTGTCTTTGTTCGTGTAGAAATATTTAGGATTCTGTCGGTCATTTTTGATGTATTCTTTAATGGCATCAGCATTATTTCCGTAATTCTCATCCGCATATCGTAAATAATCAAGGTGCAGTCCATCAACATCATAATTTATTAGTATTTCGCGGAATACATTTAGGAGGTATGTGTTTACTGAAGAATTATGCGGCGCTAAATAAACTATTGAGTTGTTTGAAATATCAATTTGGTTGGATTTGAATTGAGAATCTATCCAGCCTGGTTTAGTATGCATAAGGTGCGTACGGTTTGTAGGTATATTGGGTGCTGTCCACAGCAGATAAACATTGACCCATGCATGAATTTGTATACCTACAGCATGTGCTTTATCAATGATATCTGCTAATGGATCGTATGAAGTATCACTAATGTTTTTATTTTTAACTACGATATTTGAATTATAATAAGCGTCTCCCCTTCCTCGTACTTGTACAAATAGATGTTTATATTTATTTTCGTGAGCAAATCTTACTATATCACTGACGCTTTCCGACGTATATAAAGCATCACGTACAATCCATAAACATAATTTATTCAATGTATTATCTTCAGCGATAAGTTGCGATAAATTTATAGCAATAAAAAAGACAACATATTTTGTTGTCTTTTTTATTGTAAATAAATATTTAATTATTTTTTTAATGAATTATTCTTCGGTTACTTGTTTTGAAACTGCTTTCTTTGCTTTTTTCTTTTTTTTAGAAGAATCTTCAGTTGCATCCCCTGCACCAACCAAATCTACTAGCTCAATTTGCGAAACTTTTGCTCTATCATTGTCCCTGAATCCAAGTTTTACAATACGTGTATAGCCGCCTTTTCGATCAGCGTATACCGGAGCAATATCATGAAACAATGTGTGTACAACATCTTTTTGATGCAGTTTTCTTAATACCATCCGTCTGGCATGTAGATCCCCTCGTTTTGCGAATGTGATAAGCGGTTCGATATAGCGTCTTAATTCCTTAGCACGCGAATGCGTAGTTCGAATACGCTTATGAATGATAAGTGATGCCGCAAGATTATTAAGCGTTGCAGCCCTATGAGGTTTTGATCGACTAAGTTTCTTTTTTGAATTTAAATGTCTCATTAATTGTTAAGCTTCATCCGTTAAATATTTGTCTACATCCATACCAAAATGCAATCCCATATCATCCAGTTTTTCAACTAATTCAGTCAATGATTTCCGTCCAAAATTCTTGTATTTCAACATCTCATTTTCTTCTTTTCGTACTAGATCATGGATATATTTAATTCCTGCAGCCTGTAAGCAGTTATAACTTCTTACAGATAGCTCCATTTCATCAATTGTAGAATTTACCAACTGACGTATTAACACTGTTTCTTCACTTATTGTTTCAGTGACATCAAGAACTTCAGGTTTACTGATAGCTTCAACATATTTAAAGTGCTCAATCAAAATTGAAGATGAATAACTAACTGCATCTTTAGGAGATATGGAACCGTCAGTGTGAATCTCAATTGTCAACATTTCAAGCGATTCTTTTGCTCCCGGCAGAGGTGTAACATTATAGGTTACTTTAGTAACTGGATTATATATACTATCAATAGAAATTAGATTCACTGGTGCATTAGGGACTGTATTTTCTTCAGATGGCACGTATCCTTTTCCAATTCCGATTCTCAACTCTATGTCTAACACTCCTTTCTCATTTAACTCAGTAATATAATGATCAGGATTCAATACTTCAAATTGATCACTCGCGTCCTGAATATCTTTTGCAGTGAATACGTGCTTACCCTTTAATTTGAGCAGTACTTTATCAGGGTTATTATCTTGCAGTTTAAATCTAACACTTTTCAAATTAATAAGAATATCTGCAACATCATCTACTACACCTTTAATCGTCGAAAATTCATGCAGTACGTCGTCGATTTTTACGTTGGTAATAGCTGCTCCAGGAATGCTTGTTAACAATACACGTCTTAAGGCATTACCCAAAGTGATACCAAATCCTCTTTCTAAGGGTTGAATAGTAAATTTACCATAAACATTTGTTAATTTTTCGTCATTGATAGCGAGGTTTAAATTGAATTCTTGTGCCATTTATTATCCTATTTTTTGATATTACTTAGAATATAATTCAACAACCAATCTTTCATCGATGGTTAAATTCATCTGATCACGTTCAGGAACAGCAATAAAACTACCTTTCATTTTTGCCTTATCCAACTCCAACCAAGGTAAATCAATATCGCCCTTAATTCTTTTCAGTGATTCCAGGATTAAATCAAGTTTTTTACTCTTTTCTTTAACCTGAACCCGATCTCCAGGCTTTAAAAGATACGAAGGTATATTGACTGGTTTCCCATTAACCAGAAAATGGTAATGATTAACTAGTTGTCGTGCAGCCGGTCTAGTAGGAGCAAATCCAAGACGATAAACAACATTATCTAATCGGCGCTCTAATAATTGTAACATATTAGTCCCGGTTTCACCCGTCATCATTTCGGCTTTTTTAAAATTGTTAAGGAATTGCTTTTCAAGCAGACCATACATATACTTAATCTTTTGTTTTTCTCGTAACTGTAATCCATAATTGGATAATCTTCGCCTGCGAGACTGTCCATGTTGTCCAGGTGCATAAGATTTTCTGTTCAGTAGTCTGTCAAATTTGGCGTTTCCAAAAATGTTCTCACCAAACTTTCGAACCAATTTCCCTCTTGCACCTTTATATTTCGCCATGATAATTGCTCCTATATTCCATCAAACACGTCGTCGTTTGGGTGGCCTACAACCATTATGCGGTAATGGTGTAACATCCCTGATTGTAGTTATCTGAAGCCCTGCTACCGCAAGCGCTCGAATTGCTGATTCTCTTCCTGAACCAGGTCCTTTAACCCGAACCTCTACTGAAGTCAAACCCATGCCCATCGCCTCTTTTGCTGCTTTATCAGCCGTTAATGTAGCAGCATAGGCAGTACTTTTTCGTGATCCTTTGAAACCGGAGGTACCAGCGCTAGCCCACGCGACAACATTCCCAAATTTATCAGATAAGGTTACATGAGTATTATTAAAGGTTGCTTTAATATGCGCAATTCCGCTTGATTCAACGATACGCTTCTTTTTTTTACGTTTTGAATTTGATTTAACAGCCAAAATATTATCCCTTCTTTCCTGCTAGACGTTTTCCCAGTCCAACTGTTCGTTTTCGTCCTTTTCTAGTTCTGGCATTAGTTTTTGTGCGTTGACCATTAACCGGAAGACCTTTCCGATGGCGAAGACCACGATAACTTCCAATATCCTTTAGGCGTTTAATATTCATCGCATTTGTACTGCGTAATTCCCCTTCAACCTTTATTCCCAGGGTCTCTAATGCCTTACGAATTGCAATTTCTTGATCTTCTTTAAGATCATTAACTCTAATTTCAGGATCAACCCCAGCAGATTCACAAATTTTCAAAGCCTTTGTAAGGCCTATCCCGTGAATAAACCTGAGAGCATAAGGAACTTTCTTTTCACGAGGTATGTCAATTCCAGCAATACGTGCCACTATAATCTCCTACCCTTGTCTCTGTTTATGTTTTGGATTTTCACAAATCACTATGACAACACCGTTTCTTTTAACGATCTTGCATTTTGCGCACATTTTTTTAACTGATGGACGAACTTTCATAGTATCCTACTTTTGTCGATAAACAATGCGACCACGATTTAAATCATATGGTGATATTTCAAGTGTAACCGCATCTCCAGGTAATATTTTTATAAAATGCATCCTCATTTTACCACTTACATGAGCTAATACTTCATGTTCTTTACCACCAATACTTATTTCAACACGAAACATAGCACCAGGAAGAGTTTCTTTTATTATTCCTTCAACTGTTATTGGTTCCTCTTTAGGCATAATTATCACCTTTACTTAAGATCTGTGGACCATCCTTAAGAATTACAATGGTATGCTCATAATGAGCGCTGGGTTTTCCATCTTTAGTTCTTACAGTCCATCCATCACTATCCGTATAAATTTCCTTAGAACCTAAATTAATCATTGGTTCAATTGCCAAACACATACCAGGTTTAATACGATAACCTTGTTGTGGACTTCCAAAATTTGGTACCTGGGGTTCTTCATGCAACTCAGTACCAATCCCATGACCAACTAATTCACGTACGACTGAATATCCTTTTGATTCAACATATGTCTGTATAGCATATCCAATATCAGAAATATAACCGCCTGGCTGAGCTTTACTTATACCAATTTCCAGTGCAGCTTTTGTGACCTTCATTAATTCTTTTTTATCTTTATCAACTTCCCCGATATTATAAGTTCGTGCATGATCACCATAATAGCCACTTTTTTCAACACCGCAGTCAATTCCAACAATTTGCCCTTCTTCGAACACTTTTCCATTAGGAATACCGTGCACCACCGCATCATCAATCGATATACATAGCGTTGATGGATAGCCCATATAACCCTTAAAAGCTGGACGCGCATCATGTGACCGAATAAAATCCTCTGCCAATTGATCCAACTCAGCTGGTGCAGCACCAACCTTAACATATTCAGTAACTAAATCAAGAGTTTCAGCAACAATTTTGTTACTGATTGTCATGAATTCAATCTCTTTATCTGTACGGATCTTAACCATTTTACATACGCCTTCTTCCCCGGATTCGACCTTTAGTTAAAAATCCATCATAATGGCGCATCATTAAATGTGATTCAATTTGCTGTAATGTGTCTAATGCCACACCGACGATAATCAACAAACTTGTGCCACCAAAGAAAGATGCAAGATCATATTGTATATCCATTATCTGCATCAAGATATAAGGAAATATTGCTACAAAAGCTAAGAAAAACGATCCTGGTAGAGTAACTCTTGTTAATATATTATCAATATATTCTGCTGTTTTCTTTCCAGGGCGAACACCAGGTATAAAACCACCTTGTTGCTTAATTGTCGTAGACACTTGAACGGGATCGAATGCGACAGCCGTATAGAAATAAGTGAAGAAAATTATCATAATGCCGAACAGAAACCAATAAAATGGATGCGTATAAGAAAACCATCTAATGACACTTTGCATAAATTCGCTGCCACTAAAGAATGTAGCAATTGTCGTTGGTAAAAACATTATTGCCTGGGCAAATATGATAGGCATAACACCAGCAGTATTTACCCTTAATGGAATGTGCGTTGCCTGACCGCCATACACTTTACGCCCGACAACACGCTTGGCATACTGGACAGGAATTTTTCTGGTGCCCTGCGTTAAAAAAACTACAAATCCTACAATAACAAACATTAACCCGATTAAAATGATATCTGATAGCATTCCACGTACACCTTCACGGATCAACATAAATTCAGTGAGCATTACGTTTGGAATACGAGACACAATACCAACCATAATAATTAATGATATACCATTCCCAATTCCACGTTCTGTAATCTTTTCTCCAAGCCACATCATTAAAATGACGCCTGTTACCAGGGAAATAATTGCTGTAAACTTGAAAAGAATTCCAGGATGTGGTACAACAGAAACAACACCACCTTGTAAATTTGCAGTCATGGATTCTAAAAATACTGTAACACCATAGGCTTGCAATGTGGCAATAATCACGGTACCATATCGGGTAAGCTGTGTAATCTTTTTCCGGCCTTCTTCGCCTTCTTTTTGCAGTCTCTGAAAGTAAGGGACTACCGAACCCATCAGCTGAATTATAATAGATGCAGATATATATGGCATAATTCCCAGTGCAAATAGAGTAGCTTTTTGGAAAGCACCGCCTGCAAATAGATCGTACAATCCAAATAATGTATTTTGGAAATTTTGTATTGCGGCACCAAGCGCCTCACCATTTACTCCCGGGGTGGGAATATGAGCGCCAATCCTGACAACGATTAATATCCCCAAGGTAAAGAAAATACGTGTTCTTAATTCAGGTATATTAAAAATATTTTTTATTCGATCTATCACTGGACTATTACAGTACCACCTGCTTTTTCAATCTTATCTTTTGCAGACTGACTGAATGCATTTGCAGTTATTTTATATGCTTTTGAAATTTCGCCAGTTCCTAAAATCTTAATAGGTTTAAATGCCGATCGAACTAAACCATTATTTTTAAGAACCTCAGCATCCACTATGGCTGACTTAATTCTTTCCAATGCATGCAGATTAACAATTTGAAATTCATTTCTGAATCCGTAATTGGAAAATCCACGTTTTGGTACCCTCCTTACAAGCGGCATTTGCCCACCTTCAAACCAGGGACGGTGTTGATGTCCGCTTCGCTGACCAGCCCCTTTATGACCACGTCCTGAAGTTTTACCGGTTCCAGATCCAGCGCCACGACCCAACCGTTTCGTGTTTTTTGTTGCTCCTTTGGGAGATTTTAAATCTCCAAGTTTCATTCTAATTCCTCAACCTTTAAGAGATAATAAATCTTTTTTACCATTCCTCTGATTGCTGGTGTATCCTTCTTTTCAACTGATTGATGCATTTTTCTCAATCCAAGAGCATCCAGAGTCTGTTTGGCCTTTTTTGTATATCCAATGCGACTTTTAGTCTGCGTAATTCGAATCACTTTTTCATTTTTTGTTTTAGACATTATTAATTAAAAATTTGATTAATTGTAATACTTCGTTTATTTGCGACCGAAACTGCATCTTGCATTTTCTGCAAAGCAGAAATTGTTGCCCTTACAACATTCAATGGATTATTTGAACCTAAAATTTTCGTTAGAATATTTGAAATTCCGACTTGCTCTAGAACAGCTCTGACAGCCCCGCCAGCAATAATTCCCGTACCAGGCGCAGCAGGTTTTAATAATACTTTACTAGCACCGAAATTTCCGATTATTTTGTGGGGAATTGTTCCGTTTATCAAAGGTGTTCTAAATATATTCCTTTTAGCGTCTTCTTTAGCCTTTGAAATTGCTGCAATCACTTCATTAGCCTTTCCTAATCCCATCCCAACATGTCCATGCCCATCCCCAACAACAACGAGTGCAGAAAACCTGAAACGTTTTCCTCTGGAAGTCACTTTAGCTACTCGATTTATTCGAACAACAACTTCTTCTTTAAGATCCAGTTCTGACGGATTAATAATTGCCAAAATTAAACTCCACTTATTTTAAAAGTTCAATCCACCTTCACGGGCAGCATCTGCTAATGCTTTAACTCGACCATGATAAGGATATCCATTGCGATCAAAAACTACTTTTTTAATCTTTAATTTGAGAGCTTGTTTTGCTAAATCTTGACCAACAATTTTACTGACATCAATTTTTGATTCAGCTTTTTTAATTTCTGTTTGCACATCTTTCATTAATGACGAAGAGGAGACTAATGTTACTCCCTTACGGTCATCAATTATTTGTGCTTCTATTCCTTTATTTGATCTATAAACGCAAAGTCTGGGTATATCTGTACCACTTTGTAATACTTTTTTACTACGGTTTCTCCGCCTAGCAAACCTTGCTAAATTCTTTTTATTGCTACTCATAATTTTATCCTACGCCACCAACAGTTTTACCTTGTTTAGAACGGACATATTCATTTTTATACCGAATACCCTTACCTTTATAAGGTTCCGGCTTTCTGAAAGATCGAATTTTGGCAGCTACTTCCCCGACCATTTGTTTATTACACCCGGATACAGAGATTGAAGTTTTTTGGGCCGTGATTTCTATACCTTTTGGTGGATCAAAAATTATTTCATGTGAATAGCCAACCTGCAGTATAAGTCTTTTGCCTTGCATATAAGCTTGATATCCAACTCCAATGATCTCCAATTCTTTTAGAAAACCTTCAGATACACCAATGACAGCTGCATTGATCAATTGACGAGTTGTACCATGTAACGCTCGATGTTTGGCGGTATCACTAGGTCTTTCAACAATAATTTGTTGGTCTTTTTCAATAATTTTCATCTCAGGATGAATTACTACTGCGAGTTCCCCTTTTTGCCCTTTAACCTTGAATATTTCCGATCCAAGTTCAAAAGTCACCCCGCTGGGTATATTTACTGGATTTTTCCCGATTCGTGACATTTTACCTTACCAAACGTTGCAAAGAATTTCACCGCCTGCATTTAATTTTTTAGCGATTTTGTTAGAAATAACACCTTTCGATGTTGATAATATTGCGATTCCCAAACCATTCAAAACTCGCGGAATTTCACCCGAATTAACATAGACACGACGCCCTGGTTTACTTACCCTTTGAATATGCTCAATTACGGGTTTCCCTTGATAATCATATTTTAGAAAAATTCTAATAGATTCCCGACCTTCATCCTTAATAAAGATGAAATTTTCAATATATCCTTCTTCCTTGAGTACAAAGGCAATACGTTTTTTTAAATGGGATGATGGTACATCCACCCAGCGTTTTTCAGCAGCTAGGCCATTGCGAATTCTAGTAAGAAGGTCAGCAATTGGATCAGTCATAGACATACTTAATTTCTCCTTTACCAGCTAGCTTTTGTTACGCCTGGTATTTCACCTTTCAGAGCCATTTCTCTGAAACAAATTCGACATAAACCAAAACGTCTTAAATATCCATGTGGCCTACCACAATTAACGCAACGTCGATAATATCGTGTGGAATATTTTGGCTGTTTCTTAGCTTTTACTATTAAAGACTTTTTTGCCATTATTCTGCCTCGGTTACAGCTTCTTGCGCCTGATTCAGTGGTTTTTCCCTCAATGGAAAACCAAATTCTTTTAATAACCAATATGCTTCATGGTCAGTTTTAGCTGAAGTGGTAATTGCAATATCAAATCCACGAATCGCGTCAATTTTATCATATTCTATCTCAGTGAAAATTATTTGTTCTTTTACACCAAAATTATAATTCCCTCTGCCGTCAAAAGATTTAAATGATAATCCAGTAAAATCTCGTGTTCGCGGTAAGGCAATACTATTCAATCGCTCTAAAAATTCATACATACGATTGGCACGGAGATTCACTGTACAGCCAACAGGAAATCCACGACGGATTTTAAAATTTGAAACATCCTTTTTGGCCAGAGTGACAACAGCTTTTTGACCAGCAATCAACGTTAGTTCTCGGGCAGCGTTCTCCAATGATTTTGGATTGTTTTTAGCATCACCGATACCCATGTTTAAAGTGATTTTCTCTATAGCAGGGACCTGCATTGGAGAACTGTACTTAAAACGTTTCATTAAATTTTTTATAATTTTTTCTTTATACAACTTCTTATAGCTAGGAATATATTGTTCTTTTTTATCTGTTTTCTTTTCTGCATCTTTTATTAAATCAGATTTTGCCGGTTGTTTTTCTTTTAATTTAACCCGTGCAGATTTTTTATCTGCCGATTTCTTTGTACCAGATTTTGTCTCAGCCACTTTTGTTGCTGATTTTGTTATTTTAACTGATTGTTTTTTATCCACCATGATCAAATCTCAATTTCTTGCCCAGTAACTTTTGAAATTCTTACCTTAGTTCCATCATCAAGATATTTATGTCCTATACGAGTTGGTTTACCACCCTGAATGATCATCAAATTGGATATATGAATGGGAGCCTCCTTTTCAATGAAACCGCCGCCCTGATTTTCTTGTGTTGGACGCGTAGCTCTTTTTATAAAATTAACACCTTCAACAATAGCTAATTGCTTCTTTGGGAAGACTCTCAGGACTTTTCCTTGTTCATTGCGATGATTACCGGAAATTACTTTAACTGTCATACCTGTCTTAATGTGCATTTTATAATACCTCCGGTGCCATAGAAATAATCTTCATGTAACCAACCTCTCTTAACTCGCGTGCTACTGGACCAAATATTCTTGTTCCCATTGGCTCTTCTTGTGGATTAAGTAATATTGCTGCGTTATCATCAAACCGTATATAAGAACCATCACGTCGTCTAACTTCTTTTTTTGTGCGGACGACAACTGCTCTGGATACATCGCCTTTTTTTACCATTCCATTCGGTATTGCATTCTTCACACTTACAACAATTACGTCACCAACTGAAGCATATCGCCGTTTTGATCCGCCTAATACCTTTATGCATAAAATTTCTTTTGCGCCTGTATTATCTGCCACTTTTAATCTTGTTTCTTGCTGAATCACTTTAATCGTCCAATTTTATTGATTCACGTACAATTTCACTAACTTGCCAACATTTTCGTTTACTAATCGGCTTTGTAGATACAATTTTTACCTGATCACCAACTTGGGGTTCGATAGAACTGACATGAGCAAAATATTTCTTATATCTATTTAAATACTTCTTATATAATGGGTGCTTAATTCTTCGTGTAACTTTTACAACAACTGTCTTATCCATTGATGTACTGACAACTTCGCCAGTTAATTTTTGCTTACGACGTGGAGCTTCATTCATGATGTTACTCCAGATTTATCATGTCGAATTTCCATTTTATATTCCTTCAATACTGTTTTTATTTGTGCGATTTCACGTCGTAAAAATTTTATTTTCAACGGATTTTCCAGCTGTTGTAGAGCTTTTTGAAATTGTAAATTTTGAATTGCTTCCAAATCATCCTGCAATTTTATTTCCAGTTCTTTTACAGTCAGTTCAATCAATTGATTCTTTTTCATGAGGATCACATTTCCCTTCGGGTAACAATCTTGGTTTTAATTGGTAATTTGTGACCGGCATTGCGGAACGCATTTTCAGCTTCTGCTAAGGTTACACCTTCAATTTCGAATAAAATCCGGCCTGGTTTTACTACTGCAACCCAATATTCTGGAGCTCCTTTTCCTTTTCCCATGCGCGTCTCAGCCGGTTTTTTTGTAACCGGCTTGTCGGGGAATATCCGTATCCACATTCTACCAATTTTACGTATTACTCGTGCAATTGTTATACGAGCAGCTTCTATCTGTCTGGCGGTGATCCAACCCGATTCAACGGCCTTTAAACCATAGGTTCCAAATGCGACAAAATTTCCACGCATTGCCATGCCGCGCCGGTTTCCACGATGATGTCTGCGATATTTACTTTTCTTGGGCTCTAACATAATTATTTACTATGATGATAATCTCCATTACAAATCCAAACTTTAATACCTATAACTCCATAAGCAGTTTGCGCTTCAGTCAAGGCATAATTAATATCTGCTCGTAAAGTGTGCAACGGTACTTTTCCTGACATAAATTTTTCACTTCGAGCAATTTCCGCCCCACCTAGCCTTCCAGCGACATTTACACGAATGCCTTCGGCTCCCATTCGGATGGTCGATTGAATCGCCTTATTAACAACACGTCTGTAAGACATTTTTTTCTTCAATTGGTGGGCAATATTGGATCCCACTAATGCAGCATCAAGCTCCGGACGTTTTATTTCTGATATATTTACTTGCACATCCTTTTTTGATAATTGCTTCACTTCATTTTTCAATCTAGAGACTTCCTCGCCCCCCCGACCAATCACAATTCCGGGACGAGCTGTAAAAATTGTTACAGTAACAACCTTAGAAGTACGACTAATCTCAACTTTTGATACACCGGCATTCGGTAAGCGATGTTTCAAATATTTTCTAATCTGAATATCTTCAGCAAGATCAATGGCATATTCTCCTTTCCCGCTGAACCAATTGGATCCCCAATTCTTGTTCACTATTAATCTAAATCCAACAGGATGTGTTTTCTGACCCAAACAATCCTCCTACAAATTATCGTCAGTCACGACAATGGTTAAGTGACTGGTGGGCTTATTAATTCTTGATGCGCGTCCCATTGAAGCCGCGCGAAATCTTTTTAAAACGGGTCCGCCATCAACAAATGCTGTTTTAATTGCAAGAGATTCAGGATCGCTTTTAGAGTCTTTTTGTAAAACCATCAAATTTGCTACCGCAGAGCGAAGAGTTTTTTCAATTACGACAGCTGCTTTTTCTGGAGAAAAGTGAAGTGTATTTAGCGCATAACCTACTTTCTTACCACGAATCAGTTCCAAGGTTTTGCGTATTTTTCGCGGTGATTGACGCGTATAACGTGTTATTGCTCTAGCTTCCATTTTACTTCTTCCTGTCGCCCGAGTGCATTCTAAATATTCTAGTTGGTGCAAATTCCCCAAGTTTGTGTCCAACCATGTTCTCATATATAAATACAGGAATAAATTTATTTCCGTTATGGACCGCAATTGTGTGTCCCACAAAATCAGGAGTTATCATCGATTGCCGCGACCAGGTTTTAATAACCTTCTTCCTTTTAGACTCATTCATTTTGTCGATTTTTTTCAACAATTTAGGGGAGACAAAGGGGCCTTTTTTTAGTGATCGCGCCATTTTATTTTCTCCTCTTAACAATCATTTCGCTGGATTTCTTATTCTTTTTCCTAGTTTTATAACCTTTACTTGGTATTCCTGTTGGTGAAACCGGATGTCTACCACCAGAAGATTTTCCTTCACCACCACCCATCGGATGATCCACTGGATTCATTGCGACTCCACGAACTTTAGGTCTACGTCCTAACCAACGGCTTCGTCCAGCTTTTCCTGACACTACCTGATTATGAGTACGATTCCCAACCTGACCAACGGTTGCTTGACAATTCTCAGAGATCATTCTAATTTCGTTTGAAGGTAGTTTTAATGTAACAAATCCAGCATCTCTAGCCATAACCTGAGCAGCAGTACCTGCGCTTCTTACAATCTGACCACCTTTCCCAGGAATCATTTCAATATTGTGTACCATCATACCAGTAGGAATCTTATGTAATGGGAGTGTATTACCAATTTTCAATGGTACATCTTCACCAGACAAAATAGTGTCATTGACTCTTAGTCCAGCGGGAACAAGGATGTATCGTTTTTCTCCATCAGCATAATTAATTAATGCAATGTATGCTGATCGATTTGGATCGTATTCTATAGTTGCAACCTTACCTGGTATATCAAATTTATTTCGTTTAAAATCAATAATTCGGTAACGCCTGCGATGTCCACCTCCACGATGTCGAATGGTAATTCTACCCATATTATTACGACCACCAGTTTTTCTTAACTCCTTTGTTAAGCTTTTTTCTGGTGTACTTTTAGTGATATCCGAAAAGTCAGGACGCGTTGCAAAGCGACTACCTGGTGTTACTGGCTTTAATGCTCTAATACCCATATTATTCGGCTACCTCGCCCTTCAATAAATCGATTGTAAAACCCTCTCGAAGTGTCACAACTGCTCGCTTCCAATTAGAACGATTCCCCTGTGTACGGATTGCGCGACCTCCACTTCTTACTGACATTTGTTTTGCTTTTCCTTTACGGTTCATCGTTGCAACTTTTTCAACTTTAACATCAAATTTTTCTTCAACTGCTTGTTTAATTTGGATTTTATTGGCATCGGGTTTAACCTGAAAAGCATATTTTCTTTGCGTCTCTTCAAGAAAACTCATTTTCTCTGTATATAAGGGTTTAATCAATACTTTTCTATGATCCACGGTACTATTTTTTTTCCTGTAAATTCTCGTTAATGATTGCCAGACCAGCTTTGTCAAATAAAATTATATCGTTATTTATCAAATCATATGTACTTGCTTTTACGGCTTCAATTAATTCTACATTCGGAATATTTCGCGAAGATAAAAATAGATTCTCATCAAATACAGCAGTCAATACTGTGACTCTTTTATCTTCAATCTTTAATTTCTTTAGCAGTGTGGTGAAAGATTTTGTGCTTACTGAATCTATATTAATCTCTTCTACCACAAGAATATTACCTTCAGCTGTTTTTGCTGATAAAACGCTCCTTCTAGCCAATCTTCGCATTTTTTTGGGCATTGCCTTCTTGTATTCATGAGGTTCCGGACCAAAAGCCTTACCTCCTCCGCGCCAAATAGGTGAACGGATTGTGCCTGCTCGAGCGACTCCACGTCCTTTTTGTTTAAACGGCTTCTTACCACCACCGCGTACCATCCCACGACTTTTACTACTATGACTACCCTGGCGCCGATTTGAAAGCTCAGCTTTTACAGCCTGATGCACTACTGCTTCGTTGGGATAAATCCCAAATACAGTTTTATCAACTTCGAATTTCGAACTTTTAACGCCGCTTGATTTATGTACTTGAAATTCCATTATTCTTTCACTATATATACAATTCCATTATTGGCTCCAGGAACGGCACCTTTTACGAATAGCTGGTTTTTCTCCCTTTCCACAGCTATAACTTCAATATTTTTTGTAGTAACCTTCGCGTTTCCATAATGACCACCCATCTTAGTTCCTTTAAAAACGCGTGATGGGTCTGAAGCCTGACCGATTGACCCTGGATGCCGCTCAGTATTTTTCTGTCCGTGCGTTACCGGTTGACGATGAAAATTATGCCGTTTTATTACACCTGCAAATCCGCGTCCTTTTGAACGACCAGAAATATTTACAATATCGCCTTTATTAAATATCGAAACTGTAAAATTTTGACCAAGTTCATATTTGAATCCAGGAATTACATCAAATTCAGCCAATACTATTTTGGGATTGACGCCAGCCTTTTTGAAATGACCTTTCATAGGATTATTCGAATGTTTATCCTTTCGTTCTCCAAATCCAAGCTGAACAGCATCATATCCATCATTTGAACCCGTCTTAACCTGTACTACGGAACAGGGTCCAACTTCTAAAATTGTAACAGGAACTGCCTCACCATTTTCATTAAATATTTGAGACATACCGACCTTTTTTCCAATCATACCATGCATCGTTACACCTTGATCTCAATATCTACGCCAGCGGGTAAATCTAATTTCATTAAAGATTCAACTGTTTTTGGAGTTGAATTAAGAATGTCGATCAACCGTTTATGTACTTTAGTTTGAAATTGCTCCCGCGACTTCTTATCAACGAATGGCGAACGCAATACAGTGTAAATAGATCGTTTGGTAGGCAATGGAATTGGTCCTGATATAATTGCGCCCGTCGACTTTGCTGTTCGCACAATCTTCTCAGTAGATTTATCTAACAAAGTATGATCATATGCTTTTAAACTTATTCTAATTGTCTGTTTAGCCACAGTCCTATCCCATTATTCAATTATTTCTGTAACAACACCGGCGCCAACCGTATGTCCACCTTCACGAATTGCAAATCGTAATTCCTTATCCATTGCAATCGGGGTGATCAACTCTATTACCAACTCAACATTATCGCCCGGCATTACCATCTCCGTTCCCTCCGGCAAGGTCGCTACTCCCGTAACATCTGTTGTCCTGAAGTAAAACTGTGGACGATATCCATTGAAAAATGGCGTGTGACGGCCACCCTCATCCTTCTTCAGTACATACACCTTACCCTTGAACTTCGTGTGGGGAGTTATACTACCCGGCTTGGCCAATACCATTCCACGTTTGATCTCATCTTTATCAATGCCACGTAACAATAATCCAGCATTATCACCGGCCCGTCCTTCATCCAATAACTTCCGGAACATCTCTACTCCCGTCACTACCGTCTTTGTATGGGCACCAATACCAATCATCTCTACCTCATCTCCAACCTTAATAATACCACGCTCTATTCGTCCCGTACCTACTGTGCCACGGCCTGTTATACTGAATACATCCTCCACCGGCATCAAAAACGGTTTGTCTATATCACGCTTCGGTTCCGGGATAAAGCTATCACAGGCATCCAATAACTCACGTAAACACTTCGTCTTCTCTTCATCCTTCGGGTGATTCAAGGCCTCTAAGGCACTACCCATTATGATCGGGGTTTCATCGCCAGGAAATTCATATTCATTCAATAAATCACGTAATTCCATCTCCACCAACTCCAGCAACTCCGGATCATCCACCTGATCCGTCTTATTCATAAATACCACCATACTGGGAACATTCACCTGACGCGCTAATAATACGTGCTCACGGGTCTGTGGCATCGGACCATCAGCAGCACTAACTACCAATATTGCACCATCCATCTGTGCAGCACCCGTTATCATATTCTTGATATAATCCGCGTGACCTGGACAATCTACATGCGCATAATGACGGTTCTCTGTCTCATACTCGACATGCGCCGTTTGGATTGTGATTCCACGTTCGCGCTCCTCTGGTGCGTTATCAATTGCATCAAATTCCATGTACTCTGCCATTCCACGAGCCGACTGCGCCAGCGTTACTGCTGCCGTTAATGTAGTCTTGCCATGATCTACATGACCAATTGTTCCAATATTTACATGGGGCTTTGTTCGCTCAAATTTTTTCTTTGCCATTGAATCCTCTCTTTTGCCTATTAAACATTTCCTCGGAAACGTTCAGCAACTCCTACTTCAATTTCCTGAGGAGCTTGATTATAGTGGGAAAATTCCATATGAAATATGGCGCGACCTTGAGTAATCGATCGCAAATCAGTTGCATAACCAAACATACTACTCAGTGGGACAACACCATTAATAATTTGTGCGTCCTTTCTCTGTGACATTCCAATAATTTTTCCTCTTCTTGAATTAATATCCCCCATTACATCTCCTAAATATTCTTCTGGAGTTACGACCTCTATATTCATGATTGGCTCCATTAACTTAGGATTGGCAGCTTTGCAGGCTTTCTGAATTGCCATTGAGCCTGCAATTCGAAATGCAATTTCAGATGAATCAACATCATGCGTTGATCCATCAATCAATTCAACTCGTACATCTTCAATAGGATATCCTGCAATAATACCATTTTTCAAACTTTCCTTTATGCCTTCACTTACTGCAGGAATATATTCCTTGGGGATCACACCTCTAATAATTTTATTTGCGAAATGATAACCTTTACCAGACTCGTTCGGCGCTACATTAATAACTACATGACCGTATTGTCCACGACCACCCGATTGTCGTACAAATTTTGTTTCAACTTTTTCAACTGTTTTAGTGATGGCTTCCGTATAGGCTACCTGTGGTTCTCCAACGTTTGCCTGTACATTAAATTCACGCAGTAAACGGTCAATTAAAATTTCCAAGTGGAGTTCACCCATTCCGGCAATAATGGTTTGACCTGTGTCTTTGTTGATCGATACATTGAAGGTTGGATCTTCTTCACTCAGTTTTCCAAGAGCTTTTGAAAGGTTATCTTGGTCTGCCTTACTGACTGGTTCAACCGCGACTTCAACAACCGGCTCAGGGAAATCCATAGATTCAAGAATTATAGGATTCTTTTCATCACACAAAGTGTTACCGGTTTTTGTCTGTTTCAAGCCGACAGCAGCAACAATTTCACCAGCAAATACTTGATCTAATTCTTCTCTTTTATTTGCATGCATCAACAACATTCTACTAATTCGTTCTCTACGTCGTGCATTAGGATTATAAACATATGATCCCTTTTTCAATGTGCCTGAGTAGATCCTTAAATATGTCAATCGTCCGACATAAGGATCTGTCATAATTTTAAATGCTAATGCACTGAATGCTTCATCATTTTGGGGTTCACGGGATAACTTAGAATCATAATCATCTAACCTATAACCAGTAATTGCACCTACATCAAGAGGAGTAGGGAGGAAATCAATAACAGCATCCAGCAATCGCTGAACGCCCTTGTTTTTATATGCACTACCGCATAGAGTTGGAATGAATGTGTTATCCAAGCAACCTTTCCGAATTGCTGCTTTTATTTCATCATTGGAAATCTCTTCTTCCGCAACATATTTTTCTAAGAGTTGTTCATCGTATGCTGCTGTTTCTTCAATCAAATGGTGTCGCCATTTTTCGGCTTCTTCCTGCATATCTTGCGGTACATCAGCAAATTCAAAACGGGCGCCAAGAGATGATTCATTATATAATATAGCCTTCATCGATATCAAATCGATGATTCCAGTAAAAATTTCACCCGCACCGATTGGAATAACAATTGGCAGCGGATTAGCTCCCAATCGGGATTTCATCACTTTCAGAACAGAATAGAATTCACCACCAACACGATCCATTTTATTAACAAACGCAATTCTAGGTACATTGTATTTATCAGCCTGTCGCCACACTGTTTCACTTTGAGGTTCTACACCACCAACAGCACAGAATACAGCAACCGCTCCATCTAAAACACGAAGCGATCTCTCAACCTCAACTGTAAAATCAACATGACCGGGTGTATCAATTATATTAATTCGATGGTTATCCCAATGACAAGTAGTTGCCGCGGAAGTAATTGTGATTCCACGCTCTTTTTCTTGTGCCATCCAATCCATAATTGCACCACCCTCATGGACTTCACCTATCTTATGCGTCCTACCTGTATAAAATAATATGCGCTCGGTAAGCGTAGTTTTCCCTGCATCAATATGTGCCATGATGCCAATATTTCGAACTTTATCGAGGGAAATCTGATTCATATTATCTGCGTGCTCTTCCAAAATGTGCAAATGCTTTATTTGCTTCTGCCATTCGATGGGTATCGTCTTTCTTCTTAATAGCTCCACCTTCATTATTAGCAGCTGCAATTAATTCTGCTGAAAGGCGTTCTGCCATAGGTTTACCTTTGCGACCAACTGCGGCAGAAATGAGCCAATGAGATGCTAAATAAAATTGACGACTTCCAGGAACTTCAATTGGGACCTGATAAGTTGCACCACCAATTCGCTTCGATTTCACCTCCAGCATAGGTGATATGTTCTTAATAGCTTGCTGAAAGATTTTTTCACCTTCGGTTTTAGTCTTGTTTTGGGTGATTGTCATAGCATCATAAAATATTTTCTCAGCAATTCCTTTTTTTCCACGTTGCATCAGATAATTGATAAATTTTGCGATTTTTAGATCGTCGTAAACTGAGTCAGGTAAAATGGTTCTACGTTCTGGTCTTCTTCTTCTCATATTAGTTTATGCTTTTGGACGTTTAGCTCCATACCTTGAGCGACTTGTTCTTCTATCGGTTACCCCGGCAGTATCAAGTGTTCCACGAACAATATGATATCTTACACCTGGTAAATCTTTCACACGTCCACCCTCTATTAAAACAATGGAGTGCTCTTGTAAATTATGACCTTCTCCAGGTATATAAGCTGTTGCTTCCATCATATTTGTAAGCCGCACACGTGCTACTTTACGTAACGCAGAATTTGGTTTTTTTGGAGTAGTTGTATAAACACGAATACAAACACCACGTTTTTGTGGATTATTTTGTAGCGCTGGGCTAGCGGTTTTCTTATAAATCCGCTTCCTACCTCTTTTTATTAGTTGATTTATCGTCGGCATAGTTATTTAAATTGAGCCTATTAATTTATCTTGTTTTGTTAAACACAGTCAAACAGTTTATGTGAAAAGAACTCTATTTTTTAATTGTTAATATTTGGTTCGTTCTCACCTTTTTTCGATGATCCTTCTTCATTAATTTGTCCTTCAATCAATATATTTTGTAATTCCGGGAATCCAGTTCCGGCAGGTATTAAACGACCGATAGTCACATTCTCCTTGAGTCCTTTTAATAAATCTGTTTTTCCAGCAGTAGCTGCATCAGTTAAAACTCGGGTTGTCTCTTGGAATGATGCTGCTGAAAGAAAACTTTCGGTATTTAATGAAGCTTGAGTGATACCCATTAATAGTGGATCATAGGTAGCAGGTTTACTTTTTCTTGTCTTGATGGCTGTATGGCCATCTTCCTTCAACTGCTTGTTCAATTCTCTTAATTCGGTCTTATTTATAAGAGAATCAATTTCTAGTTTAGAATCTCCTGAATTTGCAATAACAGCCATATCTGCCAATCGCTTATTTTCCACAAAAAAGCTTGATCGATCTACTCTAGCAGATTCTAAAAATCTTGAATCACCGGCATCCGTAACGACAACCTTTTTCATCATCTGTCGTACGATGACCTCAATATGCTTATCATTAATGCTAACTCCTTGTAATCGATAAACTTCTTGTATTTCATTTACTAGATATTCACGCACGGCTCCTGGTCCTAAAATATTTAAAATATCGACAGGAGATAAGGCACCTTCACAAAGCGGTGTTCCGGCAGTGATAAAATCACCCTCATGAACGATTACGTGTTTACCGTATGGAATATTGTAGGAACGCGATTCACCATCGGAGGATTCAATGATAATTTTTCTAATTCCTCTTTTAGTGTCCCCAAATTTCACAATTCCGTTGATTTCAGTAACGATGGCAGGATTGGATGGCATTCGAGCTTCAAAAAGTTCAGCTACACGCGGTAATCCACCAGTGATATCACGAGTTTTTCCAATATCCTTTTGAATTTTTACCAGCGTCTGACCTTGTTTTACCTTTTGTTTATCGCGTACTACCAAAGTTGCATTAACCGGTAAAATTGTACCACCGGCCATGACATTACCTTTATTATCAAGAATTTCGATTTTTGGACTTAGCTGACGGTTTTTAGATTCAATAATTACCATCTGTTTCTTACCACCTTCTACTGATTCTACTTGGTATGTGTCACCCTTAATAAAATCAATCAGATTCACAACGCCTGAATGTCGCGCCAGTATAATATCAGTATATGGATCCCATTGTACCATGGTAGTCCCCGCTGATATCTTTTCATCGTCATTGACAAATATATTTGATCCATAAGGAACATTGTACTTGGTTTTTACCAAGTCTGGCTTCTTCTCATCAAGAATCGATATTGTAGCATGTCGTACCATACATCGGCGAACATTTGCACCAAGGTCATCTACAGTATCAGCATAGCCATAATTATCAGAAAATTTCACCACTCCACCATACTTTGTCTTCATTTCAGATTTCTCGATGATTCTAGTAGCTGTTCCACCAATATGAAATGTTCTAAGAGTAAGCTGTGTACCCGGTTCACCAATACTTTGAGCGGCTTGAATTCCGACTGAGGTTCCGATTGTAACTGGTCTATGTCTAGATAAATCCCAACCATAACATTTTGCACATACGCCTCGATCAGACTCGCAGGTCAAAACTGATTTGATTCTTACGGTTTGCACTTGGCTGTCAGCAATAATTTCCGCTTCGTACTCATCAATAATGGTCCCAGCTTTGATTTTAGTTTCCCCATCAATAATTAAATCATCTAAAATTGTTCTACCCAAGATTCTATCAGCTAATGGTTCAATGATTTCCTCACCCTCTTTAAGATCACTGATTAGGATACCATTTATTGTTCCACAATCCTCTTCACTTACAACAACATCCTGAGAAACATCAACTAGTCTTCTAGTCAAATAACCAGCATCTGCTGTCTTAAGTGCAGTATCAGCCAATCCTTTGCGTGCACCGTGAGTGGATATAAAATATTCCATCACTGAAAGACCTTCCTTAAAATTGGAGGTTATTGGGTCTTCAATAATTTCGCCCTGACCACCGCGAAGAGATTTTTGAGGTTTAGCCATCAATCCACGCATGCCAGCCAGCTGCTTAATCTGATCCTGGCTACCACGAGCGCCAGAATCCGCCATCATGAAAACAGGATTGAAGCCAGCCTTGTCGGACATCAAACCTTCCATCATCGTTGAAGCGACATTGTTCGTAGCATGAGTCCAAACGTCAATAATTTTATTGTATCGTTCACCATCTGTCAATATGTGCCTATCAAATTTATCCTGTAGATTAGTGACTTCTTTTTGTGCCTTTTCTATAATATCCTGTTTTAAATCAGGAATTAAAATATCGCTGATAGAAATTGAACTTCCACTTTTTGTGGCAATAGAAAAACCAAGATCTTTAAGCTTATCAAGAAATTCAACAGTTTTGTAATTACCAGCAATCAGATAACATTGGTTAACTATTATGCCTAAATTTTTCCTCGAGATCAATGTATCAACATAATCCATTTCATCTGGCATAATTGAATTAAACATGACCCTGCCAACAGTGGTTTTTTTATACCAATTTTCTCTATGCCTAACATTGATAATTGCATGAAGACCAACAGCTTTATTTTCATAAGCCAGCAAAACCTCTTCGAAGGATCCGAAGTTTTTACCTTCCCCCTTATCACCTATTTTCGGTCTTGTTAAATAATAATAGCCTAAAACCATATCTTGAGATGGAATCGTAACAGGTTTTCCATTTGCAGGGTGTAACACATTATGACTAGATAACATTAATATCCGCGCTTCCATCTGTGCTTGAGGTGATATCGGTACATGTACTGCCATTTGGTCACCGTCAAAGTCAGCGTTAAATGCAGCACATACAAGCGGATGTATTTTAATGGCTTTACCATCCACTAAAACGGGCTGAAACGCTTGAATCCCAAGTCGATGAAGAGTCGGTGCCCGGTTTAACAATACGGGATGATCATTAACTACATACTCTAATACCTTATACACTATGGGATCACGATTTTCAACCATTAATTTTGCGCCACGAGGAGTTTGAGCATACCCGCGTGACATTAATTCGTGAATCATGTGGGGTTTAAATAATTCCAAACCCATATCTTTCGGTAAACCACATTCGTGAAGACGTAATTCAGGACCAACTACAATTACCGATCGACCGGAATAATCCACTCGTTTACCCAATAGATTCTGACGAAACCTTCCAGATTTTCCGCGCAGCATATCAGATAGAGATTTTAATGGTCTACGAGTACCACTACGAATTGCAGTTTTTCGACGACTATTATCAAAAAGTGCGTCCACCGCCTCCTGGAGCATTCTTTTTTCGTTCCGTAGAATCACATCCGGGGCTTTTATCTCCATTAAATTCTTAAGACGATTATTACGTATAATAATCCTGCGGTATAAATCATTGAGATCACTGGCAGCAAATCGCCCTCCTTCTAAAGGTACTAAAGGACGCAATTCAGGTGGAATTACCGGTAATACTGATATTACCATCCATTCCGGTTTATTGACTTTACCGTGATAATCATCTGATAAAAACTCTTTCACAACCCGTAATCTTTTAAGAGCATCTTCCTTTTTCTGAACCGAACGCGTAGTAGATATGATATTTTCCAAATTACGTTTCAATTCAATTAAATCATTTCTTGAAAGAGCTTCTTTCAGAGCTTCACCACCCATCACCGCATAAAAATATTCATCCTCGTCACGTTCTTCGTCGCTGACAGCATAGTAACCAAAGTCACGCTCCAATTCCATCCAGGTCTCTTCATCAATTAACTCAAATTGTTTGTAACCACTTTTCCCTGGCTCTATCACCAGATACATTTCATAATAGATGACACGCTCAAGTTCCTTTGTGCTGAGACCCATCAGGTAGCTGAGTTTGCTTGGAATTGATTTCAAGTACCAAATATGAACAACCGGTACCGCCAATGTGATATGACCCATTCGCTCACGACGTACTTTTTTCCTAGTAACTTCTACTCCACATCGATCACAAATAATACCACGATAACGGATGCCCTTATATTTTCCACAATGACATTCATAATCTTTTACGGGTCCAAAGATTTTCTCACAAAATAAACCATCTTTTTCAGGTTTGTATGACCGATAATTAATCGTTTCAGGTTTGAGAATTTCACCGTATGACCTGGCAAGGATCATCT
>JBHPLN010000018.1:0-29432 GCA_042564205.1 Fidelibacterota bacterium
CTCAGCAAATTCGTCATTTTTGAGTAACTTATTAAATTCATCCTGATCAATAAAATTGTAATCATAACCATTTTTTTCATAGTCTCTTACTGGCCTGGTAGTCCATGAGACTGAGAACTGCAAATTCGGAATTTGTTTTTGTAATGCACGGCATAATGTTGTTTTACCAGACCCGGAAGGAGCAGATATAACAATAAAATTAATCATTCTATATTTTGCACCTGCTCACGTATTTTTTCAATTTCACTCTTTAATTCTATAACGATATTTGATATTTCGCTATTAAAACTCTTTGATCCAATAGTGTTAATTTCCCTCATTAATTCCTGTAGAATGAAATTTATTTTTTTCCCTACTGGATGGGATTCTTTTAAAAATCCAAAAATTTGTTCACAATGACTCTGGCAACGAACAGTTTCTTCTGTGAAATCTGACTTTTCAATTAGTATTGCAATTTCTTGTGATATGCGATTTTGATCAATCTCAACTAATCCGGAAATTTCTTTAACTTTACTCTCAAATCGTTCTTTCTTTTGCTCGGCTATTATGTCAGAAATTTTCAGAAGATTAAATAGATGATTTTGTATCAATTGCAACCTAGTTAAAAAATCCTTCTCAAGATTTTTTCCTTCATTGCTCCGCATTGCATTGAACTCTATTAACGCTTTTTCAACAGCTGGAATAAGTAGTTCACTTTTTAATTCAGCTGGATTTTTCGATTTCAAGAGATCACTGGATGATATTATATCATTCATTTCCAAATGCCTACCATATTCTCTCTGAATTCGAAGTAAAGCGGCCTCAATATCTTCAAACTTTGATTGATCAAATTCAAACGAATTACTTATTGCATTCATATTACCCTGTATTAATAAACTAACATTGCCCCGGGAAATATATTCCCCTACTAATTTTTTAATCGATATTTCCAACTCAGGACTCAAATCAAGTCCACGAATTTTTAGTTCTAAGAAGCGAGCATTCACACATTTTACAGTAACGGATACCTGCTCACCATTATTTTTAAATAAAGCTTGTCCCCATCCTGTCATACTCTTAATCATTGTTTTCCTTTCAAGTACAGCTAATAAGTTTACAGATATTAGTTAATCTCAATCAATCAGGAAATAAACCAGTTTTACTTCTTTAAGTTATAAAAAATCAGATAAATACGAAAGATGTTGTATGGTGTAAACTTTTATTGAAAATATTTACATCATTGCTTTTTCAATTTATTATAGAGAGATACTAACCAATCCACATCAATAGAAAACGACATAAAGTGGCTTTTACCAATATTCAATTGTGAGTTTTCGAACTGTAACGCATAATTCAATGATAATTTTTTTAAGTTTAATCCAATACCTGTAGAAAATACTCCGGTCTGATTACGTCCAAACCGCGTATAAATTAAATTATCATAATGTAATTCAAGTCCAATTTTGAAATTGCCTCCAATATTGTTAATATGAAAATCATCACTCAAGGATCTTCCGCTTGTATTCACTAGCATATCTGTAAACACTGTAAACCCGAGTGGTAAATAACTAAAGTCGAACGATTGTTGCATTCCAATAGACATTCTTGGTGCAAATTTTTCAACAGTACCGTTATCCCATACTTGCCAGGAGGTTGTAGCATCAATAATTGATGCTCCAAGTTGAGCGCCAGTCCATAACGATCTTAACACACCAATATCAAAACCAACGCCTGTGCTGGAGTTATCACCAAGTTTATGAAATAATGTTTTAACTGCTACCCCAAATCTCCAATCTTTTACATTCCAGGAAGAGCTAATATGTATGGCGTATTGTGATTGACGAAAATATTTTATCTTATCGGCATCAATCCTATCACCTTCGTCGATTATGCCATTGCCTTCACCAAAATCACCAGTTTCAGGTACACCATCTAAACCCCAATCAGTTAACGCATTTGTAGTATTGGGAATATGGTCGATAGATTCGTGAAGTAAAATGATACCAAGTGGTTGATCTTTAATTTCCAACGGAAGTGCAAAAAGGTCATTTTGAATTATTCCAGCAAACCGGGATTGGTGCCCATAGATTATTTCATTATTAATCTGAGAAAAGTCTAAGGCTGGATTCCAAAGAGCGTCCCCACGTGAATTGCCCCCTGAACCGAAACTATTACCTAAAGCAACTGAGCGTGCATCACCAGCCATATTAAATATTTGCCAACCGTATTTTGTCCATACCGACTCAGCATATACACCTTGAATTAACAATGCGGTGGATAGTAATCCGATTTTTAATGATTTTTCAATTTTCATTAAAGACCGTGTTCTTTTTTTATATCGTCTAATTTTTGTAATGCTTCCAATGGAGTTAGTTCATCAATATTCAATTCTGATAGCGCTACTCTAAGCTCGGATTCCTGCTTTTCAAAAAGTGATATTTGTTCGGTATTGTCTGTGTGGCTAGATGGTACTTGAAAGTTTGTATCTGAAGTTAAAAATTGATTGAGAATTTCTGTAGCTCTTGACAGTACGGCTGTTGGTAATCCTGCCATTCGAGCAACATGTATTCCATAACTTTTATCACCAACACCTTTTATAACTTTTCTTAAAAAGATTACTCTGTCACCCATTTCTTTGACAGCGGTATGATAATTTTCTAATCGCGGTAGCATTTTTTCAAGTTCTGTCAGTTCATGGAAATGAGTTGCGAATAACGTTCTGGCAGCTATATTCTCATGATTGTGGAGATACTCTGTAATAGACCATGCTAACGATAACCCATCAAATGTTGCCGTACCTCGCCCAATTTCATCAAGAAGGATCAAACTATTCTTTGAGGCATTATTCAGGATATTGGCAGCTTCATTCATTTCAACCAAAAAAGTACTTTCTCCACCAGCTAGATTATCACTGGCGCCGACCCTTGTGAATAATTTATCAACAATACCAATTCTTGCTGAACGTACTGGTACGAAAGATCCAATTTGTGCTAAAAGTACTATTAAACCAATCTGTCTCAAATATGTTGATTTGCCTGCCATGTTAGGACCGGTGATTAAATGAATCTGATTACTAAATGTATTTAAGGCTAGATCATTTGGAATAAACTTGTCCGTCGCAGGTAATAATTTCTCAACAACAGGATGGCGTCCATCTTTTAGATTTAAAATCGGTTCTTCTGATAACTCAGGTCGATTGTAGTTGTTCTTTAATGCGAGGATTGAAAATGTTGTCAATACATCAATCTGATTAAAAACAGTAGCATTGATCTGAATGGCATTCGCATTATTCAGAATTTTTTGACATAATTCATTAAATAATCGTTCTTCAATTTCTTCAATCTGAGATTCGGCATTAAGAATTTTCTCCTCATATTCTTTCAATTTCTGAATAATATATCGCTCAGAATTGACTAATGTCTGCTTTCGAATATATTCCTCAGGAATTTTGTGCTGGTGAGATTTTGTCACCTCTATATAATATCCGAAAACTCTATTGAATCCTACCCGAAGATTTGAAATTCCGGTCCGGTTGCGTTCATTTTCCTGAAAATTTGAAATCCATTTTCGTCCGCCACTAGATAATTCTCTTAATTTATCAAGTTCAGGGCTAATTCCGGAAGCTATCACTGAACCACTTTTAAGTTGAACGGGAACTTCTTCATTTAAAGTTTCGTCTATTAAAGTTACTATTTTACTAGAATCAACAAATTGACCGACTAATTTTTCGATAGCAGAATTATTATACTTCTTGCAAGTAGAAATCAAATCAGGTATGATAGCAAGGCTGAAGGCCAAGGCTAACATCTCACGGGGAGAAACCGTCCACCGATTAATTTTACCGATAATTCTTTCAATATCGCTGATTGATTTTAAATAATCTCGAATCTTGTTAGATATCTGTTTTTGTTTTACAAAGGATGCAACACAATCCAATCTTTCATTTAATATATTTATATTAGTCAAAGGTCGGTTGAGCCACTGTCGTAGTAGCCGCCCACCGCCTGAAGTGAGGGTGTCATCCAATATATCAATGAGTGTACCATGTGTTCCTTGTGTTGCTAATGAATTAAATATCTCAAGATTCCGTACTGTAAAACTGTCTAAACCTAATATACCTTCAGTTAGAACCGGCTGAACCTGCGAAACATGATTAATTGAAGAATTCAACGTATTTTTAATATGATATAAAATTGTCCCAGCTGCAATAATACCGTATTCCATATCGTCACAGCCAAATCCTTTTAATGTCGAAGTATGAAAATGTTCGGTTAATATCCGATAACTTTGATCATAATTGAAAATCCAATCTTCCGCCGTGGTAATGAATGGTTTTAATTTTCGAAACCACTCACTGGTTGTATATGTAATGCTTTCAGCAATTAAAACTTCGCTGGGAGAAAATTTACTTAAAGTTTCTGCTAATTCGATTTCTTCACATTGTCCAAGGAAAAATTCTCCAGTAGATTGATCCAAAATAGCAAATCCAACAATATTACGATGAAACATCAGACTGGCAATATATTGGTTTGATTTTTGATGTAAAGCTTGATCCGAAGTAAGCGTCCCAGGAGTTACAACTTCTATTACCTCGCGTTTTACGATGCCTTTTGCCAATTTTGGATCTTCGACTTGTTCACATATGGCAACCCGGTAACCGGCTGAAACCAGCTTCGGAAGATAATTATCGATCGCATGATGGGGAAATCCTGCTAAAGGAACATCTGCGGCAGCTCCATTTGCCCTTTTAGTCAATACTATTCCAAGTACCTTGGATGTAGTTTTGGCATCTTCGCTAAAGGTTTCATAGAAATCTCCCATTCTAAATAATACAATACAATCTGAGTATTGGCTCTTAATCTCCATATATTGACGCATGAGAGGAGTGCCAGATTGTTCGTTTTTAGATTTCACACTTATTTCCTTTTAGGCGGTCATTGCCATCACGCTTGGTAAATTGAATTTTATCTAAATATTCTAATATTGGAATGGCTGATTTCCTGGTTAATCCTGTTAAATCCTTAAATACTGGTACTGATAAATTATCGTGAGTATTTAGATAGTTATAAATCGTTTTTCTAATTGCATTTAAGTCTTTATTGGATAACCAAAGTTCATCAGATATCTGCGTAGCCTTATTCTCGTTTTTTAAGACATGTAGCAACTCTTGAATATTTTTATATTCGGATAAATTATTTTCCATTTCCACTACTGTAAGTGGCGTATATCCAGAATTTTCCAACCCCATTAACATCTGATCAATTTTTCTTAGATCATTTTTTGAAAGAGAGATTTTAAAGTCAACAAGACGATATCCACTATCGATATTTTTTACTAGTTTGGCACCGATGCATTTTTTTAAAACTATATCCATCAAACCTGTGCTAAATCCAGCTTTATTTTTTAGTTCCTCACGACTCATACCATTTCTGTATGGTTGTTTTTTATGAAATAGACTTAGTATTTCTATCAGCTCATTTGAAGAATCTCCAAGATTTTCATTACTATAAATAAGTCCATTTTTTGATTCAACCTTCAGACTCATTTCATCAATAATAGACGTAATAGAAGATTTGGGAATATGAAATATTTTCATCCATTGATCCCCGGTCCTCGGTTTTTTCCTAAAATAATTTAAAAATTGCATAAATCGCTCAGTTGTATCCGTGGATAAATCTTTACCCCATATCTTTATTTGTTTGATCGAACCAGTTGGATTGGGATCCAAAATAATTCCACCGGCAATTGTTTCCATGGGTGAATATGATCTCAAAACAAATCGATCTCCCATAGCTGCTACACCGAATTTTTCTAATTGAATTAATGCGTTAGTGCTCTGACTTTTTGTTAACTGGTTACCACCAAAAGTTACCATTTTCCCCAGAATCTCATCAGTGCCCATATGAATACGAATACGTTGGCCATTTTTAATAGTCCACTTAGTATCATGAACCATATTGATTTTGACGATCATTTTTTTTACTGGTTTCATCCATTTAGGACTTACTAATTCGGACCCACGCCATAAATCTTCTTGATTAATTTTGGCAATATTAATAGCTGCCCTATCCCCAATAGAGACTTTCTGGGATTCTTCTCCATGGGTTTGCATTCCCCTTATTTTAACCTTTACTTCTGCAGGAAGGCATTCCAGTTCTGCTCCTTTTTCAACTCTTCCGGAAATGACTGTACCAGTTACGATGGTCCCAAATCCTTTCTTAATAAATGATCGATCTACGGGCATCCTGAAAAAACTACGATTAAAATACTCAGGAATATTTTGGCAATAATCAATTATTGTACTTTTTAATTGATCAATACCTGTATTATTCTCAATGGATGTTCTAATAATCGGTGAATCTTTATAATTTGTACCTGATAGCAATTCTTTAATTTCGTCCTCAATCAAATTTAACCAGGTATCATCGTCAATGAGATCAATCTTAGTTAGCGCAATAATCAGTTGGGGAACTTTAATTAATGTCAGAATATTTAGGTGTTCCCGCGTCTGAGGCATCACACCATCATCAGCTGACACAACCAGCAACCCTATTTGTATCGTCGATACTCCTGCAACCATATTTCGGATGAATCGCTCGTGTCCTGGAACGTCAATAATTGTTATATCCTTGTTAAGGAATGCAAAACCAAGATCAATGGTCATGCCTCTTAATTTTTCCTCCTCAAGTCGATCTGTATCTGTACCCGTGAGCGCTTTGACAAGGGCTGTTTTTCCATGATCAATATGCCCAGCCGTACCGATGACAACCTGGGACACTATTGAATCCTGTTAATCGCTTTAACCAGTTTCGAATATTGACTGGTAGGTATAGCTTTAAGATCGATATAAAATTGATTTCCTTTAATGTAACCAACGACCGGTATCTCTCCTGTCCTGAATAATTCTGCCAATTTTGATGGCCTGATATGTTTGGGATTAAAGCACAGAGCCATACTTTTTACTGTGACATTAGGCATGGATCCACTGCCAACTTCAACTGTTGATTCCACTAGATCAATATTGAGGATTTTTAATACTTTTGTTGACAATTTTGTGATAATTTTATTTCCACTCTGGATTAATTCTTTCCTGGTCGATCGGAGTAATAAATTTGTCAAATTAGATTGATAATACCCAGCATCCCCGAGAGTGTGTAAGGTTTCTTCCATCAAAGCAATAGTTGTCTTATCACATCTTACAGCGCGGTAAATTGGATTTGAATGAATTTGCTTAAGAAAACTTGATTTCCCAACGATGAGTCCTGATTGAGGTCCGCCCAGTAACTTATCGCCGGAAAATGTAACAACGTCTACTCCCAAAGATACAACATCAGACACATTGATTTCATCGCCAAGTCCAATATTTTTTGGATCATATAATGCCCCACTTCCTACATCTGCCATAATTGGGATCCGTTTCTTTTTTCCAAGCATTACCAATTCTTTAATGTCCACGGAATTTGTAAATCCTTGCACGGTATAATTGCTTGTGTGGACCCATAGAATTAATCCAGTATTTTTACTTATTGCGTTTTCATAATCCTTCAGATGTGTTCTATTGGTTGTGCCAACCTCAATTAATTCACAGTTACTTTTTCGAATAATATCTGGTATTCGAAATGATCCACCAATTTCTACTTCCTGTCCACGTGACACCAATACCTCTTTACCATCCGCGAGCGTATTCAGCGCCAACAAAACAGCTGCTGCATTATTATTAACCAATAAACTTGATTCAGCACCTGTAATTACTGATAAAAACATTTTTATGTGATTAAGCCGCTCGCCACGTTTTCCTGATTTCAACTCGAACTCAAGATTTACGTATCCAGAGAGTCGTTCTCCTACCTTTTTCCAGATACTGGAATCAATTGGAGCTCTTCCAAATCCGGTGTGGAGGACAATTCCCGTACCATTTATAATATTTGAAAGATTAGATTGTTCTAAATTTTCTAGTTCGTTTAATATTTCTGATTTTATCTCTGGTCGTTTTAGGAAAAGAATTTCATTTTTAGCTTTAATTCTGTATTCCTTTATGCGTTTTTTTATATAGAATTTTACAATTTTAGGGTGAACATTGATTGTCGCGGGAACTTCCTCGAGAATTTCACTAATAGAAGGTAATTCTTTCAATAATTTACTTGACATAGAATCTGATAACTTGGAGATATTTTACCGGATTTTCAAGACTAAATGAATTATGCGGAAAATAATTTATATATAATCAATCTGATAATTTTTTGGCTAACATTCGTGTGAAAATCAAAGCAGGTATTAAAATCACAGCCATGACTCGGAATACATTAGCTACCTCCGTTAACTCCGCTATCACTCCTCCAATCCCTGCTGCAAATGATCCAACACCGAAACCCAAGAAAAAATTAATTCCATAACCCAATCCACGATGATGGCTATGTGTGATTTGGGCAATTAACGAATTACCAATTGGCTGCCATGTAAAATGAACAATTCCAAAAAGAATTCCAATTATTATTAATGGGATTCCTGTTGTAAATCCAATCAAGTATAAAAAAGGTATATTAAATAAGACTACCCAAAATAAAAGGTTGGCACGTCGATACCTTACTCCTAAAAATCCACCTAAGATTTGCCCTATAATTCCAGCTAATAATGTTATTGTAGTAAACAAACCTCCCCTAAATGTATCAGGTAAAAAATTTAAAACATTTCTTGTTTCAATGGCAAAATGGGTCGGTAAAAAAGTGGTGAATCCCGCAAACGAAAAACCAACTAAAACAGCAATACTGTAATATAAAACTAAAGCACTTTTATTAGTAATTTTTGTTTCAGCGACATCATCAAGATATTCCTTTTTCCTGTGTGGTATTAGTGTCCAGGTTCCTAGCAGCAAAATAATCATGCAGATTCCTAAAAATCCATAAGCTGCGCGCCAGGAAATGAATGTTGCAAAAATTCCTGCTATTAATGGTCCCAAGGCTAATCCAGATGATCCCATGATACCATGGAATGCCATTCCTGAACTTATGTTTTTTACCCTTCGCGAAATAATTGTCAATCCTGCAGGATGATATATACTACTGAACAATCCCAGTATTACCAGACCAAATGTAAGGGAGATTAATTGCCGTGATATCATGATTACCGCCATGGATACAATCAATCCAATTTGGTATATAATTAATAGCGTTCTGCCGCCAAGTTTTTTTTCCAAAAGTCCAGCGGGAATTGATCCCAGGCCAAACATGAAATAACTAACTGTTACAATAAAACCAAGAGTTGCTAATCCGACATTGAATTCACTTTGTAGAACAAGTAGGATACTAGGTAACACTAACATTGAACTGTGAACCAGAAGGTGTGAAATACCAGTGATACCTAATATTATTTTTTCTTCTTTAAGCATCAAATTCAAGACCGATAATTATTCCAGAATGGATTTGTAATTCTGATAATAAAAAAACTCCCACAATAAATAGATGGGAGTTTAAGGAATGTTTTCAATTATCTTCGCTCTGTGATTCGAGCTGCTTTGCCTTTTAGCTTTCTAAGATAATTTAATTTTGCCCGACGCACTTTTCCGCGTCTCACCACATTTATTCCCGCAACTAACGGTGAGTGGATTGGGAATATTCGTTCAACGCCGATTCCTCCTGACACTTTCCTGACCGTGATTGATTCTTCAACGCCACCACCCTTACGACCAATGACTACACCTTGATATTTTTGAATTCTTTCCTTACCACCCTCAATCACGCGAACATCTAATGAAATTGTATCACCTGCGCTAAAGTCAGGTACATCATTCTTTAAATGGGATTTAGTGGCTTCATAGATTTTATTCATGTCTTAATCCTCCATCACATCGAGATCATGCTCTTTTACATATTTCGTCCATAAATCAGGACGACGTATTTTGGTTCTTTCTTCACTTCTCTTCTTCCGCCAGCTTTGAATCTCGGAGTGATTTCCACCGAACAAAACATCGGGAACTTTCTTACCACGAATCTCACGCGGTCTAGTGTAATATGGTGCATCCAATAAAGGACTGGTCAGAGAATCAGTTAATACTGACTCGTATGAATTTAATACTCCAGGAATAAGTCTGACAATACTGTCAACCATCACCATAGCGGGTAACTCCCCGCACGTGACGACATAATCACCAATCGAATATTCATGTGTTATGACTAATTCTTTCACTCTTTCGTCAATTCCTTTATAATGTCCATTAATAAAAATTAATTTATCTACTTTACTGTTTTCTAGAGCTATTTCCTGTGTCCATTTTACACCCTGCGGTGTAGGATAAATAACTCTAATATTACTATCATTGCCTAACTGGTCCAATGCAAAGTCTGTCGCTTTCAACAATGGCTCAGCCATCATGACCATACCACTTCCACCTCCATAAGGAGCATCATCAATTTGCCGATAATTCCCCGATGTAAAATCCCTTAGATTTACAATCTGGAACTCTACAATTTCACGATCAATGGCCTGCCTAAGAATTGTGTTAGTTAATATACTGTCAATGATCTCAGGTACAGGTGTAATAATCACGATCTGCTTCAACTTAGCAGACCGTCCACCGGGGTAATTTCAACTATTTCCATTTCATGATTTATACGTTTTACAATTTCGGGAATTACCGGTATTAAAAATTCCTGATCCATATTTTTTATTACGTAGATATCCTGGGCTGGCAGCCACAGAATATCAGTAAGTTCGCCTACAGGCTCACCCCAATCAGTTACTACCGAATAACCGATTAATTCGCGTGCAATTAAATATATATCGTCTTCTATTGAGACTGAAGCAAATATGTATTGACCGATTAGTGCTTCAGCTTCACTTTTAGTCTCAATTCCTGCAAATTGATAACGTATCTTTTTGCCAACATTTCGATGCTTTAACAACTTCACTTCTCTGCACATATGTTCTGATTCACCAAGAAATATTGATTTTTTCAATAACATAATCCTCAAAATAACGAGAGAGCGGTCTAAGTTGTACCTCACCCGATAATCCTGAAGTATGCAAAATTTTAGCGATGGCAAAAAGTTTTTTCATATTACGATTGTTGATCGATAACGTCTAAACGAGCTCGTTTTCCACCTTGCTTTGCATTAATTGCAAATAGTAAAGAGCGTAATGCGGAAATGTTTCTTCCTTTTTTTCCAATAACTTTACCAAAATCACCTTCTCCAACTGTTAATTCATAGATGATTTGCTGCTCAGCTTCAACAGCTTTTACTTCAACTTCATCTGGTTTGTCAACCAGTTGTTTTACTACAGATTCAATAAATTCCTTCATTTACTTATCCTCCTTCAGTGGTATTTATAGTTCATCGATTAGAATTACCATTAACTCGTTCTATTCTGCCATTTACTTAGTGCTTTCCTCAGATTTAGTATCTGTGATAGAAGCATCTTTCGTTGTTGATGACTTTTTCTTTGTACTTGATTTAGGTTTGCTATCTTGCTTACCAGGTTTTTCAGCTTTCTTTTTGTCATCAGTCTTTTTTACCGTTTCCTTAACAGTCGACTTCTTAACTTCTTTCTTGTCTTTCTCTTCCTCGGAGACTGCTGGCTGATCAACCTCTTTTACTTCTTTATCGGTTTTTTTTGTTACCGTTTTACTTTTTGATGAAGATTTTATTTTTTCTTCGACTTGTACCTCACCTTTTATATCATCTTGTGGAGCAACCACCATCGGTTCGGTTTCAACCTGTACTTCTGATTTTTCTTCAGTTTCAGGTTGTGTGGTTTCCTCTTTCTTTTCGTCTACCTTTGGTTCAGCGGTACTTTCCTGTTCGGAGGTAACTTCTTCATCTGGCTGGACTTCGCTCGGTTCCTGATCTACTTTATTATCCGTTTCAGCGGGTGTTGCACTACCATCCTCAGAAACCACATCTTTCGATTTATCACCTTCTAAATCTTGACCAACTATTTTTTCAGCAGCAACTGATTCATCAACAATTACTTCTTTTTCTGTTTCTTTTTCAGACTTTTCATCGACCTTTTTAGCCTTTTTCTTTTCCACTTTTACTTTTTGACTTTCAACCTGATTCAATTTCCATTTCTGCATTTCTTTTTCTATTGCAGTTTCATCCAATCCTTGTTTCATCAAATGCCATTTTAAGGCTATACCTGCTCGTTTTAATAATTTATGTGCGATTTCCGACGTTTCGGCACCTTCTCCTAACCAGTGAAGTATTCTATCTTCCTTTAGCATAAAATTCTCAATTACATTTGAAGCAATTGGATTATACCATCCTAATTCTTCAATAGCTGCGCCGTCTCTACGTTTCCTTGAATCAATCACAATCAATCTAAAAAACGGTCTATTACGTCTTCCAATTCTCTTCAATCTAATCTTTGTTGCCAAAATATTTCTCCTAGTTTATATCTATGAATTTCCCATTATTAGCAAATATCTGGTTAAATCCTGGAATATTTCCTTTCTTTGCCCTTTTCATAATCATTTGCATCTGGGTAAATTGTTTCAATAGTTGGTTAATTTCCTGAACGGATCTTCCTGATCCTAAAGATATTCTTTTTCTGCGACTTCCATTAATAATATCTGGATGTTCACGCTCAGTAATCGTCATAGAGTTAATTATCGCCTCCATCCATTTAATTTGCCTATCATCCATATTAAAACTCTTTAGCATTTTTCTATTCATTCCCGGCATCATCTGCATTATTTGATTCATTGAGCCCAATTTCTTAAGCTGCTGTAATTGATTTTTGAAATCAGTTAAGTCTAGAGTAGCTGATTTTATTTTTTCTTGATAACTTTTTATTGATTTATCATCAGCAATTTTTTGAGCAGATTCAACTAGTGAAACAACGTCCCCAAAACCTAAAATACGGTTGACCATTCTTTCAGGATTAAAAACCTCTAATCCATCCATTTTTTCGGAAGTTCCTATTAGTTTTATAGGACACTTTGTAATTTCTACAATTGATATTGCAGCACCGCCCCGTGCGTCGCCATCCATTTTAGTTAGAATAATTCCACTAATCTTTAATCTTTTAGAGAACTCTTCAGCTGAATTAACTGCATCTTGACCAGTCATGCCATCAGCGACATAAAGAGTTTCAACTGGGTTGACAGTCTTTTGTATTGACTCAATTTCTTGCATCAATTCTTCGTTAATATGCAGTCTGCCAGCCGTATCAATTATAACAATGTCAATATCATTTTTTGTTGCTTCCTTGATACCATTTTTACATATCTGAACAGCATTGATACTGTTCTCAGTATATACCTGCAAATTAATTTTTTTCCCTAGAATTTTTAATTGATCCTTAGCTGCTGGTCGATAAATATCAGCTGCTATTAGACTCACTGACTTACCATCATCACTGATTTTTTTTGCCAATTTTACGCAGGTTGTAGTTTTTCCAGAGCCTTGCAAACCGGTGACAAGATAAATTGATGGTTTCTTTTTGGAATATTCAAGTTGAACAGCAGATTCGCCTAATAAATTAATCAATTCATCTTTAATAATTTTAATGAACAATTCGCCAGGTTTGATTGACTTTACAACTTTAGTTCCCTGTGCGCGTTCTTGAACGTGGGAGATGAATTTCTTTATGACAGTAATATTTACATCCGATGCTAACAATACGCGGCGAATTTCGCGTACTGTCTGCTGGATGTTGCTATCGGTAATCTTACCCAATCCACGAAGGTTGCGCAGTACCAGATCTAATCGTTCCGTAAGTTGATCAAACATTCTTTTTCAATTCTAGTTTAGCAGATAAAATTAACTGATTTTAAAATTTGTTACAATAAATTAGATATGACTTAAAATTACATATCCCAAGAAGATATTACTAATAATTGAATTTATTAATTTACTCAAATTTCAATAAAGGCTAAGAAATCCAAATGTTAAAAGATGAAATTTTTCTTAATATATTAAATAGTATACGTGAACCTATCCTGTTTGCTGATAAAAATCATATAACACAATTTATGAATCAAGCTGCCATTGATCATTATTCTGAAGGTAAAAAGCTGATGAATAAATCACTGTTGAAATGTCATAATGAAAAATCAGGCAAATTAATGATTAATATTCTCTTAAAAATGGAAAATGGTCTTACTGAAGAATTAATTTCATCGGGAAGTAATGGTAACATATATATGCGTGCCGTAAGAGACGCCTCAGGAAATTTATTAGGATATTATGAAAGATACGAAAATTCATATAATCACAGTTAAACATGCTAGTGTGTTTAAAAACATATTTCAAATAATTATTGGATTACCGTTAATAATTAGCACTGATTCTAGTTGAAAATCTATTTATACATTAAAATAATTATAACCACATTGTGTAGTGTAAGTTCTTTAACTGCACAAGATTCGTTGGCGTTAGTGGCGCTTTACAATTCGACAAATGGCTACCAATGGATTAATAATGAGAATTGGCTAACCGATGTACCAATTTCACAATGGTTTGGAATAGAAACGTCAGGCTCAATAGTTAAAAAAATTGATTTATCCCTAAATCACCTCTCCGGCGGTCTTCCCAGCGAATTTTGGACGCTTGAAAGTACGTCGATTGTCAACCTTCAAAACAATCAACTTACTGGTACAATTCCAGATACAATCAATGGATTAAAAGAAGTACAAATCCTAAATTTATCTTATAATCGCCTGTCTGGTACAATTCCTGCATTATTGGGTTCATTACCAAATCTAATCGAATTAGATTTGTCAAATAATCAATTATCTGGTGCAATTCCATATCAAATTGGCGAGTTAACATTCTTGCAATATCTTGACCTATCTTACAACGAACTTGATTCAGAAATACCGTCGGAATTTGGAAATTTATTGAATTTGAGAATAATTTTGAATTTGAGAAATAATTTACTTACCGGGCCTATTCCTAAAACTATTGGGGATTTGAAGCAACTTGAATCACTGGATCTTTCTAACAACCAATTAACAGGATCAATTCCTGCTCAAATCGGAAAGTTGATTAAGATAAAGGACCGTCTTGCACTTCAGCATAACAATTTAGAAGGTGATATCCCTTTTCAATTATTCAATCTTATTAATCTGAAACACTTATGGTTAAATAATAATAATCTTCAAGGCGGTCTTCCTCTCTCTATCGGTCAGCTGAAAAATCTGGAATCACTTTATCTCTATGATAATAATTTGAGTGGAAATATTCCATTGAACATATCCAAACTAATCGAGCTGGAATATTTTTATATCCAAAATAATAATTTTGAAGGTGAGCTTTCAAGTTGGTTACCAAATTTATCATCGCTAATTCAGGCTAACCTAAGTAATAATCATTTTACAGGTAATTTTCCAAATGATCTACGTTTGATGAAAGCATTAAAGAAACTTGAATTACAAAACAATCAAATAAATAATCTCCCTGACACTCTATTGATAGACAACCATAGATTGATAATTAATCTAAAAAATAATGTAATTACAAGTTTAAATAGCAAGAAGAACTATTCCAAGCCGCTTAAAAATCCAAATGCCAATATTGTTGGATTAAATTCGCAAGAAAACAGTAAAAACAAGGAGTTTTCAATTAAGATCAATAAAATGATAATTGATTTTGGTATTATTGAGGTTGGAACTGTAGAAATGGATTCATTCACAATTCGCAATTCTAGTTCTGATAATATCGATATAAAATTGGAGGATTTGGAAAATGAAATTTTTCAACTTGATAAGTATAAACTTTTATTAGGTCCTGATGAACAACAATCAGTAGCTGTAAGTTTTGCTCCTGATAGTAGTTTAGCATATTATAATGATTTAACCATATATTCAGATTCAATGAACTTTTGGCAAAAGATTAATCTCGTCGGAGGCGCTGTCAACAAGAATGATATGACAGGATTTTCAGATGACCAAGCAAAATATTTATTGTATCAAAACTATCCAGAACCATTTTCAGGCAGTACTTTAATTAGATTCGATTTGCCCACAGCAGTTGAAGTAAATCTATCCATTTTTGATAAAAACGGAAAAATGGTTACAGTTTTAGAGGATAAATACTTTAACGGCGGAAAGCATTCGATTTCATGGGATGGTCAAAATCAAGAAGGGAATGTGGTTGATCCAGATGTATATTTTTATCTGATGAGGGCAAATTCCTTTATGCAGATAAGAACAATGACCAAGCAAAAGTCTCATTTACTTGAGAATTTAGATGATTAAAAGGTACTGTTTCTTCGTTAGATCAAAAAAATTATCAACACTGCTTTTGTTATCAATATTTTTTTTATTTGATCTAATAAACGCACAAGATGTTGAATTCACTTCATCTAATCTACCAATTATTATAATTGATACTGATGGTGCTGAGATTCAGAATAATACCAAAATAACAGCACATATGGGAATTATTGATAATGGCTCTGGAAATCGAAATAATATTAGCGATTCATGGAATGATTATGACGGAAATATTGGAATTGAAATCCGTGGTGTAACATCTGCTTTTTATCCTAAAAAACAATATGGTATTGAGACGCGGGACATAAAAGGTGAAAATTTAAATGTATCTCTTTTGCATTTTCCTGAGGAGAATGATTGGATTTTATACGCACCTTATAGCGATAAATCGCTAATGCGGAATTTTATCACTTATGAAACAATTAGATCTACTGGTAGATATGCCAGTCGTGCAAAATACTGTGAGCTTGTATTAAATGATGTATATGAAGGCATATATATTTTGCTGGAAAAAGTGAAACAAGATAGAGAAAGAGTTGATTTAACTGCTCCGAGTGATACATCTCTCTCTGGAGGATATCTATTAGAAATGTTAATTAGTGAACGGTTGACTCCGGGCGATGTTCATTTTGAAGGTTCACGCTCAAATCGACATTTTGTAATAAAATACCCCAGAAAGGAAAACCTCAGTGATTCACAGAAAAACTGGATTACAACACATATCCAGGAATTTGAAAATGTAATGTACTCCAATTCATATTTAGATCCAGTTATTGGGATAAATAAATATATTGATATGCCATCGTTTGTTGATTATGTCATTTTTAATGAGGCATTTAAAAATGATGATGTTTTTTATACCAGCACTTTCTTATCGAAGGATATGGATCAAAAAATAAAAATGGGACCAGCCTGGGATTTTAATATCGCTCTTGGCAATCATTGGGGTTTTCCCGGAACAACAACCAATTGGCTGATCTTTAGTAAAAATTGGGTTAATAGAATGCGCTCAGATCCTTTTTTTCAATTTCACTATCAACAAAGATGGGGACAACTCAGATTACACCAGTTTAACACTGATAGCCTGATTCACAAAATCGATCAAACTTATTATCTTCTAAACGAGGCACAAGAAAGAAACTTTGTCAGGTGGCCAATTTTAGGAGAATATGTTTCTCCCAATAGATTACCTAGCGGAGCTGGTCCTGGCGAGTATTATGAAACTTATTTGGAGGAGGTTAATTATTTAAAAGAGTGGATTACCAGCCGATTAAACTGGATGGATAATGACCTATTTTTATCTACCTCTCATTTAATACCCAACTTAGTAATAAACGAAATTCATTACAATCCAGCTCAAATTCAGGGATTAGATGAAGATTATGAGTTTATAGAAATTGTCAATACCGGTATTAATCAAATTGATTTATCAGGTTTTTATTTTACACATGGAATATCATTTACTTTTCCGCAAGGATCAACAATAGCACCAAACCAATATATTTTAATAGCACATAACAACTTGATATATAAAGGAAATGACTACCATGTATATGAATGGTCCGAAGGAAATTTATCAAATAGTGGAGGTGAATTATCACTTTATTCGGCAGATGACAATCTAATCGATAATGTTAAATATAATGATAATGGATCATGGCCTGACTCGACAGATGGATTAGGATATTCCATCGAATTAATTAATCCCAATTTAGTAAATGACTTACCTGACAATTGGGCAACAAGCATGTTAATTGGCGGGACACCTGGAAATCCAAATCAAAACACAGTGCTAAATACGAATCATGACCCTATAATCCCCGATAAATATTTGCTACACCAAAATTTTCCAAATCCGTTTAATAATAAAACAACAATCAGATATCAAATACCAAAATCCACACGAGTATTGATCCAGATTTATGATCTAAATAGAAGATTAGTCCGGCAACTTGCTGACCAATTTAAAGAATCTGGATACCACGAAACTTATTGGGATGCAAAAAATGATTTGGGACAAATGCAAAGCTCTGGAATTTATATTTATAAAATACAAACGGATGATTATGTGTTGTCCCGTAAACTTGTTTTAATTAAATGATAAATAATTATTATCTATTTTAACCGCTTATCATGGTTAATATCTTGAAATGTAAATCTTGATAGCACTAGATAATGTAAATTAACTTTTGGCATTAGACAATATTCATTATGGAAACATTTATAAAAAAATACCGAGATAAAAGAGTTCAACAGAAAATAAGTCTTGAAGACCTCAATAAGCGGACGAAAATTTCTGTCAAGCACTTGGAGGCAATTGAAAAAGGGCAATTTAATATTTTACCAAACGCCTACGTTCGATTGTTTTTTAAAGCATATGTATCTGAAATTGGCAGTGATCCAGATAAGGCTTTGTCGGAACTGGATAGACATTTTGTCGACAATAAGGATAAAACCGATAACAAGAAAGATAAACCAGAGCAATCTTCAACAAAACCTAAACAGCTTATCAAAAAATCCGTATCATTTTCCAAAAATACCTTATCATCACGTTCTAATTTAATTAACGGTCTAATCCTATTATTAATTTGGATTTTTGCAATTATTATAATCAGAAAGATTACTATTTCAAATAATCAGGAAAATATTGTTGAACAATCTCGCGAGAATAGACAATTTGTCAATGAAGAAATTTTACAATCCAATTATCAGGAGATTAGTAAAACAGAAAGAATCTTAGATATTAACCCACCATATGTTGTGACAATTGTTGCTACAGATCACGCCTATTTATCTGTACAAACTGATTCGCAAAACGAACAACAAATATTCATGACAAATGATGATCAACGCACAATTTCATTTTTAAACTTTTTAGATATTATAATTGATGTGGGTATAAATACTGAGTTATTTTTGAATGAGGATCAGCTTCAAATAAATGCAACTCAGACCTATCCTGTCAGAATATTATTTACTACTAATCCGCTTCAAATTACAATTAGTCAATTCATTCCTTTGAATTAACTACCCTTTTTCAATACACCGAAATAGTCTTTTCACTTTAATACACCTATTATAAAACAAATAATAGTTGACAAATGTGGTTAATAATACTAACATTGTGGGTAGTCGTGGGTAATTTTCCCTTTCTTTATTCAATATGAGCAGAAGCGAAAATACATTTATCGGTGAATTTCCTTATACGATTGATGCTAAAAGTCGTATCAATATCCCTGCAAAATTTCGTCAAGCATTATCAGAAGATAATGAAGGGACTTTTGTACTTACCCGCGGGTTGGATTCATGCATTTGGATTTATCCACTTATCGAATGGGAAACAATTGAAGCAGACCTTCGGAATTTATCGTCGCTTTCTCCCCTCCACAGAACCGTCGTCCGTAATGTTACTAGGTACGCTTCATTTACAAAATATGATAAACAGGGCCGGATTCCAATCTCCCCCTCCCTCATCGAATATTCTCACCTGAACAAGAATATCCTCATCATTGGAATGGTAAATAAAATCGAGGTTTGGGATCCGGAGACCCTGGAAGACGTGGATAATCAAAATCGATCAATTGATGTTCAAAAATACGAAGATTTAGCCGATAAAGTCAGGCTCTGAGGTCTCGGATTGGAGACCACACCGAAACACATTCCTGTTATGGTATCGGAAGTAGTCTCATACTTAAATATCCAACCTGCGGGTATCTATTTCGATGGAACAGTTGGCCTTGGGGGTCATTCAGAATCAATTGTAAAGTATTTATCAAAAAATGGAAAACTAATTGGTGTAGATATAGATGAATATATGGTTAATCTATGCCGTCAAAGGCTTAAGCCCATTCCCGATAATCTTATTTTACAACAAGCATCCTATGATTCTATTGACCAAGTGCTGCAATCCCATTCTGTTAAAACTATTGATGGTATATTATTGGATTTAGGACTTTCTTCGCTTCATCTTGATACAATTGATCGCGGATTTTCATTCCAAAGAGAAAATACCCTGGATATGAGATTCTCCACAGATATCCAATACAATGCAGCCGAGATTATTAATAGTTCATCAGCTCAACAACTCAAGAAAATTTTCTGGAATTTTGGTGAAGAACGTTATGCTGGTCCAATCGCGCGAGCCATTAAAAAAGCAGGTAGAATTGAGACAGTAAACGATATAAAGAATGTTATTGAAACAATTACTCCACAGCGATTTCTTAATCGAACTCTTGCCAGGATTTTCCAAGCATTGCGCATAGCAGTCAATAATGAATTGCAAAGATTAAAAGATTTCCTTAAGAAGTGTATTCAAACTCTTAATGTAGGTGGAAGATTAATCATCATCAGTTATCATTCTCTTGAAGACCGTATTGTAAAACACGCATTCAAGGATTTCCACGAACAGGGTAATTTTAAAATATTAACCAAAAGACCAATTAGTCCCTCACAGGAGGAAATTGTCGTAAATCGACGTTCACAAAGTGCAAAGTTAAGAGCTGGTGAGCGAATCAGTTGACAAATATAAAAAAAACATACAGACGTTCTCAGAAGCATAAGGATTTAATACGCACAATTGTTTTCTTTTTAGTCACTATATCCATGATTGGAGGATTAATAGCCTATTTATGGATTTACACTGAAGTGGGTGAAACATTAACAGCCCTTGAAATTCAAAGGACTATTGAAATAGAACTAGTAGATGAAATCAAATCATTGCAATCAAAATCTGACTACTTGCGCCGAGTGGACATAATCACCAAAAAAGCCAGTTCTGAATTAAGTATGGTTTTAGCTAATCCTGAAACCATCGCTGTTTATGTTGATCCTGCGTATATAACCCGCGATTATGACTAAGACATTCTTAAAATATCGACGACGAATCAATTTACTTTCGTTTTTAATCCTGCTCTCTTGGCTGGGATTATGCACACGGTTTGCTTATATCCAAGTAATCCATGGTGGAGAATATCGAGCGCAGGGAATAAAACAAGGCAAAATTCGTGAACCGCTTGCTGCAGTACGTGGCAATATCTATGATCGGAACGATAATCCTCTAACAAAAAATATTATTCACTATTCAATCGCTGCTTTCCCCAAAATGGTTGCTGATAAAAACCAAATAGCAGAGGTATTGAACGAACAAACAGGGATATCAAAAGATCAGTATTTAAAAAAACTTTCTTCAAATAAAAATTTTGTTTATCTCGCACGAAATTTATCCAAAGAATTAGGAGAACCAGTTGCGAGTGCAAAATTAAAGGGTCTTTCCATCGAGAGAAGAGCGCGCCGCTACTATCCACATGCACAAATATGTAGTCAAATACTCGGGTTTGCCGACGTTGATGATAATGGGATTTCTGGAATTGAACAGAGACTCGATCGTTTCATCAGCGGCAAACCCGGGTGGATAGTTAAGCAGAAAGATGGATTAGGGGGAAAAAGTGTAGACGTTAGCTTTCCAACACAACCTGCGGTTGATGGTTCAAATGTAAAATTGACAGTAGATTTAGAATATCAAACAATATTGCAGGAAGAGTTAGCTAGAAGATATGAAGAGACAAATGCAACAAGCGCTACTGGGATAATTATCAATCCGCAAAATGGAGCGGTACTTTCTATAGCTTCTTACCCCGATTTTGATCCTAACAATCCATCTCAATACCCTATTGAATCACAGAAAAATAAAGCATTTACTGATCAATTTGAACCAGGATCAACTTTTAAAATTGTTGCCGCAACTGCTGCATTAGATTTGAATACTGTCAAATCCTCAGATGAATTTAATTGTGAAAATGGTAGCTATATTTATAAAAATGTCACCATCAATGATCATGAAGAATACGACAACTTAACATTCGCTCAAATTATTGAACATTCCAGCAATGTTGGAATCATTAAAGTTGCTGAAACTCTAGATAACGAAATTTTACATAATTATGCTGTCAAATATGGTTTTGGTGCACGGACAAATATAAACATGCCGGGTGAAACCCCAGGAATGTTGCGCAATTCAAAAGACTGGAGTGACATATCCCTTGCAGAAATAGCCATGGGTCATGAAGTAGGCGTCACAGCTTTTCAGCTTGCAATGGCATATGCATCAATTGCTAACGGTGGTTTTTTACTTAAGCCTTACATCATTCAAAATGTAAATACTCAAGCAGGAAAAACTGTATACACTGAAAAACCGGAAGTAATTCGCAAAGTTGTAAACCAGAACGTGTCAGCACAATTAAAAGATATGCTTGTAAAAGTGGTTCAATCAGGTACTGGAACTGAGGCACATATTCCTGGTTGGAATATTGCTGGCAAGACTGGAACCGCACAAAAATTTATAGACGGAAAATATTCTCAAACAAAATTTATCTCAAATTTCGTCGGTTTTTTCCCTGCTGAGAATCCACAACTGCTTGCTGTTATTATACTTAATGAACCGCGTTATCCCTTCCATTGGGGTGGAATTGGTGCAGCACCAGTATTCAAAAGGGTCATGGAAAGGATAATAATGCTTGATGATTCAATAATATTTCCAAAAATCAAAGAGCCAGAAATTGTTCAGAAACCAATGCTTGTAGGAAACCTCAAACCTAATTCTATCGAACAAAATTCGAGTAAAAATGTTTACATGAGTACCGTGGCTCCAGCAATAAGTAAAAGGATTAGTAAGAATTCAGTTGTTATAATGCCAGAAGTGCGTGGAATGAGTCTCAGGAAAGCAATTTCCACACTGCAAGATTCCGGGTTACGAGTAAAATTTTCAGGATCGGGTCGCGTAGTCTGGCAAAGTCCCAAACCAAATGCTAGCATCAAATTAAAAACACAGTGCGTAATCGGATTAGAATGAGCCAAAATCTTCAAACAATTGTGCAGAATTTGATTTCAGATGAGATTGATGTTCCATCAATAACTGTTAATGGACTGTCAATTAATTCGAAAAACACAAAGGCTGGCGATCTCTTTTTCGCCATCCCCGGTACTGTATCTGATGGTCATGACTACATTAATCAATCAATTGACAATGGTGCTGTAGCAGTAATAACTAATGGCCGTGATTTAGGCCAATTACCAGTACCTCAGATTAAGGTTGCTAATCCACGCCGTGCGGCTTCATTCATCGCAGCAGAATTTTATAATCACCCATCAAAAGAATTAACAATTATCGGAATTACTGGAACCAATGGAAAAACAACCACTGCCAGTATCATAACTAGTATTCTTAGGCAAGCAGGATTCAAAACTGCGCAAATGGGAACACTGGGATTGCTAGCCGAAGGATTTCCTAAAGATAAAAACCTAACTACTGAAAATCCGATTTCTTTGCATAAAAGATTTTCTGATTTGAAAAAAGCAGGATTTACGCATGTTGTAATGGAGGTATCATCGCATGCACTCCAACAATATCGCGTTACTGATGTAGATTTTAATTACGCCATTTTTACAAACCTGACTCCTGAGCATCTCGACTACCACCACACAATGGAAGAATATTCCTATGCGAAAAGCAAATTGTTTAAAGGACTGGCACTTGACGCAACAGCAATAATTAATATGGACGATCAATTTGGCGAAATAATAAAAAGTGGTTGCACTTGCCCTGTACTATCATTTTCGCAATCATCCAAAGAAGATGCACATTATTCTGAATATGATATATCAGTTGAAGGGATTAAGGCGACCATTGGGATTGGGGAAATTCAATATCAAATTAAATCTTATCTCACTGGAAAATTCAATTTAGAAAATATTTTAGCAAGTGTCGCTTTAGCGCATGTAATGGGTGTAGAGGAGAAATTTATAGAGGATGGGATTTCAAATTGTAAGCATATCCCTGGCAGAATGGAAGTATTTACGCTGAAAAATGGTGGTAAGGCTATTATTGATTATGCCCACACGCCTGATGCGTATGAAAAGACAATAAGCACAATTAGAGAACTGATGGTGAGCGACGATAATCTAACCATCGTTTTTGGAGCAGGTGGTGAACGAGATCGAACTAAACGTCCTCTTATGGGTGCAATTGTTGATCAATATGCAGATATGAGTTATGTAGTTCCTGACAATCCTCGTTCTGAAAAATTAGATGACATTAATAATCAAATAGTTGCTGGATACACTTCAGATAATTATAAAATATATAATGATCGTGGGGAAGGACTTAAAGACGCTTTAAAAAATTGTCAAATAAATGATGTTATTGTTGTTCTTGGCAAAGGAAGAGAGGAATCCCAAGAAATAGACGGAGTAAAACAATTTTATTCTGATTTTGAGATTATTGAGGAATTCTTATAATGAGAATTTTTCTTCCGAGCTCTGACTCATTTTTAGAATTGTTTAATGATTATAGGCTTGTCATTAACACATTCCATTACGGGCATTGCGACTGATAGCCGCTTGTGTGAGAAAGATGATCTGTTCATTGCCATCAAAGGAGATCATGTTGATGGTCATTCTTTCCTGCAGGAAATCTATGATAAGGGATGCCGGGCAGCATTAGTATCAGATATAGATAATTCATTACCAGAACTGAATCAATATTTAGTCAAAGATCCAGTTATGACAATTGGCGAATTGGCAAAGCGCTGGAGGAAAAATTTTGATTTTCCGGTTATTGCTATTACAGGTACTAATGGAAAAACTTCCACAAAAGAATTATTATCTCATATTCTGCAGCCTAATTATAATGTCCACGCAAACAAAGGCAATTACAACACTTCCGTAAGTCTTCCGTTGACCGTGTTGCAGATGTCGAGTGAGCATTCCATTGCTATTTTTGAATTAGGAGCCAATCAGCCCGGAGACATCAAATATCTTTGTGATGTGCTTCATCCAACTCATGGAATAATAACCAATATTGCCCCAGCGCATCTGGAAGGATTTGGATCAATTGATGAAATTGCCTTTGAAAAAGGTGAGTTGTTTAGAGCACTCGCAAACGGAATTTCGTTCATAAATCAAACCGATGATCGTGTCGCTGGTTTACCCACCTTCGGTGAGAAAATTACATATGGTCTTACACCGGAAAGTGATTTCCCGGCAGACTTCTATACTGAATCGGAAGGCACATTGTCAATAATGGTTGATGCCGAAGATATACCCACTGGTAGCAGCAATGTCATTTTTGTAAAGAATGTCCTTGCAGCAATTACAATAGCTAGGACGCTAGAAATTTCATGGGATACTATTAAAAAGCAGATTCTATTTTTCAACCCGCCGTCAGGAAGATGTGTCGTCACAAATTATGGAAAAAATACCGTTATTGATGATACATACAATGCCAATTATGAATCTGTATCCGCAGCAATTGATTTTTTAAAGGGATTCGGAGGAACCGGCCGCAGGATTTTTGCATTTGGTGATATGTACGAATTAGGGGAATACGCACGTGAATATCATGAAAAGGTTGGTGAGAAATGTAATGAATCCGAATTAGACATTGTATTTACAGTCGGCAACTACTCACAATACACTGATGCTGTCCTAAAAAATATTCCGCTGCATCATCATTTCTCAAGTAAAACCGAACTAGGTAAAGAGCTGTCAAATATCATTTCAGAAGATGATATAATATTATTTAAAGGTTCACGAGGAATGACAATGGAGACAATCATTCAAGAGGTATTTCAAAGCTAATGTTATACGAATTGTTATACCCGCTGAAAAATCTTTGGTCACCGTTGAATCTATTTCAATACATCACTTTTCGTTCGACTATGGCAGCAATTACTGCCTTATCGATTAGTTTTTTAGTGGGTCCTTGGATCATCCAAAAAATTAAACTTTACCAGATTGGTGAAGAGATCCGTGAGACAGGGCCTAAATCACACCTGAAGAAAAAGGGCACGCCTACAATGGGAGGAGTTCTGATACTAACAGCAGTGCTCCTCCCTACCCTCCTGTTTGCAAAACTGGACAATATATACATTCAGGTAATTCTAACTGCAACGATCTGGATGGGTATCATTGGTTTCATTGATGATTATTTAAAAGTTATTAAAAAAGCCAAAGATGGATTGATTGCACGTTATAAGTTCGCAGGGCAAATCGTCCTGGGGATTGTAATCAGTTTTTGGTTATATAATAGCCCAGAATTCAATGAGATATGGAGCCAGATCTCGGTTCCGTTTGTTAAGAATCTTGAGTTGAATTTTGGATATCTCTATCCAGTCATTGTAATTCTTGTGATTACCGGATATTCTAATGCAGTTAATTTGACGGATGGTTTGGACGGTTTGGCATCGGGATTATTGATAATTGCTTTTACAGTTTTTGGGGCAATTGCATATATAAGCGGTCGTGTTGATTTTTCAGATTATTTAAATATTTTATATCTACCTGGAGCCGGCGAATTAACAATATTTGCCTCTGCCCTAGCTGGTGCCTGTTTAGGATTTCTCTGGTTCAATTCAGCTCCCGCCCAAATATTTATGGGAGATGTCGGTGCCCTGTCTACAGGGGCGGCCTTAGGCACGATGGCTGTATTGCTCAAAAAGGAGATATTACTATTTATAATCGGCGGTGTATTTGTATGGGAAGCATTCTCTGTTGTAACTCAATTAGGATATTTTCGGTATACCAAATATCGATTTGGAACTGGAAAAAGATTTCTGAACATGGCGCCAATTCACCATCATTACGAGTTAAAGGGCTGGCCTGAAACACGCGTTGTGATTCGCTTCTGGATCATTGGGATTATTCTAGCACTGTTTTCCTTAACGACTTTCAAGATTCGATAACTATGAATCAAGAAAATAAATACACGGACATAAAAGGGAAAAAGATTGTCATTCTTGGGCTAGGCATCAGTGGTTGCGGTGCGGCAAATTTAGCAAATTTCAGGGGTGCTAATGTATTCATCAGTGAAATCAATAAGAACGAAACAAATAGTGAAAAGCTGAACCATTTCATCGCATCGGGAATGAATGGTGAAATTGGCTATCACAGCGAAAAAATCTTCGATGCTGATTTATGGATTGTCTCACCTGGAATTCCTCAGGATGTAGAAATCATAACCGATGCCATAAACCGGAACATTCAGATTATCAGTGAAGTGGAGTTCGCCAGCTGGTTCACAACTATTCCTATCATTGCTATAACCGGCTCGAATGGCAAGACAACCACTGCCCATGCCCTTAATCAAATGTGTCAGACTGATCAAATTCATGGAGTTCTTGCTGGTAATGTTGGTACATCTTTTTCTGAAAAAGTATTAGAAGAACTATCAGGTAAGATCCAAAACCAATTATATGTGCTGGAGATTTCCAGTTTCCAGATGGAGTTTATAAAGAATTTTAAACCATTTATCTCAATTTTTCTCAATATATCGCCTGATCATCTGGATCGCTATCCTTCAATGGATCAATATATCTTTGCAAAAATGCAAATGATTAAAAATCAGACCGGTGAAGACTACATCATATACAACTGGGATGACAAAACCCTTAGATCAAAATTTCAAGATCCACAATTAAATTTGATTCCATTTAGTCGAATTGATCAATCGCATTCCACTTATAAAGTTAACAATTCAAAAATTTACCTTGAAGAGCACGCCGAGCTCATAAATCTGGATCAAATTAAACTACCCGGACCACATAATCTAAGCAACTTACTTGCAGCCGCTACAGCCGCACATATCATTGGAATTCCTGATATGAAGATTATCGATATAATGAAATCTTTTACAGGAATTGAGCACCGCCTCGAATTTGTTAGAGAATTAAGAGGGGTTGCTTTTATAAATGATTCTAAAGCAACCAACATGGATGCCGTTGAAGTGGCGGTGCAAAGTTATGACAATCCACTGGTATTGATCCTGGGGGGGAAAGACAAAGGTGCCGATTTTAGCAAATTAATTCCTTACACAAGTAAAATTAAATCAATCATAGCATATGGTGATGCGCGTGCTAGAATTGATGAAGTTTTAAAAGATCAAATAACCACCCGCAAATTTGAAAAACTCAGAGAAGCAGTAAAGAAAAGTTTGACTTTCTCAGAACAAGGCGATTGCGTTTTATTATCACCTGGATGTGCAAGTTTTGATCAATTTCTGAATTTTGAAGATCGCGGCAATCAATATAAAGTTTGGGTAAATGCGCTGGAATAAAATGAACTATCTAAATATTATTTCAAAAAAATATGATAGAGTTTTGATCATTGCGATTATTCTCCTAATGACAACCGGAATTATAATGCTATACAGTGCCAGTTCATCTATATCACTATCTGAGACTGGTGGAAAAACGGATACTTTATATTTAGTTTCCTTTTTAAAGCGATTATTAATCGGAATCATTGCGTTATTTATATTCGTGTTAATTGATTATAGACGACTAAAATCAATCGCAAAGTATTTGATCTTTGGAATAATCGGATTGTTGGTTGTTACTAAAACGATATATATTTTCAATGGATACACTTCGCCTGCCCGCTGGCTATTTATTGGGCCGCTTTCATTTCAAACTTCAGATGTCGCTCGACTAGCGATAATCCTGTTTATCGCAGCTTATATCGATATGGAAAAAGAGCGTATTAAAAATTTCTACAATGGATTTTTACCGCCGGTTATCATATCTGCAATCGTTATCGGTTTGGTTATGATTCAACCAGACTTCAGTACAGCAATTATGCTTGGATTAATATGCGGAATCATGCTTTTCATGGGTGGTGCTCGCATACCTCACATATTAGCAATGGGTGCGGCAAGTGTGGCAATTGCTGTCCCGGTAATGATGATCGCACCCTATCGAAGATCAAGAATTCTTTCCTGGTTTAACGGAAACGAAGATATTAGTTCAGCTGGTTATCAGATTCATCAATCCTTAATCAGTCTCGGAAATGGCCAAATCTTTGGTCTGGGTTTGGGCAATAGTCTCGAGAAAAACCTCTTTCTTCCAACTCCGCATACTGATTTTATATTATCTATTATTGGAGAAGAACTGGGACTAATTGGGATCGTTTTTGTTCTAACACTATTTCTAGTCATTTTCCAGCGTGGAATAATAATTGCCAAGGAAGCAAATGATGCTTTTGGCGTATTCCTGGCACTCGGGATATCAATAAGCATTATTCTCTATGCCTTTGTGAATGCAGCTGTTGTGACCAATATTATCCCGGTAACCGGTCTGCCCCTTCCCCTTGTTAGTTATGGTGGAAGCAGTATGCTAATAAATTTAATTGGTTTAGGAATACTGTTAAATATCAGTCAGGGGAAACGATCAATCAGGCATCAAACAGGATG
>JBHPLN010000019.1:0-25808 GCA_042564205.1 Fidelibacterota bacterium
GTGGGACAGCGCTATGATCCCGTGGATTCTGACCAGTTTTTATTTTATAGGGAAGCGAAAGAAGGGCAGATTTTAGAGGAAGGGATCAATGAAGCTGGTTCAATTTCCTCCTTTATTGCAGCTGGGATGGCATACAGCACGCACGGTTTAAACATGATACCATTCTACACCTATTATTCTATGTTTGGATTCCAGCGTGTGGGTGATTTCATGTGGGCTGCAGCAGATATGCGTACTCGCGGATTTTTAATGGGAGCCACGGCCGGACGAACAACGCTTGCCGGTGAAGGTTTGCAGCACCAGGATGGGCACAGTCATTTAGCCGCATCTGTGGTACCAAATATAAATGCCTATGATCCGGCCTATGCATATGAGTTGGCAGTAATTATTCAGAATGGATTGGAGAAGATGGCAGCCGATCTTGAGCCGGTGATGTATTATATCACATTGTATAATGAAAACTATATTCAGCCTCCAATCCCAAAAGGCGTTGAAGAAGACATCATTCGCGGTATGTATAAACTGCGCAACGGAAAATTGGGAGAATACCCGCGTGTTCAGTTATTGGGAAGTGGGCCAATCCTACGCGAATCATTGGCTGCCGCTGATCTGTTAGAAAAAGATTGGAAGGTTGATGCGGACGTCTGGAGTGTAACCAGCTACAGTGAATTGCGTAAAGATGCCGAAGATAAAATGCGATGGAATATTTTCCACCCGGATGATGAATACCAGATTCCTTACGTCACAAAATGTATGGAGTATGCCCGCGGACCAGTTATCGCAGCTTCTGATTATGTTCGCCTAGTTGCAGAACAGGTAGCGGCGTTTATTCCTAATGCATTTACCGCGCTAGGAACAGATGGGTTTGGCCGCAGCGAATCACGCGAAGACTTGCGATCATTTTTTGAAGTCAATCGTTATTACATTGTACTTGCAGCATTAAACGCACTGGCAAAAGAAGGAAAGATTGAATTTGCCGAAGTTAAGAAAGCGATTAATAAATATAAGATTGATCCTGACAAACCAAATCCGCGCACTGCCTAGGAATTAAAATGGTGGGAGCATTAAAGTGACAAAAGATATATTACTCCCAGATCTTGGTGAGGGAATTGACCTCGTTGACGTAAGTGAGGTTCTGATTAAGATTGGCGATAGTGTCGCAGCCGATGATCCGGTTATTGTGCTTGAGTCAGATAAAGCAACGATGGAAGTACCAACAACTGAAGGCGGCATAGTTTCAAAGGTCTATGTAAAAAATGGAGATCAAATCAGAGCTGGCCAGCCGATTGTTGCTATTGACATTAAAGCTGGCGATAAACCTCAGAAACCAAGTTCCGCTCCAGAAGAACAGCCGGCTGAACGAAAAGCGGTAAAAGAAGTAGCTGCTCTAGTACCGCCAATTGCAAAACATGATCAGGAAAAAGCAGCACAAGTAGACATACAAACAGCTACAAAATCGCCATTACAAACATTAGCACCAGCCAGTCCAGGAGTTCGCAGGTTTGCCAGAGAGTTGGGCGTTACCCTTTCGTTTGTATTGGGTTCTGGAAAAAAGGGCCGTATAGTTAAAGAAGATGTTCAGGAATATGTTAAAGAACAGCTAGCAGCGAAGGTAAAACCGGCGGTCCCGCAGTTACCTACAGTCGACTTTTCTCAATGGGGCTCAATCGAAAAAGTCGCTTTGAATCGTATTCGCCGTATAACCGGTGAGCGAATGCAAATTTCTTGGCAGACAGTTCCACATGTGACCCAATTTGACAAAGCCGATATAACGGAATTGGAAGCATATCGAAAATCCCTGCAGAAAGGCAAATCTACAGATCAAGTAAAGGTCACAATTCTTCCATTTTTAATGAAAGCAGTTACGCAACTATTAATAGAATTTCCTGATTTCAACTCATCACTCGATTCGAATAGTAACGACCTTATACAAAAGAAATATTATAACATTGGTGTAGCAGTTGATACACCTGGAGGACTGGTTGTACCGGCAATAAAAAATGTAGACAAAAAAAATATAATGATATTGTTAGAAGAACTGATGGACGTAAGTACCCGCGCCCGCAACCGGAAAATTAATCCCGATGAATTGGTTGGCGGAACCTTTACCATCTCCAGCCTGGGCAGTATAAGCGGAACATATTTTACTCCTATTATCAATCTTCCAGAAGTTGCCATCCTGGGCGTTTCCCGCGCTGTAAAAGAACCAGTGTATATAAATGAAAAAATCAAAACACGATTTATGCTGCCTTACGCCCTCTCATATGATCACAGGGTTATTGATGGAGCAGAAGCGGCGCGCTTTACAAAAAGGCTTAACGAAATCTTAACTAACTTTAATCAAATTCCTGGAATAAAGTAGATCATTAAGCATTCAATGCCTGATAAAATTATTGAAACAGAAGTAGTTGTAATCGGTGCTGGCCCAGGAGGTTATGCAGCCGCATTTCGCGCTTCTGACCTAGGAAGACAAGTGGTAATGATCGATAAAGCGAAGGAATTGGGCGGCGTTTGTCTCAACCGGGGCTGCATTCCCTCAAAGGCTTTATTGCATATCGCTAAAGTTATAGAAGAAACCCGAGCTCTGAGTGAAATGGGCGTTAAATATACAAAGCCAAAGTTAGACTTAGATAAAATACGCGGTTGGAAAGATAAAGTCGTCAGCCAGTTAAACGGCGGTATCAGCCAGATGGCAAAAGCGCGTAAGGTTGAAGCCATCCAAGGGGAAGCAAAATTCGTTACTGGTAATGAATTATCTGTTGTAACGCCTGATGGGGTTCAACAGATTTTATTTAAATCAGCAATTGTTGCAACCGGATCACGCCCAGCAAAGATTCCAGGATTTCCTTATGATCACTCAAGCCTTTTAGATTCAACGTCAGCCCTTGAACTAGAATCAATCCCAGAACGCCTCCTGATAATTGGTGGCGGTTATATTGGGCTTGAAATGGGAACGGTCTACCGGGCCCTAGGTTCAAAAGTAAATGTGGTAGAAATGTTGGACACAATCCTTCCCGGAGCCGATCAGGATCTTATACGGTTACTGCTAAGAAATCTTAAGCAGCAGTTTGAAGAAATTTTAGTTAAATCAAAAGTAACCAAAATTATTCCGAAACCAGAGGGCTCACTTTCAGTACAGATTGAATCTGACGGAAAAACAACAGAGAAAACATTCGACAAGGTTTTAGTGGCGGTAGGTCGTAAACCAAATACCGAAAATCTTGGTCTTGAAAACGCCGGACTAACAGTTAACAATCGCGGGCTAATTGAAGTTGATAAATACCAGAGAACGGGTGTTTCGAATATATACGCCATAGGCGACATTACCGGCGATCCAATGCTAGCCCATAAAGCAACCCATGAGGGCAAGGTAGCCGCTGAAATCATCGCTGGGTTGCCAGCCGCATTTGACACTGACGCAATACCGGCGGTTATGTTCACCGATCCTGAGGTTGCATGGGTGGGGCTTACTGAAACAGAAGCAAAAATGCAAAATATTCCATATGAAAAAGGTGAATTTCCATGGGCTGCCAGCGGCCGAGCTTTATCAATAGGACAACAGATTGGTAAAACAAAAATTCTTTTTGATCCCGAAACAAAACGTGTTTTAGGCGTAGGAATCATTGGTTCCAACGCTGGTGATTTGATCTCCGAAGGAACGCTGGCCATTGAAATGGGCGCCGATGTTGAGGATTTAAGTTTGACAATTCACCCACATCCAACTCTCTCTGAAACGGTTGGAAATGCTGCCGAAGTTTTTGCTGGGACTGTCACAGATCTTTATATGCCAAAAAGAAGAAAGTGAAACAAAAAACAATTTTCCAGAGAATTTTTGGAGTAGGCCCTCTTGGATACGTTGTAACGGTTCTCATTTGGTATTTTACTTATACTATTGAACGGGCAGCCGGATTTCCACAAATTGCGATTAGCAGTTCTTTCAGGCTATTGCTTCTGATTGTGTTTGTAACCGATGCTGTTTATTTGATCTTTGGAGGCTTATATCAACTCATTAAAAACGGTTGGGGCAAAAACTTAATCAAAGCTGGGCCGTACCGGTTAATACGCCATCCTCTGTACAGCGCCGTTATTTATTCAGGTACAGGAGCACTGGCAATATTTTTTTACTCGTGGGCTATTTTAATTTCGGTTCTGCCAATTTCTTTATTCTGGTCATGGATGGTACAGAAAGAAGAAACGCAGCTGATCAATAAATTTGGCGATGATTATAAAAGTTACATGGAAATATCGGGTCAATTTTTACCGTCTTTTAAGAAACTTAGAAAGCTCGAGGCAGAAGACAATAAAAGACAATAGCAGTATTTAATTTTTATTTTAATTTTTAATCAAAATCTGCAGGTCGCCCGGAATCATAAATATGCTTTTTAATATCTGTAATGTGCCTATCATTGGTTCTGTAATGAGATAAAGCAGGTAGTTGGTCAACATCAAAAAACCCCGCTGCTAGCGTTTCATCGCTAGGCTGAGGCGTCCCGCCAAGATACTCACACAGGAAAACTATTTTATAGGCGTGGTAAAATTCAAGTGATCGACCAATGCGATTAGCATCGTAAATACCAAGCACCTTTATCGGCTTAACGATTAATCCACACTCCTCATGAACTTCCCGTACTGCAACTTCAGAAGGACGATCACCAACGTCAGCCCAACCTCCCGGGAGGCTCCAACGCTGATCCTGTTTTTCCTGCACAAGCAGTAAATCGCCATTTTTCAGGACGGCACTACGGACGTCAACCTTTGGGGTTGCATAGCCTGGATGGACAAGAAAATTTTCAATGAGATCTTCCTGCAGGAGAGTTGAATTTTGGGATGCAATCTCAGCTGCAATTTCAGCTAAGCGTTTGTAGCGAACAGTGTCATAATCAGATAGGCTGTGAGCCAATCCGGTTTGACACAGCGATTGAATCTCACGCGCCCAGGCGAGCCATTGTTGGGATACTTGTTTTGACATTTGATTTCCTTGTATTTTCAGACGAATCAGGACCGCAGATACGAAGCACCGTTAATATCAATGATTCCACCGGTTAAGAAATCGGTACCTTCAGAGGCCACGAATAAAACCGTTTTTGCTATTTCTTCAGGCTTTGCAACTCGCCCTAGGGGGCTCTGCTTCAATATCAAACCTTTGCGATCTGCGGTTAAATGCGGTCGCGCCATGGCCGTCTCGACAAAACCAGGGGCAATTGTATAAATAAAGATATTTTCAGAAGCCAGCGCTTGTGATAAAGACTGCCCCATAGCATTTAAACCAGCCTTGCTGGCTCCGTATGCGGGTGCATCAGGCTCCCCCCGGAATGCTCCCCTAGATGAAATATTAACGATTTTTCCACCACCCGTTTTACGCATCTCCTGAGCAATACAAAAAGTTAAATTAGCCGGGCCAAAGAGATTTGTGCGGATAGTAGCTTGCCAGGCAGCAAGCCACTCTTCATATGAAACCTCTTTTATAGGATGGGGATTATAGATACCGGCATTATTTACGAGGATATCCAATTTATTAAACTTAGCAATTGTTTTTGCGGATAGTTCAGCTATCGCATTTGGGTCCTGCAAATCAGACTGGATAAGAAAATGCCCCGACCCAGTAAGCGAATCCAACAGTTGCTGAGCCTTCTCTTTATTGGAATTATAATGCAGCGCTAAACACGCTCCGGATTCGTCAAATTGCTGGGCAACCCTGCGTCCGATGCCCCCTGATGCTCCAGTTATAAGTACAGTTTTGTTTTTGAAGTCAAAGCTCATAGTGTGCAATCCTCCCGGATTTGTAATTAATTGGAAACTAATAATTGCAACGTTTCACTGTGCGTCATGCCAGATTTAATGTGCGGTTGATAAAGAGCGCGAATTATTTTTTTATCAAGTTGCGAAAATTCGGATGTTGTCGACCATCCCTGATAAAACATACTGTTTATATATTGGTTGGAATCATTCATAAGCCCCAAGCTCTGGGTAAGCTCTTCGCGGATTAAATGTGATCGCTCTTCCTGATTGATATGATCCGAAGCTATTAATATGGTTGTCGAATAGAGTTCATAATTATCATCATACCAGTTAGTCCAAAAGAAGCCATAGTTAGTTGGAACATAATTGGGCTCAAGCATGGCAAATTCTTTCTCAGGTGCAAAGTACATTGAAACGTTTTGATTATTATCAACCAATTGTAATTGTGGTTTTTGAATTAAGCGATTTAAATCAGCAATAACTGTTTCAACCGCCAACCAATCAGCTTCGGTAAATTCTCCGACTACACGTATACGAATAGTATTATTCCATTTCAAGATTCGGGATTCGACCTCACCATACTCAGCGCCGAGAGCCACTTCATTGAAATAATCGAGTTCATCCTGCGACAATACTATTTTTCTTGAACACCCATTTATAAAAAGGGAGGTAAAAATGAGCAGGATACCTGCTGCTAAAATTAATTTCTGAGTTGTCAACTTAAAGCCTCCCCTCTTTTCACTGGCAACATAAAGAGTAGCGCTATTATTAACGTGATTGATCCATACAGAAATCCAACCCCATAATCATTGTTAAAAATCTGAATAATATTTCCAGCCATAATCGGTCCGACGACTGCTGAAAGCTGAGAACTGAGATAATATAATCCGGTGTAGGCGCCGAGGCGGTCTTGCGGCGCCATATCTAGAATCATCGGTAAAGAATTTACCAGGATTATAGACCACGCGATACCCGAGAGCGGTAGTACGACCTTAACCTGAGTGATTGTTGTCATAGTAAATCCGTAACCCAAGAAAACAGCAAACAGCAGAATTCCAATCAGGATAAGTTTTTTTCGCCCAAATTTTCCGCCCAATATTCCGCTGATCGGGGAGAACAGTACAATCGGAAGCGAGAAAAATGCAAGCAGTCCCGTGGCAGCCCCGCTGTCAATTCCAAAGCGATTTACTGCAAAGGAAGTGAAGAAAACTTCCAATGCTCCGTAACCAAGAAACCAGAAAAAGATCGCTCCTAATAAAAACAATGCAGAACGATCATGGTCTGAAACAACGGTTTTGAAACTTGCTAAAAGATGCAGTTCTTTTTCACCGGGTTCGCGGTCTTTTGGTTTTGGTTCCTTAATGAACAAGAGTACCATTGCACAACCAAAGAGCATTACGATTCCCCCGAAGTAAAAAGGTGCACCCACGGATATTTTAAACATCAGCCCACCAACAACAAAAGCCAGAACGGCTCCAAATCCACCCATAAGATTGATCATTCCATTGGCCTGGGAGCGTTTAGGGGAAGGGGTAATGTCTGGCATTAAAGAAATCACCGGAGTTCTGAATAAATCCATGGCGAACAGTGTAATAAAAATCGCCAGCATAAAGATTGGTAATGAAACGCTTAATGCGAACGGAATTCCAATGAATCCAATAAATGCTAAAGGAGCACCGATTGCGATAAAAGGTTTTCGGCGGCCAATCTGAGTTCGGATACGATCACTCCAGGCGCCTACAAAGGGTAGAATGAAAAGCGCAGCAATATTATCTAGAGTCATTACGAATCCTGTGGCGGGAGCACTAAGTCCAAAGCCGCTTACACCGGCGGTAGAGCTAAAATCTGCACGCCCGGATTGCAGAAAAATTGGTACATAGGCATTATATAATCCCCAGAGCAGGGTAACGCCCATAAAACCGAAGCCCAAAAGCAACAAGCGGGAATAACTGAATTTCATTCTGATGTCACCATAATAAATGTTTTGTCGTGAAATCTGAATGAAAACTAGCCAGAAAAACCGCAGGACACCAAGCTTCAATACATCGGGAATTAAACCATTTTGCGGTATTCTCTTCTGGCTTAAAGAGTCGCATGACAGAAAAGGCCACAATTAATCCCATTTCTCCCTACCCCAATTCCCCAGGAACTATTAGCTTCATAGGCTTGTTAACCACAAAAAATTGAGGATACACATGAAGTCCAAAGTTTTCATGTCATTTATTGCAGGATTAATGCTGTTTGTAGCCTGCGGAGAAAAGGATGAAGAAACAATGAAACTGAATAAAACTAATGTGCCGCTGGATAAAGCTTTTGAATACGTGAAATCCTCCGGCGGAATCGACGAGTACAACTGCACTCTAAATAATCTATCGGTCTTGCTAATGGAAGACCATTCAGCCCCGGTAGTAACCTTTATGGTGACCTACCACGTAGGTTCACGCAACGAGGCTATTGGTAATACTGGCTCGACGCACCTGCTTGAGCACATGATGTTTAAAGGAACCACCAACTTCAATAAGGAAAAGGGGAACGATGTAGTTCCTATGTTACAGAATGTTGGAGCTCAGATTAACGCCACGACCTGGATGGATCGCACAAATTATTATGAATTACTCCCCAGTGAATATTTGGGTAGGGCGGTAGAAATAGAAGCCGATCGCATGAAATATCTGTTGCTTATGGATGAAGACCGCCAGCCCGAAATGACCGTTGTTCGTAACGAGTTTGAGCAGGGCGAGAATGATCCTTATGAATCGCTGGATAAAAATATATGGGCAACAGCCTACCAGGCGCATCCCTATCACCATTCTACGATCGGCTGGCGTTCAGACATTGAAGGCGTTAGCACCGAACGCTTACGAGAATTTTATGAAACTTTTTACTGGCCGAACAATGCTACTGTGACAATCATTGGTGATTTTAATAAAGATGAAGCATTAAAGCTGGTGCTGGACAATTTTGGAAAGTTTCCTAGTTCGCCTGAACCGATTCCAGACATGTACACCACCGAACCAAAACAGGAAGGTCCCCGACGTGTTGTTGTTAAGCGTACTGGCCAAAACGGTATCGTTGGAATTGCGCATAAAACACCGGAAGGAATCCATAAGGATACCTACCCCATTCAGATCCTGTCGCGCGTATTAGCCGGTGGTAAATCAAGCCGTCTTTATAAAAAAATTGTGGATAAAGGTTTGGCAACCAGCATCTCAATTTTTGATAATCCATTTCATGATAACGGATTGTTTATTACCTACGCCTTTCTAACGCCGGATACGAAACTTGAAAAAATTGAGAATATTATTCTTGATGAATATGAAGACATTAAAACGAATGGCGTGACGGATGATGAAGTTATGCGGGCCAAAGGTCAAATTCGCGCCGAGCAGGCTTTCAGCAGAGATGGCTCCTTTTCTATTGCCAGCAATCTTAATGAAGCCATTGCTATCGGTGACTGGACATTCTACACTGATTTTCTAACGAATATTGATGCCGTAACGCCGGAGGGCGTAAAGCGTATTGCTGATAATTATTTAAACGAAGACCAAAGCACGACCGGCTATTTTGTTCCTAAAGATGGTTCTGGTGGCGGTGGCGGAGAGCCACCATCAACCCCTGGACCAAAAGCGCTAATGGCTACTCCTGAAGCTAATGCTATTCCTGAAAATGGCGGTATAGGTGGCACATTAATTGCCGAACAGATTGTTGATTCAATGCCATTGGAAGGCTTGCGTTTGATGACTATGGAAACCAGCGTAGAAGACGTTGTAACAATAAGCGGTAGTTTTTATGGTGGAGATGCCTATAGTCCTGAAGAAAATTTTATGGTCGCCGATCTGACCGCGGCTATGCTTGATCAGGGGACAAAAAACAAGACAAAATATGAAATTAGTGAAGCACTAGAATCGGTTGGTGCCAGAGTTAGTTTTTTCTAGCGATCAATATAGAGTAAGATTCAGCGCTCGCTGCCTGAAAGACGATGTTCCATTAGTTTTACGTTTGGTTGCCGAGCAGCTGCGTGAGCCCGCTTTCAAAAAAAGCGATTTGGAAACAGTCAAAAAACGCTATGTTGGGAATTTGGAACGCGCTAAAGAAAGTACTCGCCAACAGGCGAACAGAAAATTTTTACAATTGCTGTATCCTAAAGGCCATCCAAATTATGCATATGATATTGATGAACGAATTGCTGCTGTCGAATCAGTAACTACGCGCGCAATCAAGGATTATCATAAGCGTAATTATGGTCTCGGTAATGTGGTTGTAGTTGCCGTGGGAGATGTTAACAATGAAGCCTTCTCGAATGAATTGCAGACGGCTTTTTCAAATTGGAAACCATCACCACTGACGCTGAAAGAAGACGATTATTCAGCTAATGTTGTTGAATCAACCAAAGCCTATTTCACCATGAAAGATAAAACAAGCACGGATGTGTATTTTGGGCAACCGCTTGGCATCAGCCGCGATCATGAGGATTTTTATCCCATCATGATGGGTACCTTTATACTTGGAGGTAATTTTTCTTCACGTTTGATGCAGACCGTTCGCGGCGAACAGGGATTGACCTATGGGATTTATGGTTGGTTAGCTGGAATTGATGACGGTAATGACGGCTTCTGGAATGTCTGGAGCGCTTTTGCTCCAAACCTTCTTGAACAGGGAAGAGTTGCAACCGTAGAACAATTAAATACATGGGTGAATGAAGGCATTACAGCTGAAGAACTCGAAGCCAAAAAGAGCACGATAACAGGCACCTTTAAAGTTGGTCTTGCAACTACACGTGGATTAGCAGGACAAATTCTTACCAATGCTGAACGCGGAAGAGAAACTTCACATCTGGATAATTACCCAAATATAATTAATGCGCTAACGCTTGAACAGGTTAACGCAGCAATACAGCGCTATGTTGATATGGATAAAGCTGTTTTCGTTGCCGCAGGATCTGTGGACGAATCAGGACAACCGCTGGAAGAATAATTATTTTTTAAATTAGAAAAACAGGGGTATATGCAATATCATGTACCCCTGTTTAATTTTGAAAATGGATGTAATCTTAATTGCCGCAATTACAGCAGACGGGTATATAGCCCGCCAGAGCAATGAAATTATTAATTGGACTAAAGACCTGGCGCTGTTTAAAAAACAAACCCAAGGCTGGCCTGTCATCATGGGATCAAACACATATGATACGTTGGCAGCAGATTTAGAAGAGCGTGAAATGATAGTTGTCAATCGTGGAGATGATCCTGAAAAAGTTCTTTCAAAGATTAAACAGGAGCGCTGTTTCATAATTGGCGGTGGACGAACCTATACCAAATTTGCTAAACATCTCACACACCTTTATCTCACACCACATCCTTTGGTATTTGGCGGGGGAATCCCCATTTTTCCTGAATTAGATAATAAAATTGATCTGGTCTTTGAGAGGTTAGTTCCAGTAGACGAAACTCTGGGGATTTATCAGTTTCAGTACGCCGTAGTGAAGTAGAGTATAAAAGCCCTGGATAACCAGGGCCATTTCAGGGGGGAGTAAAACACGCTTAATACAAATTTCTACTATATTTTCAGTGGTCCCAAATTCTCTTGTTCAATATCTTTGAAATATTTATAGGTTTCATACTTGAGTTCATAGGTAGCATTCACATTACATATAACCAGGGAAATTTACTTATTCTGACATTTTGGACAGATATGTGTTCCTCGCTGAGATACTCTTATTTTCTTAATAATTTTTCCACACCGATGACATTTTTGTCCTTGACGATTAAAAATTTCAAGAGCGTTTTTAAAATTACCTTCTGAACCTTCTCCAAAATAAAAATTAATAATAGTAGTCCCCTGCTGATCAATAGCCCGTTGCAGAATATTTTGAATGGCGGAATGAAGAATATCATTTTTCTTTCGGCCAACAGTAGCGCTCAATTTTTGTGGATGTAGTTTCGCAGTCCACAGGACCTCATCAACGTAAATATTTCCCAGACCAGCAATGAAAGATTGATCTAAGAGTAGTGCTTTAAGTTGACGTGAGTGATTGCGCAAATTATAATACAACCAATCAGCTGTGAATCCATTTGAGAGAGGCTCAATTCCTAAACGGGAATTGATGTAATCAAGATTTTGATAATAGTACCAGCGTCCGAATTTTCGATAGTCTTTGAAATATAGTTCACTTCCATCATTTAATTGCATGTGTACTGTTAAATGTTTGGGTTTATCATCTTCTGTGAGTTTGGTCAGAAGGCGGCCGGTCATACGGAGATGGATTAGTATGTGCCCCGCTTCAAGATCTACAACAATGAATTTTGCTCGGCGCCAGACACGTTTAATCTTTTGTCCCATTACTAAATTATTGAACGTTGTTGGGGTATGAGTTGCGAATACTTTCTTATAGTTGTTTAAAGGAGAAATACGTTTTATCAATTTCCCCTTAAGATAGGGATTAATATATCGTACAACTGTTTCGACTTCAGGCAATTCAGGCATTTAAATTCCGGATGTAAAAAACCCTAAAATTGAGATACACCCAAAACAAATTGAATGAGCTAACTCAGAAAAGCCCAACCGAGAGGGTTTCAGTTTCACGTTTCTCTGCCAATTATATACACCCCATAAAACTTTTATAAAGAATGGTACAAAGGCAGTGAAGAAAAGCCATGAATAATTTCTTAGAAAAGTAACGCTCACCATAAATATCAGCACACCAAGAGCATACAATAATAAAGGAGCCCCAGTCGATATCTTTCCAATAATATTTCGTTCGGGTTGAGTAGGTTGAATACGTAAACGAAGCTTAACATAAAAAACACTTCCTGTAAAGTATAGAAAATTAATTGCCCACAGAACCCAACCCACGGCGTCGAGGACACCATGCAAATATAAATATATTAATGGCGCTGCAGCGGTCAAACCAAAAACGCCAATAATTTCTCCAGGAATTGATAAGTGTTCTTTTTTTAATGTCAGGATTATGTGAAAGGTAAACGCTATGGAAACAAAGAATCCTAAAAGAATAGCCAGCCAAAGACGATTTATAATGAACAGAACAGCTAACAGTATTAATCCAGAACCAGATAGTAATAATGCCCATGAGATAGAATTGATATCATGTTGTTTTCGAAAATACCATTTTCTCAGAGCACGAATAATCGGTTGGTGTGAAAGAAATATTAGTAAAAAGCCCAAAACCACCAGCAGTGTAGACCAACGCCAGGTTCCGGACAATGCCAGCCCCATAAAAGCAGGGATGAGCCAGAATGCCCATGCGCCATGCTGAGTGGGGGCTGGAAATTGGCCTAGATTAAATTTAAATGCCTTTTTCAATAACGCTTTCTCTCAAAATTGGGGAGATAAATTACAAAACCGGATACATGGGCAGGAGCAATAAATGTAAAATATACTGTGATGACCCCATTGTAATGGAATTGATTCGTACTAAACTTTTTCGACCCATTTTGGCCCTGCTACACCCGGTTGCTTGTAATGAGTGTTTGACTTATAAAAAAGCCTCCGGATTTCGGAGGCTTTTTTATTGGATCGTTGTAATCTATTAAGCTCCTCAGATAAATTCCATAATTACATTAATACGATTTAACCAAGGAAGGATAGTAAACAGTAGTGTATAAAATCTTCGGCATTATTACTGGATTATTCGCGTTATCGCTCTTTATGACAATACATTTGTATTTCCAACCCAATAAAAGCGTAAATAAGAACACGATTGCATTAAAGGGCTTGACCGATTCAGTCCTTGTTATTAGCGATATGCATGGTGTAACAAGCATAAAAGCCAGCAGCGGTGAGGATTTCTACTTTGCGCTTGGATATTTAACAGCACAGGATCGACTTTATTCTTTGACAAAGTTGGTCGCTGCAGCCCGGGGCAATTTGTCTTCGATATTTGGAATAAAAGCATTAAAAGCAGACCAGTTAATACTTCTTATGGGGATATCTTCGGAAGCAGAGTTAGCTCTCTCAAAATTGGAACCAGACTTACAACAAATTCTGCTACAATATTGCAACGGTATTAATCGCTACATTGATTCTGTTAGCCAACTGCAACTTCCATCAGAGTTAAAACGACTTCGCGCTAAACCAATTTATTGGAATCCTTCTGATATTATTGCCTGCCAAAATTTACTGGCAATCAAGAATCAATCGGCCCTATTTAAAGATTTAATGATTAATTCAATTAATGCGTATTATGGTAGCCAAAAGGTTAATGAATTGATTCAACCAATTGGATTAAGCTTAAATCTTGACCTTGATAAAACATCCGTAAACCAGCTTTACGAGTTAATTGCAGTAACGAATGAAATTGAAAATGTATTTTTTGATTTTTTAGGTAATTCATTCAATGGCAATAATCATTTAGTTATCGGGGGGAATACTAAAGGTGAAAAAAAACCGAAGTTAATGGTAACTATACACCAGAATACTAACGATCCGTTTAAGGGTGATATTTACCATTTTGAATATCCTGGGACCGTCGTGTCTGGGCTATTAATACCAGGCATTCCATTCCCAATGATTGGCCGAAACCAGGCGGCCGCCTGGGCTATTTCAACATTTCTTGAATTAGAACTTATAAATGTCCCGACCAATCAATATAACTCGAACACCTTTTTATATAATGGCGAATGGCACACAATGGTAAAGACTGAGGTAATAATTCCAATAAAAGGCATGGAGAATTTCAATTTCAAATATAGATCGACAGACTATGGATCGGTTATATCTGATCTAATTAATAATAAAAGCAACAATATCACCATAATGAAAAAAAATCCTCTAGTAAGTGAGAATTCCATCATTTTGCTAAATGGTATTATTAATGCGGGGAGTGGTAGCGATATTGTTGGTGCTGTTGCCTCTTATTATGTAGAAAATCTAAGCACATTGTATGCTGACACGCTGGGGAATATAGGGATAATAAAGCGCGTCAGGGATGGGGACGGGCCGGACAAGACATTAATTGAAGAACTAAAAAATCCGCGTAACAATTTCATATTTACTGATAAAATTATCAATTGGATTATAATTGATCAAGGAAATGAAGCACTCGCACGGATAATGACTTTAGCGAATGAAGCTGAATTTCTAACAAAGGATGAAATGTTAAATGCACAGCAAAAGCTTGATTCAGTGTACAATGTTGTACTGAAGGATAAAATCATCAAATTATGTTCTCCAATTAGCGACAAGGAAATTCAATATGCAATGGGAGAATTAGGAAATTGGGATGGAGCAGCGTCAACAGAATCTAAAGGAGCACTAATTTTTAATGCTACATTAAAATATCTACTCGTGAATTTATATAAAGATGAATTAGATTTATTGGGGGCTGAGTTATATCGAGCGTTCAATAATATAACAGGAATATTGCCGACCGGGATTTGGACGGCACTTCACAATGCCAATTACAGCTGGACAGACAACATTCAAACAGTAAATGAAATTGAAACTATACGAGAAATCGTTACTTTATCCTTGCGGGAAGCATTAAAAGAAATTCGGGAAAAGGCTGGTGGAACCCACAAAAGCAACTCAAGTTTTTCGAATACGGTAGATGTGGAGATCATCCAAAATCATCTTTTTGATCTCACAGAAGATTTGACATCCAATCATTCTGAAATGCAACCAACACTTATTTTGATACCTTAAAAATGACCATAATGCACATTGCCGGGACAATTTTCATTCTTCTTGTTTTAGGACATTTAATGCTTTGGAAAGCACGCGATACGACATCGTTTTTTAAAAACACTCCTATTATTTTTGGCCATCGTGGTGCCCTGCACAACGCACCAGAGAACACCTTGGAAGCCTATCAATCAGCCATTAAAAAGGGTTTATCTGCTTTAGAAATTGATATTGTTTCTACGTGCGATGGTGAAATTGTGTGTTCACATAATTTTGATTTAGAACGCGAATCTGATGGGTATGGATTTATTGATGAAATCAAATATAAAGATCTTTCAGTAGTGAATTTTGGCATCAATAAATTTTCTGGTCAAGTTGCAAAGATTGTCCGGCTAGAAAAAGTGTTAAAAATAATTCCAGAAAATGTTTTATTGAACATTGAGATAAAAACAATATCCTTTTTTGATCTAAAACCCCTTTTCCGGCTGAACAGGCTTATAAAGAAAAATGCGCAAAATAGGAAGATAATGGTGTCAAGTTTTAATCCGCTGGTGGTTTTATTGGTTAAGTATATGAATCGCAGAATCATAACCGCGATGATATTTGAAACACTAAATCATTTTTATCTAGTCAATTTTGTCCACCCTGATTGCATTAACATGGAGGCAGGATTATTAAATCAGAAATTTATCAATTGGGCAAAGAAGCGACATCTGCGAATAGGAGCCTGGACGGTTAACACAAAATCGGCAATTCAATGGATTAAGAAATTAGGCGTTGATGCAATTTATACTGATCGGCCTGAGTACACACTTTAAGCCGAAGTAAACTGGTTATCTTAATTATTACGAAATTGATACAGAAATAAACCCAATCCCGGGAAATATCCCATGAATAATAAATACCAGGGATAGGTATCAGGGAGTGTGGTTTTTATCACAACTTGCCCAGGTATTAAAAAAGAAGTAATGATGATTATTCCCATTAATATTTCAAATGCCCAAAATTTGTAACCCACTTTTAGTTTATCGCCGCGCTCTACTCTTCTTAGAATAAGTATACCAGCTATAATCAGTGAAAGGGCTATAAATATTGGAGCCCAAACGGGGCCAACCCAAGGTGACGGCAGAAGAAAGAGGACATCCCAGGCTGCTAGGGATTCTGGCCAGCCGATAAGAACTTTTAGCGCGGCATAATAGACAACATCCCATACTCCGAATAGAATCATAAAAACAGCCAGTCGTGCTTGGAAGGAACGATAGGACAATTCCGCAACTGCCCACATTATTATAATCGTTGCAAATTCGCGAATTAATTCAACGCGTGAGATATCAGAGGAAGCAATAACAATCGGAAAGCTGAAACCTTCTGGATAGTAAATTTTACGCAGATAAATAACAACTGCAGCTTCTATTAAACCAAAAGCGATGCCCCAAATAGCCAACCACGACAATCGATAAGATAATGGTGCAGAATTTTTCATCATGAAATTTACTGTAAATGAATAGAAATTCAGTGCTTAAAACAACGTATACCGGTGAAAACCATGGAAATTCCATGTTCATCGCAGGCATCTATAACTTCAGCATCGCGAACTGAGCCGCCGGGTTGAATAATAGCCCTGACACCAGACCTTGCGATTAAATCAATACTGTCCCGGAATGGAAAAAATGCATCCGATGCCAGAATTCCACCAAGTGCATTCTTACCCGCCTTTCGGATAGCAATTTCAACTGCATCAACACGGCTGACCTGCCCTGGGCCAATACCTGCTGTAATATGATTGTTGGCAATTAAAATTGCGTTCGATTTCACATGCTTCAGAACCTTCCATCCAAACAGCATATTATCAATTTCAATGGCGTCAGGCTTTTTATTGGTAACAATTTTTAAATCATTCGCAGAAATAGTTGAAATATCCGCTTCCTGCATTAAAAGCCCTCCGTCAATATTGCGGAATTGCAGTCTTGGTTTTTTTTCAGGAATAGTGCCCAGCTCAAGCACGCGTAAATTCTTCTTTTTTGTAAGTGTTTCCAGTGCCGCTGCTTCGTAATCAGGCGCCAATACAATCTCAACGAATATTTTAGCAATGGCATCGGCAACCTCAGCCGAACAGGTTTGATTCAGGGCAACGATGCCGCCAAACGCACTTAATGAATCTGCGTTAAATGCATTCTGATATGCTTCTGCCACATCCTTTCCTACTGCGACTCCGCAGGGATTGGCATGCTTTACTATCACGCAGGCAGGCTCCTGAAACTCCTGGAGACAGGTCAGGGCACTGTCTGCATCTATTATATTATTGTAGGATAAATTTTTACCCTGGTGAATCTTTGCTGTTATGATATTATTTTCGTTTTGAATTGGTAAGCGGTAGGCCGCAGCCCGTTGGTGGGGATTTTCTCCATAACGGACGTTGTAAAATTTCTTGAAAGTCATTATTAGATCATCAGAAAATTGCCCAGGCTTCAAATAATTGTGAATAATTGCATCATACTGTGCGGTGTGACCAAAGGCTTTGGCAGCAAGCTTCTTGCGCGTTTTAAAAGTAAGCTTGTTTTGTTCTGATAATTCAGCGATAACGGAATCGTAATCATCTGGATCAACCAGGACACCAGCCCAACTCTGATTTTTAGCAGCCGCACGAATCATTGTAGGTCCACCAATATCTATGTTCTCAAGCGCCTCTTCCTGCGTGACGGTTTTTTTCTGAATAGTGTCAGAAAATGGATAGAGGTTACATACCACAAGATCGATCCACCCAATATTATTCTTGTCGGCAATAGCTTGGTGTTGATCCCTGAGACCCAAAATACCACCAGCAATTAATGGATGTAGTGTTTTTACGCGTCCATTCATTATCTCTGGGAAATCAGTGTAATCAGCAACATCAGTGACCTTAAGACCAAATTTTCTTAGCAATCTGGCGGTGCCACCCGTAGAGAGAATGTTCACCCGGAGAGCAATGAGTTGCCTGGAAAAGTCAACAATACCGTCCTTATTTGAAACGGAGATTAATGCCTGCTTTACTTTAATTGGTTTTTTATTCATTTTATTTTCGTGTAAATGTATCAGAGCCGATTTTTTGGATTACCTCAATAAACGCCTCCCCTTCTAATTGTTGAACCTTTTCCTTTAACGTGTCAGGCGTATCGGCCTTTTCAACCTTGCATTTTTTTTGAATTATAATCGGACCAGCATCCAATTCGTCGGTTACCAGATGGATAGTGCACCCTGTTTCCGAATCACTATTTTTTAAGACCTCCTCATGGACATTGGTATCCATATTACCAGCATAATGAGGTAATAGCGAGGGATGAACATTTAAAACTTTGCCTTTCCATTTATTGCAAAACCAGGGCGAAAGGATGCGCATGAAGCCGATAAGCAAAATAAGATCAACGTTGTTTTGTGAAAGTAAAAAGGAAAGTTCTCGGTCAAAAAATTCACGATCCTTATTTTGATGACCGATAAATGCTGAGTTGATGTTGTGCTTTTGCGCGCGCTCCAGAATATAGGAATCCGATTTATTGCTAATAACAATTTCGATAGAGGCGTCTAATTGCCCCGTATTGATTGCATCGATAATAGCCTGCATATCTGTGCCTTTGGTAGAACCCAATATGCCAAGCCGTACCATATAAATCTAACCCCGCAATTCGTTCATTTGCTGAACCCGCTTATTGACTAACACCTTTGTTCCGATATCCTTCCGATGGAATAGTGGTCCCTCAACAGCCGCAACTTCTTTTTCAGCAATTTTTTCTGCTTCATCTAGTGTATCTGCGATCCCGACATAAGCCACAGTCCGAGAACCAGCTTCAATTAACTGGCCCCCTTTAACCTCTACTGAAGCAAAATACAGCTGATCAAAATTTTGTATACCAGATAAATTAATTTTTTCACCGCGTACCGGCTTATCAGGATATCCGTTTGGTACGACATATTTACAAACGGTTGCCTGCGGCTTGAATTCTACTGGACAATTGATAAGCGTTCCATGGATCATTGCTCGGCAAATATCATAAAAGTCGGTTGTTAAAATTGCTAATACATTCAATGCTTCTGGATCGCCGAAGCGCGCATTATATTCAATCAGCTTAACGCCGGTTGCTGTTGCAATGAAACCACCATAAAGAATACCAATATAGCCTTTACCAAATTCCTTTTTCAGAGCAGCCGCAGTAGCAATATTGATTGCCTGAGCCTGATTAATGTCCTCGTTGACCAAGAAAGGAAGAGAACCATCGGTATCAGAGTACGAACCCATGCCTCCCGTGTTTGGCCCCCGATCATTTTCATAGGCGCGTTTGTGATCTTGAACTAGCGGCATGTGTCTTAAATGTGTTCCATCGCAAAAACTCATAAGCGAAAACTCCTGGCCTATCAGTTTTTCTTCAACAACAAATGCTTTGAATTCATCGACGAGTTCCTTGCAGTATGATAGTGCATCTGCATGCCCGTGCAGATGATCACCCGCCACGCGAACGCCTTTACCACTCATCAAGCCGTCATACTTGATAACATAATTATCACCTAATTCATTCAAGAATTCAGGAACACCTTCAAGGCTATTAAAAACTTTAAATGATGGTGATGCGGGAATATCATGTTTTTTTAACAGTCGACGGGTAAAGGCTTTGCTGGTTTCTATCTGCGCCAAATTTTTCGTAGGACCGATGCATGGAATGTTGACCTCCCAAAGTGCATCTGAAGCGCCAGCCGCCAAAGCCGCTTCGGGGCCAATGATGGCGAAATCAATTGAATGTTGCTTGGCGAAACTCAGTACTGATAATGGATCGGTAATTGAGCCGACGACTAATTCAGAACATAAATCGCGAATACCTGGATTTAGATTTGTACCAAGACAAAATAATCTTAATGAATGAGAAGATTGAGCAAAAGCTTTTGCAATAGAATGCTCGCGCGCTCCAGATCCAATTATTAATACATTTTTCATGAATTTTGGTGTTTATTGCGCTGGGCTTCTAGAGCCTTAAATTTTGATTTATCCACGTTGCCAGTTACATATTTTCCATCCATACAGGCAAGACAGGGGCGAGTTATGTTATGATCGCCCTTACGCATAATGGCCTCTATAAGACCGTCAATCTCCTGATATAAAAGTATGTCCACACCTATATGCTCTCCGATTTCTTTAACCGAATACTGGCTGGCAATAAGTTCGGACGGCGAAGGAATATCGATACCATAAAAACAAGGATGAGTTATAGGCGGGCAAGCCGAGATAAAATAGATTTTTTTAGCACCAAAATCGCGTAACATTCTAACAATTTCATGACTGGTATTACCTCGAACGATACTATCATCAACGATCATAATGTCTTTACCGCGAATTTCAGTTTCCTGCGGAACAAGCTTATACTTTACTGAGCGCTTGCGCTGAGCCTGGCCGGGCATAATAAAGGTGCGACCAATAAATGGATTTTTATATAATCCCTCAGAATAGCGAATACCCAATTCATGGGCAACCGAGAGCGCTGCAGTATTGGCAGTGGAAGGCGCCGGGATTACCACATCCGGCAGCACATCAGGATACTTTGATTTCCAGGCATCTGCCAGGTTTTGTCCCATACGCAAACGCGCACGAAAAACACTGACATCGTTCATCATAGTATCAGGGCGAGCAAAGTATACATATTCAAAGGCACAGGGTGTAAAATCTTTGTCGGTCGATAATCTTCTGGAATGAAGTTGCCCGTCATTATCGACATAAATAACTTCACCGGGAAGCACAGTTCCTGTGGATTGATATCCCAATGAATAGAACATGGATGTTTCACTGGCAAATAAGTAATCAACTCCATTCGTATGCTTACGCTCAGCTCGCGCCAATGGGCGTATGCCATGAGGGTCACGGAAGACAATCATTCCTTTATCAATAATCATACCAATCACAGAATAAGATCCGCTTATTCGCTGGAAAACTTCCTCAACCGCAATGCATATACAATCAAAAAACGAATGTTTTTTTTGATTGTATGAAGTCACTCTTTCTAGTGCCCCAGCGAAAACATGCAAAAGTATCTCAATATCAACAGTGGCATTAAGATGCCTGTGGTCCTTTTCCATTAAGGCCTTCATTACCTCGTCATAATTAACAAGGTTGCCATTATGCGCCATTGCAATTCCATATGGAACGCCAGTCCATACAGGCTGAGCATCTTCACTGGAGTAGGAACCAATAGTCGGATAGCGTGTATGGCCAATGCCAACTTTTCCCTGCAGCCTAGCCATATTATTGGTATCGAATATATCGCGCACCAAACCAACCCCTTTTTTCGTGTGAAAACGGTTATTGTAAGTGGTTATTCCGGCAGCGTCTTGGCCACGATGTTGAAGATGAATCAGGCTGTCATATATTTCACTAGCCACAGGTTTATGAGAGATTATTCCGACAACGCCGCACATGCTAGATAAGCTCGACTAACCTAGAGGCCAAGCCAGTGTATGAATCTGGAGATAAATTCATTAAAAGTTCCTTTTCGCTGTCTTGAATCTTGAGTGATTCTACAATCTCAAGCCAATCTTTCTCAGATAGACGTCGACCTTTTGTGAAAGATTTAATTTTTTCATATGCATCGGTTTTACCGGTTTTTCTCAAAATGGTTTGCAATGCTTCGGTTAATACTTCCCAGTGTTCATTTAATTCCTGTTGGGCATAGGCTGTATTGAACGAGATCCTATTCAATCCCTTTTTAATATTTTTAAAGGCTAGGAGTGCATGCCCTAATGCGACACCCTGATTTCTGAGGGTAGTACTATCTGAAAGGTCCCTTTGTAACCGGGAAATTGGCAGTTTGTCTACAAAATGTCCTAAAATCGCATTTGAAATACCTAAGTTTCCTTCGGCATTTTCAAATTGAATGGGATTAATTTTATGCGGCATGGTACTCGAACCAACCTCCGCGGCGATATTTTTTTGTATTAAAATTCCGCGACTTATATACAACCAAACATCACGGCAAAAATCTGTTAGGATATTATTTATACGGATTAAGCACTGATAGCTTTCCACTAATGAATCATGCGGCTCTATTTGAGTGGTCATTAAATTGGGATCCAATCCTAATCTACTTATGAAACGCTTTGAAAATTTTTCCCAATTGACCTTTGGAAAAGCCACTACATGCGCTCCCCAAGATCCAGTAGCGCCACCAAATTTTCCTTGTAGGACATGGCTCATTAAAAATTTAATTTGTCTTTTTTAGACGAACCGCATAGACACCCATTTCTTTACCAAATGTAGTGGGAGAAGCAGGTTGTCCGTGCGTTAAGGATAATAGCGAGCTGTCACGATAGCGACGGGCACGCTGACGAAGCGTAGAGTACATCTTTTTTAATAATGGTAAAGCAATAAATGTGATACTATCTTGCCACATTAATGAGTAAGCCAGATTGTTTACATCTTCTGACGTAAGGGCAAAATGGCACCAGGGAGTAAGATGCTCAAGGCGCGTACCTTTAAGTTTATTCCTAAGAAAATATTCAACGGCCTTAACATCGTGGTTGGTCCTGCCCTCAATTCTTTTTACGGCTTGGGCACCCGCGTGATCAAACTGCTTGTAAATGTTGCGTAGTTGAGTCTGTTTTGCCGAAGAAAGTGGTTTGACGTCGAAAAATGCCGGTTCCGTGCTCAATGCGATTAAATATTCAATTTCAATTCTTAATCTATATTTGATTAATCCATGCTCAGAAAAGAAAAGGGAGAGCTCCTGAACATCTTCTTTGTAGCGGCCATCAAGCGGTGAAATATTCGTTAACATATCATTTCACCAGGAAGGCAATTCGCTGTACTGCCAAAGCACAATTTTTGGGATCAAGGATTGTGAGGACTGGAACATTGCTTGGCATTTGTAACGTAGATTGAATATTAACCAACATGTCAACCTTATCATTAAAGGGTGGGCAGGCAATAACAGGAAATGTTGAATTAGCTGCTACAAATCCTGATAAAGCATTGGAACGTCCAGCAATCGTAACATAGATAATTGGCCCCTTATTAGAATATGATTGAATGATCTCAAGAACTTTTGTTGGATCTTTATGGGCTGAAGCCACTTGCTCATCGAAATCAATCTGCATGTCTTTCAACTGCTTAGTGATTTTATCAGCGAAGGATCGGTCAGCCGTAGAGCCCATGATAATGACAGCTTTCATTTTAATTCCTTTAAATTGCTTTGAAGTCGTTCTTCGATGGATTGACCCTCTTCGGGAAAATTAAATTTTTGTCCGGTGATCATTTCGTAAAGTTGAATGTACCTTTTTGATAGCTCTATAACAAGATCATCAGGCGCTAGCGGTAATTCAGTATCATTATATGGGTCACAATTAGCAACGAACCAGAGCCGTAAAAATTCTTTATCAATATTCTCAGGCTCTAATCCGACCTGAAAGCGATCCAGGTAGGAACCGGCGAGCCAATAACGGCTGGAATCCGGCGTATGAATCTCATCTAACAATAAAATTTCTCCATTTTTATTCTTGCCCATCTCGTATTTAGTGTCGACTAAAATCAGTCCATGCTCCTGGGCTTTTTGCTGGCCAAACTTAAATAATTCAAGAGCTCTTTCGCTGGCATAGGCCCAATCTTCAGCAGACATTAAGCCCTCTAAAACAATTTCCTCTGAGCTTACCGGACGATCATGTACAGCGTCTTTAGTTGTTGGTGTTATTACAGGATTATCTAACTGCTGATTCTTTATTAAGCCATCGGGGAAATCGATACCACAGTATGTTCGATCACCCTTATTATAGACGGTCCATAACGAAGTGCCCGTTGAGCCAGTGATGTACCCCCTGACGACAAACTCTACCGGAAATACAGTACATTTTTCAGCAAGCACCGCATTTGGATCGGGCACATCGATAATATGGTTGCTGATGATATGTTGTGTCTCTTTAAACCACCAGGCACTGGTTTGGTTAAGGACCTGTCCCTTAAATGGAATTGCTGCCAGGATGCGATCAAAAGCACTTTGCCGATCAGTGGTAATCAGCAGCATTTTATCATTTAACGAATATGTGTCACGCACTTTTCCAACGGTTTTTGCTCCAATTTCTAAATTTGTTTCTACCAGGCAGTTGTGTAATGCCCGACTAATTCTATTTGTGTAATCATTAAAGTTTTTCATAGCAGTCATGAGAAAATGGGTTAAAAAGTATGTTAGTTTTTAATACCTGCTCCGCCACGCTGTTTAAATTATCACGGTTTACAGTGATGTTCCATAGTACACCGCTCTTGATCTGTTTTATTCCATCAATGTCCAGCCGCTTATGTAAGGTTTCTAATTTATGACGCCCCAAAAGATCCTCTTTTGGTTGTACTAATAAAGAGGTGGTATTCTTTTTTTTTGAGCGATCAATTGGGCGCTCTTTATTACTGTTATATAGCTCGCCAGATTTATGAATCTGTTTAATAACGGATGGAAGCGCAAAGTCTTCAAGTACAATTTCCCAATGTGTTTGACGCGTAATTGAAGCTGGAAGCTCAAGATGGTGTAAAGCAGTGTTAACAGAAAAAACCTCATTGTCGGTGATCAATAATTCAATTATCAGTTCATGTGAACTACTATCCGGTTTGTATTCAGTAATTTTATATATCGGAGGTTGATATTTCATTTGACTTGATGGTTGTTTTTCGCCAGAGATTATATAATCGCGCATGGAAACAAATATCGGGTCTCCATTAGGTGTCCGTTCGGGATGTGGCATCAGTGCCATTACATTTCCGCTGGGGTTGCATACACCTGCAATATTATATACCGAACCATTGGGATTGATTGGAAACTCTGGCGTTACATTTCTCTGGTTGTCACAGTAACGAAACACAATCTGATTGTTATCTATTAACTCATTCAAAAGTTCTTTTGACATTGTAAATCGACCTTCAGCATGGGCGAACGGGATGTGCAGTACTTGATTGTTTTGCAAATCTCTCGTAAAGGCTGTGCGTTCAGAAGGGATTGATGAACAGAGGTATGTCCAGCGATTATAGTAACCGGTACTTAAAACTTGCCCGCCTTTAGTACGTTTGTTATTGGTCAGGGCCATTGCAATTTGCCGATTTTTACAGCCGGGAATTAGACCGCTTTCTAATAAAATCTGCGCCCCATTACAGATACCAAGAACGGGCTTACCAGAATTTGCTTGAGCTATTATAGTTTCCATTATCGGATCCATAGCTGCTATGATACCAGCCCTGGAACGATCTTCGTATGAAAAACCACCAATAATTACAAAGCCATCAAAATCGCTAAGTAATCCCGGATCGGCATTCCACAAAAATTCATGGGGAGTCATTCCTGAACGGCGTAGAGCTAAAACGGATTCCCGTTCGGTGTTTGAACCGGGGAATTGGATAACTGCAATTTTTATATTTGCATTCATACTATAATATTTTCACAGCTCCA
>JBHPLN010000002.1:0-114754 GCA_042564205.1 Fidelibacterota bacterium
GTTCAATCTCGGAAAAAACAGTCCTTGTGGCTGTTTTTTAGGTTTTTAAAATCGATATGAAACAGAGAAGTATCCGAACAAATATGATGCAGTTGCATCAAGTGAATACTCTAGCGAAGTATTAATACTCAGGCTGGAATTCGCTCTAATCGAGAAACCAACGTTTATTACTTTTTCGACACTATTTTTTGAGAAGGAATTATAGTTGTAGTCGAAGTACTCAAAATTAGTATAAATGCTTGTTCTGTTCCGGAAATAATTCAATCCAACCTTCCCGCGAAAACCTTTCAAATAACTGTTACTTATATGGTTTAATTCAACATCTTGGTTAAGCGTTTTAATGATTGATTTTGGCTGTATACTGATGAAATAATAATTAGTCTTATTAGATGGACTGTTTTGCCTAAAATTCATACCTATCTGTATTGAACCAAGTTTTTGTCCTCTTAGTCGTAGGGTGCTATACCACCCTTGATGTAAAGCGTCTTGGAAAAGTGAGTCCCGATAAACAATGCTTGTTGTTTGATATATAATGGGTTTTATTCCTGAATATCGCGCATTAAACGAGATAGCCGAATTGATTTTCAAGAACAGTAATACCTGTGTCGAAGTTGGTTCAATAAAATTACGGTCTGCAATTTCATTGCTTCTGTCAAAATCAAAAATCTGATGGAGACTAATTCGTATAGAATTAAATAGCTCTCCGTCTGAATTGAAATACAAATATTCGCGATCAATTGTTTTACCAGAATATTGACCAATCACCGATGATAATATGTTGAATCTGAAATTTTTTGATTGTGTCTTGAATTCTGAAAACACTCCAGCTTTTTTTATTTTTTTATCAAAGTCAAGCGTGGCAGGATTTGGTTTGAAACCCCCAATGAATCCGGCTCTGATTTTTGAATTAAATTGATCGGATAAATATATACCATCTGTTGCTCCAAGCCCGGGCATTTCTGAAGAGAAAATTCGACCAAGTTGTAATTGGTATTGCCCATTTTGTTGCCCGATTTCGATTCTGCCTTGGTAAAGTGTAAATTTTTTATTTACAGAAGATCCTCGGCCATAAATCCACATTTTAATTGGAATGACGGTATTTGATTCTAAACCATACTGAAGATTTCCGATACTACGGTTATTAGCAATGTCATTTTCAAATTTTTGATAACTATAGCGCAGCGATAAATTTCCGCTATGTTTAATTATTAGCCTCTTGTTTTGATCAACTTGTGTATCTTGGTATGAATCTGTTGTTGTAATTTCTTTTGTCTGATCAATAATGGATTTCTTTATAATTTTTGCGACAACCCGATCTCCTCGTACAAAATTACCGATGGGAGCAATGGGATTTCCAATTGATGAATTATTAGCAAGGTTTGCTATAATTATTAAACCGATATCTTCTGAATCACGCCTTACAATTAATGTGTCACCAAGATTGATACCATCATTAATTCCAAGATCACAATAAACTTGGTCAATTGTTAGATATGTAATTTTTCCTTCAACAAAAACTGCATCAGTAATATTTGATCCCGATAGTTCAGAAGTCAATACAATTATAAGCATTATTGCGTAAGAAATAAAATTCAGTCTCATTCTATCGAGGTCGTTTAGCAAGGTATCGTCTTTTTGTATCAGCGTATATGACGGTCTTTTATTCTAGCCGGTAAGTCGTCGCTAGGTTCAATAAAATTATCGTCAGGTTCTTTCCCGTCAGGGTGGCAGCCGTAGCAAGCCTGGCTATTATAAGTATATCCATTTTCATCATCATGCTTTTCATTCATTTTACTTTCATCGTGTTTATGACAGGCCCCATTTAAGCCACAGGAGAAATCTGAATACTTGCTACTATTGGTGTGGCAAACGTTGCAGTTATTCCCCCACGTTTCAGGTTTGTGAGCTCCGGAATATATTGGGAAAGGATGGCTGAACTGGGCGTTGTGCCAATCTTTTGTTGAATTGTGACAGGCTTGACAATTTGTACCATAACCTACGGAAGAATGATTTGGATTTGACGTGTTATTGTATTCCTTAATATGGCAGGACGCACAACCAGACGATATACCCGAATGGTTAAATGTTGCTCCATTCCAAGTTGTCACGCTTTTGTGACAATCATTGCAATTCTTACTGAAACCAGATGAATTTGAATGGGGTGGATTTTTAGCGTTGTTATAATTAGTCAGATGACAATCAACACAATCGATATTCAGGTTATGGGAAAACAGTGAAGGTATCCATCCTAGCGGATTATGGCAATCTTCACAATATATTGTCGGTAATCCCATATTGGGATGATTTGGGGCAGAGGTCGCTTGGTAATCGTTTAAATGACAGGCATTGTTCTGGCAGGTATTTGGTGTTCCATTATATATGCCATTAATATGACAGTTTTCACAGGTGCTGACTAAATGTAAACCTTCAAGTGAATATCCTGTTTGGAGTTCATTATGCTCAAAGTCGCTAATTGTCCACGCATTTGAATTATGACATAAAGTGCAATTATTGCCTATGTTATTTGCAGAATGAACAGGGTTCAGTGCATTCTCATGTTCTGGTGAATGACATTGCCCACAGGCTTGTCCGGTAAAATTCTGGTGGCTAAAAGTAAGGTCGTTCCAACTGGTGGTTTCATGGCAAAGACTACAGTCTTCAGGCAATTGATGGCCGATGTGATCAAAATTTTGAATGCCGGTAGAATTATAATCTTTCTGATGGCAGGACCAACAGTCCTGTGATGTGCCACTATAATAAGAGACATGGCAGTTACTGCAGTCTACCGATTTATGGGCACCAGTTAATTCATAATTTGTTTGCAAAGCGGAGTGTGCGAAATTGTCGATTTGCCAGGCATCAGTGATATGACATAGGGAACAATTTATCCCTATATTGTCTCCAGTATGTTGAGGTTCTGAAGCTTGATCGTGTTCTACTTGGTGACATTGAATACAATCAGACGAAGAAAAAAGGTTATGAGAAAATAACTGGTCAGTCCAAGATTGGGTATCATGGCATAAAGTACAGTCATCGGGTAGATTATGAGAATCATGGTTAAACGATGAATTTGTATTGTTTGTTTGTGCAATTCCATTCGGGATGTGACATTCCTCGCAATTTTGTGGAAGGTCATAATTATTTATTGCATGGCATTCATTACAAGCCACTACGTTATGCTGACCAGTGAGAGCAAAGTCGGTCAAATTGTGATCGATTGAAGCGTCAGACCAGGTAGTTGTGAAATGACAGTCTTCACAGTTTTGGGTATAGAACGTGTTTTGCGTATGGGCAGGTGCATTTGGGTATCTAACACCACCGGTCATTTCAAAGTCCTCTAAATGGCAGGTTGCACAATCTTGGGATGTGCCATTGTACTCGGCTTGGTGACACTGGTTGCATGATACTATACTATGCGATCCTGAAAGGGGATAACCGGTATAAGACTGATGATTGAATTTTGCAGGTAACCATGAGGGAGAAGAGGTAGTATGACAATCAGTGCATTCAAAATTGAAATGTGCTTTAGCATGATTTGGATTATCAGTATTGATGTAGTTTTGTTCGTGGCACGAATAACAATCTGTTGATAAATAACTAAATTGGATCATTGGCACTTCACGATGACATTCATTGCATAACACTTGACGGTGAGCACCGATTAATGGGAAATTAGTAGATTCATGATTGAATGAAGTATTTGTGACCTGCCAGCTGCTTGCCTGGTGACAACTCGAACAATCATCACCTAATAGTGATTCGTGGATATCTAAATGACAGGAATTACATCCAGGATCTACCAAATCAAAATTATGTTGATCCTGAATTGTGTTGCCCGGATGACAATTATTGCATTCTAGCAAAGAATGATTGCCTTGCAGTGGGAAACGTGTTTCGTTGTGACTAAAAAATTCAAATTCGAGTATTTCCCAGCCCTCCTCGCCGTGACAATCTTCACAATCATAATTGGCTACATCAACATCCTGTGCCAATAAAAAGCCAAGAAAGACAAATGGTAAGATTTTCAATATTGTTCTATTAATTGTCATGTGCGATAATACAAGAAATCTGTATTAATATCAAATTTGTAGAATATGATAAAAATCTAACGAATGTGATAATCAAATAATAGAAAATATCTGTCCCATTTAAAGGAACAAGTATCGCTAGTTAAAACCCACATTTACCGTTGTTAATTCTGTTTGGGGATCAGTAGTATTTAATGAATTATATCTGCGGCTTGCATAAGAACGTAATTAACATTCAAGGCTGTGAATAAGCCATCATGACAACCCTTCTATTTCATTATTGTCTAATGTATTTAAAATGTTATGGAAAAGGTGAATTAGGCAAATATAATTTTTGGGGATTATAAAATGGACAAAAAAGTCTACTATCCATTATTCTATTTGGGGCTATTCGCACTAATTCTTTCAATTTTTAATTTACCTATAGATCAAGATTTTTATCGAACTAGATTATGAAAATCAATTTTTTCTTAATCGACAAAATGATTTCATTTATTAAACCAATTAAAACATATCCCTTCTTACTGATAATAACGACGTGTGTATGGTTTGTATTTTCGTGTTCATTATTTCCGCCTGAAGGGATTTATATTGAACCATTTAACTGGGAAATCTCATCTCCTGAAAAGCAAGGTTTGAATTCGTCTGAATTGGGAATTGCAGTAGAAGAACTACAAGAATTGGAAGATATTCATAGCATTTTAGTAATTAGAAATGGTTATCTGCTCCTGGAAGAATATTATAATGATTACAATGCCTATCAAGGTTTTGAAATCCGATCGATCACAAAAAGCTTCCTTTCTGCTCTTATTGGAATCGCAATTGATAAGGGATTCATCAAAAATCTTGATGTAAAATTATTAGACTTTTTCCCTGAGTATGTGACCAATGATATTGACGAAAGAAAATATGATATTACATTAAGACACTTGCTCCTTATGCAGGCAGGATTTCCAGGGGATAAATCATCCTATTATGATAATATCGACAGCTATAATTTGGTCGAATCATTCTTGAAAGTGCCGTTAGTTCAAGAGCCTGGAGAGCAAGTCATTTATAGTACCGCAGCAGCGCATTTGGTCTCGGCAATTTTATCGAAATCTACAGGGTTGAATGCCTGGGAGTTCGCAAAAGAATTTTTACATCCACAACTTGGCATTGAACTTATTAACTGGAATATGGACTTCCAGCAAAATAGTATTGGTGGCACAGGAATTACTTGCACATCCAGAGATCTTGCAAGATTCGGTTATCTCTATATGCAGGAAGGATTTATTGATGGGACTCAAATTGTGCCAAAGGAATGGATTGAAATGACGTTCTCCGATGAATTAATAAAAAACCGTTCATGGGGTCCCATTTCGAAATTGGGAATTCAATATTATTGGTGGTCAGGTAAATTTGGTTTGTACTCTTTTATGATGGCTTCAGGTTACGGGGGACAGTTCATTATTTATTTTCCTGAGCAAGAATTGCTCATTGTTACCACCGGTGATCCTTATAATTACAATCAAAACCACGATGTGAAGATCTTGCGTGCAATAAATGACCACATTCTTGGTTCAATTTTGGAGTGAATTAATTGGATAATGTTAAATAATGGCGATATAGTGATAATGATTTCATTTTTTCCTGGAAAAATTATCACATTTCAATAAAGCACTCATTGGAGGAATAATGATATTTTTAAGAAATCATCTCATCCATCGTGGTTTATTAACCATAATTACTATTCTGATGATAATTAGCACCAACTGTTGTGCTAAGCACACAATTGAGAGCGAAGAATTGCCCCTGGCACTTAAACAAACTATTGACATTTTTTATAAGTCCATTGAAAATGACGATATAGAGACAAGAATTTCTTTGTTTAGTGAAAACGCCATCATGATGCCTAATCATTGGACAATAACAAAAGGAAAGGATGATATTGGTACAATGCTTCGATCAGGTCAAGCTTATATCTTCAAAATCCGTGATCGGGAAATGATCGATTTTGAAAGTTCTGGGAAACTGGCGTATACAGTGAACTCGTACTACTATACCTGGCATGCTCAAAAGGATACTGCGCAATGGCACAATACCAAGAACGTGCATATCTGGAAATTAGATCATGATGGCAACTGGAAACTTCATTTAGATATTTGGAATAGTAATGTTCCACTGAATGCATTCAATGCAGAATGAAAATAGAAAAATATAGCAAAATATTTTTATCAATGGATTAAACCCTGGAGAAGCGACGATGAAAAAAATAATATTTTCAATTTTAATTTTGGCGAGCAGCGTATGTTTTTGTCAAACTGCTAAGGATCCAATCGTCATCGGCGATATTATTGAGTTCGATTCAAAAATATTAAACGAACAGAGAGACATATATATTTATACACCATTTGGCTACGCGCAGTCACAAGAAAAATATCCTGTTTTGTACATTCTGGATGGTGAAACCCATTTTTTTCATGCGGCTGCATTGGTTTCTTTTCAGTCTGTAAACCGGGTAATGCCAAGGAGCATTGTCATTGGTATTCCCAACACACAAAGAAATCGTGACTTTACTCCAACACTTGAAGACGGACGTACCGTTGCGGGAGGAGCCGATAATTTCATTGCATTTCTAGAACAGGAATTAATACCATATATTGACGATAATTATAGAACACATTCCTATAAAACTCTATTTGGCCACTCTTTATGCGGTATGTTTTCTGTATATACGCTTTTTACAAAGCCTGATTTATTTAATTCGTATATATCTGTTAGTCCATATCTTATGTATGATAACGAATATGTCATAAATATTGCCAAAACGAAGATTAAAGAACAGCCGGATATTGATAAAAAATTATTTATCACGATCGGCGATGAACCTGAATACACACAGAGCCTAAACCTGTTTACAAATCTTTTAACACGTAAAGCAAAAAGCCTAAATTGGAAATTACACAAGTTTGAAGATGAAGATCATGGCACTGTTCCGTTACTTAGTCTGCTTGAGGGATTAAAATACATTTATCCTGATTGGCGCCTTTCCGATCAAGATGCATATAAAGGCGTGAAAGCAATTAAAAAACATTATGCAGATTTAAGTAAAAGATACGGCTACCATATTCAGGTTACCGAAGCCACTTTAAACGCTCTAGGTTATCAACTTCTGGGGAGTAGTGAAAAGAATAAAGCAATTAAAGTTTTCATTTACAATACCGAATTATATCCAAAGTCAGCCAATGTTTACGACAGCCTTGGAGAGGCCTATGACAGTAAAGGCGATACAACGTCAGCAATTATAAACTATCAAAAAGCGGTAGAATTAGGTGTGGAAAATGCTGATCCAAACCTCAATGCATTCAGGAACCATTTAGAACGGCTAGTACACTAGATCTAATATTTACAGAAATTAAATCCAAGATTAGTTGAATAATTAAGCCCTTGATTTAAATCTATTTCTTCCCTGAAAGCTGTCGTCATTCCAGCTTTTTTGAAGTAAATGATAATATATACATTTAAGGCCAAAAAGCACTAATTTAGAAAGACATCAACTCATTAAGGTCTGATCAAAATTCAACAATGTTAGGTAGTCCATAGTAGCATTTCAATGCAATTATCGCTCTTAAAGGAAATTGAATTAATAAATTGGGATAGAAAACATGAAATACTCTGAGTTAACAAATTTTATAGGTGGGCAGAAAATCAAAGTCACTGGTCAATTTTTGGAGGTGTATAATCCCCAGACGGGCGAACAGATCAGTGCTGTTCCATTATCGGCAAAAGAACAGCTCGATCAGGCTGTTAAAACTGCCCGTAAAGCATATCCTGAATGGGCCGCTCAACCGATTAAGGAAAGGGTTCAGGTTCTATATCGTTATAAATACCTCTTGGAAAAGTATATGGATGAACTAGCAGCCCTGGTGATAGAGGAAAATGGTAAAACCAGCAGTGAGGCCGTGGCTGAAATACAAAAATCTATAGAAGTAACAGAATTTGCCTGTTCACTACCACAAATGATTGCGGGCGAGATTGAAGAAGTCAGCAAAGGTGTGGAGTGTCGCTTTGATCGAAAACCAATTGGTGTTGTAGCCAGTATTACGCCTTTTAATTTTCCCAATATGGTCCCCAACTGGACTACTCCCAATGCTATTGCACTGGGTAATGCTGTGATATTGAAACCTTCAGAGCAAACACCCTTAAGCGCCAATCGCATTGGAGAGCTATTACAGGAAGCTGGACTTCCGGACGGTATATTTAATGTAGTGCACGGTGCCCGAGAAATTGTTGAAGCTATTTGTGATCACAACGATATAGATGGCATTTCTTTCGTTGGGTCAACAAAAATAGCTAAGCTTGTATATCGCCGAGGAACAGCAAATTATAAACGCGTTCTGGCATTAGGCGGTGCTAAAAACCATCTACTGGTATTACCTGACGCCCATGAAGAAATGACTGCTTCCGATGTTGCAGCATCAATGACTGGCTGTTGTGGTCAGCGTTGTATGGCAGCTGCAACAATGGTAGCCGTTGGTTCTGTGGATTCGATAATCGAAAAGTTATGTCTGGAAGCTAAGAAAATAATACCAGGCAAGAATCTTGGCGCGGTCATATCTAAAGCAGCCAAAGAACGCATTGAAGGATATATAACTGAAGCTGAAGAACAGGGTGCAAAGATATTGGTAGATGGAAGAGGAGCAACTGTCGAAGGCAAAGAGAACGGATTTTATGTAGGACCGACAGTCATAGATAATGTTAGGCCCGAGATGCGAATAGCTAGCGAAGAGGTTTTTGGTCCGGTTCTGACCATCATTAGAACCGATACCGTGGACAATGCAATTGCGATTGAGAACGCCTCCGACTATGGTAATGCTGCAGCCGTCTTCACTCAATCAGGTGGTCTGGCAAATTATGTTACTGAGAAAGTAAACGCAGGAATGATTGGTGTTAATATCGGCGTTCCAGTTCCTCGTGAACCTTTTTCATTTGGCGGTTGGAACGAATCTAAATTTGGCACTGGAGATATAACTGGAAAAAGTTCAATTGAATTCTGGACCAAATTGAAAAAGACAACCATAAAATGGAATCCTGCAGCAAGAACAAACTGGATGAGTTAATATTATCAATAAATTGTAATCAAATACATTATATTGATGAATCGCGAAAAAAAATCCAATAAACTACTGTACTCTATAAATGAGATTCCGTCACCTTCTGAATCAATCATACTGGGATTTCAGCATTATCTTACAATGTTTGGTTCGACGGTTGCCATTCCATTACTATTAGCTCCAGCTTTTGGAATTACTGATCCAGTTGAGAAAGGATGGCTGATTGCCACCATGTTTTTTGTAAGTGGGATCACAACACTACTCCAAACCACTTGGGGTAATCGTTTGCCCATTGTTCAGGGTGGCACATTTTCCTTTTTAGCACCAACATTTGCAATCTGCGGTATGGCCGCCCTTGCAAATGTCGGCTGGGAAGTACGAATGCAGCATGTACAGGGCGCTATTATCGCTGGCTCCATCTTTGAGATTGTGATTGGTGCCAGTGGATTAGTTGGGCGGCTACTGCGATTTATTGGTCCCATTACAATTGCCCCAACGATTGCCCTGATCGGATTAGCCTTATTTAAATTCGGCGCACCCCAAGCAGGATTGCATTGGCCAATTGGTGGATTAACAATTTTACTGATAATCCTCTTCAGCCAGTATTTAAGGTTAAAGAGTAGAGTATTTGAGTTGTATCCGATTTTACTGGCAATCATAACCGCTTGGATTGTCACTGCGGTACTAACTGGAATTGGGATATTTCCAGCTGGTCACCCTTCTCATACTAGCTTGGAAAATGTAAGAGCTGCACCGTGGATAAGAATTCCCTATCCCCTTCAATGGGGTTTTCCAAAATTTGGAATCGCCGCCTTCGTTGGCATGCTGGCAGGATTTATAGCATCCATAGTGGAATCTATCGGTGATTATTTTGCCTGTGCACGTTTAAGTGGGGCACCGGTACCAAACAACCGTGTAATAAATCGTGGTATTACTTTCGAAGGTATTGGCTGTTTTATTGCAGGTATATTCGGAACTGGTAATGGCACAACTTCCTATAGTGAGAATATCGGGGCGATCGGTCTTACTAGGGTAGGTTCCCGGCGAGTTGTGCAGGTGGGGGGAATAATTATGATTGCGCTCGGGATGGTATCAAAGTTTGGTGCTTTATTTACTACGATCCCCAGCCCGATTGTAGGCGGTATGTATTGTGCAATGTTCGGAATGATCGCCGCAGTGGGTCTCTCCAATTTGCAGTTCGTCAATCTGAATTCCGCCCGTAATTTATTTATACTAGGTTTTGCTTTCTTCATGGGACTCAGCGTTCCGGAATATTTTGTCAGTAATCCATTGGACTGGGGCGCAAATTTGAAATGGTTTACAGATATTGCAAACACCTTAGGGAGCACCGGAATGGCAGTCGGTGCGTTCATCGCTTTGGTCTTGGACAACACTATTCCTGGAACGGATGAAGAGAGAGGACTAAAAACTTGGGGTCAAGGTTAATACAATTTAGCTAATAATAATGAGGAGTATTAATTATGTCTGTATTGATTAAAAATGGACATATTGTCACTGCCGCTGAAGAGTACGATGCTGATATTTTTGTGGAACATGATAAAATTATTTTAATCGGATCAGCATTATCGGTAAAAGCGGACAAAACAATTGACGCATCCGGTAAATATGTCATTCCCGGTGGCATCGATCCCCACACACATCTTGACATGCCATTTATGGGGACCGTCTCATCAGATGATTTCAAAACGGGTACTATCGCAGCAGCACATGGCGGAACAACTTCTATCATTGATTTTGCGATTCAAACAAAAGGGCGCTCAGCACTGGAAGGTCTCGAAATCTGGCACAAGAAAGCCGCTGGGAAAACGGCGATTGATTATGGATTCCATATGATTCTTACTGATACCGAAGGGGATCGCATCAATGAATTAAAAACATTAATTGATGAAGGGATTACGTCTTATAAATTGTTCATGGCTTATCCTGGTGTACTTTTTATGGATGATGCAAATATATATAGGACAATGGCAGCAGCCGGAGAAAAGGGCGCGATTATTTGCATGCATGCTGAGAACGGAATAGTTATTGATGAAATAGTCAGAAATGCTGTGGCAGCAGGGAAAACAGAACCTAAATGGCACGCATTAACACGACCAACTGAAATGGAGGCTGAGGCTGTACATCGAACAATTGCTATCGGCGATGTTGCTGAAGTTCCTGTTTATATTGTTCATTTAACCTCAGCCGCGGCCCTAGAACAGGTCGCTATTGCCCGCAGCAGAGGACAAGATGTTTTTGCCGAAACATGTCCACAGTATCTATTCCTTGATCATTCGTATTACGAAAAAGAAGGTTTTGAAGGTGCGAAATATGTTATGTCTCCGCCATTGAGGGAAAAATGGAACCAAGATGAATTGTGGAATGGTTTAGATAATGGCAATCTACAGGTTGTCTCTACCGATCATTGTACATTTAATTTCAGTGATCAAAAACCAATGGGTAAAGATTTATTTACGAAGATCCCCAACGGGGCTCCTGGAATCGAGAACCGCATGAGCCTTATTTATCAGGGTGGTGTGGTAGATGGTCGACTTTCGCTAAGTACTTTTGTTGATGTAACATCAACTGCAGCGGCGAAGATATTTGGACTTTATCCGCAAAAAGGCACTATCGCAATTGGTAGTGATGCTGATATTGTAATTTTTGATCCAAATCGAAAAGAAACTATTAGTGTGGATAATCCCGTAACCCATAATATGAACGTTGATTACAACGCCTATGAGGGATTTGAAATATCGGGTGTCTCTGAGACAGTTTTAGCACGCGGTAAGGTAATAATAGAGGATTGTACTTATTGTGGTAAAATGGGGGATGGACAATTCTTAAAACGGGGTTTATTTTCAGAATAAATACTTTTTAGGAGGGTTTAATGTCTAGAATGATTAAATCGGGTTTGATTCAGATGAGCGTTCCAAAAACCGAAGGCGACGGTTCCATTGATGAGATCAAATCAGCGATGATAGAAAAACATATACCATTCATTGAATCAGCCGGCAAGCAGGGAGTACAAATATTATGTCTCCAGGAGATTTTCACTACGCCCTATTTTTGTCCCGGCCAGAATAAGGAATGGTATAAATCGGCTGAAACGATACCCGGACCGACTACTGAAAAAATGCAGGAATTTGCTCGTAAATATCAAATGGTTATGATCTTACCGATTTACGAAAAGGAGCAAGCTGGCGTATTTTACAATACTGCTGCTGTTATTGATGCTGATGGGAGTTACCTGGGGAAATATCGTAAACACCACATTCCTCAATTATCTGGATTTTGGGAAAAATATTTTTTTAGACCGGGAAATTTAGGTTATCCAGTATTTGAGACTCGTTATGCAAAGGTTGGTGTTTACATTTGTTATGACCGTCATTTTCCTGAAGGAGCACGGGCGTTGGGTCTTAACGGGGCAGAGATTGTTTACAACCCTTCAGCAACGGTAGCCGGATTATCACAGTATCTCTGGAAGTTGGAACAGCCGGCGCATGCTGTTGCCAATGGATATTTTATGGGTTGCATCAACCGCGTTGGGGAAGAGGAACCATGGAAATTGGGTAAATTCTATGGCAGTTCATATTTCGTAGATCCCCGTGGTTCCATTTTCGAGATCGCATCCGAAGATAAGGATGAACTTCTGGTAGCGGAATTCGATCTGGATATGATCGATGAGGTTCGTGAGACCTGGCAGTTCTTCCGGGATCGGCGACCAGAATCCTATAAAGAATTAGTTGCCCCGTAGTAAACCGGAGTAAAAAATGAATAGTGAAAATATCCGTCAAAAACATGATGAGTATTTCTTCAAAGCTGTAAAAAACTTCTATCAGGAACCACTGGTGATCTCAGAAGGGAAAGGTTTATACGTAAAGGATCTGGATGGAAATTCTTACCTGGACTTTTTTGGGGGCATCCTGACCACCTCGGTTGGTCATGCCAATGAAGAAGTAAATACTAAAGTTATTGAACAGGTTAATAAACTAACCCACACTTCATCCCTATATCAGGTAGAATCGGTAGTGACTTTTGCTGAAACTCTGGCCCGCATAACACCTGGAGATCTTAAGAAAAGCTTTTTCACTGCATCCGGGACTGAAGCTGATGAAACAGCGGTTATGATGGCTCAACTGTATACTGGGAATGACGAATTGATCGTTCTTAGGCATTCTTATTCAGGCCGTTCCATTCTGGCACAATCTATGACGGCTCACTCAGGCTGGCGGGCCCTATCAACCCAAGTGGCAGCAATTAAACATGCTGTTTCACCATATTGCTATCGTTGTCCATTGAAATTGAAGTATCCGGACTGTGGTGTTGCCTGCGCTGAGGATGTAGATGAGTTAATTAAAACTACAACAACCGGAGCGATTGCCGGTATGATGGTAGAGCCCATTCAAGGAGTTGGCGGTTTCATAACGCCACCGAAGGAATATTTTAAGATTGTTGCTGAAATAGTACGACATTATGGTGGGATCTTCATTTCAGATGAAGTACAGACTGGATTTGGCCGGACGGGTAAAATGTTTGGAATAGAACAATATGATGTTCAACCGGATATGATGACCATGGCCAAAGGTATAGCCAATGGATTACCTCTGGGAGCAACAATTACCAGAGGTGAAATTGCCAACGCACTAGTGAAAAATAGTATTTCCACTTTTGGCGGAAATCCGGTTAGTTGTGCAGCGGCCAGTGCAGTAATTGAAATTATTGAGCGAGATGATCTGGCCGCAAATTGCGAGCAACTGGGAAAGGTGCTCAGGGAAGGATTAGAGTCACTTCAGAAAAAATATCCCAAGAAAATTGGGGATGTACGAGGAATGGGACTAATGCAGGCAGTCGAACTGGTCGTTGATGAAACAAAGCATGATCGTACTCCTGATGCGAAAGCTGTTGATCAGTTAATGGAAGAAACCAAAAAGCTTAATTTGTTGATCGGCAGGGGCGGCCTTTATGGCAATGTTATTCGTATATCACCGCCGTTGAATGTAACAGAGGAAGCAGTACACAAGGCACTTCAAATATTTGATAATGCCTTTAACCAGATTGGGAATTAATATAGTGAATAAATGTTATGAATAATAGCTTAGTCAGCATCCCTGATGATCGCTTAGAAACGCGTTTCGAGGATGCCAAACCACTTTATACCGAATCAGAAGCATTAACTGAGGCAAATCGGTGCTTGTTCTGCTACGATGCACCGTGCATCACGGCTTGTCCTACCAGCATTGATATACCGGGGTTTATTAGGAAAATAACTACTGGAAATATCCATGGTGCTGCACGAACGATATTTAAATCAAATATACTCGGCGTTTCCACTGCCCGGGTTTGTCCAGTGGAAGAATTGTGCGCTGGAGCCTGCGTCCTGACAGAACGGCCGATCAATATCGGTAGACTTCAACGCTACGTTACCGAAACCATGCTTGAACGAGAGAAAAATAACAAGCGGCAATTATTTGAAGCCAAACCACTAAATGGACATAAAGTAGCACTGATTGGAGCCGGCCCGGCTTCGCTGGCTTGCGCTTCATATCTAGCACTAAATGGTATTCATCCTGTTATTTTTGAAAAAGACAACCTAGTCGGCGGATTAAATATGACAGGCATCGCTCCCTATAAGATTCAGAGCCCTGATATAAAAGAGGAGATCGAATGGCTTTGTCAATTTGGAGTAGATGTAAAGACGGGTGTCCAGGTTGGGCGGGATGTTACAGTCGCTAGTTTGCAGGCAGACTATGATGCCATTTTCCTGGGACTGGGATTGAGCAAGGATAAGCAGCTGGGAATTCCGGGTGAGGATGCGCATGGTGTTTGGGGTGCAACGCAACTGATCAGGATGATTAAAATTGAAAACCAATTTACGCTACCTGAAGATTTAAAAAGAGTCATTGTTATTGGCGGTGGCAACACTGCGATTGATATTGCCAGAGAACTTGCTATGTTGAATGTTCCTAACGTGGATATCGTTTACCGTAGAACAGTTTCGGAAATGCCAGGCTATAAGCATGAATTTGAAAATGCTAAAAAGTTTGGCGTCAGGATGATTGAACAGCAAGTTCCTAGGGAAATAACAAGTAATGGGCAATTGACCTTGCACGCAGAACATAAAAACTCAGGTGAACAAAAGCAATTTACATGCGATTGGATTGTGATGGCAATTGGCCAGGATCGTTATACCAATAATCTTATTTCTGGGCTCAAAGTGGACGATAAAGGCCTAGTTATAATTGATCCCGATACACAATTAACATCAGTACCAGGCGTTTACGCAGGTGGTGATTGCATTAATGGCGGTAAAGAGGTGGTGAACGCTGTCGCTGACGGCAGGAACGCTGCCTACTCAATTTTGAAAAGTCTTGGTGTAGATATTTAATATTTTTACAATGATAGTAAGGATAAATCATGGCTGACCTATCAACAAATATGTGTGGAATTACCAGTCCTAATCCGTTTTGGTTAGCATCAGGGCCGCCAACAAACTGCGGTGAACAGGTAATGCGGGCGTTTGATGCCGGCTGGGGTGGTGCAGTCTGGAAAACGCTGGGTGAACCAATTATAAACGTATCTTCGCGTCTGGGCGCAGTGGATTATAAGGGCAACCGAATGTCTGGATTGAATAATATAGAGCTGATAACAGACCGTCCCCTGGAAACAAATTTCAAGGAGATTTACGAAGTCAAAAAACGCTATCCAGAACAGGCCCTAATTGTATCGCTGATGGTTGAAACACGAGAAGATTGGAAAGAGATAATCAAGCGCTCAGAGGATGCTGGGGCGGATGGATTGGAATTGAACTTTGGTTGTCCTCATGGGATGTGCGAACGCGGGATGGGAAGCTCGGTGGGCCAAGAGCCAAGACTTCTTAAGGAAATTACATCCTGGGCAGCAGAATTTGCTAAAACCCCGGTACTCGTGAAACTGACACCAAATATAAGCGACATTCTAGACCCTGGTATAGCCGCTGTGGAAGGCGGGGCTGACGGATTATCACTAATTAATACAATCAAATCTATCATTGGCGTAAATCTTGAGAGTCTTGTGCCTATGCCGACTGTTCGGGATAAGAGTACCAAAGGTGGTTACTGTGGTCCGGCGGTAAAGCCAATCGCATTACATATGGTAGCTGAATTAGCAAAGGATAGCAGAGTAACCATTCCAATTTCAGGGATTGGTGGGATCGGCACATGGCAGGACGCTGCCGAATTTATTGCCCTGGGCGCAACCACAGTACAAGTATGCACAGCTGTGATGCACTTTGGATACCGGATTGTTGAGGATATGATCGATGGTTTGTCAAATTATCTTGATGAAATGAGTTTTAAATCAGTGCATGATTTAGTTAATCGGGCGGTCCCAAAATTTACCGATTGGGGCGACCTGGATTTGAACTACAAAGTCGTAGCAGAGATCGATCAGGACAAGTGTATTGGCTGTCAATTATGTTATATAGCTTGCCTTGATGGTGCCCATCAATGTATTCATACCCGGAAAAATTCCTGCAATGCCTTTCATGGTGAATCAGATCATGGTGCGAATCCACGCTTTAAGATTCAAGAACCGGTTCTGCATACTGAGAATGGTAAAATCCCTGAACAGGTACCGCTGATAGATGAATCGGAATGCGTTGGCTGCAATTTGTGTGCATTGATCTGCCCTGTCCCTGACTGCATAACTATGGTTGAGCGTTCGGTGGGTGCAAAAGTGGAAACCTGGAAAGAAAGATTGGATAATATCAGCAATACTGGCCAGTAGGCTCATTTCATTTACTAGATAAGAATATGATTCTATCCTGTAGTCAGAGTGTTAAATTATGTGCATAAGATTTGCACAAAACAATAAGCTGGGAGGCAATATGCACAACAAAGGAATAACAGTTGCTCTTATGGTAATATTTATTTGTTTTTCTTTTGCGACAGCCCAAAATAATCCCTTTGCTAAGGGCAGTTTGGGTGTCTGGGAAGAGTTTTATTTTCAAAGCAGCGGTGGTGATGCATGGGAAAATAATGATGGCGATCGGGAAACTGAAATGCAAAACAATACAACCGTTGGGTATTTTATAATGCCCGGAGTTGCCGTGGGCGGACAATTCATGCTAGACAGAACTTCACAGGGTGATTATAAAGACACGATGTGGGGATTTGGACCAAGCGCCACTTACTTTTTAGGAGGCGGTGATGTTAACGGATCTGTTAAAGGATCAGTTTTTCCTTTTGCAACGGTAGGATTCGTATATCTTAAAGGTAACACAGAATATAGCAGCGGCGCCGATTTTGAATTTACTGCAACCATTTTTGGCGGTGACGTAGGTGCAATGTATATGTTGAATAGTTTCGTCGGTTTTTCTGGATCAATTGGCTACCAACTATGGAGCTTTAATTCAGATGATATACCTAACGATCGTGAGGATGGGAATAAATTTAATTTAAACGCCGGTTTTACAATTTTCATTCCTTAAGTTAGTACAGAAATTAAATATACAAGATTGGGGGCGCTGCAAAGTGCCCCTTTTCATTTATCAGAATAAATAAAATAGAGTGACACCGGATTAAATAATTGCCATATTAGTAATGATAAATAATTGACCTAAAACATGAATTTGGATTACGGAAAATACCACTTCTTTGCTAAGGTGCTTATCCTGATGTTAATAGGCTCGTTAGCATTTCAATGCGATGATCCCATTGCGCCGAATAAGATTGATGACGATGTGGAGTTCGATTTAACTGCCGATAAAGGCGAGATCATCAGAATTATTGACCAGGCAGCTATCCATTTGGAATGGTCTGAGATCGTCATTCATAATTTCAAGGAAATCCAAATTCTGCGCTACAATCACGAACGCGATCCTGATTCATACCCCGTTGATCAAGCCCAGGATGGCTGGGTTTGAGTTGGATCAACCGAGAATGAATTCACACAATCGTGGATTGATACGGTTGATGATGATGCAAAATTCACGTATTCGATCAGATATGTCGATCAGGATAATAATTACCGGGAAGCGATTGAAGAAGTTGAGCTGCCCCACACGACAAGCCTAAGATTTCCCGAGGAGGTTGATTCGCTGCATAAAGCAATTGAATCATGGGTGATTGATGAAGGCGATACAATTCATATTGGCTATGGTATATTTAATTTGCACGCCTTTTCATTTCAGGATAAGGCGATTCATTTGATTGGACGATTTAATCCGGCTGTGACAAAATTGATCTGGCAAACCAGATACAACGAGGGCGGTAATGTAATTAATGATGAGAGTTTTATCGCTTTCGATGGTGGATCTTTGCAAAATGTAACTGTTGAATCAGCGGTTGGTGAGATCGGTGGCGGCGTCAAAATGACCGGCAACGCAGTATTGAAGCATTGCATAATCAAGGAATGTACCGCAACCGCCAATCCAGCCCTGACCAAAGGACTGGGTGGCGCCGTTTTTATGTCTGATAATGCTTCAATGACCAATTGTATAGTGCAGAATGATTCTACTTTTCTAACGCACGCAGGGATTTATATCGATGAATTTGGGATTGGAACTAAGATAACCAATTGCGTGATCTATAATAACCATCTCGTTTCGAGGACGACTGATGCAATGGTTCAAAATTGCATTTTTTATGGAGCTGAGGATTATCCTTATCCATTTTATCCCAATTTTTATAAAGGCACCAATGCAACAGTTCGCTACTCTAGCGCTGGACCAGCCTGGCATGGTGTGGACACAACAAATGTATTGGGTGATCCAAAGTTTTTTAACAGTCCTCGAAATTTTTATTTAAACATGGATTCACCATGCATTAATGCCGGGAATCCAAAATTCAGTTTTAATGATATTGATGGTACACGAAATGATATCGGTGCCTTTGGAGGTCCTGAAGGTGATTGGTACAAAGTTCGATTGTATGAACAGTAGTCTATAATTAATATACTTTCTGAATTAATTTGACAACCGGAACGCTATTTTTTCGTCTAATAACCATATTGGTAAAAAAATGACAATCAAAAGAGAAATTCAAGATAATTATACAATAGTAACTGTCTCAGGTAATATGGAGTACGGTTCCTCCGCTCTACAGCTCTTCCCTTATATTGAAAAATTAATTAAGGCCGGACAAAAGAATATTATTGTTGATCTGGAGCAAGTGAAATGGTTTTCAAGTAACGGTCTGGCTAGCCTTTTGGCTGCACACACGACACTGCAGGAAAAAGGGGGGCAATTACGAATTGCTCATCCTACTCATTCCATAAACAGCACATTTAAACAAACACAGTTAACTAAAATCTTAAATATTTATGATTCGGTTGATGCGGCAGTTGTTAGTATTAGTTCCACCGCCGGCGCACCTTCCTATGATAGATTGCCAGACTCCCATTCTCCACATTAATTAACGTGCCCCTGCAGGCATGTTGTTTTTTAGATACCAGGTCATCGTTTCATATACATGCCGCTGATCATTATCTTGTTCGCGGATTGAGTGGGTACGATTTGGATAAGGAATTGCTGTAAACATCTTATTATGATTGATCAATTCATTGATCAGGGCATCCATACTTTGATAATGAACATTGTCATCACCAGTGCCATGCATCAGTAACAAATTGCCCTGCAGCTGATGGGCGAAAGTGATCGGTGAGCCATTTGTATAACCTTCAGGATTGTCCTGTGGCAAGCTCATGTAACGTTCCTGATAAATAGTATCATAAAATCGCTGATTGGCAACGAAAGCTATTGCCATTGCTGTCGAGTATAATTCCGGATATCGGAAGATAGCATTGAGACTCATCGAACCACCACCACTCCAACCCCAGATGGCAAATCGCTTAGAATCAATAAATTCCCACTTACCAATGAGCTGTGCCGCCGCCGCCTGATCACTAGATGCTAAAATACCAATCTGACGATAGACTGACTTCCTCCAGGCGCGACCTTTTGGTGCAGGGGTTCCACGATTATCCAGATTGATTATTATATATCCCTGCTGCGTCAGCATCAAATGCCATAGGTGACGATTGCCTCCCCACCGATCACGCGCGGTTTGAACCCAAGGTTCACCATAAACGAAAAATAATACAGGATATTTTTTCTTCGGATTAAAATCGGGTGGTTTAATTATATATCCATCAAGTTCTACATTATCCTCGATTTCTAGTTTAAAAAATTCTGATTCTCCCAACTGGAGATTTTTTACTTTTTCCGACACTTTCTGGTTATCAACCAGCATACGTTGAATTTTATGATCGGGTAAATTTATTAGTGTATGTTGGGATGGTGACATAAAAGATGAAAAACTATGGAATGCCCACTGGTTTTCAGGTGCAATACGATAAGAATGTGTTCCTTCTTGTCCGACGGGTGAAATACGCTCCATTGTTCCAGCATTGGTAATTGATGTTCGGTATAAATATCTTTGAGTCGGATTATCTGGCGAAGCGATAAAATACATCCAGCCATTCTGTTCATCGATAGTTAACAGATCAAGTACATCATAATCACCGGGCGTAAGTAGTTTTACTTCACCGCCAGCCCTGGGGATTCTATAAACATGTCGCCAGCCATCCCTTTCACTAATCCAGCTGAAAGCCTGTCCATCTTCCAGCCAGAATAGATCATTTACAACATCTAACCAAGCCTGGTCATGATCTGTGAAAATAGTTTGTACATCGCCACTATTTACGTTTACAAGCTGAATTTCGTTAGCGTTTTGCTTCCGGTTGATTTTTTGAATAATTAATTCTTCAGACGATTCTGCCCAACCCATGCGGGGAATATAATGATCATGACGAGCGTCGCCGACAATTTTAGCCCAGACCGGTTTTCCACCATCAGCAGAAATGATACCAATTTTGACATCTGAGTTAATTGTCCCAGCCTTCGGATATCGTATTGGCACCGGCTGTGAATAAATAGAATCGATATTGTTCATCATATAAAAAGTGCCGACGCTGTCGGCATCCAAATGCCAAAAAGCAATTCTTTTACTATTGGGACTCCAGTGAAAACCCTTGCGTAAATCGAACTCCTCTTCGTACACCCAGTCTGATGTTCCATTAATAGATGTTTCTGAACCGTCAATAGTGAGACGTTGGATTTTTGTAATTTCAACATCTTCAACGTAAAGATCATTACGCACTACATATGCAACTTTTTGGCCATTGGGTGAAACTGTTGCAAACATTAAAGTTGAGGGCTCAGCGAATTTTCCCAACTGCTTTAATTTTCCCGTACTCAAAGTCAACACCCAATAATCACCTCGCGTATCGCGTCTCCAGACTCGTTTGGAATTAGTGTAAATAATGACCAACTCATTATCGAGTTGAAGGTCATAATCATCAATCGTTAAAGGATCTTCACCCTTACCTGGGACTAGATCGCCAGCCGCAACGAGGATGGAACGAACTCCAGATTCTGTGTTATAAATAACAATATCCTCGAAACCAATGTAATCTTTAGATTCTTCAAGTCGCGAGTAAAAGCTGCCGTCCGTGCTCCATCGCATATCGCTTATATCATCCTCTTGAAATTCTTCTTGTGTAAAAATCCTACCTAAATCTAGGATTTCCGAATTCGTTTCCTGAGGGATACCCGGAATAACAATTATAAATAATAAAATTGTTAATACTAATATTGGATATCGCATTTCATTATTTCCCTATTAATTTTCCTAGTTTTTTAATCTATTTTTAATTTTTTGCGAGGCAACTGTTTGTGATAAGCCCCCAAGTCCAGTACAGCACAGTTCGCGTGGTAAATTCTCACCAACGATTTTCATGGTTGCAATAACCTCGTCAAGTGGTACTACTACATCATATCCAGCCAGCGCCATGTTGGCACAGGTTAACGCATTTCCAGCAGCCATGATATTTTTCCCCAGACAGGGAACTTCTACTCGATTAGCAATTGGATCGCATATCATTCCTAAAGAATTCTGTAATGCCATCGCTGCTGCATCAAGGGCGACATGTAATGAGCCCTGTTTTAGTGTGGCGAGTGCCGCAGCAGCCATTCCAGAAGCGGCTCCACATTCAGCTTGGCAGCCACCGACTTCGGCGGAAAAAGTCGCACCATTTATAATAAATATCCCGATTAACCCGGCCGCTAACATGGCTTTGACAATGTCCTGATCGGTACTTCCAATAGAATCGGCAACAGCAAGAACAGATCCCGGTAAAGTTCCGCATGAGCCAGCTGTAGGTGCAGCCACAATAATACCCCAGGAACTTTTAACTTCCATAATGGCGGAAATATTTTCTACCATGCGATCTAATATCCCTGCTTCGATTAATTCACCGTCGTTTTTTTTCTCCATGTATTTAATGGATTGAGATCCAAGAATTCGATCACTAAAGTCTGTCCCAGAAATCCCTTCATTGATACTATTTCGCATGATTTTTACAATTGTTATTACTTCCGTCAATATTGCTTCCTGGGATAAACCGCTACGCCGGCATTCATATTCCAATGCCAGTTCCCATAGTTGGAGATCCTCAGCTTGCGGGTAATCAAGCAATTGATTGACATTAGTAAACGGGGCTGAGTGATTTACAATAGATGGAATAGGTAAAACCGGTGGAATATTTACAATTTCGTTTTTCCCCTCCAAATGGCCAACTAATTCAGTGGTTAAAAATTTCTCTCCCTTTAATTTTATAATTGCGTCATTTCTGTTTTTGAATATTTTTAAATCCAACGGATTCTGGCTTTCGGTAATAGATTTAGCAAGAGCTGTCGCAGATACTTTTGAGCAGAAAATTATTGTTTCAAAAAAGTCACCATCCATTTGTATTGTTATCCCATCGATTTCAGTAATGGTGATTGCACCGCCACCTGTCGAAATAGCAGTTAGGGAATGCGACGTACTTTCATTTTTTAATATTAGCTGGTATGTATTGGGGTGAGTGAAATTATAATTTCCGACCTCGACTGAAATTACTGTATCATTTGATATAGCAGTTTTTACCTCATTGAGTCTGGAATCAGTGATATCCCAACCTAATAATCCCGCGAAAAGACCTTGATCTGATCCCTGGCTGGAATGGGTGGTCGCTAAAGCACCATTTTCATCAAATCGTATTATTAAAGAGTCAATTTTATTACCCATGAGTGCTCGAGCAATGAGTCCGATGCGGTAGGCGGCAGCGGTGTGTGATGCAGAGGGACCCCGCATTACAGGGCCAAGAACATCGTTTATTATACTGGGAATGTATGCCACAAGTAAAAGCTTAAGATTGATCGAAATTACGCACAAGAATCATGTGAAGCATTATTGTGCTTTAGGTATTCAATAAATATCGATTATTGGTTCTGCCATTTGCGGCCATAAACTAAGTCGTCCAGGTACAAAAATATCCTGTGCAGAGAAGGAAAAGAGCGCACCATCCATCTTGTCATATTATGAAACCAGTTGTTGTGGTGTGAATAAGGACAGCACGCCATACAGATCCCACAATCCGTTCCGTATTTGAGCCAGATTGAGTAGCAGCGTTCAATGTTGGTTGGCCATTTTTCAATACCGTGAATATTCTCCTTTTTATCAATTGATAAGGCGTTTGATGGGCAATTATCAGCACATTTTTTACAATTATCACAAAAATGGTCTGCCCCCAAGTCAATTGGTTTATCAAAGTCCAACGGTAAATCAGTTGTGATGGCTCCGATGCGTACCCGACTACCGTACTTATCAGCGATTAAGATATTGTTACGTCCCAGTTCTCCTAATCCAGCTTGAACCGCCAATGGCGGAAGCATGATATCGTAATGGGCATCGTAATGGGCTTTCGCAGAAAATCCTAAAGTTTGCAGGATGGCTGCTAGAGTCAATGAGATTTCTGCGGCTCGATAATATTGCTTTCCTGATTCAAAAAGTGTTTCTGCGTGTGGTGCTTTCTGCATATTATCAAAATTCATTTCCACCAAAAAGACGATTACGTTAGGATGATCCAGTTCGATCGCCTGCCCATAGTTTTCGTTGAGACGTCCCCTATGTGTATAAATGAACTCTTTTTGCAGGATAGAGTATCCAACACCTACCGCCCCTAATGCATATATCAAACGTTTGATAGCATGTGTACTCATTGAGGATTTCTTTAATTGAGATGCATAATTGTCAATGATCTCTGAATCGGGTATTATGGTTTCAATAGAATCAAAATACTGTTTGGCTTGTTTTGTGATTTTTGAATGATAGTATTGACCGGCGGGATGAAACAGTGGGTGCAGACGTCGGATACGGTCGTCTATTGTTTTTAATTCTGGATGACGAGAATAATAATCTTGATATGGTTCCGTATCTAGAATTCTTTCACGGCGGGCGAACATAGTATCGCGCTCATCTACACGCTCATTGGGTAGCAAAAATGGATGGGTTCGGTATCTGGAATTCAATTGGTTATTTAATAATTAAGATATGACAGTCTTGACCTACTTTAATTTTTTTATTAGAGCTATAAATCTAGGATGTGTGCGTAACGGATCAAGATCTGAGTCATATTTTATCCAATTCAATCGATCTGAACCAGAAGTCATCGACTTCTCCAATAAATCAATTGATTCTTCAATTTTACCAGCCAGCGAATAAGTACACGCTACATTATACAATATCGCTGGTTCATTAGGGTCTATGTTATTCATAAGGATCAAATTGCATAATAAAAATTTAAATTAAATCTTTAAACCGAATATTTCCTTCAAGTAAGTTTAACTGAATCAGTTAATTCTGCGTGAATTAATACCTCTGATTAAGAAATTATTCCTCTTTTTATCGCTCTTATATGATCAGGTGTTGTGCCACAACAGCCACCGATTATTGAAACACCCAATTTTACCAGTTCAGGAATAAATTGACTGAAAAATTCAGCTGATTCGGGATATAATATTGATCCGTCTTCGATAAATGGTTTACCAGCATTAGCCTGAATCATAAATGGTACTGAGGAATGCTTTGCTATTTCACGAGCCAGGATCAACATATTTTCAATACCATTACCACAATTAGAGCCCACTATGTCCGCACCTGAATCAATTAAACTGGAACAGACATTATTCACCTTATCACCCATTATTGTAAAGCTACCCTGGGGTGTGACGTCAAAAGTAAGTGTAACCGCTACGGGGATATTAAGTGAAATTCCGCGCACTGCAGAAAGCGCCAACAGCGCTTCATTCAAATCTGTCATGGTCTCAATTAGGATTATGTCAACATCGTTATTAATAAGGGTCTGAATCTGTTGCTTAAAACTTTCCTGCATTATTTCAGGTTCAATGTCTCCATATGGTTGTAACAATTTCCCACTGGGGCCAACTGAACCAGCAATATATACAGAGTTACCGGTGGCTCCCCTGGCCAACTCAACACCACTTCGATTGATCTCGTCAATTCTCTGTTCAAGTCCGTAATCAGAAAGTTTTAACGAGGAAGCTCCGAATGTATTGGCCTGGACGATATCTGAACCAGCATTAACATATTGTCGGGTAAATTCTTTCAGTAGTTCAGGTCGGTCAATATTTAATAGCTCAGGACAGGCACCAGGATCCAATCCCTGCTCCTGTAAAAATGTTCCGACGGCACCATCGCTAACCAGGATTTCTCCTTGTTTTATTCTTTCAAGGATTGGCTGCATTAGGCCTCCATCAAATTACCCATTCTATCTACAGCGCTGGATGCATCAAAAGCGTAGGCATCTGCTCCAATTTCCTGCGCAAATTCGTCTGATATGGGCGCTCCGCCGATAATTGTTTTGATTTGAGTATTCAATCCTTTTTTCTTAAGATGTTCTACGACCTTCTGCATGACTGGCTGGGTAGTGGTAAGTAAAGCAGACATTCCGATTGCATCAGCATCCTCCCTAACAGCGGTTTCAATAAAATTTTCAACTGATACATCCTTACCCAAATCAATCACTTCATATCCAGCGCCTTTGAGCATTATCCCGACGAGATTTTTTCCAATATCGTGTAGATCTCCTTGAACAGTTCCGATCACAATTTTACCCTTGCTAGGCATTCCGTCTTTAATGAAAAGAGGACGTAGTAAGTCCATGCCAGCATACATTGCCTTTGCTGCAAGTAGAACATTGGGTAAGAAAATTTTATGCTCACGAAATCGCTTACCGATGACAGCCATACCTGCGATAAGACCAGTATCAAGAATTTCTTTTGGTTCTTGACCTTCGGCGATAGCTTGCTCAGTTAATATGTGTGTTTTTTCAGAATCACCATCTTGTAATGCCTCTGATATTTTTAAAAGATCCAACATTAGTCATTCCTCTTGTTATGAATTCTTATTTCCTATTAATGTCTTTCATTCTAAGCTGACATGAAAAAGTCTTACAGTCTTTACAAAAGTCAAAATTACTATCAAATAAGTGTATGTTCTTTGGCCCATAAACAAAAACGCCAGACACAGATTTGAGCGGCTGCATTAAGCAACTATCATTCAATGAAATTCCAATTTGTTCAGGATTTAATTCAGCGAATAACCTCTTTTGTCCGCTAACATGCCAGCCACAATAACCAGGACTGTATCCTAGCCCCAAATAATCTGTGTGGTCTGAATCATTATTTATTATCTCGTCCATAATAAGTTTTTCAAGAATTTGAGTGGCGCGGTCAGCAGCCCACGATGCAGCTGAATCCAGCATGGCGCCTAAGGCAAAATCGTTGGTGATAAAAAGATTGTCGATTTGATCACTGATATCCGATCCAATGGTAAGTGCAAACAGCATCAGGTTGTCGGCTCGAGGGAAAATGCTCTCCAATGGTGCAGGAGAGGCGTTGTCTCCGGATCCAGAATATATTTCGGTAAATTTAAAGATTTCACAGTTAGCAAGAATAGCCCGCGGTTTTGCCTTCAGCTTTATTAATCGTTTGGTCTCCTCAGCGAGCGCTAAAACTTTATCCGAAACGGTTGTAAAGTGGCGAACGCCTTGAGCTTTTAATAGCTGCTCAGTATCAGGAATCAGATCATCAATTTTTAAATCGTATATGAAACTCATAATCCCCGCGGTGGTAACTCATCTTGTCCGTATCGCTTGGCTTCTTTTTTCATTAAGCGAACTAATTCCTTTTTAATTGAATCATCTATTTCTGGTGGTTGGTAACTCGAAATCAGATTATTAACCTCATGATTGGCACGATCACCAAGCGTTAAACTGCCCTCCTCTATCCAGCGGTCTCGATTAGCGCGATCAATTGAAAATCCAGGGAAGTAGTGTTCAGTTTTGAGATGTTTCATGGTATGATTGGATATGAGCAAATGCTGCTCAGTCAACAATTCTTCAAAAATTGGCATCGATGGAAAATCATCTTTTGGCTCAATACCTTCGACCATGCGATAAGTCATACCACAGATCTCGTTATCAATCACCAGTTTTTCAAGACTCTGGCAGCTTTCAAAATCCAGCATACCAGGGCCTGAAATATTATTGATTCCAGCCAGCGCCGCAAGGGTAGCACCAATACCCGTTTCAAAACCAGCCTGGGTGTCTAGGTGTTTGGCATCACTGAGTGAGATGTAAGCCTGCGTTGGTAAACCCAGATATTTACCGATTTCGTTATAAGCGCAATCAAGCATCATGGTTTCAATCGCGCCCATCGGTGTAGTTTCGTAACGCACATCAAAAATTGCCGGAGAACCGCCATACAACATTGGCGTGCCAGGATTGGCTAATTGACTGATTACAATACCGCTGAGGGTTTCGGCTGTATGTTGTATGAGCGTTCCGGTTAAGGTTACCGGCGCCATAAAACCAGACAGAGGCATTGCTATAAATTCAACAGGAATTGAATATTTAGCGCAATCCAAGACATTCTGTGAAGTTACGTCACTCCATTTTAATGGTGAACTGGGACAGCATGAAAATACAGTCAACGGTTTCTCCCTGAGCGCTTTTTCTGAACCCCGCATGGCTAACTGAAAATCTTTCATTACTTCGAATGATTCAATTGTAAAGGTGCCAGTTACAACGGGCTTGTGTCCGTATAATAAACTTAGAAAAAGACGGTAACTATCCGAAAAGCGTTCATCTACATCACTTGGAATCATGGCAGTGCTTTGCGATGCAATATTCTTAAGCTGATCCACAACTTTTACATGTGCAATATAATCTTTAGTTAATGGTCTGCGCATTGTTCCAGAGGTATGGTCCAAGATATTTAATGCTGCTGAACCTGGTGTAAAATGAATATTATCTTCGCTGAAATTATGTGTTTCGCCTCCATGAACGTCAAAAAGTTTAAATGATCGAGGAGCAGTTTCAAGAGCCTTATTAATCAATTCTCCAGAGAAATAGACGCGCGATTTTTCTATTTTTGCCCCATGGTCACCCAATAATTTTTCAACTTTGGAGTTTTGTATCTCTACTCCCAGATTTATCAATATTGTCTGAGCTTCATCAATTATTTTTTCAATAAGAGTCTGGTTTAGGAACTTTACAGTTGGTCTCATTTACTCACTCCCCTCTTGTAATATGTCATAGAAATTACTAGCCAATAACGATTGAATCAGTTAAATAGTTATGAGGAAATTGAATCAATTTCGTAATGAATATATTTATCATTAATTACTAATTTTTAATATAAGTATTAATATTGCATATATATTGAATAAATAATAATTACTAATAGCGGATGGGAAAAAACAAACACTTCAACATTTTATTCTTTTTTGGACTTGTATTTTTCTTTGTTTTCCAAAGTTGTTCACTGTTTGACAATGAACAGAACACAATGAAAATGACATTCCCTGAAAGTGGTACAAAATGTGAGATTGGCAAATCAGTTACCATTCGCTGGGAGACAGATGACAGGATCGATGAAGTACTGATTGAATTAATAACAAAATCGTTATCACCCCTTACAATTGCAGACAACGCCCTGAATACCGGCGAGTATGAATGGTCCATTCCGGCGAATTTTCCATATGGCAATGATTTTTCAATCAGGATAAGTGATGTTGACGATCCTGAGGATTACACTATCAGTGAGCCTCCTTTTATATTATTCAAATACATAGAGTTCAATGATGCTAATCTGGTTGAACAAATTAAAACGCATGTTAACGACAATGGTAAGATTTCAACTTATGAACTTGTTCAATTATCTATATTTAGTGTTGAACAGGTGAACGATTTAACCGGTATGGAATATTGTGACAGCCTTTATGCATTCTCTATAAAGGATTCTGATCTGAATGATCTGAATCCTATTTCTAATTTGGATAAATTAGTTAATTTATTTCTTGATAACCTGACCGTGGTTAATGCTAGCAGTCTCAGTAATTTGACAGAACTAACATATTTTCAATTAAGCAATAGCAACCTACAAGACTTAGAATTTTTATCTCATATGACCCAATTAAGAGGATTGAATATCAGGCATAATCCGATTAATAATCTTGATCCGATTGTAAATCTTGTAAATCTACGTTTTTTGGATTTAACGTTATGTAAAATACCGGATATCACAAAAATTGGTGAGCTGAAAAATCTTGAGAAGTTGCTGTTACAAAACGTAAAACCAGATAATATTGACGCTTTAGCAGAACTGAGTAAATTAAAATATATTGACTTAAGCCGGAATGAATTAACTAATATTAATGCTTTAGAGAACCTTGTTAATATCGATACTGTAAACTTATCACATAACTATTACTATGGAATTTCTTTACGACCGTTAGTTAATAATTTGGGTCTTAATACTGGGGATGTTTTATATTTTATGGGGAATTTTATTTATAGTCCAACAGTAGATATTGCTACTTTATTAAATAGGGGCGTAAGGGTAATATTTTCTCCAAGTACATTTGATTAAAATATGGTGATTAAAACTATGAAAATTATTGGACTATTACTGCTGTATGTGAGCTTAGTTCACACTCTATCGGCCCAGTACAATCAATTAATTGTGATTGTTCCGGATGCTCAGATTAGAAATGCCCCCGATAGTGTAAGCATCGTATTGGCAACACCGAAACGGAATGACCTGATACAAATGACGGGATATATTCAAGATTGGTTCATTGTTCAAATTCCAAATGCGGATGAGAATAATAGCGATGTTGGCTACATTCTGAAATCACAGGTTGACCAATACTTGAAAATCACCGCGCGCAATAATGGAGATCAAACACTTTCCTTCGGCGATAAAAAAACACCGTTATTTAACAATGTTGCGATTGGCGTTAAGTACGATTTTATTTTCGGTGGAATGGGACTTTATGTTCAAGCATACACAAAATACCCGGTGGCATTTAATTTTATCGTAGGGCATATAAAAAATCCAAGCCAGGTTCTTATTGAATTGGGCTTTAAATACTATTATCCAATCACCAAGGATAAGTTTCACTTCTTTAACGAACTTCGGTATGGTCCTATCAATAGCCATACAACCAAAACGACTATTTATAATCCCGCTGGTCCAATATATGATTATTGGGGGCGTGTGGTTAGAATTACAGAAGAAAGTACAAGTATCATAATTCGGAAAAAAATAATGCAAGGCCCGGGTCTTAGCACCGGTTTTGAATACACAATCAACCAACGCTATAAAATTATATTAGATGCTGGCTTTTCTTATGCGACCAGCGGTTTGGGTGATGGAGCTCGAAGACTTCATCCAATTGTGAATATTGGGTTTTTCAATAATTATTGGTAAGTAGCACAAACTTTGAGTGGTTAGGCTAAACATTTTGAGATTTCATTAGTCAATGATAAATATTCTACTGCCATCATTAAAGATGCGATAAAATTTATCATTTTCCCATAATAACGCTTCACCCTTCTCACCGTATTTTATACCACCGTCAACCATTATAACTTGATTGTCATAAAACGTAGTTATACTGTCCATAGTTGTATGGCCAACTATAATTTTTTTAACCTTCAAATAATTAAGCATTTGATCAAGTTCGATTTCTGAAACTTCTGGGAGACTGTCCGGTTCGAAAAAACCTCGGTACCAGTGAGGTCCGTCTGATCTAAAAATGAATGAAAGTAAAGAATCGGCCCTAATTGAATCGCGGGGAGTGTCAATATTGTTACGCGTGATCGAATTAATATTATTTATAGATTTAAAAGAATTCATAAGCTGCGGGTGAATTCCCCCGTGGACAAATAAGAAATCATTGATTTGCATAATTGTGTTCTTTGATCGCAGCCATCGACCAATTAAAGTATTATTATTATATAATTCGGGCACTGAAATTCCAAATGCGCTAGCCACGATCCGATATTTCTCTGTAACATATCTAATATCATCTTGCAGCACCATTATTTCATGGTTTCCCAGGAGTAAGTGAACGCCTCCACCAGCTGTTTTTGCTTGCTGCTCTAATCTATAGATAAGGTAAGAAACTTCATTTACAAAATCTCCGCGATCAAATATGTCTCCAAGCACAACTAAATGACCAGTATCCCAATTCCAGTTATAATTATTATCAATAATGTTATGCGATTGTAAAAGTGTCTGAAATACGTCTAGTTGACCATGGACATCACTTATAACTAATATTTTGTTTACAGCATCAATTTTCTCAGGTGGAGGAGCAAAGTCTAGTGCAATATTGTAAACGAAATTGGAATCATTTGCCAATCCCTGGAATGTAATAGATTCTCCAATCGGGATTGCTAGTGAATCAATTGTTCCATTATTGTAATAACAGGCATCAACCGTAAAATTGTTCAAAAAAATATACGGGCCATCTTTGAAAGCCAGCGCGGTAGTGTCCTGAGCAGTAAGGGAGGAAGCAATAATCCATAAGTAAACAACCTTTCTCAGCGAAGAGTATTGCTTGTAAGACATCAGGAATGACTTAATTATGCTGTGCTTTATTCTGCTGCTCCAGGAGTCGCAGCGCTGTTATCCAGGGATTGTAGTACCAGGTAACGCTCACCAAATTTCAGCAGTTTTTCATATTCCATGTCAAATTGGTTAAAATGCCTTTCTTCATCAGCCACCAGATCTTCAAAAATCCTTTTTGTTGCCGAATCAGAATTTACTGCACTTGCATTAGCGGCTTGATTATAATCGCTAATGGCACCCTGTTCAGATGCGCGCGCCCATTCCAACATTTCTTTTACTTCATGAGTGGGCTCTACATCAGCCCCCGCTTTTAATATTACTTTACCCTTTAGGAATAAGATTCGCTCAGCCAGAAGTTCGACGTGCCGCATTTCATCCATTGCTGTGCGCTTATAGATATTTGACAGTAAATCATAACCCTGGTCATCGCAATGGAAATGGAAGTACATATACTGATGGACAGCAATTAATTCATCAGCAATGGCAATATTTAATAGTTTTATGCTTTTTTCATACATGGAAAAATTCCCTATCAAGTATTCATTGAAATAATAATTTTGTACTAATAAGATTACGGAAGCGAATTAAATTTCGGCAATCAATTAATCACATAAAAGCATTAATAGATCAGAGAACAAGCACCAAATTAAAAGACATCCATACCTGTTTTAAAACATCTAAAAGTCAAAACCTGAGGAAATCATGATTCGAAAATCAATTCTATTAATAACTCTTTTTTTGATCGCTTTTGTAAGAATTCTTCCGGCTCAGAATATGTATGTTGGTGGTCTAGCAGGGATCAATTTTGCGGTTATGGAAATGCAAACAAAAGAAGTCAAAAATGTCGATGTTAATACTGTGTTTGGATTTGGGGCGATTGTTGGAATTCCATTATTTCTAAATACCCATGTTCAACTGGAACCCAAATATTTGCAAAAGGGTGGACTGATTGAATTAACTGAGAATGGAATCGATATTGAATCAGAATCTGGATATTTAGAACTACCGGCACTATTGCGATTTCCTGTTGGACAAAAATTTCATTTATTGGCTGGTCCAACACTTGGATTCTTGCTCTCGTCTGAAATGGAATCAAGAGTGGAAGGGATCAATTATAAGGCTAACCTTAAAAATAAATTAAAAAATCTTGATTTTGGGTTTACCGTGGGAGCCGGTATGCACTTTCCTGTTTTACTTGGCGAACTATTTATAGATGGACGCTATCGGTATGGTATTTCCAACATATCAGAAGACAGCGATGTTGAATTTAAATCCGGAACTAATATTCTAAATTTGACAATTGAAGAAGAAGATAAAACCTTCAACCGTGGATTTAAACTAATGCTGGGCTATACAATTCCTCTGGGGTTTTAAGTTTGCGAACGGCGTCTATTCACTACTCCTATTCATTTGTATGGTGTTCATACATATGAATATCCCGCTGCGGGAAAGGAAATGAAATTTCATTGGCATCAAATTCCTGCTTAATAGTTTCTGTCAATTCAAAATGAACAGTCCAATAGTCGTTAGATTTGACCCAGGGCCGGACTACCAGGTTAACGCTGCTATCTGCTAATTCGGAAACTGCAATAACGGGTGCTGGATCTTTTAATACCAACTTATGACTCACTGTAATATCCTGCAGTAATCTTTTTGCCTTTTTAATATCATCACTATATCCTATACCAACAACCAAGTCAACTCTTCGAGTATCTTTTGCGGAATAGTTGACGATGTTTCCTGATAGCATATTGGCATTGGGAATTATCACAACTTTGTTATCGGGTGTGTTTAAAACTGTATTAAATACCTGGAGTTTTTCGATTGAACCAGAAACACCAGCCCCTTCAATATAATCACCAACTCGATAGGGCCGAAAAATAAGAATTAAAAATCCAGCCGCAAAATTAGCTAGCGAACCTTGCAAAGCTAATCCTATTGCCAGTCCGGCTGCACCAAATACAGCGATCAAGGAGGTCGTCTGAACCCCAAGCTGGTTCAGAGCTGCAATTACAACAAAAAGTAATAATGCATAATAAATTAAATTGGTTAGAAAAGTAATGACCATTGGATCTAGATCCCTTTTCTTTAATAGGGTAGCTAAGCCACGACGCAACAATTTTGCTATCCAGATACCTAGAACAAGAATTACAAGGGCTGCAATTAATTTTGTACCAAAAACAGTTAATAATTCCACTATCCGCTCATTCATACTATCCTCCCAAACACTATAATATTTATTTTATTCATTTACCTTCCAGGGAAAATCTAATTCAGTTGAATTCCTTTAAACAACATATTTCAGAGTTTGGCACCGCTGTTTTTAGCAAATGATAATTAATAAATAGTAAGTGCATTTTAATAATATTCATTAGATTTCGGGATACCTCTGGAAAATTTTTTACAGAAGAGGATTTCATTAGAAAACGATGAGGATAATTTAACCAAGGAGAGTAAGATGAGATATAAAAGAAATTTATTCATCTTTACTTTGCTGGTTGTAGCGCTCACCTTCAGTAACGTAATGGGTCAGGGAGTGACTACTGCCAGCTTAAGGGGATTAGTTGTAAATGAAGATGGTGATTTTCTATCAGGTGCTAACGTTGTTGCAATCCATGTACCTACTGGTAGCGAATATGGTACAGCCGTTCGCGACGGGGGTCTATTTGACCTACCCAACTTGAAAGTTGGTGGCCCCTATAGTGTTACTGTATCATTTGTTGGCTACCAGGACCGGGTCGAAGATGATGTGTTTGCCAACCTAGGTCAAACAACTCGTCTTGATTTCACTTTGATAGAAGAAGCCATTGAAATGATGCCAGTAGAAGTCGTTGCTGAACGCGATGAAGTCATGAATAGCGATCGGACTGGAGCGGCTACTTTTGTCGCTGCTGAAGCAGTTGCACAGATGCCATCTATCAAACGCAGTACACGCGATTTGACCCGTCTAGATCCACGTAGTGATGGGAATTTCAGTTTCGGCGGTAAAAACTGGTTGTACAACAACATTTCTCTAGATGGATCATATTTTAATAATTCGTTTGGGCTGGATGATCCAGCACCCGGCGGTCAAGCTAATGCCGAACCGGTACCATTCGATGCTGTTGAACAGGTGCAGATTTCCATCGCACCATTTGATGTACGCGAAGGTGGATTTACTGGGGCCGGTATTAACACGGTTACCAAAAGCGGAACCAACCAACTTAAGGGATCATTTTACAATTTCACCAGGACTGAAAGCTTTATTGGGAATACAGTAGGCGGCGAGGAAGTGATTGCAAATCCTGATTTATTCTTTAATCAGTTTGGAGCAACACTAAGTGGTCCCATCATACCCGATAAACTGTTCTTTTTCGCTAACGGCGAAATCGAAAGGCGCGAGGATCCAGGCAGTAACTTTGTTGCCAATTCCGGCGGTAGCGTAGATTTTGGAGAATCTAGAGTTTCAGCTGCCACAATGGACATGATTAGCGATCGAATGCGTGAAGTGTATAATTATGAGACTGGTGCATACGACGGTTTTATCCATGAAACTAGTAACAAGAAATTCATTTTGAAATTAGATTGGAATATCTCTAGTAATCATAAAGCAACCTTACGGTATAATTATTTAGATGCACAACGCGATTTACCCCCTCACGGATTCGTATTGAGTTACAATAATACCGGACGTGGGCCAAATGTTACCAGTCTACCGTTTGAAAACTCTGGTTATACGATTAATAATGAGTTGCATTCAATTGCGGCGGAAGTTAACAGCATATTTGGTAGTAAAGCTGCTAACCGTTTTTTCTTCAGTTACAATCGTTTCAGGGATTTTAGACAGCCCTTCAGCGAGGATTTTCCAACAATTGAAATTGGAGAAGAAGGTGTAACTTATACCACAATCGGTCACGAACCGTTTTCAGTTCATAACATTCTTGATCAGGATGTTTTTCAAGTAACTAATAACTTTAGTTATTTTTATAATAAACATGTGATCACAGCGGGTATGAACTACGAACATTTCAAATTCTTCAACTCGTTCAATATCTTCCGTCATGGTCTTTTTGGATTTGATACTTGGCCTGGTGGAACAACCTTTAATTCTATTGATGACTTTATGGCTGCAACCGATCCTGCTAATCCGCAAGATTTTAGAGCTGATATTGCCACTGGACCATTCAAAGGTGAAGAAATTGAAGTGGGTCAATTCTCAGTATATGCCCAGGATGAATACCCTGTGAACAATAACCTGAATTTGATCTATGGCGTTCGTGTTGATGTACCAATTTATTTCACTGAACCCGTCGACAATCCATTCTCAACCTCAATAACCTGGCTTGATGAAAATGATGATCCAGAAACGGTTGATCAGGCCAAATTACCTGATCGTCAACTACTGTTTTCACCACGTATTGGATTCAACTGGGATATACATGGCGATCGCTCAATGCAGGTTAGAGGTGGTACTGGTATCTTTACCGGTAGATTACCTTTTGTTTGGATTGGGAATGTGATATCAAATCCTGGTACCAATCCTAATCTGTATCCCGGTGAAGGGATATCTGAGGGCGCTAATGAGACTGATAGTGGTGAAGGAAGAGATACTCCTGGTAAATCAGTATTGCAGCAATCCTTTGATTTGAATGGAATAGTTGACGATTTCAAATGGCCCCAGGTTTGGACCACCAATTTTGCCGTTGATCACTGGCTGCCTTGGGATATACTAGGGACCTTTGAAATGGTATATGGAAAAGATCTTAATGCGATCTATATGCGCAATGCTGATTTAGATAAGCCAGAGAGAACACTACAAGACGGCCGACCATATTTCGGTGGCGCTGGAAATAATGAACTCTTTGAACTCTACCCGGGTGAAGGTGCTGGTACCTATGTAATTGATAATACCGATGAAGGCTATAACTTGACACTGACAGCTCAGTTGCGGAAGCAACATGACTTTGGATTGACTACCAGCTTAGCATACACATATATGCAGGCGAAAAACAATCTAAAATCAACCGAGATTGCCAGTGTGCTATGGACTAGTCAACCGGTGCAAGGTGATCCCAACAAGCCTAATATTAGTTGGTCTGAATTCGGTAATCCCCATCGGATTATCGGATCGGCGCTTTATCGTCACTCATGGAATGATAAAATGGCAACCAGCGTTGGCATGTTTATGGAAGTTGCGCAGGGTAACCGCTATATCTACAGCGGTGGCAATCGCTACTCGTTTATCTATTCCGGTGATGTAAACGGTGATGGTGTGGGCGGTAATGACCTGATCTACATTCCTAAGGATCGCAATGATATCGTATTAGCCGATCCTGGTGATTGGGCAGCACTGGATGCATTCATTAAACAGGATGACTATTTGAGTGAACATCGTGGTGAAATTGCTGACCGCTCAGGAGCCATCAATCCCTGGTATAGTAACATAGACTTGAGAGTGCTTCAAGACTATACGATTGATCTGGGAGGAGCTCCGCGGACGGTACAGCTAAGCCTGGATATTCTCAATCTAGCGAACTTATTAAATTCCAATTGGGGTGTTCGTAAGATTGCCAATCCAGCCGCAACGTCACCATTAGCTTTAGCTGGTTGGACTAATGATGGTGAGCCAATTCTGGATTTCACAGGACCATCAGAAACATATGTTGATGATCCCGGTGAATTTTCAAGATGGCGTGTTCAAGTTGGTTTAAGAGTAATGTTCTAATCGGATAATTAAAACTGATTATTGAAAGGGGCTGCTATATAGCGGCCCCTTTTTAATTGAAATATTTCCGTTTAAAAAATAATGCAACATTAACGAGACTGATCATAACCGGTACTTCAACTAGGGGTCCGATCACCGCCGCAAACGCCTGCCCGGAATGCACACCAAACACCGCTACTGATACGGCAATTGCTAATTCAAAATTATTACTAGCAGCTGTAAATGATAACGTTGCCGACTTTTCATATGAAGCACCCAATTTTTTACTCATATAAAATGATATGAAAAACATAAATATAAAATATATCAGTAGCGGAAATGCAATTCTGACTACATCCAGTGGTAATTGAACAATGATTTCACCCTTTAAAGAAAACATCACAAAAATTGTAAATAATAATGCTAAGGGTGTAATTGGACTGATTATTGGCAGAAAGCGGCGTTTGTACCAATCCTCATCTTTTAATTTTATCAGAATAAATCGGGTAGACATGCCACCGAAAAAAGGAATTCCTAAATATATTAATACACTTTTGGCTATTTGCCCGATTGTCACTTTTACGATTGTACCTTCTATACCAAAATATGTTGGCAGGATGGTTATAAATAAGTAAGCGTAGATCGAAAAAAATAAAATTTGGAATATCGAATTAAATGCTACCAATCCAGCAGCATATTCCGAATCACCTTTTGCCAGGGCGTTCCAAACAATTACCATTGCGATACAGCGTGCCAGGCCAATAATAATCAATCCAACCATGTAGTCAGGATACCCTCTGAGAAAAACAATTGCTATAAAAAACATTAGAACTGGACCAATAATCCAGTTTTGAATGAGGGATAAACCTAGAATATTCCATTGACGAAATACGCTAGCCAATTTTTCATATTTTACTTTAGCCAGTGGTGGGTACATCATCAGGATTAGTCCAATGGCTAGAGGGATGTTGGTAGTATCTACTGATAATCCGTCCCAAAAGTCAGCGATCCCTGGCCAAAGGTAGCCGATTGCAATCCCTGCCAGCATTGCCAAAAAGATCCAGATTGTCAAAAAACGGTCAAATAATTTTAGTTGTTTGGATATGAGAGTCATGAAATTCTCTAATGTTTTTGTAAGAATTGGATAAAAATCTTAGAAATAAATTACCAATATATATTCAAATATTGGTTCTTAGATTTGACTCATCTTCAATTAATTGACAACTTTATAATTTCTATTAGGTCAATATCATATAACCAATTAATGAAAGTTTACGATTGGAAGAACTATGATCTGCAAATGATCAATTAATTATTAATCAAGGATCCCTATGAAGAACTCAACAATAAAAATACTCCTAATTATTATCATTGGATTTACATTTAGCTGGTCACAATCAGTTTCTGATTCATTGGCAATAAAAGCCACGGCATTAAATTATATTGACGGATATTATGAAGCTAACGCTGATCGCATGACAAAGGCTTTACACCCTGAATTGGCCAAAAGAATGGTGTATAATAAAGAAGGGCAGGATATTTTACATAAAATGAGTGCAACTGATTTAATCGATGGCACCGGAAAAAGGGAAGCAACCCCCATTGATAAACGCATCAGCGAAGTCTCAATTTTGGATATTTACGGTAATACTGCTAGTGTAAAAATAATAGCTGCAGATTGGATTGATTATCTGCATATTGTTAAATGGCAGGGCGATTGGAAAATAATTAATGTGTTGTGGGAGATGTTTCCGCGAACCGATAAGTAGCATTTTGTGATTTAAACAAGCCCCGCATAAATGCGGGGCTTGTTTATTGAACTCAATCAATAATTTCTAATTCAATCCGCGACGGTCCAGCAACGGTTGAATTTCAGGATCTTGACCTCGGAACTGCCGGTACAATTTCATTATATCATCGGTACCACTTAAACCGAGAACATATTTACGGAATTTATTGGCTAGATCCTGATTAAATAGATCAGTTTGTTTGAAAGCATTGAAAGCATCGGCATCTAATACTTCCGCCCAGATATAACTGTAATAGCCCGATGAATAACCCCATGAAAATACATGGTTGAAATAGGTACTGCGATAGCGACTCTCAATTTCCGGAATTAATCCAATTGCATTTAATGATCGATCTTCAAATTCGAGGGGATCTATTTTATCAACTTCGGTCAGCGTATGCCAGTCCATGTCAAGCAAACAAGCGGCTAAATATTCGACGGTTTCAAATCCAAGATTATGTAATCGAGCATTTTGTAACTTTTCGATGAGTTCGTCAGGAATCGGCTCTCCAGTTTCATAATGAAGCGCATATTCTTTAAGAACTACTGGCTCAACCGCCCAGTTTTCCATGATCTGACTGGGAAGTTCAACAAAGTCACGCGGCATCAACTGATTAGTATAGGTTCTAAACCTAAGTAAGCTGTGTAAGGCATGACCGAATTCATGAAATAGCGTTTCAACCTCATCCATGGATAAAAGAGCAGGCTGTGAATCTGTAGGTTTGGTGAAGTTGCCGACGTTTACAACAACCGGTGATATCCAGTTTCCTTCCCGATTAGATTGACTTCGGAATGTACTGGACCAGGCACCCACATCCTTGCCCTTACGAGGATGATAATCTGTATAAAAAATTCCGATATGGGTACCATCGGCTTCTTGTACTTCATAGGTTTTCACATCTTCATGGTATATGGGAATATCTGTCCGTTCTTTTATAATGAGTCCGTATAATTTGTTTGTTACAGAGAATACGCCATTGACAACATTATTTACTTCAAAATAGGGGCGTAATAGATTATCGTCCAGTGCGAATTTTTCCTGGCGCATTTTTTCAGCGTAATACCACCAATCCCAGGGTTGCAGTTTATAATCATGTCCATCCTGATATATCATTTCCTGGTATTCATTGGCTTCCGCTTTTGCACGATTGAGTGCTGGCTCCCATAGTTGTTTGAGTAACGAATAAACATTGTTGGGATTTTTGGCCATATTCCGTTCTAGGACATATTCCGAGTGAGAGTCGTACCCCAAAATATTCGCGCGTTTAATACGTAGATGGACAATTTTTTTAATTCGTTCTTTATTGTCAGTTTCATCATTGTTGTTCCCGCGGTTCATGTAGGCCGTTAAAACAATTTCGCGCAGATCGCGTCTTTCTGAGTATTGTAAAAACGGTATCCAACTGGGTTTATCCAGCGTAATTACCCATTTGCCGTCGTGACCTTTCTCTTCGGCAAGATCAGCTGCAGCAGCTTTTATAGATTCTGAAAGTCCAACGAGATCATCTTCGCTTTCAAGGACTAGCGTCCAGGTATTATTCTCTTTACGCACATTCTGACCAAATTCTAGTGTCAGTAATGATAATTCTTCATTTATTTTACGCAACGTATCCTTTTGGGATTCATCAAGATTTGCTCCATTGCGGACAAAATCTTTGTAGGTTTTTTCTAATAGGGTGTTTTGTTCGACAGATAAGGCGCTTTTATCGATCGCATTATAAATCGTTTTGATTTTGTCAAATAAGGTGACATTTAAAATAATATTATCACGATGAATTGTGCTAAGTGGTTCGTAATCGCGGGCTATTTGATCTAATTCATCGTTGGCGATTGAACCTGATAAATTGTAGAAAACATTTTCTACTTTGGTCAGAAATTGTCCGGTTTTTTCCAATGCTTCTATGGTATTTCCATAGGTCGGCATATCAGGATTATTAACGATGACATCAATTTCGACTTTCTCTAAATCAATACCTTTTAATAAAGCAGGCATGAAATGGAAATCCTCAATTTGGTCAAATGGAGGTACTTGATAGGGCGTATCCCATTCAGCATAAAATGGATTATTATCTGGTTGAGTGCAGGTCATGAGTCCAATACCAATTATTAAGGTTAAAAATAAGATTCTTATCATTGATTTTTCCCCTGTAAGTAATCGCGGTTATAGGTTTGAAATTCATTAGCAATTATTAATTTGAAGTGGTTTGATGGATAAAATAATTCGGTGAAATTAATAGAATTTTCGTCTAACATAGTAGTAAGAATTGCATGTTAATTATAGAGGTTAGATTTCTTAAATGACATTTGGTTGTCAAAATTCAATTTTCGTATAATGTGATTTATTCCTCAAAATTATTGAAACAAAAGCGGGTGGGAATTGTATAAATATTTGATTGCTATTATGGGGAAAGTATTTCGACCCCAAAATGGTAATTACACAAAACATTAATAATTAATACTATAGCAGGACAATTTTAATCTAAAAAGAAGAAAATGACTGTTAATACAACTTTCCTGTATTTATATTCCGCGCCATGTTTGGAAGATCAAAAATACTAATTGTACTTATTCTGGCGCTGTTTTCGGGGTTATTAGCAGCCCCCATTATTCTGCATTCAGATTGTGCAATGCCGATGTGTGAAATTAATATGGACAACTGCGAGATGGATGCTAATGACATGACGTGCTGTATGTCTGAACAAGACTGCGATCAAGTCTTTACACCAGTTACAACCGCACCAATCAATAAAATCGATATACAAGTAAAAATTGTTGCTGAGTTTAGCGCCAACGTAGGTGATAACTCATCTTATGATCTAGAATTAGTACCAAATATCTCAGAAAATATAATCCCTCATTCTGAAGCCCCACCGGGCTTCAACGCACCTCTTTTAATTTAGAGTCTCCTATATTATCCTGCGGGTAGTCGTGTACCCGTAAAGTGGATATTCCATTCATTTCGCACATACACTAATTGGTGTATTGCGTTAAGTATCAAAATTGGATAATAGGGAGCACTAAATTGACAATTTCATTAAATAAAAAAGTTTTAAAATATTTATTCATTACCGCTCTTTTGGCTAAGACTAGTGTCTATTCAGTTGAAAGTACAGCGGTTGATGCCGACAGCGTTGAAACAAATAAATTAAGTAGTATGAATATTAGTAGTATTTCTACTGCTCTTGATTATGTACTTGAGTATAATTCGGAAATTATTGCTGCTGATAATGCCTATCGGGCGGCTGTTGAAATAATCCATGCAACCGGAGTCTTGCCTGATCCTATGATCGAAGGGACAATTTTCGTTGACCCCATCGAAACTAGGAATGGTCCGATTGAAAACCAATTTATGGTGGGGCAAAAAATTCCGTTGTGGGGAAAATTGAAGCGCCAGAGGAGTGCTGCAGGATTGATGGCTGATAATGCGTTTCTAGCCCTGCAGAATAAAAAAGTAAAAGTTTCTTTCCAGCTTCGTTCATCTTGGGCGCACTACATCAAACTCAAAAATTCAATAACAATTCTCGAAAATTATAAGGCTGAATTAGAATCATTTCGGAGGGTAGCGCTAAGCCAATATTCAACTGGTAAAGGCAAAACCCAGCACCCAATTCTAAAGTTACAGATTGAGCAATCATTAATTGAAAGCCAGATCAATTCCATGGAAGCTTCCTTGGAGAGAACAATCAATGAACTTCAGACGCTTTTTAACGGAACATTTAAAGAAGATTTGATCACCGATGACTGGGATATTGATATTCCAGCGAACTCTACCAAAATTTGGTTAGACATCGCCCATAAAACAGCTCCCTCGTACCTGATTTCAAAGAATAATGTTGATTTGGCATCAATTCATAAAGAACTAACTGTCAGAAAAAACTACCCTGACCTTGTTGCGGGTTTGACTTACTCTATTGTTGATGAAACAGAATTGCCCGGTGCTCCTTCTTCAGGGAAAGATGCATTTGGGGTAAAATTGGGATTGAATCTCCCAGTCTGGTTTAAAAGAAATAAAGCCCGGGTACAGTCTTCTACGCTAAATATCAAAGCAAAAGAGGCTTCACATGAAAATAGTTGGAATCAAATTGAAGGGGAAATTATTTCGGCTATTAAGGAATATTATGAAGCAGAAGAAACATACTTTATTTATCGTGATAACTTAGTTCAAGAATCAGAACAATTATTAGCATCAGCTTTTTCAGCCTACGAAACTGGGAACATTAGTTTTTTGGATTTACTGGATAGTGAAAGAATGATAGTAAAAGTTCGATTGGAACATGAAGCAGCAATTTTGAACCACAGAGTTGCCTCAGCAAAATTATTAAAAACTATTGGCTTAATAGAGGGAATGGAGCGTTGAACATGAAAATTAAAACAACTATTAAATTACTATTTATAATAATCCTATTGGCGGGAGCATTTATAGTATATGGATGCTCTTCTGATCAAGCGCAGGAAAATAATAGGAACACCACAGAAGGTGTAACAGACTTGTATACGTGTGGTATGCATCCTAATGTCATTCAGGAAGGGCCTGGTAACTGCCCCATCTGTGGAATGAATTTAACGCCATTAAATGGTGCTCCTGATCAAGGCTCCGCTAGCTCGACTCAAGCGGCAACTTCAACGGGTGAAAAGAAAATCCTTTATTACAGGGCACCCATGGATCCCACTTACATTTCTCCAAAACCCGGGAAATCACAAATGGGTATGGACTTAATACCTGTTTATGAAGGAGAGGAGGCTTTTGGCTCAACGGTAAAGATTAATCCAGTGACTGAGCAGAATATTGGAGTTCGTACGGCTACTGCTATGCATCGTGATCTTTATCAAGAAATCAGGACAATTGGACGAATCGACTATGATGAGACAAGAGTGAGTCACGTACATATAAAGTTTACCGGCTGGATAGAAAAAACGCATGTCAACACAACTGGGCAAAAAGTCAACGAGGGCGATATTTTAGTTGAAATTTACAGTCCCAATCTTGTTAGTAACCAGGAAGAATATCTTGATTCATATCTAAAACTTGTCCAAGCAAAACGGGAAAACAGAACGACTGCTGTTTCAAATCTAAAAAGTTTACTGGCCTCTACAAAAAAGCGCCTGGAGTATTTTGATATTTCTTTAGATCAAATCGAAGCACTTGAGCAAAATCAAGAAGTACGAAAAACACTTGCGATTCGGTCTCCGTTTAGCGGCATAGTAGAGAACAAACACGCATTGGATGGTATGGAAGTCAAACCTGGAATGGAGTTATATACAATTGCGGATCTGTCTGAAGTCTGGGTTTATGCTGATCTTTTTGAATATGAGTTACCATGGGTAAATACAGGCCAGAGTGCAAAAATGACCCTGTCTTACGCACCCGGTAAACAATATGAAGGTGAGGTTCAATATGTCTATCCATATTTGGAAGAGAAAACAAGGACTGTAAAAGTTCGATTAGCGTTTGATAATCCAAATAATGACTTAAAGCCAGGTATGTATACAAATGTAGTCATACAATCGTCACCGGTATTAAACGCAATTAGCGTGCCATCTGAAGCGGTAATGTTCTCAGGTGAGAGAAATTTGGTTTTTGTGGCTTTAGGAGAAGGACGATTTGCTCCGCGCGATGTGGTAATTGGAGTGGAAAGTGGGGATGATTTCTATCAGATCATTGAAGGTCTCAGTGCTGGTGAAGAAATTGTTACTTCAGCACAATTTCTACTCGATTCTGAGAGCAAGTTACAGGAAAGTCTTGCCAAGATGTTATCAATTCGAAAAGGTGATCAATTAAATCATTCTGAGGTATCCGATGAGGATTCAATGGAAAAAATTGAAGCTAAAAATATAGATGGGCCAGCAATGAATGACATGAGTAAAGAACACGATCATGATAACCATTCGGAACATGTGGAAACACAAGAAGCGCAAATGGGATCAATGGATCCGATGCTAGATCAGCATGATCCTAGTGTACTTACGAATATAGAGATTGATTACGACATTTCATTTGCGAAAGTTGAGAATGACTCGCTTATCTACTATACGTGCCCAATGGAATCGCACAATTATGTGAAGATGAAAAAGGAAGGTTCCTGCCCTGATTGCGGAATGATCCTAATTGAAAAAAAAGAAGTTTGCGATCCAGAAAAGATTTATTACACATGCCCCATGTCAATCCACTCATATGTCGTGGCAGATGAGCCTGGTAATTGTCCTGTATGCGGAATGTCATTAAAAGAGAAATAAAAAATTGGTTCAGTTTTGTGGAGGTAATATAAATGATTGAAAAAATTATCGAATGGTCAGTAAATAATCGCTTCATTGTAATATTAGCTACTATTGCAGTAATCCTTGGTGGCGTTGTTGCGATCTCAACAACTCCTTTAGATGCTATTCCCGACTTAAGCGACGTTCAAGTCATAATACAGACTGACTATATGGGCCAAGCACCACAAGTGGTTGAAGATCAAATTACATATCCACTAACAACTGCGATGTTATCTGTGCCATATGCAAAAGTAGTGCGAGGCTATTCGTTTTTTGGCATCTCATTCGTATATGTAATATTTGAAGATGGAACCGATATTTATTGGGCGCGAAGCAGAGTTTTAGAATATCTGAACTTTGTTTCGGGAAGACTGCCAGAAGGTGTTACACCACAGCTCGGCCCGGATGCAACTGGTGTAGGCTGGGTTTATGAATACACAGTTGAGAGCGATATCCATGATTTGCAGGAGTTAAGAGCAATTCAGGATTTCTATCTAAGGTATGAGTTAATGAGCGTACCGGGAGTTTCGGAAGTTGCCAGCATCGGTGGGTATGTAAAACAGTATCAGGTGGATGTAGATCCCAACAAACTACTAGCCTATAACATTCCATTAAACAAAGTCAAAATAGCAATTAAGCGAAGTAACAATGACGTTGGTGGTAGACTAATTGAGATGGCTGAAACTGAGTTCATGGTTAGGGGGAAGGGCTATATCAATTCAATCGAAGACCTTAACAACATTCCGATTGGAGCTGATAATAATGGTGTACCAATTTTACTAAAAAGCGTAGCGCATATACACTTGGGTCCAGAATTGAGAAGAGGACTTGTTGAAAGAGATGGTATTGGTGAAGTTGTAGGTGGAATCATTGTTATGCGATATGGTGAAAATGCGTTAGCGGTAATCGATAATGTCAAAGAGAAATTAAATGAGTTAAAAGTAGGATTGCCTGAAGGCGTGACCATCAATTCAGCTTATGACAGATCCCAATTAATAGAAAGGGCTATTGATAACTTAAAGGAGAAATTGACAGAAGAAAGTATAGTTGTAGCATTGGTACTTATTATATTCCTAATGCACTTCCGAAGCTCTTTCGTCGCCATTTTTACTCTACCGATTGGGATATTGATTGCATTTCTAATAATGCGCTATCAAGGTATAAATGCAAATATTATGTCGCTTAGTGGTATTGCAATTGCAATAGGAGCGATGGTTGATGCGGTGATAGTAATGATAGAAAATGCACACAAACACATAGAAAAAGATGATGGTAAAATTGATAGATGGCAGCTAATTCTAAATGCATCAAAAGAAGTTGGCCCGGCACTATTCTATTCACTGCTAATTATAACTGTTTCTTTTTTACCGGTATTTGCCTTACAGGCCCAAGAAGGGCGGTTATTTAAGCCATTAGCATTTACTAAAACGTACGCTATGGGTGCATCTGCAATCATGGCGATAACAATTGTGCCAGTGTTGATGGGATATTTTATTAGAGGAACAATACGCTCTGAGGATAAGAATCCTATTAGTAGGTTTTTAATACGAATCTATCGTCCGATAATAAAGCTAGTTCTACGATTCAGAAAAACAACAATTATGTCTGCTATACTGATACTACTTGTAACAGTTTTTCCTTTAAAAAGGATTGGTTCGGAGTTTATGCCGCCTCTTAACGAAGGAGATTTGCTATACATGCCGACGACCGATCCTGGGATATCGATAACTAAAGCAAAGGAATTACTTCAGCAGACGGATAAGATCATCAAATCATTTCCTGAAGTAGAAATGGTTTTTGGAAAAGTAGGGCGGGCGGAAACAGCAACAGATCCGGCGCCACTTAGTATGATAGAAACTACCATCACCCTAAAACAACCAGGCGAATGGCCAAAAAGGATATTTGAAAAACGTTGGTTCTCAGGTTGGGATTTATGGGATTGGGTAAGATCATCGTTGAATGTTCTGTGGCCTGAACATAGAAAAACCACATTGGAAGAATTAACAACCGATCTAAACGCTTCAATTCAATTCCCAGGCCTAACAAATGCCTGGACCATGCCGATTAAAACACGGATTGATATGCTAAGTACCGGTATCAAGACTCCTGTGGGCATAAAACTCATGGGAGACGACCTTGATACATTAAATGCACTCGGTGCCAATGTTCAAGCAATAGTACAAAAAATACCAGGTACTCTGAGCGCCTATGCTGACAAAGTCACCGGTGGCAACTTTCTGGATTTTGAAATCAATAGAGAAGAAGCCGCCCGGTATGGATTAACTGTAGGGGATATCCAAGATATTATTCAATCCGCCGTGGGTGGAATGAACGTGTCGTATACCGTTGAAGGTTTGGAGCGTTATCCCATAAATGTTCGCTACAGCCGTGAACTACGTGACAGCATCACAAAGCTTAAACGAGTTATTATACCAACTCCAAGTGGTGCACAGATACCAATTACTCATGTCGCTGATATTGTAGTGCGTAAGGGGGCACCTGTAATTAAAAGTGAAAACGCCCGCAGAACTGGGTGGGTTTATGTTGATATCACTGGCATAGATGTTGGTACTTATGTCAAAAATGCAAAAATTGCATTAAGTGAAGAGCTAAGGGTCCCACCAGGCTATTCCATTGTATGGAGTGGTCAATTTGAATATATGGAACGGGCAAATAAACGATTACGAGTAGTTATACCAATAACACTACTGATCATATTCTTACTATTGTATTTCAATTTTAAGAATTTGACTGAAAGTTTAATAGTAATGTTATCATTACCATTTGCTCTAGTTGGGGGAATATGGTTCATGTATTTCTTGGGTTATAATATGAGCGTTGCTGTTGGTGTGGGTTTCATTGCTCTGGCGGGAGTTGCAGCAGAAACTGGTGTGGTCATGCTTATTTATCTTGACCAATCTTATAAGCAGCGAAATAATATTGGGAATATGAATACAGAAGAAGACTTGTATGGCGCCATAATGGAAGGAGCTGTCGACCGCGTAAGGCCTAAATTAATGACTGTTACAACCACAATAGTGGGTTTGCTCCCAATTCTCTGGGGACACGGGACCGGTTCTCAGGTTATGAAACGTATTGCTGCCCCCATGGTAGGTGGGATGGTTTCTTCTACTGTGCTTACCTTATTAGTAATTCCGACAATATATTATTTATGGAGATCAATGGCGCTAAAAGGGAGAGATTGAATAAAAATGTTTGAGGTAAGGGAAATAATATGTAATATTCGACTGAACGGTCGAAATACAAACTAAAGGTTCCGGCGAAAGAATTTGTAGGTTATTTAAAAATTTTAACTGTTCACTCCTAAAGAGTTGTGGGAGTCGGCACATTGAATTAGATTTTAAGTACTGGCTCCCACGCTAATCATCTAGATCTAAATATTCCTAATATTTCATTCACTACTATTTATGCTGGATGATTCTGCATCATATAAGTACTTACTGGTTGATTTCAAACACAATCTATTATTTAGTTTAAGAGATATTGCTGACTGTTTATAACAACTTCTGCAAATAGCAGTATTTCTCCTCTATAAATTCAATAATGCACAATATATATAATATTTATACGTTAAAATTTAAAATTTTTACAATTGGCACTGTATTTGTAACTGTTTAATCAAATGTATCTATTAGTAGCCAAGAGAGCTGGATGAAATATTTGACATTTCATGGTATTGTATTTGTACTGATATCATTTTTTCTAATTAGTTGTGAAAATGGTTTGGCACCGCCAAGCGATATTACTGATGCCAACTCGAACGATATTACCGATGATTGCTCTGCAAAAATTGGTGATTTTATTTGGCTGGATGATGATTTGAATGGTTTGCAGGGTGAGAACGAGACGGGACTTGCAGGGATAATTATGTATCTATTGAATGCAGATAGTGTTGTCATAGATACTACTGTATCTGATACAAACGGATTTTATCAATTTAAGGAGTTGTGCTTTAATGATTATTATGTGCAATATGATTCTGAGAATTTAAAAATAGAGTACAAGTCAACTATAACCCTGCAAGGCAATGATTTTCAGAAAGACAGCAATCTTAATCTAGCAGCTGTTACAATTGAGGATAAGTTTACAATAGTTACAGATGTAGATTTTGGTTTTGCAGTCGACCAGGATGAAGAAGACAATGGAGAGGATAATGTAGCAGAGGAGGACGGTGATAACGATGATAATGGCGAAAATGATGAAGACGATAATGAAAGTGATGAGACTACGAAAGAAGAAGCATATGGTAGCATGATTGAGGCTTATAATATTATTGTAGAAATATATGCGTTAATTGAGTCTACTCCGGATGATACTGATTTATATGATGTATGGATTGCCCTTGCGTACGCTATAGAAAAATTAGCTGCTGCAAATGAAGCATATGAAAGCGAAAATTATGACACTACGAAAGAATTAGCTGATGGGGCAGCTGCACTAGCTGAAGAAGCACTTACCCTATTACAAACAATTTTAAATGAAGCCAGTTATAATGAGGAAACCGAAAACAATAATAATGAAAATGATGCTAACACTGAGTGATAATCCTATACGTCCAACTGAGGCAAATACGGTTTGCTAGAGGTATCCTGTAATTTTACTAATCGAGATTTTAAATCTGGCACAAATCGCAAAATATTAAAATTATCTGCTTGATTTAGTTGATTATTAAAATTATCAAATAATCCCCGATAATCACGATCATCCAACCAACCATCGCTGTATATATTTTTTTTGTTTAGAAATTCTTCACGAGATTTAATTTTGTAATGATTTATTTGAAATAATTGGCTGGCGGCGTCACCACGAATAACATTCGGATTACCCGTGAGTATTCTATTAATTATATCCTTAACTGAAAATCGATAAATAAATCGATGCACGTTTGAAAATTGATATTTTTTTGATATATAATTAACGTTACCAATGCTTTTCACGTTGACCAGTTTTATAGCTGCTAAATCATTTGCTGTTCTTGTATAATTTGCAAGCACTAATCCCGGTGGTTTAGATTTGTGACCATTATTACCGAAAAGGGTCCAATTAATTTCTATCCCTTTGGTATTTTTTTCCTTAAGGTTTTTAAGAAGCGAAACAATATTATCTACCTTTTTAGATGCTGGAAATATGAATTCATCAATATCTAATTGTATCAGATATTGCAGATGGGTCCTGAATCGTAATAAGCAATCCCCGTAAGCTAACTGCTGAATAGTAAGGGTATCGATTTTATTGTCTTTGTCCTTAAGGCCCTTTCTATGGGGAAATGGGATGTGTGTTACAATACCACTTTGCTTATAGGGTTCAAGCAATTCAGCACTACTTAATTCTTCTCCATTATCATAGAGGAAGAAATGCTCAACTCCCATCAATCGATGAAATTCAATCCATTCCAGTAAATAGGAATCCTCACCTTTAAAAATTGCCACGATTGACAGAAAATACTTTTCATTTTTTGGTAAAATATCCGCATTGGATAGACCATAAATTTTGCGGATTTTTCGCGACTGAGGATGATGTACAAACCATCTACGGTACCCCCATTTAAATTTTAAAAGAAAAGATTTTACCAGTATCATGATATGTTATTATCACAAAATAAATGTATTTATCATCAATCGTTCTCACATAAAATTACAAAAAGAACAATCAATGATTTATTATACTAATCTTTAAACAATAATTAGAATTACTTCTTAGCAAGAGCACTGAGTCTGGCCTGAACCTCATCTACTATTTTTTGTTGGTTGGCTAACTCTTTTTGCACTTTTTCCTGTTTTACACGGTTTTCCTCAATTTCCTTATTTGCCTTCTGAATTTTCTTTTCAGCTTTTTTAATATCTTTCACATAATCATCGTGTGCACCCTGCAGCTTTTCAAATTCTGATTTAATCTTTTTTAACTTGCCATTTTCTTTTTTTAGTTCTGCTTTCACCTTGTCTTTGAAAACCTTAAAGCTGAAATCGTCCAGGAATTTTTGAGTATTTGTGTACGCATCGGTATTACTTGATGCTGCTGATAAATACTCGCCGCCAAGATTGACCCACAGTACAAACTTTACATTCTTATTACTTTCGGAAAAAGTTGCGTACAGGTCAAAGGTGCCAGTGCTTGCAATAGCCGGTATTGAAACACCTTTTGAGACCCACTCTCCCTTTGATTTTTTCACTTTTCCGTATTTGTCAAGGTAACTTTTCCAGGATTTCTCGACCTGTTTATCAGAAACATCTTGTAATGTTATGCCCAAACCAGGATGAGAACCTTGGCTCATAGGTTTGGTCTGTTCATAGACCTGCGACCAGGCGAAGGTCAATAATAGCGGGAATAATAGTAATTTAGTTAACTGTTTCATAGAAACCCCTGTTGCTGTTGTTTTAATTTCGGATAATTGTTTCATAGAATGTAATTGGATTAGCAGAACTTTAAAATAAAAACCAAGAGAATAAAAGGATAATTAAAAGTTTTACCGATTAAAGTTCTCTAAAGACGAATAGGATAGTTCAATGAATTAATCTTATCCTTGGTGTATTTAATCACCTCAGGTGTGTGTTCCTTGAATAATGATCCATTTAACATCTGACTGCCAATTCCAATTGATCGGTTGTTGATCTCAATTACGCGCACTTGTTCATTATGATCAACACATATGTCCACCCCTAAACAGCGATGATAATAATGCTGTCTGGCAATTTCTTCTGATACACGTATAAGCTCATCAATATGCGGAACTTTTGGAAAATCTTTATATAGTGTATCGGTCCCCGGGGGCGAAAAGGTTTTTTGTCCGAGCCCATTCACTGCAAAATCACCAAGAGTGCCGTCAGTACCTATGTTTATATACGTACCACCTGCGTGTGTGTTGTCAAATATGGCACCTCTTACACCCACTTTCAGAAGAATTTCATCGGTATATATTGAATTATTTTTTAAAGTGCGATAAGAATTTATCCTAATGCAATTAAGCGAACTCTCATTGAATTGGCTGAAATACTCTGATTGATATATATATTCTTGCACAATGAAGTCTTGATCAAATATTTTTTCCAGGATTGTCATATTAACTGAATCCCTCTTTAAATCAAATGCGTGGATCTCACGTCCGCCACCACTTTGAAGTGATGGCTTGGCAATAATTTTAGTATAGTCAATTAATGCCTTTTTTAAGAAGGTATCGATCTCATCTTTGGCTAGCCATCGATAATCTTTATCGTAATACTGGCCGTCCATATTTCTAAGAATAGTTATAGGAAATGAAAGATTGGAAAAATATTTATCAGAAAGATTCTTATCTCTGATTGCCAAACCCAATTCTTCTCGGTTCAAACAGGGCTCAATCAATACGTAGTATAAATCTTCTGGCACATAGTTAATATCTTTAATATTCGAAACTGATGAATAAACATGATACCATTGAGGATTGACGCGCTTAACTAACGTTGTCCATAAACTGACATGTTGATGCACATCATATTTATGCACCTTACCCAGTGCTTTAGTTATATTATTTATTTTATTTTTATAATATTGCCGAAATCGCAGGTGGTGGATATAATTGTATGATTTTTGGATTATCTTTTTTATAAAATGAGTAACGGTAACAAGTTGAATCATTGTTTTCCTCACTTAAGTTATTACAACACAAAAATTTAAGATAATTTTATTTATAGAAATTATTCTAATTACCAATGTCTGTCCAATAAATCTTAATGCTGTGTAAATTTTATTCTTAAAAGAACAGTTGAATTGTTATGGAGAAAAAATGAAAGTATCACTTGGAGGAAAACCACTTATTTACCCTACTCCCGTTTTTGTCATTGGGACTTATGATAAGAAAGGGAAACCAAATGTTATGACGGCCTCTTGGTCGGGGATATGTTGTTCTGATCCACCCTGTCTGGCTGTATCCTTGAGGAAAGCCACCTATACTTATAACAATATGGTGGAAAAGAAAGCATTTACTGTAAATGTTCCGTCTAAGAAATATGTAAAAGAAACAGACTATTTTGGAAGTGTTTCCGGTAGAAATTTGGACAAATTATTCGATACAAAGTTAACAGCAATTAAAAGTGAAATTGTTAATGCACCCTATATTAAAGAGTTTCCTTTAATACTGGAATGTCAGGTTGTACACAAATTTGAATTGGGTTTGCACACTCAATTTGTTGGCGCAATAAAAGACATCAAAATTGATGAAAGTTGTCTTAATAGCGACGGTAAACCATCGATTGAACTTGTGGATCCATTTGTATATGCACCTGGAAAGGGAGGGTATTACAGTATTGGTGAAAGACTCGGCACTGCTTATACGATTGGAGATAGATTTAAACATCAATAGTGGTTAATGAATCTATCACACATATTTTTTATTGGATAGTGCACACCCCTTTCTCCCAATTATTGATTGGTCGCATTAACTATTTGTAGAATCCCAATTACATTTGGAGATTTCATGAAAAATCAAACTGTTTCTGTCAATAATTTCGTTTGTCGGCAAGTTGAAGGATCGGGGAAATCATATTCGCCAATATATTCATTTGACGAGATTGCACAACATGCAGAAAATCAATTAAATAATGGTCATTTTATTTCTGGCTATAGAGACGGTGTAATTATTGTTTCAGCCGGGGAAAAGATTGCACAACAATTTGTATGTCCATTGGTTCGTATCAAAACAGATACACCGCTAACCGCTAAGTATATTTCACGCCGCGGTAATGAAGAGGCGGTTATTCAAATACGTGCCCATAAAGGTAAGCTACTGTACGCAAGTAAGGTGGAATTAATTCTATATAGCCACAGCGTGTTAGCCGAGAATGATGAACATTCTACGGGTGCGGATTGGGAATTAATTGCTTTTCACGCCATTCCTGAAGGAGTAACTAAATTACCGATGCAACCTACTACGATGATACGGAATCAATTAAATATGGAAGGGGGAACAGCTGCTCAATATTCATCAGAAGAGTGGGCCGAAGCAGTCCTATTTTGGCAGAATTATGCAGCGCTTGAAAAATGAAATGCAATACTCGAAATTTTATAGTCAATGGAGTCTATCTTTAGATTTATCCACAATTTGATTTCTTCTAAAAGGAAGACTAATTTAAAGAATGGTAGTAGGGATAAATTTACCAGTTAATTGATATTGTAATATCCATATCAAGTTTTACCGGGTATGGCCTAAGATCACCAGCTAGGCATTATTATCAAAAGGGGAGGGCAATGTCTAATTTTGTAAAGAAATTTCCAGCGATTTCTATGTTTATCCTTGCCATGACCATTGGGGGAAGTATGATTGCTCCCATGGTTGCTGGCCTGGTTCCGTCAGATTCCATGTTTTTACTTATTGCTGCTTACAGCGCAAGCTTGGCTGGGATTATTCTAACCGCAGTCGTAAGTGGGAAAGCTGGTCTGCGGAAAATGTTCCGCAGGTTGTTCATCTGGCGCGTTAACATTGGCTGGTGGGTTTTTGCCTTGTTAGCCTTTGCTCTTTTGTATTTAGGGGGATTGGTTCTGGCAGCTATATTCAGTGGCTCAACGCCGAGCCTTAATCTCACTAAACCGCTATATATGTTTATTCCTTTATTCATCATGAAATTCTTTCTTGATGCCGGACTAGGCGAGGAACTTGGCTGGCGCGGATTTCTCTTGCCGCGGCTGCAAGCGCGGTACAGCGCCCTAATTGCCAGTATCATCGTCGGGATCGTTTGGGGATTATGGCATCTGCCGCTGTTTATGCTTGAGGGAATGTCTCCAACCTACGAATTTGGGCAAGCTATTGGTGTCATTCCTGCCCTGCTTGCGTACACAATTTTTATTGTGATTCCCTATGCAATTTTATTCACATGGATGTACAACAATACAAAGGGCAGTCTGCTGCTGGTCTTCGTGTTTCATTCATCACAAGCATGGTTCGAACTCTTTAGGGATCCTAATAATTTATTCGGCCCCTACCTGGGCTTTGCGGCGATTTTGACCGTCACTGCTATTATTGTAATCATCAGCAGTGGGACAAAGAATCTCTCACGAAAAAATGAGCGAATTATACTTCAGGATGTATAAACACAAGCAGTCACAATATTCAATTCACAGTTTAAAAGGAATTCACTAAACTGCGATAACGATTAAAGAAGGAAATCAAGGTATGAAAAACATGACAAAACGCATCATACGCAGTGTACTATTAATTGCTTTTTGTATACTTTCCGTTCAATTAAATAGCGTTAATGCACAACAGATTTTCGGATTATCTGTTGGTTATGAAACCTTTCCATATGCCAAACTTGTAGAACCAATTACAGGGGCACCAGACTTAGAAATTCAAGCTACATCATTAAGCCTTGGAGCAGCGCTCCCATTTGGTTTTGCGGAAGGGAAAGTCATAGTGATGAATCAGTTCAATTATAAGCGAACTGAATTTAATTATCATAATTTGCCAGATGACGATAATGATATCGAAAAAATACACTCCATTAGTTATACAGCATTTATGATTGATTCACTTTCGCATAAGTGGAAGATGGTAGCAATCACAACACCAGGATTGGCTTCAGATTTTGAAGGAGATTTGACAATTGATGATTTTACTTTTGGGGCAGTATTCGGTTTTATAAAACGAATCAACGAAAAACTTGACCTAGGCTTTGGTCTTGCATATATGCCTGACTTCGGTGAACCATATCCAATGCCATTTGTTTACACAGATTGGAAAATTAATCCAAAAATGAATGTTAGTGGAATTTTACCTTCAGATTTGACTTTATTGTATAAGTTTAATCCAAAAATTGACCTAGGTCTAACACTTAAGATCGATGGTAATCGCTATCATGGTGATCCAAAAAAATTCGGAGTTGATAATCCCTTATTAAAATATTCTGAAGGTACATTATCACCAACTGTTAATGTTCATTTTTCAAAATGGATTCATTTGAATGTTGAAGGGGGATTTGCATTTTATCGCAACTTCGAATTTTTTGACGGAGTTAATCAGGTACAATCTCTTGATTTAGAACGAACAGGCTATGTAAAGACAATGTTAGTAGTTGGTTTATAGGAATATTTAACTAAATGAAATAATAGGAGAGATATAATGCTCATTAACAAACATAAATATGCACTCGTATCCTTGACAATCTTATTGAGCTTAAATTTTGTGTGTTATGCTCAAACTAAACCAGTTCAGATTGCACTGTTTGCTCCGGCGCAGATACACCCGGAAGAAACGGAGATCGCCGGATTCCGCTGGAATATCATTTATGGAAAAAACACAACGGTGTCTGGCGTCGATGTCGGATTTGTAAATCATACAACTGCTGGTTCATCAATTGGATTTCAGGGCGGATTCATAGGCATTAATGATGCTAATTTTACCGGCTGGCAGGATAATACTTTTAATATTACTAAAGGCAATTTTGAAGGATTGCAGGCCGGTCTATATAATTATGCTAATAACGCAACGGGTCTCCAGCTTGGATTAATCAATTATGCGAGAAATCTACATGGAGTTCAAATTGGGTTAGTGAATATTATTGAACAGGGTGGAGCATTTCCATTTTTACCAATAATAAATTGGTCGTTTTAAAGATTCTTTAATCTAATTTAATTAAACAATAAATATTGGTCGATACAGTCCGTAATAAGACATATTACGGACTGTATCGTGCAACGTAAGATTATGCAAAGATTGGTAACAATATTCACGTTGGTTTCCGTTTTATCAAGTCAATCAATTGATCTTGGTACAAAACCAAAAATTGGATTAGTTCTTTCTGGTGGCGGAGCATATGGATTCGCCCACATTGGGACATTGAAAATGATTGATTCATTAGATATTCCAATTGATTATATAGCTGGAACTAGTATGGGGGGAATTGTTGGCGCACTTTATGCCATTGGCTATGACGGTAAAGAGATAGAGCATTTAGCCAGGACTACAAAATGGAATGAAGTTTTCTCAGACGCCCCAACTAGAAAGGTTCAACCATATTTCGCAAAGAAAGATGATGGTAAGTATCAAGCGGTTTTCACCATCGCTAAAAATAAAATCCTACCACCAAGCGGGTTAATTAAAGGGCAGAAAATATCACTTCTTTTATCGGCATTGACTTTTTCATATGAAAAGATGTTTGATTTTGATCTTCTTCCTACACCATATCGGTGTACTGCAGTAGATCTATTGACCGGTAACGAAGTCGTTCTAAAGCAAGGATCGCTGGCAAAAGCAATGCGCTCGACAATGTCTATACCGACCGTTTTCAATCCAGTAGCTTGGGGGGATTCGCTATTAATTGATGGCGGATTGTTAAATAACTTACCGGTTGACGTGGTAAAGGATATGGGTGCGGATATTGTTATTGCTGTTAATGTTGGGAGAAAGCTTAAAAATAGAAACGAACTTCAATCAATTTTAGCAATTCTTGAGCAAACAGTGACAATTCCTGCTACTATCAAGAAAGAAAAAAATCTTCAAGAAGTGGATATTTTCATTGAACCAATGCTTGATGATTTTTCCCCAGTAGATTTTTTTGGGAAGAAAAGGGATGGTATTTTATATCAAGGAGATCTAGCTGCACAAACAGCGAAATTAGATTTAATAAAGTTAAAAGAACGCCATTTCCCCGACACAGAGGACAGTTACTATAGATCACTTGATTATCCAATCAAGATTCATGGTATTAATATCAGTGGCAATACAACTTTACCATTCCAATCCGTCTATGAAATAATCAATATTAAACCTGGAGACTACTTTGAAATTGACACTTTAAAGGCACGCATACGAAATGCTCGTCATACAGGACTATTTGAATTAATTGATTATGATATTCAGCCAATCAATGAATCGCGCATTAAACTCAATCTGCGTGTGAAGGAAAAAGAAAAACCAAAAATTCATCGAATAAGCATCCGCGGAAATGAACTTTATTCATTCAGTTTCCTTTATCAAAAATTAGGATTGAGTCCTGGGCAGAAATTTTCCCCAGAATTACTTGAAAATAGAATAGGCGAATTATATAGTTTGGGATATTTTGAGACCATTAACTATGAGATTACTCCTTTGGATAATGGAAAAATTCATTTAACTGTAGTCGTAGATGAAAGCCCACAAAACAATTTATCTGTGGGATTGCATTATGATGAAACCAATAAATTTGTTGGATCACTTAAAGTTGTGAAAACAAATGCATTACTAAAAGGACTTCGTTTTGAAGGTACCCTGCAATTAGCAGGATTAACAAAATTGTCGGGAATTTTATACTATCCCTCCAATGCAAATAAATTTTCTTTATATCCGTATTTACGCAGTACTTATCGAGATTTACCTATAAATATATTTGATCAAATGGGAAATAAAATAGCTGCCTACCATGATCGCTCAACATCAGCGGCACTTGGTGTGGGATTCGCAGCAGGCAAAAATTGGGATACAAAAATAGAATTTAATACAGAATTTATGGATATTAATCCTAGCATTGCGCTCCGGGACAGTTCGTTTTTTCCAACCTGGAAAGATGAGTTGCATACCTTCAGAATTTATTCGAATATTGATAAATTAGATAATGTTCTTAATCCAAAGGACGGCTTCAAATTTCAAACGCATTATGAACAAAGCTTTACTCAATTGAGGTCTGACCTTGATTATACCCGCATATCTGTTTCATTGGATTACTATAAGACTTTTAGTGATAAATATACCTTACGGTTCCTCGCACAATATGGTTACGGAGATTCTAGCTTACCAGTATACAAGTGGCACTATATAAGCGGACCGCAATTATTTGTTGGATTGGAACCAGCTGAATTGGGGTATTATCGCACGTCATTATTTCGAACAGACTACCAATATCGAATTAGCAATAATCTTTCTGTTAGTGCCATTTACAATTTTTCACCAAATTACAATGGGGATTTTTATCCTATAGAACGTCGAACAATTAGTGGAATGGGATTGGGATTAAAATATTCTACTGCTTTTGGTCCAATAGAATTGATTATAGCGCGAGGAGACCGCTTAATGCCGAATAAAGATAAAACATACAAGAATGTTTATTACCTTAGTATGGGGTACAAGATATAAGGAGAAATCGTTCTTATGTACTTGAACAGTAAGAAAATTTTATAGTGGTTTATTATAATGCGACCACTTGACATTAAATGCACGGATAAAGGAATACCAATAATATTGCATGATCAGATGATAAATGTTAGTAAGAAAAAGCGAAGTAAATAATTTTAAACTCTGTATATCATTAGTTATGATAGTTATGGATTTTTAAGCAACAATTAGGGAGAGTAATATGATGAAACATACTAGACTAATCTTTTTGATGTTAACTACCCTGTATAGCACTATACCAGGGCTGAATGCACAGACAATTACACTTGATGAATTCATGAATCAGCTAAGATTAGCTCATCCTGTATTTGAAAAAGAGGAACTCACGGTTCAGATTGACAAGGAAATACAGATGGGTTATTTAGGGGCAAAGGATTGGTTAATTTCATCAGGGCCCTATTATTCGCGTCTAAATCCACTTCCACCAGGATCTTTTACACCTGATAGGATAGATCAATTAAATTTTGGTGCAGTTGCACAAAGAGCTTTTTGGAAAACGGGGGGACGACTATCATTTTCTTGGTCCTCGGATCGCACAGATCAAATCGGACTTCAGAACATAGTTCTTCCGCTTGGTGATTTGACTGGTAATCCCGCAATACCAGATATGGTTTTTGAAACAGGACCATCGAAATATTATCAAAATGCACTTGCAGTTACCTATACACATCCATTGTTGAAAAATAGAGGTGGATTTTTAGATCGACTTCAATATGATTTAAAGCAATATGACATCGATTTTTCAGAGGTTCATGTTATAGAAAACCAGGAGGGTTTTTTGGCCGAAGTTGCTGCAAAGTTCTTAGATTGGGTTTTATTGACTGAGCAGAAACAGATTATGCAAGATAGACTGAAGCTAAATGAAAGTGAACTCGCCAGAACCAAGGAAAAGAAAGAGGCGAACCTCATTGATGAAGTTGACGTTCTGCGTGCAGAAGATGCACTTCGTATTGCAAAACAAAACCAAATTCTACTCGAATCTCGGTGGAGTGCCTTACAATCTGAATTAGCAGTGTTGTCAATGAATAGCGACATTTTTGAAATGAGTCCTGAATTTGATATTAACAGTTTTGAGGATATTATGACGTTTGAAGAAGCCAGTACCTATCTAAATGGCAATTCACGACCGATTAGAAGCCTCCAAGTTCGCTTGGACCAACTAAAATATGCTCAAAAGGGATATGAAGAAATTTCAAAACCGGATCTCTCTTTTATTGCACAGCTAAATTCAAAAAATCTCGCCGAAGATTTTGGTGAATCCATGAAACTGAAAGAAAGGGATGCTTATTTAGGATTTCAATTTAGTTTTCCATTAGGCAACCGTACAGCCAAATCTCAGATGACCCAAAGTGAACTGCAAACGCAGAGGCTTGAGAAAGAATTATTGGATTTGAGCTTAACTCTAACTTCCACGCTTATCAATATTTACGTTCAGATTGAACAAATGGAAGAGGTTCTGAGACTCAATGAGGAACAAATTGAATCCGCAAAGAAGAGAACAGAAGAGGAGTTGAAGTTATACAACCAAGGTCGCGGTGAGATGACCTTTGTGATTCAAAGCCAAGACAGTGAGGAAAATTCGAAACTCACATATGCGATTAATGCTGTGACTTATCATAAATTAATTATTGTGTACAAATCATTAATGGATCAACTACTTTAACTTCATCTTCTGAGATTATTTTTCATCTGTATTACCAGAGGACTGATATTCGGCAAACTGATCCAATAGGGAGATAATTTAAATGAAATCATTCATTCGTTTTTTCGCGGAACGCCATTTATTGGCAAACCTAATCACCTTTATGATCATTCTATTAGGAATATTCTCGTTGATGAAAATAAAACGGGATATGTACCCAAGTGTGGACCTAGACACGGTGATTATTACAACACGCTATCCAGGTGCCTCTCCTAAAGATGTCGAATTGAATGTTACCAACAAAATCGAAGATGAGATAAAGGTTATCGATGGAGTTGATAAGCTAACTTCATATTCCATGGAAAACATATCAGTGATCAACATAGAAATTGATCCTGACGCCAAAGATAAAAATGAAGTTAAGCGTGATATCAGGGACGGTATTAGTAGAGTTAGCGATTTCCCCCTGGAGGTTACCGATGCACCATATATCAATGAGGTGAAATCTGAAAATTTTGAGATTTTGTGGATTGGTATGAGCGGAGATTTACCCTATTCTGAAATGCGCCAATTAGCCAGAATATTTGAGAAGCAACTAAAACAAATCAAAGGCATTTCGAGAGTGAATAAAACTGGCTACCTGGCTCGAGAAATCAAAGTTGAAGTATCGGGGGAGGCAATCGAAGAATACCAAGTTCCAATGAGAGAAATTGTTTCGGCAATACAATTACGAAATGTTCGAGCAACAGGAGGATCTTTTGAATCCTATACAAGTGATAAAACAATTGTCGCACTTGCACAATTTGAAGAGCCGCTGGAGGTAGGTGATGTTATAGTACGTTCAACATTTGAAGGGCATCAAATTGCCATTAATGATCTTGCCTATATCAGTGATGATTTTGAACCTGAAAAAACACGGTTCCGCATGAATGGAAAGCCAGTAATAGCTTTCACAATATATAAGAAAGAATCGGCTGATATTATACGCCTAATTGATGAAATCAAAAAATTTGTTGATTCAGAAAAACAATTTCTACCGGAAGAGGTAGAACTTATGTATTCATCAGATGAATCACGATACGTTAAAGCACGGATTGGTGTGCTTACTAATAATGGTTTAATGGGCTTGGGTCTGGTTATTGTAGTTCTCTTTTTATTCCTGAATCTGCGCACTGCATTCTGGGTTGCAATGGGGATTCCGCTTTCACTCATGGGTGTTTTCTTTCTATCACCATTTTTCGGTGTTCATATTGATATCGTTTCTTTAATGGGTTTAATCCTTGTAATTGGATTGATTGTTGATGATGGGATAGTTGTTGCCGAGAGCATAGCTAAGCGGCAAGAAGAAGGTGATTCACCTGTCGATGCAGCTGTCAATGGTGCTTATGGAGTTCTCCGTCCTGTATTCGCAACTATTGTAACAACAATCATAGCCTTTAGTCCTTTCTTTTTCATGTCTGGAATGATGGGTAAATTTATGTTTCCAATCCCGGTTATTGTTATTCTGGCGTTACTGATTTCTCTAGCTGAAGTATTTATTATAATGCCTGCGCATATTACCGCTGGAAGATCTAGAAAAAATTACAAAACCAGTCGGCAATGGTTTGATGTAGTAAAAAATAGATTCCAACGCTTTATTGTTTATGTATTAAAGCTCCGATATATAGTTGTCCCGATTTTTATGATTTCATTAATAGGTGCTTTCTTGTATGCAGCAAATTATATGCAATTTGTACTTTTCCCCAGTAATACTGCTGAAGCATTTTTTGTTACGGTTGAGTTACCAACGGGGTCGTCACTGGATGCGACCTCAGATAAAGTTTCTGAGATTGAAACGTTAATAAATAATCTTCCTGAAGGTGAGTTGGATTCCTATTGGACAATTATAGGAAGTCTTGGCGGAGGACAATGGTTTACCCCAGGTGAGAGTGAAAATTGGGCGTTTATGGCTGTAACGTTATCTCCTTTTTCAAAACGCAATAGAAATGCAGATGAAATTGTGGAAGCTTTAAGAGTAAAAACTGACGCATTAAGCGATATTGATGCAATTAATTTTTTAACGGACTCTGGCCCACCAGTTGGGAGACCCATAGCACTTCGAGTTGTCGGAAATGATGATCAAATGCGAAAAGCATTGGCAGATTCTGTAGTTGCATTTCTCAACTCAATGGAAGGCGTTACAGATATAAATCGCGATGATAAATTGGGTAAAGATCAGGTAGAAATTAAAATTGATTATCCACGGCTATCCCAATTTGGACTCACTGTGGCTGATGTTGCCCAAGCGGTTAGGCTGGCTTATGACGGTTATGTTGTTTCGCGTGTGCGATACGGAGATGAGGATGTACACTTCCGTGTACTCCTTGAAGAAGACATTAGAAAAAGACCAGAATATTTGGGCGAATTAAAAATTCCTAATTTGCAGGGGCGTCTAATTCCCTTAAAGGAAGTTGCGGAATTTATAACTGGGCCCGGTCCCTCAAGTTTTTTCCATTATGACGCAGAACGAGCCATCTCAATTTCTGCTGATCTAGCAAAAAATAGTGATCTAACACCGCTGGAAGCAACCAATGCTGTTATTGACAATTATAATATTACCAGAGATTGGCCTGGAATGCGATTTGTGATGGGCGGCGAGGCGGAAGAAACACAAGAATCAATGATGAGTTTGGCAATTGCTTTTGGCTTAGCAGGACTTGGGATATACATTGTTTTAATTCTGCTTTTTAATTCTATAACACAACCAGCACTCGTCATGTTTGCAATTCCTTTTGGTATGGTGGGCGTTGTCGGTGCATTTGCTTTACACGGCGAACCCTTAGGATTTATGGCTATGTTGGGCGTCATTGGCATGATGGGGGTGGTCGTGAACGATTCTCTTATCCTGGTTAACTTTATTAACGCACATAGAAAAGAGGACCCGGATAAGAAATTTATACGCATTGTCGCCGAAGGCACCTCAAGCCGTCTTCGTCCGATTATCCTTACGTCTGTTACAACAATAGTGGGCTTGATGCCAACTGCTTACGGTTTTGGCGGGGATGATCCTTTTATTGCTGTTATGGCTTTAGCACTTGGCTATGGTATCCTTTTTGCAACTCCATTGACTTTGCTGTTACTACCATGCTTATATATGATTCAGCACGATATCGGAAAACTTGTCAGACGAATTCCTGGGCTCAGGCATTTCTACTTCATTCAGGATAGTTCTGGAGTAATGGTTGAGAATTAATTGAGGATAGACAATAAACTCTAACAATATAACATATGTGGCAATGAACTAGTGACTGTTATTCAGTACCTAAATAGCAAAGGGCAAGCATACTTTACCACGCTATATATGCTATTTTTAAAATAAATGAATAAATGGACCAAATTCTTCCCAACAAGTACGGTTATAATTCAATCTAAAGGAGCACCAGTATGAAATCTTTTATTCGATTCTTTGCAGAACGTCACATGTTAGCATACATAATTACGATAATGATCATATTGCTTGGATTGGGTGCTCTAATCGATATACCACGCGATGTATATCCAGCGGTTGATTTTGGTATCGTGAATATCCAGACTTATTACCCAGGGGCATCACCGGAAGATGTAGAATTAAATGTTACAAATAAGATTGAAAAAGAAATCCAAACGGTGACCGGAATTGAACGAGTCAATTCATTATCTATGGAAAATGTATCAATTGTAAATGTTTTCCTGGATATAGATGCCAAGGATCCCGATAAGATTAAAAATAATGTAAGAGAAGCAGTAGGGAGAGTCACAGAATTTCCCAAAGAAGTTACTGATGCGCCCCTAATCTCCGAATTAACCCATCAGTCAGCTAATTCAATTATTGAAGTCGGATTGACGGGTGAACTGCCCTATGGCGTAATGCGTGAGCAGGCCCGTCTATTTGAAAAAAAATTGAAGAAGATCAATGGTGTATCGCGACTTGAGCGTGTTGGTTATCGTGCACGTGAGATAACAATAGAGGTGGATCCTGATGCCGTAGAAGAATATCAAATTCCCATGCACGAAATAATTGCAGCTATTCAAAGTCGAAACATACGAGGAACTACGGGCTCATTTGAATCCTATACTAGCGAAACAGATCTAGTAACATTGGCCCAATTTAAGGAACCTACTGAAGTAGGTGATGTCATTGTACGGTCAACTTTTGATGGTCCAACCATAAAAATTAAAGATTTAGCAGTTATAAAGGATGAATTCGAAGAACAGCGACTCCTCACCCGCGTGAATGGGCTATCGGCAATTACATTTAGGGTTTATATGAAAGAAGGTGCCGATGTTATTCGAACCTGTGATGCTATAAAGGCTTTAGTAGGAGTTGAACAAGAACAAATGCTGGGAGGAATTGATTTGATTTATTCAAATGATACTTCCAGATATATTCGCAATAGTTTTGACGTCGTACTAAAAAACGGTGTGATAGGTTTGATTCTGGTGATTATTCTACTACCTATATTTTTAAATTTTCGGACCGCATTTTGGGTTGCAATGGGGATTCCAGTAGCATTTTTGGGAACGGTCTTTTTGATACCACGATTTGGCGGTTATCTGGACACAATAACGTTGTCAGGTATGATATTGGTTATCGGCATTATCGTTGATGATGCTATAATTATTGCCGAAAATATATCCAAAAGAAGAGAAATGGGTGATGAACCAATCGACGCTGCAGTAAATGGTACCTATGAAGTGTTCAAACCCGTTATAACAACCATTCTCACAACATTCCTGGTGTTTGCCCCAATGTTCTTTATGCCAGGTGTGTTCGGTAAGTATATCATACCAATTCCACTAGCTATTAGTATAGCATTATTTGTATCACTAATCGAATCAGTTGTTGCTTTACCGGCTCATTTAGTTACAGGAATGAAGCGCCGCCCAGTTGGTTCAACGGGTCGAACATGGTTTAAAGTTCTCAGTGGAAAATATCAAAATATAGTAAAGCGATTTTTAAGGCTAAGATATGTTTTGGTTCCTGTTTTTATTGTGTTCTTGATTGGTTCCCTATGGTATGCCGGTAACTTTATGAAAATGGTACTATTCCCATCTGGAATGGCACGCGAATTTTATGCTGTTATTGAACTTCCTGTAGGATCGCCATTACTGACATCAAGTGAAAAGATGATGGAGTTAGAAAAAATTATCGCTGAATTACCGGAAGATGAACTGGATTCGTATAACACATGGGTTGGCATGAATATTATGATTGGCGCAGAAAGTGAAAATTATGCAGCTTTATCTGTTCTACTTTCTCCATTTAATAAACGCGATCGCAGCGCAGAGGAAATAGTCGAAGAAGTACGAATTAAATCCGAGGCAATACAAGGGATTGAGGATATCTCTTTTTCAATCTCAACCGGTGGACCACCAGTCGGAAAACCGATTAGCCTGCAAATTGTAGGTTCAGACGATGATTTACGTAAAGCCCTGGCAGATTCCGTGGCAACATTTTTAGGTACAATTGATGGAGTAAAAGATATTAGTCGAAATGACATCGGTGGTAAAGATCAATTAGCAATTAATATTAACTATAATAAACTGGGACGATTGGGACTTACCGTTGCAGACATTGCTCGCAATGTGCGCCTTGCGTTTGATGGGGAGATTGTTACGAATGTACGCTATGGTGACGAAGATGTAGCTTTTCGTTTAATTGTCGATGAAATAGCACGAAAAGATCTTGATTATATTGACCAAGTATTAATTCCTAATCGGCAAGGTAGAATGATCCCTTTGAAAGACGTTGCCTCGCTAATACCGGGTCCTGGACAACCGGACATCAGGCACTTTAATGGGGAACGTACCGTAACAATAGAAGCCGATGTGGTGCAAGATCTGATTACACCTTTGGATGCTACAAATGCTGTTCTTGATAAATATGATATGAATAAGGACTGGCCAGGGATTCAGCTAAGCCTGGGAGGTGAAGTTTTTGAAACGCAAGAATCTATGACCGGCCTGTTCCGAACGCTCGTTATTGCTTTATTGGGGATATTCTTTTTACTAGTGCTTTTGTTTAATTCTTTGGCACAACCATTTTTAGTAATGGCGGCTATACCATTTGGAATTACCGGCGTTATCATAGCCTTTGGTTTTCACGGTGAACCCTTTAGTTTCATGGGTATTATGGGAATAATTGGATTGTCGGGAGTAGTGGTGAATGATTCACTAGTACTTGTTAACCATATTAACGATATAAAGAAAGCCAAACCTAAAGTAAATATAATTGATATTATTTCTGAAGGTACTGCTGACCGTTTACGACCGATAGTTATGACAACAGTTACCACAGTGGCTGCCCTTCTCCCTCTGGCATACGGTATTGGGGGAACAGCTTTATTCATGGCTCCAATGGCATTGGCGTTGGGCTGGGGACTTATTTTTGCTACACCGCTTACACTGGTATTGGTGCCTTGTCTTTATCTAATAGGACAAGATATGGGTAGAAGAACAAAAAAAGTGACCGTAAAAAAATAGGTTTATTGGGCTAATAATTTTTAGTTAAAAATTTTATAGTCAATGCGGGAGTGTAAATATTTCTTTAGTTCTCAGGTTGATTGCTTTTAATTCGATTTTAATATTAATCGTTTATTACTGATATACCTGATATAATTATTATAAATACCTTGGTTGTACAGTATTCCTATTTGCAACCCTGTGTCATTGTTAGCATATAGGATATTTTAATTATACTGGATAATAAGATTGATTTATAATATTAATGATGTCTAATTTTATTGAGACTTATTTACAATAATGTAAAAAATATAAATGCTTGAGCTAAAAGAAATTCTGAAAAATCAAGGTTTCCGCTATACAAAACAACGTCAAGCAATTTGGGATGAATTACAATCGACGCAATCTTACCGTGATGTAGAAGAAATTTACGTTTCACTTCGAACTAAAGGGTCGATTGTATCAAAAGCATCGGTTTATAGCACAATTGAATTATTAGTGAATAATAATTTGTTAAGTAAGTTGAAAATTGGAGATGGAAAGGCAAGATTCGAGTATCGTGAAAGTAAAATGCATTATGATTATCTAATATGCACTGAATGCCAAAAAATCATTGAATTTCATGGGGATGAAATTGAGATCCTACAAAAGAATATTGCTGAAATAAATAATTTCAAACTGACGCACCATACACATCAATTATTTGGATTATGCAAGGATTGTCAATAAATGAACACTATAGCTGATCTGGCACCAGGCGATGTAGCTGCAATAGTTGGTTTCACGGGGGAAATGGAATTACAGAGCAGATTAGTGGAAATGGGATTTGTACCTGGAGTAAAAATAAGAATTGTAAAATATGCTCCCTGGAAAGGATTGGTAGAGTTAAAAATTAGAAATTATCATGTTTCGATACGAATGAGTGACGCAGAAAATATTAAGGTCGAAAAATTATGAATGACGGTACCAGGCCAATTGTTGTTGAAAAATATGTAGCCATTATTGGGAATCCTAACTGTGGCAAAACCGCTGTATTCAATCATCTCACCGGACTAAGCCAGAAAGTTTCTAATTATCCCGGAATAACAGTAGAGCGTAAAACTGGCATTCTAAAAGGTGATTCAGAGCGAAACATTCAGGTTCTAGATCTCCCGGGTACTTATAGCATAACACCGGAATCACTGGATGAAAGAGTAGTCGCTGAGCAGGTTATGGATTGGATTCATGGAATCAATAAGCCTTCCGCTATTATTTCAATTGTTGATGCTACCAATTTAAGTCGCAATTTATACCTTACATCCCAATTGTTAGACTTGGGGATTCCCATCATTTTAGCTCTAAATATGATGGACCGTGTTAATGATAAATCTTTAATACCAGATAGAGATTTATTAAAAGAAAAATTTGGGTTGTCGACAGTCATACCGATATCAGCGTTGGAAGGTTGGGGAATAGCTGAATTAACTGATTCAATTCATCGTGCAATCACAAATCCAACACCGCAAAAAAGTCGATTTCTATTTGAATCACATTTAGAGGTTCATGACTTACTGAAACCATTATCAGAATATTTAGGTCAGCAGTTCAATTACTCACCAAGACTGAGTAGAGTACAGGCCCTACGGCTGATCACGCGTCAATCAGCATTGGATTTATATCGTCCTCCGCATGCTGGTGAACACCAATTTGAACCGGGGATTATAGAGAGAATTGAAGAATTACGCACTATTTGCATTAAGGCTATTGACGCAGCAGGATTAAATCATAGAACCCTTGAAGCTACCATAAGATATACATGGTTGGATAAGTTGCTGAAGCAATCTACTAGTTCTGAAGTGATTGGATTAAAAGAGCAAACACGAAGTGAAAAACTCGACAAGATTCTGACCCATCGGTTTGTAGGGCCAATTATTTTTATCGCTCTGCTTCTAATTATCTTTCAGTCAATTTTTTCATGGTCTTCTATTCCTATGAATTGGATTGATTCAGGCATAGCTAATTTGGGAAATTTAATTTTGAATTCAATGAATCCTGGGATTCTGCGTGATTTATTGGTAGAGGGAATAATTGGTGGCGTAGGAGCAATTCTAATATTTTTACCACAAATCCTCATCTTGGTTTTTTTCATGACCATATTGGAGGATTCAGGCTATATGGCACGAGTTGCTTTTATGCTGGATAAATTTATGACAAAGGTTGGATTGCATGGTCGATCGGTTCTGCCATTGATGAGTGGTTATGCCTGTGCCATCCCAGGGATCATGGCATCCCGAACTATAGACGGTTGGAAAGAACGTTTAATAACGATAATGGTGCTTCCATTAATGAGTTGTAGTGCCCGACTTCCAATTTATGTTCTCATGATTGGCGCTTTTATCCCTAAAACAAAAGTAATGGGTTTATTTAACCTACAGGGAATGGTTTTAATCCTGATGTATTTCCTGGGAACTGTCACAGCGTTAATAATCGCCAAAATTTTAAGCAAGTTTATTAAAGTTAAAGGTCAGTCATCATTTGTGATGGAAATACCGCCCTACCGCAAACCTTTAATGCGGTCGGTTTTTCGCCAGGTTTATCTTCGGGGAAGACAATTTCTCCTTAATGCTGGTCGGATAATTTTGGCCGTTTCTATTGTATTGTGGTTCCTTGCATCTTTCCCAAAGGCAACTTCAGAAGATCTTGATTTAAACCCCATTCACACCAGTTATGCCGGGAAAATAGGTCATGCTATTGAGCCTGTGATTAAACCCCTTGGGTTCGATTGGAAAATTGGGGTAGGGTTAATTACATCCTTTGCTGCACGCGAAGTTGTGATCAGCACCTTGGCAACGCTGTATAATGTCCAAGATGATGGCGATAATATGGTGAATCTTTCTAAATCAATGCAGACTGATGTTGATCCTAAAACCGGAAAACCAATTTTTTCTATTTTAGTGGCGCTATCTTTGATGGTGTTTTATGTGTATGCCGCCCAGTGTATGGCAACGTTTGCAATTGTCCGGCATGAGACCAACTCATGGAAATGGCCATTCATTATGATTACTTACATGACTTCTCTGGCTTATGTTGCATCCCTAATAGTATATCAGGTTGGTCGACTGATAACTGGTTAAACAGATAGCAATTGACATAAATGATAATGAGATTTAAGGAGTAAAAATGAAAGCGATGTGGTTAGCGTTTGGGGCAGTATTTCTGGCTGAGTTGGGCGATAAGACACAGCTTGCTATTTTAGCAATGAGATCCAAGGGTTTCTCTGGTTGGGGATTATTCTTTGGATCGATGATTGCATTTTTAGTATTAACGGCGCTAGCAATTTTACTTGGTGGATGGATTCAGACTAAAGTCCCCGAAGATTTAATTACTAAAATTGCGGCCGGGGGATTTGTAGTCATTGGAATTCTGATGTGGTTCAGTAAAATATAGTAGTAGAAGTAAGTATCCGGATAAATGAAGGAAAAATCGATATAGATCTGAAAATTATTGGTTCGCGTGCTGATTATTTAGGTGGTGTGTTAGATTAGCTGATTCGTCTACAACAATCAGTAACCAACATTGATTATTAGTTTTTCTTCACTTATAATTGATAAACTTATATCAAGAATTTCACGTTACTAATGCAAGTCTCGATTTGGGTTGGTACTAGTAAATCGTGTTTAAATCATAAATATTAATATATGGAGGAAAATCGAATGGAATTAAAAGGATCCAAAACACACAATAACTTAAAAGCTGCTTTTGCTGGGGAATCCCAGGCAAACCGACGCTACCTGTATTTCGCTCGACAAGCGGATATTGAGGGATACTCCGAAGCAGCCGGTGTTTTTAAAAATACAGCTGACGGTGAAACCGGGCACGCCTTCGGTCATCTTGAATTCATGGAAGAAGCCGGAGATCCAGCAACGGATATGCCAATTGGTGAAACTAGGGATAATTTGGCAGCGGCAGTAGCGGGTGAAACTTATGAGTACACGGAAATGTACCCAGGTTTTGCAAAAACAGCACGCGAAGAGGGCTTTGAAGAAATTTCGGATTGGTTTGAAACCTTAGCGCGAGCAGAAAAATCGCATGCTGGAAAATTCCAAGAAACATTAGATACATTGGATTAAACGATACAAGTGAGGGGTGATTATTTCACCCCTCGATTGATTTCATCCTTGATGGGGTAATAAAATGATTAATCATTCCGATACCAGTAATGCCGTTTATGATATCACAGAAAAACAATACTGGGACAATGCATCATTCAATCAGGAATTAGACCGCGTTTTTGATATTTGTATCGGCTGTCGATTATGCTTCAAACTGTGTCCATCTTTTCCAACACTGTTTGAGGCTGTAGATCAAATTGGCGATAAAAAACGTGTACAAGCAGTAGCAGAAGGTAGGGTTGAAGAAGAAGATGAAAACCGTGAATATCTGGATTTAGCGGAAGGTGAACACGGTGTAGAAGCAAGTATTGAAGTAGAATTTCGTGGCGAAGTAACTGACTTGACTCACAATCAGAAATGGGAAGTCATTGATTTATGCTACCAATGCAAACTCTGTGACCCTATATGTCCCTATACACCGGATAAGGAACATGAATTTCAATTGGACTTTCCCAAGCTGATGACCAGGGCACAGGCCATTAGATCGCAGGATCAACATATTAAACCAAGTGATCGCTTTCTTTCGAATACAGATTTTTCTGGTAAAGTCGGCTCAATGGTGGCACCCCTTACAAATTTTGTAAATACTAATAAATTTTTCAGAATGCTCATGCACCACGTGATTGGAATTCATAAAGATCGAATCTTACCGAAATTTCATGGTGAAACACTGGAAAAATGGTTTAAAAAAAAATATAATAATCCAATTAAACCAGAAGAAGTTGAGAATGAAAAAGTAGTGATTTTTGGGACCTGTTTTGTTAATAATAATGATCCCGAAGTCGGGAAAGCAGCCGTTGAAATATTAAAATATAATAATGTTAGCGTTGCCTATCCCAAACAACAGTGTTGTGGGGCCCCTTTTCTTTCACCTGGGGATTTTAAAGGATTTAAGAAACAAGCTGAACCCAACATAAGGGAATTAATCAAATGGGTAGAAAATGGATATAAGATTGTCGTGACCGGACCACCTACTTGCAGCTTAACGCTGAAGAAAGAATATCCATATATCTTTGGAAAAGATCCGCAGTTGGCGTCCCTGGTACAAAAAATCAGTGAAAATACATATGGCATTTCCGAATATCTCATGTACTTGCATAAGAAAGAGCAGCTGCGAACAGATTTTAAAAATGAAATCGGTTCAGTGAACTACCATGTAAGCTGTCACTTAAAAGCTCAAAGTATGGGTTTTAAAAGTCGTGATTTGCTTCGTCTTATCCCCAACACTCAAATCCGAATGGTAAATCGTTGTAGCGGTATGGATGGCGGTTGGGGCATGAAAAAGGAGTTTTTCCAGGAATCATTAAAAGTCGGTGAAAAATGCGTTAAAGATTTAGACAAAAAAGATGCTGACATTACATGTTCCGATTGTACGCTAGCAGCCCTTCAGATATATCAGGCAAGTGGTGAAAGAATCCAAGCTGAACATCCCATTGAAACCCTGCATCGAGCTTATGGATTAGCGGAAAAGTCTTGAGAATTATATGAGAAATTAAAAAGAATCGTTAAAGAGAATGGAAAAACTCACGCTTGCCGATTTAATGAATATATATGAGTATGAGAAAGATAGAGATAAGTACAGACGTAGTATAATAAAGTATAAATCAGAACGACGCATTCAACTGGGTCCATATATACTAATCACCTTCGAAAATCGAAAAACCATGAAATATCAAGTGCAGGAAATGATGCGGGCTGAGCGTATGGTGGACGATGTAAAAATACAACATGAATTAGATATTTATAATGCTTTGCTGCCGGATCAAAATGAGCTGAGTGCTACACTTTTTATCGAGATTACGGAAGAAACCGAAATTCGTGAATTGCTGTATAAATTTATTGGTTTGACAGAAAATCAGACACTTTTTATTAAGATGGACCACGATAAAGTGTATGCCAACTTTGAATCTGGTCGCGAAGAAGAGGATAAAATAAGTTCAGTTCATTATATTCGTTTCAGGTTTACACATGAACAGATAAGTCGCATGCAATCTGGTAAAACAAAACTCTCCATTGGGATAGATTACAAGGATTATCAGTATGACCGGATATTCTCAAGAATGGAAATAAAAAATATATTTAGTGATTTAATTCCTGATTAAAATAGAGCAAATTAGTTTTATCTCCTAATTCCTGTAAATTATTTTCTGGCTATCAAATTAATATCGATATTTTCTAAAATAGATTTGTCATAACCCATCTTGATAACATTTAGCATTGCTTTTCCAAATAGCTCAGTAGTTGTAAAAATTTTGGGAAAGGATCTTAAAATCGGGTAGAAAGGTTTCATTAATACGTATGTGAAATTATAGATACCAGTCCTAGACTTAATGCCTTTCATCGGTTGAATGAGGGCTGGCCTGAACATATAAACTTTATTAAATGGTAGCTTTAAAAGTGCATTCTCAGTTTCCCCTTTTACTCGTGCCCACATAGATTTCCCCTTTTCAGTACTATCAGTTCCAGCGCCAGAAACGTAGCAAAATGTAACCTGCGGATTAATTTCAACCATGGATTTTGCAAAACCAAGTGTAAGATCATAGGTTATCCTGCGGTATTCAGCCTCAGACTTACCGGCCGATGTTATTCCAGCACAAAAAAAGCACGCGTCATATTTAGCGATTTCATCCTTTAGAAGTGTTAGATTTTTAAAATCCGAGTGTATTATTTCTTTAATTTTATCATGTTGCATGCCAATGGGATTCCGTGTGATTAGCAGCACTGATTCCACATCCGGGCTTTCAAGGCATTCAAGAAGCACACCTTTTCCAACCATGCCTGTTGCGCCGGTAATGATGGCGTTAATTTTCATTTATTCCTCCATGGTTGTTTGACTAACAAGTTTGCTAAAAATTGAGATTAAATTTTTTTACCTGCATCAGACATGGTTTTTCAGCTTAATAATATTTTAGAATATAATATTTGGTGCTTAAAATGTATAAGCTAAACTGACTGTAAAAGTAAAAGAATGTATATTCGCAAATATTCAATTAAATAACCGTTTAAAGAAGAGAACCTAGATAAGTATGAAAAATATAAATATTAATACTTGGAGTCGGCGGAACCATTTTAAACTTTTTAGTAATTTTGATTATCCACATTTTAATATTACAGCTCCAATTGATATTGAGAAATTTGTGGAAATTTGTAAAGCAGGAGATATATCATTCACGATAACATCCGCCTATCTGTTCGCTAAATCAGCGAATGAAATTGAATCATTCCGCTACAGAATTCGTGGGGCTGAGGTCGTTCTGCATGAAACGGTACATCCTTCCATCACGATTATGGCAAATAATCAATTATTCAGCTATTGTACTGTCAATTATATCAATGACTTCCCCCAATTCTATAAATCAGCCCAGGTAAAGGTAAAACGGATGAAGGTAGAACCATCATTGAGCAATAAACCGGGACAAGACGAACTAATTTATATGACGGCCATTCCATGGATATCCTTCACTTCATTTGTTCACCCGATCCACCTGAACCCAGTCGACTCGGTTCCACGTATTGCCTGGGGAAAATATTATAATGACAGCGATAATGTAAAAATGCCGGTATCAGTGCAGGTTCATCATGCTTTGATGGACGGACAGCAAGTAGGAGAATTTTTCGATAAGGTTGAAACTAATTTTAAAAATTTTACATTATAAGGATTACGGATTTATATAGATAATGGTCAGTTTTTAAGGATTTAGCGGTTGGGTGTAGGAAATAAAATTGCAATTGTAATAAAATAGGGTAAGAATTACTTACCCTATTTTATTACTACATAGATTAGTGAAAAACGCCTGCTTTATTCCATATTTTGTGAATGTCCATCATAATAATGCTGGCCAGTATAAATTCCATCTTTATGCGCTTGAATCATATCAATCAATTCATTATTATCCTCTTCAGGGGCACTCTCAGTAAATGATTTCAGGCCTTCACCCCAGGCTTTTTGAAAAGTCGCAAAATCTTTAGCAACATATTGTACGACAACATTCCATTCATCACCCCAAGCATGCGTGATATAACCCCAACTGATCAGTTTGCCTTCGTCGACGAGTTTATCGAAACCGGGAGCCCAATATTCATTTGTTAATTCCACATAACGGCCCATATCAGCTAATGGAACCATGTTTTGTGATATTACGACTGTTGGCTTGACCTTTTTCTTTCCTTCATCGCTATCCTGGGCACTTATGAAGCCCGGTATGATAATTAGCATTAATAATGCGGATGCAATTACCCTTTTCATTGTTTTATTCATTGTTTCCTCCTATTGATTGCCTGCTAATTAGAAATAACACAGGATTATGTTTCTTTTTCATGGAATAAATGGCTTGAGCCTATCGCGCAAATCCACCGGCTGGTGACATAAATATCGGCTTGAATCCGCTCAACGCTTCTCTTACCTGCTCGCTCGGATTACCGTAGACAACAAAGCGCGTTGCATCAAGAATCGCCATAAACCGTTCAGCAAATTTCTCGCCAAAGGCCCCTAAGTGTGTCAGCACTGCTTCGGAATCAGTATATCGTTCGTAAATAAAACAAGTTTTATTATCATTGCTAAGCGTCCATTCATAGTTTAAGGTATTAGGTTCATTTGTTTCTGTAGAAGCCACCATTTCCGTCATTAAATCCTGAAATTTTTCAAATTCACCAGTTTTAATTGTTAGCTCAAGAATCCAGTAAACATTGGTACTCATTTTTCGCTCCTTTATTCTGTTTATTAATTACCCCCTGCGACTTTTTTTACTACTGAAAATGCATCAGAAACTGGCCTTGTGTCGGCATAGCCAAGATCGATTATCGGGTCTAAAAATGCTTGAATGTTTTCAGCTTCATCAGTTTCTACAATCATGTAGAAAGTATGAGCGGCTGGATCTACATAAGCTCCGACAATTTTCACACCAGCATTGTCAGCATTCGCTAACACCTTACCGACGGTGTTTTTTGCTTTTTCCGGGTCGTGAATCATACAAGTTTCCCAGGTATGTGTGTGCGTGACGTGAAATAACATATTTCCTCCTATTGATTGCCTGCTAAATAAAGAATATACTAAAATACCGCCTGGAGTATAACGCTAAAAACCAATTATAAAAACAATAATATCAACAGTATAAAGGACCTTAATATCCAATTATATTAAATTTCGTTTTACTGTTTAAACAGTTTTTATGATTGTAATCAATTATATGGGAAAAGGAGACACCGTAATCAAATTAGGATGTTACATTTTTGGATTTTAATTGAACTAAAACAGCACCAAGTACTGCAATGAACATCCCGATACTTTCAGAGAATGTTATCTTTTCATCAATAAAAATCCAGGCAAGAATGGCTATCTGAAATAACATTGTACCATTGATTATGCTCGATTCAATTGCCGAAATTGTGCGAAGAGTATGGTTCCATAGAGTAAATGCAAAAGCGGTATTTAGGACTGCTAACCAAATCAATAAGCCCCAATTATTCATACTGATGGTTGGTATATCCGCTGTGATAAAGCCAATAATTAACAGTAAAGCAGCACCAAAACCCATGCTGATAAATGTTACAATCATGGGGCTGATATTTTTATTTCGATTTATATCCCGTCCAAGAATTGATGACCCTGCATATGCCAATACACCTACCATCATTACCGCCAGACCAGTACCTTGGCTTCCACTAAGTGTTATTGGAAAGAAATAAAATATGACACCAATTATAAAAAGAACCGATCCCAACCACTTTAGTTGGGTTGGTTTTTCGTTCAGGAATACGATACCCAGTACTGCTACGATTAGGGGTGTAAAATTGAGCATAAGCGTTACACTAACTGCCGGAAGTAATGACAAACCAACAAATAGTGCCCCTTGTGTCAGTGTATAAAAAATCAATCCTAATAGTAATAGTTTTCGCCACTGCCAAACGGTGAGATTTCTAATCTCATCTATATATTTCTTTTTAATTATAAAAGGGATAAAACATAGAAATGCAATAAAGTAACGTAAGCCTGCAAAGATTATTGGTGGAATTTCCGCTAACCCCCATTTGATAAGAATAAAGGATGTTGACCAAAGAAAGGTGACTAAGAGAGCCTGAAGGACTGCTATGAAATGATGATAAAGCCTTTTATCCAAGTATTGGACCTTTTTTGTAGACGCAAATTACGAGGACAATTCATTATTTGTTTAAAATTATTGTCCACTTCTTATTAGTGCGTTCATATAATATATATCAGCAAATTTGGTTTATTTAGCTTTATTGGATTTTCTTAATATACTTGGAATCAACATAGGTACTCTTTTCATATAACTTTCATATTTCGTGCCAAATGCTTTAAGTAAAAGTTTTTCTTCGTATTTTGATATATAGTAATAAAATATAACTATAATAATCCATACAACTAGAGAAGCGATCGAAAAGGTTAAAATAATTAATCCAAGATAGAATAGTATACAGCCTAAATATATGGGATGGCGTACAGTATTGAATACCCCTATTTCAATTATTTCGGGTTTTTCACGCTCCTCGCCAAAGACTACTCCAAGCCCTTTTTTTATTGTGTAAAATGCGATAAATAATAAGGGTAATCCAATCATCAGTCTAATAATAATTGGGGTTTTATCTAGTAACATAGTGGAGTATTTAAATAAAAATGAATCGGTAATCCATACTATTAGGAATGTCATAAATAATAATAATTGTCCAAGATCTCCGAAAGAATGCTCACCAACCAGGTCTTTACGTTCATCATGTCTTGTTAGTTTATTATTTTTCATAACAACTCATCACATATTATTTGGTATCAAAAACCTACGAAGTTTTAAAAGGGATTCTATAGCACTTTTTTACGCGGTATAAGTAAGCTATAGATAAGTAGGCAAAATATTACATGCTATCAGAATCAGCTTAGTAGGGAGTCTTTTGCATTTTCTATATTCTCAAAAACTCTAAACCGGAAACCTCTCTTTGCTGTTAAGCCGGCAACGAATTTTACTTGCAGCGACATTTTTCTGGGTACTACAGCAAATCTGATATTTTTCATTTCCGGCCTGGATGTTAGATCCTTAGCAAATTTGGTTAATTCGAACATTCCTGGATACGAGTTTACCTCGGTCGAATCGACTAGTACTTTTCTACAATTATGAAGTCTAATGAGTTTAATAGCTTCCTCTACTTCATAAGACAGATCTTCCAAAGTTGTTCTGGGCGGTTCCTTTACAAGGATGAATTCGTCCTTAGAATAATATTTTACAACTGGTTTAATATCGCTCATGATCTATAAAAAAAGCCAATCCTCTGCTGAATCCATGTCTGAAAACCTGTTTATTAAAATGCCACGGTTGGTCATAAAATTCGCAAAAAAACCAACATTGCTCTTAATATTTTCGCCAGTTATCATAGCAATTTTTAATCCAGACAAATCCTTTTTCAAAAGAAACTCTTTTGCCATCTGCAGTATTGCAGGAAATGGCGGAATTGATCGTGATTTTCTTCCATCAAGCAGTACAAGATCGCAATCGTACTTTTCTCTTAATTTCTTGACTTTTTTTACCATCGCCAGCATAGAATCGGTGGTCGGATTTTCAAGAGCTTCAATGAATATGACATCATTTCCAGATATTTTTTTGTATGTGACTTTTGCTAATTCCATCATTTCAAAATGATTGAATTTGAGTAAATATACATTACGATAACAGGTAACGCAAATTATTGAATAAAGGCATTATCATTGGATAATTGCCTTATACCATCGAAAACTAAAATCAAAAGATTAGACATTGTAGTCAATATTTTTTAGCAATATTATTGCATAAGATTTAAAGTCATAATTGTTTAATAATTTCACTGCAATTAAACTAGCTGATAGGTTTTCATTTACAAATACACCCTACAAATAAAACTGATTTGTATACAAAATAACATACGGCTTGATAATTAAACGTACCAACACATTTGACGCGCTATTAATATTTATTTGTTTAACAGCGTCTTCTGTTTTATCTCAAACAACAAACCTTGTTATTAATGAAATCTTAACATCTAATGCGCATGTTATCAATGATCCAGATTTCAAAAATTATACAGATTGGATTGAATTACATAATAACGGAAATAGTATAATAAATCTGAATGGATTTAGTATAACAGACAATTTGAATGACAAAACAAAATTTATTATAGAAGAAAATATTGATATTCAGCCTGGTGGTTATCTACTCATTTGGGCCGATAATCAAGATACGGCACTTCATACAAACTTTGCGCTTAGTAAGGATGGCGGTAGCATTGCAATATTTGATCGAATGGGCAATACAATTGATATCATATCATACCCATATCAAATAGCCGACGTTTCATATGGTAGAACATCAGAAAATAGTAATAATTGGGAATTTTATTTTAACCCTACTCCTAATTATCCAAATAATTCTACAGAATATTCTACTTTACAACGATTGAAACCACCGGAGTTTAGTATAGAAGGTGGTTTTTACACATCAGGTTTTTTTCTGGAATTATTAACTTCTGAGGGAACCGAGATTCGTTACACCCTTGACGGATCCGAACCTGATAGAAACTCGCTTCAATATATCAATCCGATATCTATCTCTGATCGCATAGGCGAACCAAATGTTATTTCTGAAATTCCAACCAATGAGTTTCCAGTATATTGGTTACCCGAATGGCAGCCGCCTCTAGGAGAAGTGCAAAAGGCAACGGTAATTCGGGCACGCGCTTACGGTTCAGGGATTTTGCCAAGCGAAATTGCTACACGAACATTTTTTGTTGGCGAGGAAGTATCTGAAAAATATAAAGAGGTTCCTGTTATATCTCTTGTAACTGATAATAAATATTTATTTGACGATGATATTGGTATTTATGTACCAGGCGCAAACTTTGAAGGGATTAAGGGAACGGCCAACTATAATCAAAGATGGTTACGGCCGGCCAATATTGAATATTTTGAAATGGGTGGTAATTTAGGTTTTAATCAGGAGTTTGAGATTAAAATTCAGGGAAATTCTTCCACCACAAGCCCGCAAAAATCTATACAAGTCACTGCACGCAATAAATATGGTAACAATTTTCTAAACTATCCATTATTTAAAAACTCAAAACATAGAGCTAATAAAATACCAGAATTCAAACATTTCATAATTCATGCATGGGGAGGGCAGTGGGATGCGGGAATGATTAATGATGCATTTTCGCAACTTAGTTATACTAATTCCACTCTGGATTTCCAAGATTATTACCCCGTGATTTTATTTATAAATGGCGAATATTGGGGATTACAAGCGGTACGCGAAGCGAATAAAAATCCTTACTACTTCCAAAACCATTATGGAATAAATGTAGATGATCCAGGAGTAGATATTCTTTATGAACTGGAGGGCCTTGTGGATGAAGGCGATAATAAACACTGGGAAGAAATGATTGCTTTTCTAGAAAAAAATGATATTACCCAAGATGAAAATTATAATATTGTAAAAAGCATGATGGATGTTAACAACTTTATAGAGTACATCGGTCACTGTGTTTATTTTGATAAGGCTGATTGGCCTGGTGCCAATGAACACTATTGGCGACCGAGAACTGCAAATGGTCGATGGAAATGGATTCAATACGATATGGATATGACTTTAAGGAGTATTTATAATAATGAAATACAAAATGTTTTAGATTCTAAAAAAACTAAAACAAAAGTTCATCCTATAGCTGCACGACTTATTAAAAATCAAGAATTCAAAAATAATTTTATCAATTGGTTTATGGACCGTATGAATGCTGATTTTAAACCAGACGTATTAATAAAATTGTTGCATGAGATTCTTAATAACCTGTACCAACACATGGAAGAGCATCAGCATCGTTGGGCTCTTGATCCGGATTTGCTAGGTAAGCATACAACCTTAAATCGCTTCTTTATAAATGAGCGACCAGCTTATAAGATCGCACACATTAAATCATATTTCAAAATTGACTCAACTGCAAAAATATTAATTGATCGAAACAACTCATACGGCAGGATAAAAATTAACACACTGACTATTGATGAAAACACACCGGGAGTTAATGATAAACCCTACCCATGGATTGGACAATATTTTGAAGAAATACCTGTATCTCTAACGGCAATCCCCGATACTGGATACCAATTTCATCACTGGCAAATAAATAATGATTCAACTTTAAAATCTTCAGTAATTGAATTGTTTTTAAATAAAGAAACTACAATCGAGGCTGTTTTTGGGAAACAGGATACAGTCAAGTCTATCTATATAAATGAATTATGTGCTTATAACGACGATTTGATAAAGAATGAATTTGGTGAACAGAATGATTGGATAGAACTTTTCAATGCAGGTAATCGAACAGTTGATTTAAGTAAACTGTATCTAACAAACGACTTTACACAGCCACTTAAATGGCGATTTGAAGTTAGACCGGATTCGCAAACATTTATCAATCCCGGGGAATATAAAATTGTGTGGTGTCATGATGATACTAAAGAGACGGAAAGTCTTCGCACAAACTTTTCGCTAAATGACGACGGTGAACAATTGGGAATTAGTCAGATAGTAGCAGATGATACCATATTTATTGATTCATTGACTTTCCTCGAGCAGTTTCTGAATATATCATTTGGACGAATTCCGGATGGGACAGGTGAATTTGAATATTTGACCGTACCAAGCCCTGGTTTTAGCAATATAGATGCCACTATTAGTACTGATGAACTTAAAAAGTATCGGCTCTTTCAAAATTATCCCAATCCTTTTAGTCACCACACCAATATAGAATTTTTTCTGCCAGATTTAACAAACATTGAATTAATTATATTTAACTTATTAGGAGCAAAGGTGAGATCATTAATAAATGGAGAAGAGGCTATCGGGTACAATAAAATATTATGGAATGGAAAGGATGATGCAGGAAAACAAATTCCGAGTGGAGTCTATTTTTATCAATTACGAATTAACAATAAACAAATTTCAAAAAAATTATTGTACATTAAATAAGGATTACATCTCGTTACACTGTCGCATATAAGAAATAAATGTTTTATATGATTCACTTCTCAAATTAACTAATAAGTGGAATATATTTTGTCGACGATCATTTTTATATAATTATACTACTTGGAAAGTGGCATAGTTCTTGTAGAATTATCATTAAAATGTTAAGAATAACCAATTGGAGTAAACATGAGATTTAAATCGACCCTATTAAAGATATTGCCGCTGATACTGCTAGCACTATTAATCACGCAATGTGAAGAAGCACTCAATCCTGTTGTAGAGCCCGAAAATTCATCAATTGCCGGAATCCTTGAAGACTGTTTTAACAATATTAATGGCATAGTTTGGTTGGACAGTAATCAGGACGGAGTAATTGACCCCGAAGAAGTATTATTTGAGGGAGTAGACGTTTTCTTAGTTGATGCTGAAGATGCAACACTCAGCGTAATCACTGATGAAAATGGATATTTTGAATTTACTGGGCTATGTGCCGGTTCTTACGAACTTGAATTTGAAGTACCTGAAGGATATGATCATCTTTCACCTGACGAAGTTGATTTATTATTAGAATTACCAGACGAAATAATTAATGTTAATTTGGCCCTATATGTAGAGGAAGAAACAGGTGATGATGATGACGACGATGATGACGACGATGAATTATTAGAAGGGGATGATGACGACGACTGCGCAATAGAAGAAGGAGTGGCTCGCACGGCTATTGATGGCGCGAAATCAGCAGTGGGAGACGCGAGGGATTTATATGGTCTTGATATATCAGGGCTAGACCTGACCGAAGTTTTTGAAAAATTGGACGAGGCGGACGAGAAACTCGCTGAGGCCGAAGAAAAATTTATCGAAGGGAAATATTGCGATGTACTAGATAAAGTTGAAGACGCCAATGATAAAATGGCAGATGCTCTTGAAAAATACGATGACATCTTGGAAGGAGATCTTGAAGGAGATGATGACGACGATAATAATGAAAAAGTAACCATTTGTCACAACGGACATAACCTAACGATCTCCGTTTCAGCACTTCAGGCGCATTTAAATCACGGTGACTACGAAGGAACCTGTGTTAATGGTGAAAATGAATGTGTAGAGACTTTTGAAACCGTCAGTGCAGCCATTGTACTAGTACAAGATGCATTAGATGATGCAAATTCTTTTTTCAGTGGTGAATTCCTGGGCCTCGACTTAGAAGAGGTCTTTGAAAAACTGGCCGAGGCAACTGAGAAACTTGAAGATGCTGAGGAAAAACTTGCTGAAGAAAAATATTGTGATGCGCTTAAAAAAGTTGAAGACGCCGATGACAAAATAGATGATGCTTATGAAGAATATAACGAATTACTTGAGGAAGATCTTGAAGGTGACGACGATGATGACGATGATGACGATGATGACGATGACGACGACGACGATGATGAAGCAACAACTACAGTTTGCCACAATGGTAAAACTAAAACAATTCCCGTTTCTGCGTTAAATAACCACCTTGGACATGGAGATACTGAAGGAGAGTGTGTAGATTAATTTATTCGTTTTCTACTGCCCATTAACTAAATCCCCCATAACAACAAATATGGGGGATTTTTTTAGCATAAAAAATCTAACCAATCCTAATTTTTCAAAGGCATATAAATAAAGTTGAGGTATTAATTCCCAAGTAGGGGATACCTAATCGTCAGTTTTTAACGATTATTATAATTTTGGAACATTATAATGGGGTAAAAATTGGATAACTATTTTCACATTTAAATGATACAATAATTATTTACTATAGAAGATATAAATTAAATTATTATATACACATTGAATGCAGAAATCATATGAGGACTTAATGAAAAGAAAGAAGATCTTAATTGTAGGTGGCTTGGGGGAAGTTGGCCAGATTCTTTATAAAGGGCTTAAACCAAACTATGATATCTATATTTCCGATATAATAAGTAAAAATCGTGTAGAAATAGAAAATTATATCCAGATTGATATTACTGATTTTGACCAGGTAAAAAAGAAAGTTTCTAAAGATATGGACACAATTATTAACCTGGCTGGTCTTCCACAACAGGATGCAATTGTATCACATGACAAATTCAAACAAATGTGCGATGTCTATGTAATTGGTTCCTATAATATTTTTCTTATCAGTAAAATGTTTGGAATAAGGAAAGTCATTTTCTCTAGTACTAATCATGTCACCGGCGATTATGAATCTAATGGATATAGTAAGCTAAATCGCAGAATTTCTACGTCTGATTATCCATTATCAGATAGCGCATACGGTGCGTTGAAACTCTGTTCAGAACTCATTGGATATGTTTTCACGCAAGAACGATCTTTAAACGTTGTTTCTTTAAGAATAGGTACCTTAAAAAATAATGAAAAAGAAATTTTAAAATGTGACAACAGAGCACGAAGAACACTTTTAAGTAATAAAGATGCAATTAATCTATTTACTCAAGCGATTGAAACGCGTGTCAAACATGGTGTGTATTATGGAGTGTCAGATAATCTAAACCGACCATGGTCAAATGATACTGCCAAAACTGAAATTTCTTACTCGCCCTCACAAAGCGCAAATGAATTAATTGAATAATCTATAATCTTCTAATTCTTTAATGTTTTATGTGTCTCTATTGCCCACTTTTGTATTTCTTTTCCACGATCTGTTTTAATCAAATTATCAAATTCATTAGGATCATTATTTAAATCAAAAACTGCTAGTCTGTGTTCAGGAAAGCCCCGTAATCCATAAATATTTTGTGAAGCGTCATCAATTATACCGGTGGAAACAAATTTAAATCTATCTTCCCTTACCATGCTTATACATCCACCACCCAGAACATTTTCAGCGAATCGTACTCTATCTTGAAATCTTCCTGATCTAAAATTTTGCAGCGTGCTTATCCCATCCATATTATCACTAGGGATGTTAGCAAGGTCTAGAATGGTAGGGCAAATATCAATGGATCTACCAATTCCTTCCATGGCTAATGACTTATATCCAGGGATCCGCCACATTTGCATATTGGCATACAGGACCTCGTATGGATAATTACCATGTGACATACCCTCAATCATGTTATGTCCATCTATCATTACCTCCCTGTGAGGCAATTTGTCTCGAAAATGATCAAAAATTTCACCATGATTGCTGTAAATAAGATATGTAACATCTTTTAAATCCTTAGTCTTATTTACGATATCAGCAATAATAGTGTCGGCTTTGTTAAGTCCTGCTGTTCTTAATTCTGCGAATTCATCTGGTTTTATAATCGCGAGTAACCTGGCGGCAGCTGGCAGCTCTGCCCAACTCCGGGTTTTTTTACTTAGTTTATTTTTAAGCAGTCGCTTAATCGTTGTAAATGTGTTTTTATCTGCCAGTTTCAAAAGAAGTTTTTCATTTGTCCAGGGCCGGTGTGTGTGGCGAAGGAAGATGTGGGCATAAAATTTTTTTGATTTTCTAATTTTATTTATCCATTCCTCTAAACCCATTTTATAGGGCGAATTAAATTGTTTTAACCTATCTGGCTGATCTTTTAGCCAAATACCTTTCATGCCGCCCTGAACGGCCCAGGAACCTAAATTATCCTTGTTTGTTACTCCTATACTGGTAAGTATTTCATAGCCGCGTTCTTGGAGATTCTCGATCACAGTTTTAGGTAGGTGCCCTGTGCCGTCAGTTTCATATCCACTTTCTATTAATTTTGAGCCACAAAATCTTGCAGTCCAAACTCCCGTCATTTCAGCATTGAGTGAATCGCCCTGGTGGTGTCCTTGCGCTCTACTGTGTGGTATATAGATTGTCGATTCGCGCCATTTATCTAGAAAAGGAGTAGCGCGCCGTTTGCTGTGAAAATCGCGCATGTCAAGACAGTGTAAACCAATGATTATAAAATTCATGATCCGATATTTCTCAAGTTAATGAGAGTAATAATTAAGCATCCAAACCGCCAAATTTTCTCCGGAATTTATAATATGCGCGATGTAGTAAAGTTCTATCCTTGGGTTTTTTCCCTATATCAACTTTTTTATTAAAATGAGGAAATTTACTTTTTAGTATTTTTTTATTTAGAAATGGGCACAGCTTTTCCCAACCCTCGCCGCGAGAAAAGTCCATTATCAATAAATCATCAGGCCGATCTTTAAAATATTCCCGAACTTCCTGATTATGATCTTCATAACGTTTAATCCAGAGCGCTTCGTTGCCTTTTGGAAAGCCAATTCCATAAATCCATTTGTGTAATGGACTGGAGGAGGTACTAAAATGATCAACGGTACTAATTATCCATTGTTCAGTTGGTCGTTCAGTTAAAATAAATTTGTTACCGGGGAATTTCTGATCCATTTCTTTGTAAATAATTGGCCAGGGATTGTCTTGAAAAGCGTCATATCTATTTACGTATGATTCAGCTTGTTTATATACATTATATTTTATGTCAGGGTCATCTACACCAAAATAACCCATGACTTTATATCCGAGATATGTCAGTGCTACTGAAAGAGAAGAAGTGCCTGTTTTATGAAAACCAATACCAAAAACTTTTATATCATGCATAGGAATAGTATTATTCCTGTATCTTTCTAATAATTGTATCGTTTAGTGCCATATGCTCTTTGTGGAGTTGGCTATGAATTTCTCCAGCTTTTACCTTTTTTATAAATTCACTTAATTTATCGAGATCACCTTCCCAATAGTGAGGATAATTATTACGAAAATTTTCTATTACCTTGTGTGGATTGTAGTTTCTTTTTATTCTAATAATTTCATTTTTCAGTAATTCTTTTTCATTATTATAAATTATAAAATTAGAAGACAAATTTTCCTCCCATGGCAAATAAATATCTTTGATGTAGTGTGAACCGGCCCAATGCTCATATGGCGAAAAAATATAAGAGCCACACGCCTGTAATTCACAAATAGGCAATCCAAAACTTTCTCGATGGGCAAGAAAACAAATCGCTGTTTTTCTATAGATACTTCTTATCTCATCCAGTGTATATTTGCGATCAAGAATCAAGTAATCAGTATTTGTCTCTTCCAGGGCTTCTATCTGAATTTTTCTTTCAGGGAGAAAATTCTTTCTTTCGAAATCGAGTAATGCAATAAATTTCTCATTTTGTTCAGAAAAAAGCGTTCCATCGTTTAGGTCAGCACCAATCACAGAACAGGGATGAGCTGCTTTCGGCATAGGAAATTCATTTACTACTGAAAGCATTAAATAGTAATCGTAACGTTCCAATCCATAACCTATCCCTGGTAAAATATTGTGGACTGGATTACCATTTAATATCCAATCAATCCATGGTCCGCGTGTTCCTAAGTAATGAAGGTCGTAGTTTACTATTGGAGTGTTTAAATTTTTTCTAATAATGTCTAGGTTTTGCATATAGGTTTTAAGAAAGGAACTGGGCATATTAATTACAGCTACTATAATGTCATATTTTTTTAGCTTTCTACAAAACACAGTTTTGCAATATGTTTCTTTAATAATCTTTTTTGCTAGATTAGTATAATTTATTTTACCTGTAGCAGTACGATGGTTCGGATTGGTGAGCCACTTATGACCATCATATAAAACATCGGAATCCACATTCAATTTACTTAGCATAGAATGCAAACCCCGTGCAAGCGGGTTAATAAAATCGGTTTTATTATTTGCAAGTATGGCAATTTTCAATTGAGGGTCTCTACTTTCTAAGTAAATTATCCAATAACTGGTTTATATAGTTAGATGGAGTATAATAGTCATTGGGAGTCAATTCTCCTTTCAGCAAAATAGACGTTATCACCGTAATGATGATTGATATCGAAATTTTTAGTGGCATTTTGGAAATTATTTGTGCACCCCATCCTTACCCAGTCGTGTAAATCTATTATGATTGTCTTGGTATAATCTATCCAGTGCGAGGCATCTTCAAAAACTTCTTTCTCTGATCCCACTATATTGATTTTTAGTAGATCTATGCTCGCCAGGTTATACTTACGGATAATACTATCAATTGTTACACCTCGCACCATTTCTAAAATATCAACTGCATTTATATTGCTTTTCTCTAGTGTCTGAAATCCCCAATTGCCAAAGCCAGGAACAAGCGCAAGTGAGGTATTCTTTTTCCATAAAGCGACTTTTACTGGTATTATATTTTCGTAGTTAGCAGTATTTATTTTTAGAAGATTAAAATTCGATTCTTCAGGTTCCAATGCAATAATTTTGGCCTCTGGATAATGGTTTGCAAAATAAATAGAAGTCAATCCAATATTAGCACCGGCATCAATTATTAGGCGAGGGTAATCATTAATTTTACATCTGTAAGTATGCTTTTTAAACACACGCTTAAAAACCTCGATATCTGTGGTTAAAAGTCTAAGACTTACAGGGTGTTTGATATCTGGGATACTAATGTTCGTATAAGTTTGATTTTTAATAAACTTACGCTTTGTAAGAAAATAAATTCCTTTATATCCAAATAACTTGTAGTAGTATTTCAAGTTATTAATTCGACCTATATTAAATTTTTTAAATAATTCCAACTTCACTTTTATCTTTTCTACCAAATATGAGAAATCTTGTACGGTTGATGGCTCAAGTAGTTTATAACCCCAATAGTGCAATGCACCTATATCATCTTTAAAGACATCATTAATTTCAAGAAAACTTTTTCTTGAAAGATTCCTAATATTTTTATCATTTAAATTTGTAATAACACGCTCAACAAGTCCATCAATCGATTGCAGTTTAAACGTTTTATGATAGTTTAACTCCCCTATTTCTGGTATAAATCGTTTAATTTTCTCACATATAATTTTTGTATTCTCAGCAAGCTCTTCGTATGTAAATGATATACAGCGGGGTAGATTATTGACATTATCAATTTGCTTTCTGAGATTTTTCAAAGTAAATATGGCCGATTCTTTTGCATCCCATCCATAGTGTCTCATTAAGCTCTCACAATTGGCATAAGGATTTCTAACCATAATTACTGAATATAAAGGCTTAAAATATTTCACAATATCATGAGTTCTGATCAAATTAGCTGGACTTTTCTCTAATAATAGTGGTTTGGTGGGATCCCAATACCGTAACCATACATTCTTGATGGTTTCCCAAGGAAGATCATAATTAGGATTCCACGGATCAAAACGCATCCTATTTCTAACTTCTGGAAGAAATTGGCCCTCCGTGACGAATGAAGAAATATTATCCGATGTGGACATCAATTCCCACAGAAGGGTTGATCCTGAATAAGGCGGAGAAAAAATAAAAACAAAAGCACTCATGTTTTCTGGGTTTCTATTCTGGCAAACTTATAATTATACCTATAATAAAAAGTACTATTATGGGTTTTTATTCCTCATGAAGTTTACCAAGTAAGGAGTAGAATTAGGGACTATTTTATTTCTAGATATCAAAGAAAGCATCACTAATCTTTCCATTTGAGATTTTTCCACTTGTGCTCCCAAATGTTTAACAAAAGGCTCTATTAGGAATAGAAAGAAATCAATTCGACAAAAATGATCACTTATTTAATACGTAGTTATTATATAGCCGAATTTATTTTTCATCTTTTGGGCAAATATTTGTCTTTTGAGTGGGTTGTTTTATGATTTTCATTACCTTATATTTACAATTAATTCCGCTCTTAGATGGCATTACATGTCATAAACACGTTATGTAGTTGAGAAACGGTGGGTTATCACTATAAATAGAATACTCCTTATTGTATTGGTCATTACCCTACACCTTTTACCGGGGCAAAATTCCTCGATTGTAATATCTGAAATTATGACATCGAATGCGGCTTCAGTTTTAGACCCAAAATTCAGAAATTTTTCCGACTGGATTGAGATTAAAAATGCTGGTATTGCTCCGATTAATTTAAACGGATATTCAATTTCTGACGATTTGCTCAATCCTCAAAAATGGATCGTCACGATTAATAAAATAATTAAACCAGGACAATATGCGATTATTTGGTTTGATGAAGAAAACAATGAGTTGCATACCAACTTTACTCTTAAAAAATCTAACGGAATCTTAGCGGTATTTGATACCGAACAGGTACCAATAGATTCGATTAGTTATCCCGAACAACTGACTGACATTGCTTACGGAAGGAACCCGGATGATCCTAGCCAGTGGCAGTATTATTCATCCCCGACTCCAGGACAAGCCAATGGCAATGATGGCATTATGGAAATCCAGCAATTGACACCACCCGACTTTTCCCGGTCAGGTGGTTTTTATGATGCAGAATTTTTCTTAGAGTTAACTACCGATGAACCCAATGCCGTTATCCGCTATACTCTAGACGGTTCGATGCCGGATTCAAGTTCAATGATATATTCAGATCCAATTTTTATTAAAAGTAGAATTGGTGATCCTAACATAATTTCTGAAATCCCAACCGGAAGGCTTAACGATGGCCATTTTTTCCCCGGTTGGAATCCGCCTGACGGTGAAGTATTTAAGGCAAATGTCGTTCGTGCCCGCACTTTTCAAACGGGGGATATTCCCAGCACAACTGTTACAAACACCTATTTCGTAGATACTGAAATTCACGAACGCTATGCAACAATACCGGTTATTTCATTGGTTACCGATAACGAACATTTATTCGATGAAAAAAATGGTATTTATGTAGTGGGTACAAATGCTGATACCATAGATATTATCCCTGGAATATCAAATACATCTGCTTCTGATAGCATTAAAATATATGCCAATTATGACATGCCCTGGGAACGGCCGTCACATATTGAATTCTATGAAACTAACGGTGATTTGGGATTTGCAATGGATATTGGGGCAAGAATCGCAGGTTATCATAGTCCGCGTAGCCCACAAAAGGGATTGCATATTATCGCCCGTACGAAATATGGAAAAGATCGAATAAACTATCGACTCTTTCCAGATGGCAGGACAGATGCTAAAAATCTGAATGAATTTAAAAGATTCACAATTAGATCCTGGGGTCAGAGCAGAAAATTCGCGTTAATTCAGGATGCATTTTCACAAATGGCGTATAGCAAATCAGGACTTGATTTGCAGGACTACCGTCCGGCTATTGTTTTTATTAATGGTGAGTACTGGGGACTTCATGAAATTCGAGAAAACAATAAAAATTCATGGTATTACCAATCCCATTATGGTATTGATAGAGATAATCCCGGATATGACATTCTCCAGTTCAGGGGAAATTTTATATTGGAAGGGGATGGACAGCATTGGAATGATATGATGAGTTTTCTATCGACTCATGATTTGAGCAAAGCTAATAACTACAAATATCTTGCGAGTCTAATTGACATCGACAATTTCATCGATTATGTCGGTCATTGTGTGTACAGTGGTAAACGTGACTGGCCAGGTAGCAACGAAGCTGCATGGAGACCCAGGACAATTGGTGGACGCTGGTGCTGGATTCAATATGACATGGATGTTTGCTTCTCGCACTGGTGGGGTGGTTATAGTGCCAATATGGTCGACCAAGTTTTACATGGATTTAACCAATATGAACCACATACAATACTAGTAAGACTCCTAGAAAATATTGAGGTTAGAAATAAATTTATACAATGGTTTGCAGATCGGATTAATATGGAATTCAAACCAGAAGTTTTAGAAAATTATCTTGACGATGTAGTGGCGGAGATCGAACCATACTTACCCGAATATCAAGCGCGCTGGCAGCTAAATTACAATTGGTACTCGGAAATTGACGCAATAAGATCTTTCATTCGAAAGAGACCAGAATTCATAATTAATCAATTAAGTAATGAATTCAATTTAACAGGGATGGCAGAGCTAGAATTAGGAATCGAGCATTCTGATAATAATGTAGTCAAAATAAATACACTGAGTGTTACTGAGAATTTATTATCTGACAGTACGGAAAGTTGGAGCGGTAACTATTTTAAAGAGATCCCATTCACAATAGTAGCCCTACCTGCAGATGGGTATGAATTTGTTGGCTGGGAATGCGTTACAACCGGTAAACAAGCTATTAATGACACCATTTCATTCGTTCTTCTTGAAGATACAAAACTTATAGCAAGATTCAGACCCAAAGAGGAAATCACTGGTGTTGTTATTAATGAATTTTCAGCCAATAATCAAAAAACCATTTTTGATGAGTTTAACGAATTCGACGACTGGATAGAACTGTACAATGCCGGTGATGATACAATAGATATGGGCGGGATTTATATCACTGATGATCTAAATGAGTTAACCAAATGGGAAATACCTAGCGAAGATTATCAACAAACATTCATACCACCGGGGAAACACCTTTTATTGTGGGCAGACAACGATCCAGACCAGGGACCATTGCACTTGGATTTTCGATTGAATAATGCTGGAGAACAGATAGGATTAATTCAAATTTGCGGAATTGATACTATGGTACTGGATACAATAACATTTCAGTTGCAAAGCCCGGATCTATCATATGGACGTTATCCTGATGGATCAGAAAAATGGGCGTTCTTCACTGTTCCAACTCCGGGCGTAACAAATAATAACACCAGGACAGTCATTACCCCTGGTAATAATTATCTTGGCCAGAATTTCCCCAATCCATTTCAATTCACGACTACGATCCAGTTCTATATTGCAGATACCGAAGAAGTAACGTTAGATATTGTTGATTTATTGGGGTGTAAAATCAAATCACTGATTAATAAAAAATTAGCCCAAGGATTTTACTCAATTAATTGGGATGGAAAAATTTCCGAGGGGAACGACGCTCCTAGCGGGATATATTTTGTTACTCTGCAAGCTGGGAAGTTTAGAAAATCCAAGAAATTATTAGTGCTTAAATAAATCAAATGTGATATTCTGATTTTTCGAAGGTTTTCTGAATTCAGTTAATTTTAAAAGTGGAGTGGTGTTGGAGTTGCAACGGGGATGCTTATTACTGTAGAAATATATTTGTTTTATTTAATAACATAAATACAATAACAGCGCACATTTTTTAACGTTCAGGAGAAATCAATGCCTAATGCAACAACACGTCGGTATATAATAGCCCTTTTTTTTATCACGGCAATTATCGGGTGCGAAAACCAATCAAATAAATCTAACAACAATAATAAAGTAGATATGCCTACAAAGTATGATTGGCAGTTGGTATCGGAAGTCGGAGGGAATGATGTAACTAATACTAAATTCATATATGTTGAGCCAACCGCGTTTACCGATGAAGATTTCATAAAAGCCATAATTAAATATATTCGTATGGATAATAATTATAACTATTTACTTTTCTTCGACAATAAACAATTAACTCCATTGAACCTCCCTTTGACAGATGAACAGATGCTGCATTTCAGGGCACGCTATGCCTACAATCCATCTTCTAATTTTGAAGAGTTCGCTTATTATGAAGTAATTATTGAAGCCAGTTCACCGCCCACCATGAAAAAGATTGTGAAGGAATATTAGATGCTACTGAAGAATTATATTGTAATATGAAGCTAAAATGTGAGCATCAGATGGTCATTACATTGCCATTTATTCAACGGTTTTTCTGATTATTATTTGGAAATACCAGTTAGGATAAAATGGATCTATAATATTACAGTTCTTTTAGAGAAAATTCAGTATTTCGAAATTTATGTACTAGCTCAATAAATATTCCTCTTCAATATACTTATACCAACCCAATTCAAATTCCAGTACAGTTATTCCCAGTGTAGTCGCAATATCACCATTGTTTTCTACTAATTCTATTACGGTATTCATTCCCCATGTATTTATGACATATTCTAGAAGTACATATCCGAGGCTATAGATAAAATGATTACTACTGTTATAATCTGTGTTTAATTCCTGAAGAGTTGGATAATCACCCGAAACCATATAAGGTAGGATTATAGGATCAACAAATTCACGGGTTTCATAGAGCGCAACAGCCTCCCAGAGCCATCTTGGATTATTAGGAATTGTGTTATTAATCTGCATGGAAACCACATGGGCAAACTCATGTATCGCGGTTAAAGGCGCTTGATTCGTAAAATAAATTCGAATTTCTTCAGTACTTATTATATAACCAGTGGCTCCTGTATAGCGGGTACCAATGTCAGCTTCCATCGCATTTAAAAACTCGACATAATCCGCCCAAATTTTTACTACCACTAATGGCATTCTCTGAACTTGAAGATCATCAATGATTCTTATGTAATTCTCTTCGAGTGCACGATTAATATCAGAAATATTTGATACAATCAAGCCATCATATAACACAAAATCGGAATGCACAGTTTCAACAATTTCATTGTATTTCGTCTGATTGTTACACGAATGCAAACATAAGAACAATAATGTGATTGTCAGTAAATATATTGACTTAATCATTCTGAAACGATTACTTATAAATTTTTATAATTTCCCCGGTTTCACTACCTTCAACGCTCCTCACATATCCTGCGACCACTCTTGCCATTGGAATAGGTATAAAGCCGGGGAAAAACACCCGATATTTTTCATATGCATCTGCAACTAAACCAGGTGACACAACATTTATTCTGATACCATTCTCTAATTCTAGCGCCATAGCTTTTGTAAAACTATGTATTCCACCGTTAACCATTGCCGCGCTCGTTGTCATTTTTACAGGTTTATCTGCAAAGATACCGGTTGTCAAAGTGATAGAGCCATAGGGATTTAAGTAATCTTTGCCAATTCTTACTAAATTTACTTGCCCCATTAATTTACTTGTCAAACCAATGTAAAAATCTTTCTCGGACAAATTATCAATTAATTCCCACTTCGCTTCTCCTGCCGCACATATTATTGCATTAACATTCCCAAGTGATTCAAACATCTTCAAGATTGATTTTGTATCAGTAATATCCACAAATACATCGCTATTTGTTCTACCAGCAATTATGACACTATGTTCATTTAAGAAATGATCAGATACTTTTGATCCTATGGTTCCATTACCACCAACTATTAGAATTTTCATATGATATAATTTATTTATTAATATTTGATGATTATAGAAGTAAAAGTTAGTTAATGAGTTTTGGCAGGATTAATAGTGACCAGCCCCCATTGTTTGAGCAACTGTAAATACTAATTCCTCATAGATTAAGATTATCAATTATCAAATTTGTTACTTGAAATCTAGTTTGAGTCCCAACGCATTGGGAAAAATAGACAAATATAATGTCTTCATCAGGGAAAGCACCCGCAGCGGTTCCACCTACTCCAGTATGTCCCATATAGGTTATGCTGTTTGTATTATTTGGATCGCTTGTAAAAAACAAAAATCCATAAGGAAAATTTGCTGCCAAGCTTTGAGGAGAAGGCTCTAAAGCTAACAGTGCTAATTCTTGTGAAATTAATGTTTCGTCCACACCTAAGACAGCATCCGCCCAGGCAGCAAGAAATTTTGCATAGTCAACTGTCGATGAGAAAGCTCCAGAGCTACCATAAAAAATATTAATGCCTGTTTGTTCCCCCGGCTCCCAAGTCTCTATATAATTCCCGACCGGATATGGATCACATTGATAAAATGTACTTATTATATCATTCCGATAATCGGTTACATCATACTGGCAGAACGAATGATCCATACCAAGTAAACTGATTATATTTTGATTGATGTATATGTCGGTTCTTACTCCTGTTAAATAATTAATGATATAGGTTAGGGTTGATGCACTAGCCATACTATATAGAAACTCTGTTCCCGGCAGGGAGTTTAAGGGTGTTATAGCAATTGTATTAATTAATTCGTCTATGGATTGAAATTGTGTTATACTACCAGTAATCCCGGGATTAGCAAAACCAGCCGTATGTTGTAATAGTTGGCGAATGGTAATATTATGTTTATCTGTACTACGAAATGCGTCAATATAGTCTGAGGCCCTATCATCCAAATTCAGCAAACCATCTTCTACCAACTGAAGAACGGCCGTTCCAGTAATCGGCTTAGTCATTGACATTATTTGGCATATTGTACCATTCTCAAATGGCGTCTCTTCATATTCATCCTTCCAACCTATACTATTATGGAAAACTGTTTGCCGATCTTTAATAATCAGCAATTCTGCCCCTGGCATTTCTCCTGCTTCAAACCAATTTTCAATTACATTCCAAATTGCATCTAAATCGGATTGATTTATACCCACTTCCTCGGGTAAAACTGGTGGAAATGCCTGAGTAGGAGTAACATTATCAGAATTATCTTTTGAGCTACTTGGATTAGAACAGGTGGCGAAGAGTACGGAAATAAGTATCATTAAACATAGGCTGTACTCATTAAATAAATTCGATACTAATCTCTTTAAGCGGGACATATATACCCCAATTATAATTAGATTTTGATAATTAGACATAAAATTATTATTTCAGTTGTCATTTAGCAGGGTAGTTAATCCAGTAGTGTTTAATATGCAATTATTTCTGATTGCAATAAATCTGAAGGGCAAATGTGGCTGGTAATAAGACCTATTCAGTTGTTTTCTTAACTATTAATAACAATTCACTCCCCCCAAGTCCATCTTCATATTTTTTTAAAAAGGGTCTAAGGGCTATATATATTACATAAGTTAATATTTGGATTGTTTGTAAAAGGCAATTTTTCATAATTGTCAATAATGAAGTAATAAATGGTAGTTTAAACTTATGTAATCTGTTTATTAAGAAACCAAATAATCTATTCATCGTGTTACGATATATTATAAACGGTTTGAATAATTGAATATACTGGCCGTTCCAAGTATCTCGCGAAGTAGCTTTCACAATGTTTAAATTGGACGGCAATATTTTGCTTATTGAATGAATTGAAAAACAAAATACATGTACTGATGGATCACCTAACCAATCCCACTTCCAGCCTCTTTTGCTTAACGCTTTAGAATGATAATTTGGAACAGTAATAATACCGTATCCTCCCACTTTCAAATTTTTAGCCACAGCATTTAAGGATTTAACTGGATTAATCATATGTTCTAAAGTATGCCACATTGTAATGAAATTAAACTGAGAGTCAAAGTTTTGATAATCTTCAAATTTGCCATTTATAATAGAAATATTCTTTAACGAATAATCTGTAACCAGCTGTGAACCCATTATATCAATGCCGTATGCATTAAATCCCCGCATTTTAGATTCCTTCAGAAACCATCCATAACTGCAACCGACATCCAACAGTGTACCACGATTAAAATCGTCATTTAATTCTTTAAAGATAGATTTTAGTCTTCTAAAACGATGATATGCCTGCAATCGCTTAAGAAATCTATTTTCTTTAAAATATCTGTTAGCTGGGTAATGTAGGTATGTAGTAATAATATCATTAGCAGTGGGGATAGGGCGGCTAAACAGTACTTCACATTTAACACATTGACCGTATGTTCTTTCAGTATCGTTTTCTTTTGATTGCCATATTTGTCCGGGATAAGCGAATTCGGCTCTTTCACTACAAATTGGACATTTGATTAGATCTGTATTACTTATCATAACCAGTTAACTGTTGTTTGAAGTATAATTAATTAATCCAACTATAAAAACAATAATATCAATACCCTATAGGGTCTTATTATCCATTTTGCCTTTTCGCAGGAACTTTTTCAACAGGTTGCTCCCATAGTTCAATTTTATTCCCATCAGGATCTAGGATGTGTACAATCTTTGTTTTTCATCTTTATTCATTTGAAACCTCAGTTATTAATTAAGGTTAATGGTAGTGATCTAATAAACTAACATAATTTATAAGACAATTAATGATTCTACATAACAGAACTCCACAATGGATATAATTAAATTTCTAATAATTACTGATTAAATATCAATTCAATCCAATTACAAATTATTTGTATTTAATTTAATAGCGAAATAATTGCGAGGATAAGTGCGGCACATTTATATATTCCTTTTCATGGTGCTTTCCATTTCAGCACAAACAAGAGTTGCATGTATTGGGCATAGTAATACTGAAGGGGCCGGCCTACCACTAGAGTCAACTTACCCTTACTTACTTGAACAATATCTTGGTTTTGGATACGACGTACAAAATTTTGGTTATGGCGGTTCGCATGTCACTAGCAATGTATCTGGACAAGATTACTATTTGTCAGAACAACACCAAAACTCTATCAATTGGAATCCTGATATCGTTGTCGCAATGCTTGGTGCTAATGACGTAGCAAATATATGGCAATCAGTGAAAGATATATTTATTAGTGAGTATTCAAAAGTTTTAGATGTATATGAACCGAACACTAAGTTTTATATTGTATTTCCTCCTCCCAACTTACATAGACCAGATTATAATTATAATATGCAAGAAGCGATTAGAATGATGCGCGATATTGCAGCTGTTTATGATGCAGTCACGATTAATGTGTTTTCTGGGATAAGTTGGAATGATGCGTTGTATATTGGTGACCATGTTCATTTAAACGAATTTGGAACGGATGAAATGGCTAAATTTATCGGGTATTACGTTAAACTGAATTCCCCCATATTTGTACCCGCCGCTGTGCCACCAAACAATTTTTCTGGTTACTATAATCCAGACTCCAATAAGATATATTTAACATGGGATCGTGTTGAATATGCTAATCATTATACTATTTACAGAGGAGTAAATGAGTATTGGGCACCGATTTATCTCGAACTTTCAGGTGATTATACTTCCGCTATAGACTCATCAATTTCACCCGGCAATACCTATATTTATGCAATTAGCTGCCTAGTCTGGGGACAAAGAAGTGAACGCTCTTCATTAATAATCATTGATACAGAGCCATTAGGCACTGGTGAGAACAATGATCTAAAACTCGAGAGATTCAGTTTATTCAATAATTTTCCTAATCCGTTTAATTCATTTACTACGATTGAATATTATCTGCCACAAAGCTCTGATGTAATTATTTCTATTTTTGATCTACATGGGAATATAGTTTATAATAACAAACACCTCAATCAGAGGATGGGGTTGAATAGTTTTAAATGGAATGGTATGGATAATTGGAATACGGTAGTCAGTGCTGGTATTTATTTTTACCAGATTAAAGGCGGTACGTTTTTTCAAACAAAAAAAATGATCCTGTTAAAGTAATAAGCCACTGCATGTTTTTTGTTAATTGATCACAATAATAAGGAAAGAGTTTTTATTACGTTTATTAAATGAGTTTATTTTATATATAACATTTTTTCTTTCAGCATCGTATCATTAATACGTAATTGATAAACATATATACCGCTTGAAATATTTTTTCCATTGTTGTCTTTTCCATCATAAGAAATCTCATGATAGCCAGACATTTGTTTCTCACTTATTAAAGTTTTAACTAATCCACCCCTTAAATCGAATATCTTAAGACTAATGTTATCAACAGCTGAATTAAAGAATGGTATTATTGTATAGGTATTAAACGGATTTGGATAATTTTGATAAAGTCGAGAGCCAACACCGTCATTCTCAAATATTGACGATGACTTATTATTACTGCCAGGACTTGGAGGTATAAAATATTTCCATTGGTCTATTCCACTTGGGACCCTACCATAGGAAACATTACTCCACTGTTGAGGAAAGGTTATTGAATCGATAAAAACCGTGTCATCGCCAACTATTTGAATGATTCCTAATTGTTCACCTTCTTTTTGTAAAGAAAAATTGGCGTGATTTGATCCTTCATTAGTCTCACCGTCGCACCATATCAGGCTGAATTGTTGAGGGAATATAGTATCTGATTTGGTATTTGATTTGGGGAATTTCCATTTTGTTAAATTAGAAAAGTTATCCGTTAAGTATAAGCTTGGCAACAAGATGGTGTCTTCACTTGCATTATATAGTTCAATCCAGTCATCATAATCACCTTTAGTATCTATATTGCTATCACGGTTATCTGCTAACAACTCGTTAATAAACAACGATGAATGTAAAATTTCGGGTTTAAAGACTGCAGTTACAGAAATTTCATCATCAAGTATTACTGATATTGAATCAGATTCTGAATATAAATCGCCTTCCCAATGACTGAATGTGTAACCCACATTTGGTAATGCAACTAAATCGATTGGTAAACCAATAAAATAATTGCCGCTCCATGGATAGGGGCTATCATCAACTCCATTAGTACTTTCATCAATAAAGATGGTATTGAGTTTTATAATTCCAGCGTTAGATGATCTGTTAACTGTAATAGTACTTAAATCATCAAGGTCAAAATGGGATTTTATGTGAGCCATAATATATTTCGGTCGTTCGGAAGCAAAATTCCGTAAAAATGACGTATATTGTTTAAAATTACCTCTTGTTGGTACCCATCTATTGTTGTGCTCATCAAGGTATGGGTACAAGCCATTTAGTAACTTATTATGCAATGCTTGAATTATTTCTGGCTTGAAATCGGAGTTTAATCGATCCCTGAACCAATTTATGAATTTGAATTTAAAGGATTCATTATTAAACAAATGAACAAACACCTTATGCGGTCCACGGTTTTCAACGCCTCCATATAGAGTATGTTCAAACATGTCATATGGAATGTTATAAAAGGCCAAATCCATGTCAAATAGAATCCATTTCCATCGACCCCCGTCAGTTCTTGGCCTCCAATAACCTTCGTTTGAACCGGGCCAATCAAATCTTGAGAAATAAATGCTTGTTCCTACATAATCGATAAAATTTTCTACGTCAATCAATTTTTCTATATACTGATAATTTTCAGTTAATGAAATATCATTATTGGATAAATAATCAAACATATTATTCCAATGTGTTTTATCACCTTCATCAACATCAGGTTGACTTGCTCCCCCACGGAGAATATCAACCCCCGGATTATTTCTATTAATTCCGTAATGCTCTTGGTAGTAATCTGGATCTTTATTGGCTTCACGAACTTCTTGTAAACCCCAATATTCACCGTTAATAAATACAATTACCGGATAATAATCTTGAAAATCTAACTGTGTTTTTGCGACGCTCAATTGACCTAATGCATCATTAAGCATTCCTTGATTCCAAGCGGTACCCCAGGCCCTAAGAAGAAAGCGACCGTGCTGTTTTATTTTATTTGCTCTTAATTCTGAATCCGAAAAAAGTGGATAATCAATTACATCGATTCCATATTTCTTTCTAGCAATTATATATAACGCTTTTTGAGGGCAGGTTACACTTGTCCTACCTTGTATCCTAATATCACATTCTTGGTTAAATGCAGATTCCTTATTTTTTGTGAAATATTCAATGTTAGCTGGTTTTGTCCATTTAGAATTATAATTGCCCGATCCCATTACACCAGTATTCTTATCCCCGGGTACATAGATTCCAGTGGCATCATTAAATAAGTGTTTTTCGTCTGAGACTAGTGAAATAATGGGTATATCGATATAAAAATCACTAATCATTGGATGAACGAAGTATGTGTTTGTAATTATATCGCTTGGAAGTTTATCAGTGTGATACGTTTTTGCTCTAATGACAGTTGCTTTAAAGACCTCTCCATTTGGCGGCCGCCAATTTATATGCCACGGGAAAGGATCTCGATTTGTGGGTATCTCCGAAAAATAATTTGGATCACCAGTCCTGTCTGCTACATAAATTGGATTTTCATATAAGAACGAAGTTTGGTCGGGCTCAGATCCATCAATAGTATATCGTATTTCAGCTCCCGGTTCAGAGCTCAATACTAAGTGAATGTTTGATGAGAAAAATCCACTATGTTGGGAAAATTTCGGTGTTTCTGAAATGTTTAGTTCTGAATACCCAACTGTGCTATTTTGCCTATTCGGTGTCGGGCTTGAAAAATATATCCATTTGTTTAAATCATTCGGCTTCCTGCCATAGGAAATATCAGGTTTTTGAATCGGATAAAATATGGTATCAACAACGTTACCATCGGCTGTGTAAATTCCAACGAATTCACCATCCGCATCCAGGTTAAAATTTGTATGGTTACCATTACTTTCGGCATCTGCCCACAGAATCAAATAATTCAATGGTTCAATTACTAAATCTGTATTTATTATATATTTTTGGGGATTATTCGGATTGTCAGTCAAGGTATATCCATTGAGATTTATTGGATTGCCACTACTATTATATAATTCTATCCAATCTGAAAAATTGCGGTATCCAGGACTATAGTTTACATGAGCGTTAGACGCTAACAATTCATTTATACGAAGCTCAGGAATTTGTGCAGTTAGATGAGCAAAAAAACAAATCGAAATAAAAAGGTGTTTTATCATATAAGCTTTAATAATGACATGAAAATTATAAGTTCAATTATTCATATTGGAAACACTTAATATATAAATTATAAAGAAGAATCATTAATAAGTGAGCCCAAAGAGATTCGAATCTCGAACCAACGGATTATGAGTCTGCTAGATTTATAAAGATGAAAATTAATCTGTATCCATAATTGATGTTTTTACACAATCAGAAGGGGGAGTGGGTTTGGGATGTAAATATCACTTTCACTGTATGGTTATACAATTATTTATTAATTTGTGTCATTCTACAGTTCTATATCTGATGATATCAAATTGGAAAATATTACTTCTGCTTATATTCGCTGTAGCAATACTATCTTGCAATCTGAAGAAAAATACTGATAACAATGAAAGTGACGATTATCCCTGCAATTTAAATATGGATAACTATGATTTCTCATTTGGAATTGACTATGATATACCTGAAAAATACCTGATTCCTGGGGAACAGTCTGATTTAGAAGACACATATTTTGAAGAATTAAAAACATTATTTGATACACCTGAAAAAACCATTTCTACAATGATGAATATATGCAACTGGTTTAATCATAACTTTTCTTTTTCTAACGCGGGTGGCAGTATGATAGGTAAAAAAACTGTTAATGAACTATATGAGACTAAAACATATTACGGTTGTCATTCTGCAGCGCTCGTTATTTCAAGCATATTACGGGAATTTGGATTCCCTGCAGTGATGATTGAAACGGCTTCTATTGATTGGGCATATGACTATAATGATAATCCTAATCTGGCTTTTGGAGGGCATGTAATGACTGAAGTATATGTCGAAGATAAATGGATTTTACTTGATAATAACTGTCAATACATTGAAGACTACAGTTATTTGAATCCTTTTATTTCTACTGCTGGTAATAATCGCGGATTATTTGTTTACGCGAAAGGGATTGATACCTGGGATTATGGTGTTAGAGATGAATCGGATACACATAGTATGATGATAAATTTTGCGGATAATCTTGGATGCTTTGAAGAATATTTCAATACTGTGAATTATTATTGGGATTAATTATTTCTATATTGTTACTAGCCAATTCATTTTTTTCAATGGTTTTGCTGATTAAATAATTCGATATGGTAAATCTAGTATATATCCTAAATTCATTCAGAGGTACGCACTAGCTGAACCAATAGATATGTGCGTAATTATTAATTATTAGGGAGGGGAATATATGTCACTCAAAACCGTATTTACTCTAAATGCAATAGTAGCAGGCTTCTTTGCAGTAATCTGTTTATTAATTCCAACTACAATGCTTTCTTGGTACGGACCTCATTCAACAGAAGCAGTAGTTATGATGACTCGCTATTTTGGAGTAGGATTATTGGCATTGGCATTATTGACTTATTTTCTTAAAGATGCTGCGCTTAACAAGGATGTAAAATCAGTAATCTTGGCAATACTTATAAGCGATATTGTGGGGGTTATTGTTTCTCTTTGGGCAGTATATACGAAAGTAGTCAATAACATGGGTTGGTTAACAGTTATTATTTATGGATTCTTTTCGATAGCTCTTTACTTACTATATAGGAAGAAATAGGAGTCGAATAAAAAAGCATATTGTTAAGATGGGGCAGATAAACAACTAATATTATTTATTTGCCCTGTCATATCACTAAATTGTAAAACGTACCTACTTTCCAATTCCGTTTTTTCAACGGTTTTTCTGATTTTAATTAGCCAGATGGGAGATATAGCTGAAAGAATTATCTAAGGACAGTTATTGATGATAAGACTTCTTAAAGATTTGATGAACATAGTAACGTAATAAGGATATTTTTGGCATCCTAAACTTTAGATTATTTGAAATTACTATTGCACATGGATCACATATTCCACAGGGATAGTTAAGTTTTGGGAAATGACAGAACCATGTCTTTAACAATAAATCATAAAAGCCGTGCTTTTGTGCAAAACTACCCATCTCGAGTTTGTTCATTTCCAAGAAGTAAAATTCTGCCTTTTGAAAAAGACGTAAATAAAACGGCTCTGGATTTTTCTTTAGACTTGCGAATTGACCATTATCCGTAAGCTGGGTAATTAAAGGTTGGTCAACGGGCAAATATCCAGTTATTGGTTTCTCCCATGTATACATTAATGCGGTATGTAATTCTTCTGCCCAAAGAGCGATAAATTTATACTGACTCCCAATATTGTAATATTTTACATATAGTCTATGCCATTCATTTATTTCATTGTTTTCTATTACGTCCAAATCCGATTTGTAAATCATTGGTTTGATTAAATGCTGTAATTGAGGATATTTAATTCTAAACTCTGTAATAATGTCTGCCATTGCTCTTAATTCGTGCCCAGTAGATTCCCGTTTATGGTCCATTAAATAGTAGGGCTGAACAGAGATGTTTTTTATGATTACGCTGTATAGGAGTGTAAAGGTGGAATCCCATCCGCCAGTCCAGAGCAAGTTAATTTGATTTCTGTTCAAAATTATCTACCTGAAAAAATTAATCAATAATTACGATTTAATACTTTAAGCAATCCCCTTTTTTCAACTTAATCGCCGATTGCAATCAATCAAAAGGGGGTGTGGGGGTTGAGTAAGCGTTACTCTTGTTTCGACAGATTATAACCTAATTGTTCCATCCAATCTAATCTATCATACGCAATCCACTCGTCAATCAGAATTCCTTCTTCCATATGTAATATGCTAATTCCATTGCTTCTGATTTGATTCTCACCATTATCGTTAAACTGAGTTGCGTTGAGAGACCATCGTATAGCAATAACATTGCTTGAATTAAAGTGTTCTTCTACGGTCAATGTGAAATTTGGGTATGCTTTTCGAGTTTGAGTAATATGTTCTTTGAATCCATTAATACCTAAAATGGATTCAGTTGAATGGACGTATTTAAGCTCAAAATCTTCCGATATTGTAGTCTCGATATTTGTGAAGTCTCCAGTATTCCACATATCGAGGTAATTTGTAAATAGCTTATCATAATTGTCTGAAGTATTCATATTGGAACAGCCTCCAACTGCTATTATTATGATTAATAAGAAAATTGCAGATTTATTAGTCATACTATGTAATCCCTAAATAATTCAGAAAGAATTTAATCAATAATCACAATTTAATATTTTAACCAACCTCCTTTTTCAAACGAAATACCACTTTCAATCAAACGGAAGGGGCGTGAGGGTTAGGAAAGTGAATCTATTTATATTGTGATGCGGCTTTTTATGACAGGCGTACAGCGATAATGATTCTTATTTTTCTACTAATTGCTGCACTTCATTAAAAACCCTCATAAAGTTACCACCCCATATTTTTTCAATATCTTTATTAGCGTACCCTCTTTTTACCAACTCAATTGTAATATTTCTTATCTGACTTACGTCAAAGCAATCTTTCAATCCACCTCCGCCATCAAAGTCTGTACCTATTCCGACGTGATTTATTCCGGCAACATCTACAATGTGGTCTATATGGTCAACTGCATCTGATACCGTTGCCAGTATGGGGGGGTGTGTTTCGTCGATTGCATTCCATTCACCATAGGCTTTTTGCTGCATCTCATAAGATAAATCATTCCAATTATTATATTTTTCTCTAAGGGCTTTTCGTGCTTTTATTCTACTTGAATCTTGTTCAATTATTTTGACATAATTACTTAAAATACACATTTGTATAACCCCTCCATTTTCCGAAAGTTTTTTAAGCATGTCATCAGTAAGATTCCTTGGATTATCACAAACAGTTCTGGAGCATGAATGTGATGCAATCACGGGGGCTTTTGATAATTCTATAATATCATAAAATGATTTATCCGATACGTGTGAAATATCAATTATCATTCCAAGGTCATTCATTTTTGTTACTACTTGCTCACCAAAATCACTTAAACCATTGTGCTCTAGCGTATCAGTTGCAGAATCACAAATTTCATTATTACTTGTATGACAGAGCGTGATATACCTGGCACCGAGGTCGTAAAACTCCTTAATGTTGTCAACAGTTGTCCCAATTGGATAGCCGTTCTCCATACCAATGTAGATTGCTTTTTTTCCTTCTTTTTCTAATCGATAAGCATCAGCAGGAGTAAGTGCTATTTCGGCAATTTCAGGATTTTCTGCAATTTTTTCATATATTATATTGAAAATTGAAAGTGCTTTTTCTTTTGCCCTTATATTAGCTTCAATAGCTCTCTCACCCTGTCCCACAAAAACTGCAAAGAAGGCAGCATCTAGTCCGCCTTCTTTCATTCGTGGAAAATCAATTTTACTATGGGTTTTTACAGGGTTGTTTTTCATGTAAATATCAAATTCTTGATTTAATAAACGAAAGGGCGTATCTACATGTGTATCCAAAGTAAGTACATCATTGTGAATTTTATTGGCTTTGGTTATTATTTTATTATTTACAGTATTTTCATGTATTGGTATACAGGAAATCAAAAACACGGAAAAGAAAATTAATGATAAAAACCTTTTTTTCATTTCAACCCCTCATTACAATTTAATCTCCCAAAACCTACTAAATCTTAAAATGAAATTCTACAGCTTGTATCGTGTTATTTATAAATAGAAATAGTTGAGGAGTGGGCTCACAGGGATTCGAACTCCGAAGCACAATAAATTTGGCAATAATAGGTTACTGTATAGAATACCCATTGATAATGGATTATTTGTAGATTTATCTGTTATGTATAAAAAACAAGAAAATCTTACAATTTCAATCGTTAGTCATGTCCGAAGAAATCAAGTCATGGGCGATACATTGGAAGGAATTGCGGGTTGGTTGCGAGAGAAGGAGCGGATTAATTGCACTACAGCTGATGTTGCATCTTCTTTGGAAAGGTTGTTATTGGATGGAACCATAAAGGAGAATGTGACGAGAGAAGGGACCATATTCTATAAGGTTCGTGACAAAGACAACCAGAATTAATTTAATCTACATTGTGATTAATATTGTTTTTAGAATAGATGAGTAGTGACTGTTCAAGCCCATTTCTCAACGGTCCTTCCAATTCCAATCAATCAGAAGGGGGAGTGGTGAATGGGGATGTAAAGTTATGCGAAACTGAATTGGAATACTTTACCAATTGCAGTGGCCAGTTAGCTTGAGATGTTATCGAATGATTATTTCCTTATGAATAGTAAAATGGCCAATATCACGAGAATTACCAGATCCATAATCACAAGATTGTTAAGCATTATCCCATGTTCCGGTGTCAGCATGAAATAATGGCGGAAAACAGTAAATGGTATAATCTGTAAAAGAATAATTCCAGCAACCAAAGCAACAACAGCCCACGGTCTCTTGAGCCACAGTCCAATTGCTACCACGATGCCGAATACCAGTAAAACAACATCCAAGATGCGAATAGGAAGGGTCATTTCACCACCCCACGGATTGCTAACAAAGCCGAGGACACTGCCTAAATGTACCAAAGCACTAAAAGCTAATATGATCGAAATTATACGTAGGTAAATACCTGTCCACTTACGACTTACGGCATCTTTTAGAATTGCAATCGAGTCCATTTTACTCTCCCAATATATTATTCAAAGATTCCCTATTTGATCAGCCCACGCAGATTGATCCACTTTCAAAGTTAGTATTATAACAATGTGTTAAATCAATTTGATAATTTCAGCGATTTATTTGCCAATCTGAAATAATAAAATCTTCCTCCATAATTTTCCACATTTTTTTAATGTCACAGCGCATAACAATTAGATCTTGTTTTTTACCCTTTCCATCAGTGACATAATCCTCAAAAATCGTCTCTTTTTCAAAACCTAACTTTTTAAAAATCTTGAGTGCTCCTTTCTGGGGGCGCATGATTTTTACTACTATATCCTGTAATTTTTCCTTAAATGCCAGATGCCATAATTCTTTAGCCATAAGTAATCCTAAACCTCTTCGCTGATACTCTGTTGCTATTATTAAGCGAATTTCACCCTGGTGTTTTTTCCAATCTCTTTGAGGTAGTTCAAGGCTACCATCAGCGATAATTTTATTTTGTGCAACTGCGATTAGTCGCTTAACCGAACCGTCTTCTTGAGTTTTATAACGCGCTTCGATGACACCTAATTTTGTTACGTCAGTTCGTAGATAGTTACGGTCTTCAGAAGATAAATTTTTAAAGAAATGATGTGATTCTTTTATATCAAAATTTTCCATTCGTCGTATAATTAGTTCAGTTCCATCTCGCAATCGAAAAGTTTTCTCCATATTAACTCCCTTACTTGTGAATAAATGCAAAAACTAATACCATAAGGTAGTAGAATAGAATTTGAAACACAACCAATCCCATTTTTCAACGGTTTATCTAATTTTTATAAAGCGTGGTACTTGTATACAATATTGCTTGTAATCTTCTCCATAGATTTCAAGTAAATATTCTTCCTCAGTTATAGCCATCATATAAGAAACTATTGCATACACTATTATCCATCCTGCTATATATATTGATGGATATGAAACAGCGAAACCGATTAGAAGGATGCCATATCCACTAAGTTGTGGATTTCTACTGAACTTATATAAACCATCAGTTTTTAGTGTTTTAGATTTCAGACCCATAGAACGATTATATCCTAATGGAATAATCGAACTAAGCACTATTAATAGTCCTGTAATAATTAAAAATAAAGATATGTAGTACAATATCTGATTATCGGATAGTTGAGGTAAATACGGCCACCTAACAGGAATGAATACATACATTGAATTGGCGTGTAAAGCAAAAAAGAGAAACTCTAAAAAGGAAGTTAGGGGTGAAAGCTTCCCTTTTTTGATATATTTATTCCGAACATAAATTCTGAAGAGTACGTAACCTCCTAAAAGTAGTAAAAGATATACAACCACATAATTAACGACCATCATAATTCCCTCATTACAATTTAATCTCACAAAACCTACTAAATCTTAAAACGAAATTCTACAGCTTGTATTGAGTAAGTGTATTCACCAAATCCGTTTTTTCAACCAAATTCCCAATTCCAATCAATTAGAAGGGGGAGTGGGGGGTTGGATTAACAAACCCAACACACATTATTGCGATATTTATACTAAAATGAAGCTATTAATCTATTCGCCGTTCTAACTCCGCAACTTGTACTAATAAAGCTTTTACTGCTTCCACTAAAAGTGGAATTAATTTGTTGTAATCTATCCCACGCCCCTTAATGCTATTTTCTTCGTAAACGATTATCCCTCAGATTCTACAGATTCTAATCGCAAATTTAAATCATCAATCATTTGCTGTTGATCCTTGATGGCTTCAATCAATATCCCAATCAAGCCATTGTATTCAATATGCTTCATTAATTTTGTTTCGCCGACATTATCGACTAATTCAGGAAAGGTTTCTTCAACTTCTTGAGCTATTAAACCATAATGTACTTTGTCATCAAAACCAGTTGATTCATTAGTGCTTTGGTTTTTCCATTCATATGTGACACCTCTCAAATGCTTCACACCTGATAAAGCGTTTTGAATTGTATCAATATTTTTCTTATACCTAAAGTCACTTGAGCTCCAGACTTGTGTCCCTCCTGAACTTCCCTGTACATATAACATTTTAGTAGGAGATGTTGTACCAATACCTATATTGCCTCCACTTTCAATAAATAACCGTGTATTTCCATCAGTTTGTAAATGCATATCTGCCCAACCTCCCGCAGCATTAGCATTAATTTTAAATCCGTTACTACCACCTTGATGAAATATTTCACCAAATACTGATGGATACGTTGGATCTTTCCCTATTCTGATTCGGTTATCAACATGAAGTCTTGCCCGCGGTGCAATAGTTCCAATTCCCACAAAGCCTCCCATTATTGCCATTTTGTTATTTTCGGTTACGTTAGTTCCATTTTGGTCATTTAAGGCTATTGCAACAGAATAATCACCTGACGCTTTTATTTCTCTTCCCATCGCGGTTGAATGACTTCCGCTTGCTGTTGTTCTATCACCCATCGCGGTTGAAAATATTCCGCTGGCTGTTGTTTCAGCACCCATCGCGGTTGAAAATGGTCCGCTTGCTGTTGTATTTATACCCATCGCGACCGAATAATTCCCAATGTTTCCATCATCCCATTGAGTACCATCTACCCAGCCTACTCTGAACGCTGCCTTTTTTGGATACCACATCATCCTTGTTCCTGAACCTTCAATCGGAATAGTGCCGCTACCAAGAGTACCAGTAAATAAAACACCTCTGTTGCCATCTACGTGCAGTCTAGCTTTCGGAGAATTAGTGCCAATACCAACTCTTCCACTACCCTGTACGCTGAATAATATTTTATCATTTGAATTAAGTACGTCAAAATGGGTAGTTGCGTCGCTGGTACCAAGTGTATTTGTAATTCCGTTCTGTGCGTTAATAAAAGCAATACATACTATTAATAAACATATAATTGTTTTCATAATGTCATCCTATTTAATTAACGAAATCTTACTTGTTTTTATTTCCTCTCCTGCAATAATCTGATATATATACATACCTGCAGGTGCTATACTGCCATTTTGAATTAATCCATTCCAGGTAATCTCATACCATCCAGCCTTCTGCCTATTGTGAAACAAAGTTGTCACCTGTCGTCCCATCAGGTCATATATCATAATCGTGACTTCACTTTCCTCTGGAATGCTATAATGAATTGTAGTAGATGGATTAAAAGGATTGGGATAGGCTGGCTTAATACTAAATTCAACTGGAATCGATTCAGCACCGTCTAATTCAACCGGTAATGTTACTGTCCCAGTTCCAGTAGGTGTTAAAATCGTTTCACAGTCACTTTCATTGACTTGCCCATAATCATAAGCAGAGAACGATGAGCCCCCCTGTACAATTATCTCATCAACACAAACTTTTGAACCCTCAAATATCTCTACAATTGAATTACCATCGACATTAATGTTGGACGTTTGTGCAAAGATGTGACCAAGAGGAAAATAAATAAGCCAGAAAATGAAGATTGGTCTTAACATCGTCTACCCCTATAAATAATTATAAAATAATATATACTATTAAAATGTAATTCCAGCACTAAAAAATCACAACCAATCTCATTTTTTCAACCAAATCCCAATTCAATCAATCAGAAGGGGAAGAAAAGGTGATTTACATTGTTGTTTTTCTAAATGTAGTAAACATACCTGCCAAATAGACGATTATTAAAACCCATATCACGAATATAAATGGTGATTCTGGTATTGTCGTATACCCTAGAAATACACTTACCAACAGGAACAGTCCAGTTACAAAAGAAAAAATGTTTTTGGCTTTGTGGTTATTAATATCTAAAAAATGAATATTCAGTACAATCATAACTCCTAGACTTGTTACCCACAAACCAAACCAGGTATATATAATTCGGAGGTAGTCAGGCAACGAATGATTAATCTCCGCATTCAGAAGCTCTTCAAATGATGTACCTAGTGCAGCTTCGTTGGCAACTTGGTCAAACATCCACGGCTCATCCATAAATATCCATATTGGACCCAGTATAATTAGCGTGATACCAATCAGGTAGAATGGCAAACGATATAGTTTATTTGTAGTTTTGGTATTCATACTCCCTCCTGTTTAAACATGCACAGTTAAATATTAATGCTAATTTATATGTTAATCGAGATTTCCTTTTTCAACCAAATTCCCGATTTCAATCAATCAGAAGGGGAAGTAGAATTATTGCAATAATACATTTTACTGTTCCATGTAAATCTTTATTTTAGCATCGCATTTGAAATGGTTTTTTCTTGTTTGATAGAAACAAGATTTGCTAAATACATTCATTACTTAACAAGATAAGGGGCTCATAAAAATGAAGTTATGTTTTTGTAGATTAATTTTAGCGTTGTTAGTAATTGTATTTGCCTGGTGGAATGTTACTTGGGCATCAATAGCCTTAACAATTATTGGTGCAATTTTGGTAATTATGGCTTTAAGTGGCAATAAGTGTTGTTGTCATTGTAAGGAAGAAAAGAAAGAATAATATCAGTATCATTTAGATATAAAAGAAGACCCTTAATTATTTGAGGGTCTTCTTTTTCTGAAATCAATCAGAAGGGGGAGTGGGGATTTATCTATTGCACACATTGTTGCGTTCTTTCAAAGAAGATCTATGCTAAATCCAAGCATCTTCAAAATTTCTAATATGGTTCAATGATTCCTTAACGATATCCTTCGGTATCGCAAAATGCATGTAAATATTATCAATTAATTCTTCTTTGCTTTTAAGTTTGATATTCTTGGAAATGAGGTTATTAGCTTCAACTGAAGAAAAATTATGGATCATAATTGATGATTTGGGTTTAAATAGAACGAGTAAAATTGCATTTAAAAATGATGCCGACTCTCTGAATGACTCTTTTATAACATTTTTAAACTCTGAAATCGATCTTGGATATGGTTTCGCAATATAACCGTGCATGATTTTTCCATTTCGAAACATTTTTAACTCAGAATATCCAATTTCGGTTTTAGGTAAGATAATATACTCATCGCTGCCCCAAGCTATTTTATATTCTTCTTTTAAGTCTAATGGAATTGGTTTTAAAAAAGGAGCAGCGTAACCGACGTCAACAAGATAATCCCCATTGTCAATGCTAACGATGTTAACAATATGAACATCTGGATTAGTCATATCAGCACCACATAACCGAACATCATATCCTAAAAATTTAAGTAATTGATTTAGATAGTAATTATTAGAGTAACAGGTACCGCCAAAATTGTGTTTCGATATACCTTCAATATATAAATTCAAGTCTGGTATAGTCGTCAAACCATAAATACTTTTATAATAAATCTTTGAAATATTTTCAAATGGAATGGTAGTCAAATGTGCTTTAACTATTTGAGTTAAGGCACCTATACTAGGATTTCTTTTTGAAATCTTAAGAATTTCTAAATATTTCTCATATAATGAATTATTGTATTTCACGAGGTAATATTTTTCTCAATATCTAATTCCGATCAACCAGAAAGGGGAGTAGTAAAGATTATTCCTTACCCTTTAACGGATTTTCATCTGGATAACAGCAAAGAACATTATCAAGATATTCAATCCCGCAAAAGTATTGACAAATTGATATATTTTTTATGGCGCATTGGTGAATGGCGGTGCTTTCAGCTTTATTCCATGGACAATCATTCTGCTTCCAATCGATACTTTCATTTGGTGTTGTCAAATCAATGTCCATGTTTGCACCATCTAATTTTCGCATCGATCTCTCCATTACAATTTAAACTCCCAAAACCTACTAAATCTTAAAATGAAATTCTACAGCTTGTATTTTGAAGTATTAACCGCTCCCATTTTTTCAACCAAATTTCCAATTCCAATCAATCAGAAGGGGTATGTTTTATATGTACAGATACCCCATGTATATTTTGAGGAACATAGGAGGGTGTTCTCTTTCTATCCTGTCTT
>JBHPLN010000020.1:0-21150 GCA_042564205.1 Fidelibacterota bacterium
GAAGATGTGTTTTTAAGCATGACCGGCAAGGGAATTGATGAGGCGGTAGCAGTATGAACTGGATTGGCTTCTGGACGCTTATTCGCCGAGAAGTAGGTCGATTCTTTATGGTCTACCGTCAAACAGTTTTGCCAGGGTTAATTTCAACCGTCCTCTATATATTAGTATTTGGATTTACCCTTCAGCAGAGAATATCATCAATTGAGGGTGTTCCATATACACTTTTCATTCTCCCCGGATTGATCATGATGAATACCTTGACCAACGCCAGCGCCAATACATCATCTTCGATGTTGCAAATGAAACTGCTGCAGCAATTACCGGATATATTAACAGCCCCATTATCCAGCCTTGAAATATCACTCGCTTTTATTATCGGTGGAACCGTACGCGGTACTGTAAACGGAATTCTTGTTATGTTAATCGGTTGGCTTTTGATCGATATGCCAATCCTTCACCCATTCGCCACAATTGGATTTATCATATTAGTCTCCTGGACTTTTGCAGCTATGGGTTTGTTGTTGGGGCAATTAGCAGATACCTGGGATCAGCTGGCAATGCTTCAGAATTTTTTCCTAACTCCGTTGAGTTTCCTTGGTGGAATATTTTATTCTATTAGCATGCTCCCTAATTGGGCCCAAAATGTCAGTTTTTTCAATCCGATTTATTATATGGTCAATGGAATCAGATTCACCATTCTGGGCATAGCTGATTCAACTCCAGCTACCAGTTTTTTAATGGCTATAATCATGACTCTCATCTTTACCATCGTATCAATATTGTTGATGCAAAGCGGTAAGAAAATTAAAAATTAAGTTAATTTTCTCAGTCTGGTTGGGGAACAAATCCCAAAATGGCTTCCGGGAACATATCAGTCATAATTATAAAACCCAAATCATCAATTCTAACCAGACCCTCCCAATTCCTTGATTCGCCAGGCAGCAGCTCAAGCTGAATTGGTGGTCTTCCAGTCAAATTTATCGCTCCCTGAAAATATTGCATTTCAATCAGCCGTTCAACCGTTTCAGAATTTTTATGACTGACTCCTTTTGGAAAGTCATTTAGTAATATATCCGTACCGGGCATTAAGATATCAGAATCACCAGGCCAATAATAATTTATAACCCAAAAAACACCCCTACTATCAACTGCGGTTGCGTCGGTTACACGGTATTCCAATTCAGGGAATGCAGCAGTACCAAGATTTTCTAAAAATAATGAGTAAATCTGCACCGTGGGATTTGGATTTACAGTCGGTCCATTCGCCTCATAAATGGGACTAACAATGCCTCCAAATGTCAATAATGCCTCAAATGTGAAATTTTTCAGATTAACAGGCGGTATGAGCTTTATGATATCATTTGCCCCAACTATTATTTGATTTAGTTTTTTATCAAATTCGCCTTTGATTAAATAGCCTACCATTTGTTTACTATACCGTGCTTCAATAGTGAAATAAACTGTAGAGCCTGAAGTAGCAAGCGCCTCAAAACCATCAAAGCCCGGTATTGTTTTCCTATAGTCAGGTGTATTGAATTCAATTTTATTCGGTTTTATAGGGATTGGACTATCGGAACTAATTTGATTGAGTAGCTCCTTCTTGGGGATTGCGAATACGAACCCAGCAGGTACTTCAGGCAGTAAAATCAGATTATCATCAAGCCAGGCTAGGCCCGATATCTCCTGTTTTGGTGAGCCCACTGGTCCTGATAATTGAATTGCCTTTACTGCAACTTCCTGTGCTGAGATAATTAATCCTTGCAGAAAGAGTATTAGCATTATTAGCACAGATTTCATGATCTTGCATGTATATTTCATTTAAAAATATACCGTGTTCCTTTATAGGTTCAATGGCAAACTTAGAAAAATACCGTTTAGAAATGGTTGAAGACCAGATATGCCGAAGAGGCATATCCAATCCAGATGTTATTAATGCCGTAAAAAGTGTGCCCCGCCATTTATTCATTGATGAAGATCAAGCACCATTGGCTTATATCGATAGTCCCCTACCAATCGGATACGGACAAACAATCAGTCAACCCTATATTGTAGCTTACATGACTGAAGCTCTTAAACTAAAAAAAAATCATAGTGTATTGGAAATTGGCACCGGATGTGGCTACCAGGCGGCTATTCTTTCCTTGATTGTCAAAGAAGTAGTGACAATTGAATATGTTGCGGAATTAGCGGCAAGTGCAAAGAAACGCCTAAGTACGCTAGGTTACTCAAATATTCAAGTTATTCAGGGAAATGGTACAAATGGTTGGCCAGTTAACGCTCCTTACGATAGAATAATCGGAACTGCGGCACCTGAAAGTTTACCGCAATCACTTGTGGAACAATTAGGCGCTCCAGGTCGTATGATCATACCTGTGGGTAAAAACGTCTATGACCAAAGCTTATATGTTATAACTAAAACAAAGAATGGGAAAACGCACATAAAAAAATCGTTACCAGTAAGATTTGTCCCCATGATAAATGGAAATGAAACCTTATAAATCACTATTTTTTTTATTCGTATTAGTAATCGGACTTCAAGGGCAACCAATGAATAAGATAAAAGCACCAGAATTCCCAGGATATGCTGACTGGTTAAATACCGATCAATCATACAAATTAGCAGATTTCCATGGCAAATTTGTCCTGCTGGATTTTTGGACGTACTGCTGTATCAATTGTATCCATGTGCTTCCTGATTTAAAGGCATTGGAGCATAAATATGCAAATGAGCTGATTGTAGTAGGCGTTCACTCACCAAAGTTTCCTGGCGAAAGAGAAACGGCTAACATCCGCCAGGCAATTTTACGCTATGAAATTGAACACCCGGTTATAAATGATTACCAATATAGCTTATGGAATCAATACAACATACGCGCCTGGCCAACCACAGTTTTGATTGATCCGCAGGGCTATGTAGTAAGTGGACATTCAGGCGAAAACGTCTTGAATGTCTGGGATGATGTTCTGGCGGAGAAAATTAGTGAGGCTGATAAAAAAGGCATCTTAAAGCGATCGCTTTTCAAACCGATCATAGAGTCAAAAATCGAATCGGTGTTATCCTTCCCAGGTAAAGTATTTGCTCATCCAACACATAATGTCTTAATTATCAGTGATTCAAACCATAATCGCATACTGGTGGTCAATCGTGAAACAGGTGCAATACAATCAATAATTGGATCTGGAGACAGGGGGGCAATGGACGGTAGTTTTGCAAATGCAACTTTTAATCATCCTCAGGGTGTCTGGCAGGAGCAGGATAAAATATATATTGCCGATACTGAAAATCATCTCATCCGGGTAGCCAATTTAAAAAGCAAAACTGTATCTACATTGGCAGGAACTGGCAAGCAATCTCTGCGATTCAATGAATCCGGATATGGAACCGAAGTTGGTTTGAATTCCCCTTGGGATTTATTATATCATGACGGATTACTTTATGTTGCAATGGCTGGCTTTCATCAGATCTGGACAATTGATCTGGGTACATCTAAAGCTCAGCCCTGGCTCGGTAGTGGCCGTGAAGATATCGTTGATGGTCCCGCCTATAAAGCGGCATTAGCTCAACCCAGCGGGCTCACGACCGATGGCAAATTTCTCTACTTTGCAGATAGCGAGGTCAGTGCTGTACGTAAGGCCGACTTCAAGAATGGCGAAGTTAAAACACTAGTAGGAAAAGGATTGTTTGATTTTGGTGATCGTGACGGTGTCGGAGATCGTGTTCGACTACAACACGCGCTTGGTGTTGTTGCCGCGAACAACAGACTTTTTATAGCCGATACTTATAATAATAAGATTAAAGAGCTCAACCCTGACACTCGCAGAGTTACAGCATTTGCAGGAACCGGTAAGGATGGTAATTCTGATGGAGAAAAGGCCAGTTTTGACGAGCCTGGTGGAATTACTTACGCTGAAAATAAAATATATATCGCTGACACTAATAATCACTTGATTCGTGTCGTGGATACGACAACTCAAGAAACTTCAACGCTTGAAATTTATTAGAGGAAAAAGCACCGAATCTTTTAATAATATGATTAAACATACTATACGAACGGTCTTAATTAGTTCCGCCATCATGTTGGCTGGGTGCCAGTCAAAAGAATCTTTGACGCTAGAAATATCTTCCGCCAATTCAATTATTCAGAGAATAGAGTCGCATGCCGGTTCTGAGGCTGTGCTGGTGAATTTCTGGGCAACCTGGTGCAAGCCTTGTGTGGAAGAATTTCCAATCATTGTTAATTTAAAGGAAAAATATTCTAATCAGGAGCTTGAAGCCTATTTTGTAAGCGTAGATTTTATCGATAATCAAAACGCAGTAATTAATTTTCTAACTCAGCAGGGTGTAACTGGTTTATCCTTCATTAAACCTGATGGTGAAGATAATTCGTTCATCAACGCCATTAATTCAAAATGGACAGGCGCCGTACCATTTACGGTATTATACAGTAAATCATCAGGCCAGATAACCCATTACTGGGAGGGCGCTGCCGACCGTGAACAATTTGAACAGGCAATCATTTTAGCAATTAATTCTTAAAAGGAGTAAACATGCAGTACGTAATAAAATTATTTTTTATACTACTAATTTCAGGTACGGCATTAGTCAGGGCCGACGAATTACCACTAGGATCTAATATTCCTCTGGCTGATAATGAACTGCAAGAAATCGATGGCAACACGATAACCCTTAATGGTTCTATGGGCAAATCTGGATTACTGATCATTTTCTCGTGCAACACCTGCCCTTGGGTTAAGGCTTGGAACGATCGTTATGTCTCAATTACAAAAAAATACCAACCACTCGGAATCAATGTTGTTGCTTTAAATTCAAACGAAGCTGATCGCGATGGTGATGAAAGTCTGTCGGCAATGCGAAAGTTCGGAAAAAAGAATGATTATGATTTTTCGTATGCAGTAGATAAGAACTCGGAATTGGCATCTGCTTTTGGCGCTTCACGAACACCTCATATTTATCTTTTTAACGCCCAAGGAGTTTTGGTTTATAGGGGAGCAATTGATGATAATGCCCGCGATGTAGAAGCGGTAAAAGAACCTTATTTGGCAACTGCTATTGATCAGTTATTAGCAGGAGAAGAAATCTCCACTACAAGTACTAAAGCCCTGGGCTGTTCTATTAAATTCGCCAATAATTGAAAGAGGGGTGAGGGAAAGAATTAAAATGGATTGATTAATGCCAGACGCGCGTATCTACGCGGTGACTGATTATTCTTCCATTCGCTACCAGTTTGAGCTTCACCAAGGGCAACATGCAACAGTGGAAATCCTCCAACCTTAATGGCAATCTTCGCCTCATAGCCCACAGTATAAATCCATTCATCTGCTTCTGTTTTAGAATTCCATGCATTACCAAAATCAGTAAAAACAGCGCCTGTCACGGATCCAGGAGAAATCCCAAAGACACTGACTGGAAGCTTCGTGATTAATGGGAATCGCAGTTCAATTGTGCCAAATACCAGACGGTTGCCCAATCGAACACCGTCCCATCCCCGGGGATTGTGTACCTCCGGGATAGTGATAATCCCCAAGTCCACCGTACCCAGCGAATAATAAACCGGCAGATCTCTGGTCAATCCCAAAGAATCCTGAACAGGAGGTTCGCCAAACATCGCTTGCGATTTGATGCGTCCAAATAAGGTCACTGATTTCACAACCTTTAGATTACTAAAACTCTCTAAGCTAAACCGTGTATATGAAAAATCGCCAAACAGATTTTTTGCTGCCCAATCTAACTGGATCTGTATGCCCAATCCCTGTCTTGGTAAAACGAAATTGCGTCGGTCAGGTCGACGGTTCAACCAGCGATAGCGCAGGGTTACAAGCGCTTCTTGACCTTCTTCTGGTATAGGCAGATCACGGTATTCTTCTGGTAAACGAGGTATAAATTCTCCAGTTTTGGAGTCCAGGCTGTCAGATGGTAATATTACATTACGCTGATGCAAAGAAATAGCCGTGGTGAACAAATGCCGAGAGTGAAAGACCTCTCCGAAATTAAGAGGTATATAAGCTAACCATTGTACACCATTATAAGCTTCCGCCAGGCCGTTCAGGCTGCGATCATAGGGCCGGAAATTCCAGCGAATATTCTTATAAACATTTAGTGCCCACAGCGGTCCGTGCTGGGCATTAATGTAAGTGCCATAAAACCAATTACCAAGTTCATCAGACACATCAAAACCACCCGCCAGCTGAATGATATTCTTACCAAGAGCGTCACTCCAAGCGGTTAACCCAAATAGTCCCTGCCCATTCAAATTTGGAAAAACAAAGTTTGTCAGAGGCCTGAATGTCTTCCAGAACCGATAGGAACTTTGATTAATAGAATTGAGTGGAATGCTTAAATCAATTTGCGACAAGAGCGTATCGGGTTCATTCGTGCGCCAGCTTACAAATTTATCCCTTAGTGATAAGGGAGCAGTGGTGACGCTTCGAAAAGGATCAACCTGAACAATCCTGACTGAATCAGCATCGGCTAAAGTGATGGAAGTTACTGTACTGTCGCCGGGTGTCCATTGCACACCCCACACCGCTTCTCCAACATCAGTTATTTGTTTCATGTTATTATTCTTAAGATCAAGTGTAAAAAGGTTGGGCGTCCCTTTGCTGTGGGAGGTATAAGTAATTTTGTCTCCAGTGGGATGCCAAACCGGCCGCGTATCTACTGCCGGATCATCAGTCAAACGTATTTCTTCCCCGGAAATCAGATCCAAATGGTAGATGTCTACATTACTATTCTGCCCGGATTTTCCGTAAACCAAATATCTTCCATTGTGTGCAATCTGTGGTGCTGTTAATTGGGTGTCAAAAGGAAAATCTGTGATCTGCGTTAGATGACCTTTGTTGGGATAAATTCTATACAAATTTGATGTGTTATTATTATGGGCAACGAATACAATATATTCGTCATCGGGCGACCAAGCCGGATAGGCAGCGCGCATTGATTCAGTGAGCCAGCGACTTTTCCCGGTTTTAGCATCTGCAATTTTCAGATCCCAAACTAAAGATTGATGCTGACCGTAATGATATTTTGCATACACTAATCGCTGATTGTCAGAAGACCAGTCCATGGCCGTGTGAAAATTGCCGGTATCTACTTCTCTTAATTTCCATTTATGATGAATAGTCTGCTTATTTTTTCGTTTCACTACTACGGTATCGCGCACGCCTATCCACAACGACTCATCCCACTGGTCCTCATTGATACGTCCGGCGATAGCAATCTTGAGACTGTCATGAGACAATTTAAATCCGTCGACATATTTGACGGGCAGGCTCACGGTTTTCCCCAATTCTTCAATTGTCTCTTTTTGCGCCCGGGCACCATAAAAATAGGTATTCATATGACGACGCCAATCCTCATTGAACTGTCGGATGGATATACCAGTGAATTGGAAAAACGCTTTATTAAAATTAAAAAGTTTTATTTTGGTGCGTTCATTTAGCAACCGTACTAAAGTACTATCGCCAAAGCGATCAGTAAAGTAGAGTATCTTAGAATAGCCGTCATGATGGGGATCCATTTTATCCATGCTGTTTCTCAGCACATGATATTTATGATTCAAATCAGAGCGATAGGGCCGCCAGGATTCCGTAAAATATTCAGCAGCACCCTCAATAAACCAGTCCGGAGTACCTGATATCAGGAGGCTCCAGGGTTCTGGCAGCCAAGTTTTGATTGCTTCAAACAGGATGATGTGCTGCAGTTCGTGATTAATCACTTGCGGCAACCACTTTTCACCTTCCAACCTGATTGTTACATCATTTTGATCCACCCAGATAAAGGTTTGATATGTCCACTGGGCAAATCCATTAGAAATCTCATCTTCAGCCGTAAAAATGATATCGATCGTTCTAATAGAATCCAAACCTACCTGTTTTAAAAGTGCTGGGCGAACCTGCTCTGCGATCGTGGCACCTTTTTGGGCAATCTCCTCAATCCCATTGTGGTAATGGATATTAAAATGATCAGTCTTCAAGGTATTCCATTCCAACTCAGTGTGCACGCGTCCCGTAACAGCCCAAAAACCCTGTCCTGCCAGAATTGATACAGTGAATATCAGGGTGAGTAATATTTTATAATCAGACTTATACATTTTTAAACTCATGGAAAAGCTAATATTCAATTATAAATCTTCCAATTAAGTATTTGGTCTTTATATACTTGTTGCCGCGAATTTCCTGATTTAATCATAATTTCGGACGATATTTAATAAATAGTAAAATTTATCAGGAAAAAGGTTCTTATTTAGTGCCCTGAAAATTGATAATTTCTCAGGAATCTTGATAATTGAGTAAAATTTTGTATGTATATACGTCGCAATAACCATTTATAATAATATGGGATTAGAAATCGAACGCAAATTTTTAGTGCTTGGAGACCTTCCTGCCAATATTTGTGGTGACAATATTTTGCAGGGATATATTTTAGCCGAAGCAGGGCGAACAGTAAGAATTAGGACTGTAACACATAATGATGAGGCGACAGGTTATCTGACAATTAAATCGAAAAGCAGTAGCGGCGGCCTGAGCCGCTTTGAGTTTGAAACTGAGATTCCAATCAAGGATGCTGAAAAACTATTGGAACTCTGTTCCCAACCACTAATTAAAAAAACGCGATTCAAAATTGAACACGCAGGATTTACCTGGGAAATTGATGAATTCCATGATGAAAATGCCGGATTAATTATGGCTGAGATAGAATTAAAATCTGAGACTCAATCGTTCGACAAACCTGATTTCATCGGACAGGAAGTCACAGGTGATTTCCGTTATTTTAATTCTATGTTACAACGTAATCCGTATTCCAGATGGTCGAAATGATAATTTTGCCTATCAAACAAAACAGTATTAACCATAAACAGGATATTTACTATGGTATTATTTAAAAAAACTAAAAAACTCGAACTGAAAATGGATGAATTTCTGGATACCATTAGTGCTTCTGGTATCATTTTTCAGGAGGGTGTAAAGCAATACCTGAATAAAAAATTAGAACAATTTGAAAAACATGTCACAGAGATCCGCGAACTTGAAAGTCGGGCTGATCGACTAAGACACGCCATTGAACAGCAACTATATACTGAAACATTGATTCCTGAATCAAGAGGTGATGTTCTTGCGCTGCTGGAAACGACCGACAATGTAATTAACCAAGTCAAGGGTACACTGTTGGAGTTTTCAGTAGAAATGCCAAATATACCGGAAATATTCCATGAAGAATTATTGAATTTGACCGGCCATGTGGTTATGGCGGTGGATGAAATGACAAAAGCAATTCGAGCGTTCCTCAATGATCCTAAAGCAGTGCGCAATTATACTCATAAAGTATATCATTATGAACGCGAAGCAGATCGGGCAGCCGAACGTTTAAAGCGCAGCATTTTCAGTAATAATCAATTAAGATTAAGCGAAAAGATACATTTACGCTATTTTGCCTTGCATATTGATACAATCGCCGATCGATCAGAAGATGTTGCCGATCGGCTTGGGATTTATACTATCAAACGCACAATTTAATTTATGTTGCTATTACTTTATTTATCGGGTGGATTATTCCTCGGGTGGTCGCTGGGAGCGAACGACGCTTCCAACATATTTGGTACCGCTGTCAGCACGCATATGGTGCGCTTTAAAACGGCCGCCATAGTGGCTAGCATATTTTTAATTCTAGGGGCCGTTATTTCCGGTTCAGGAACAAGCGCTACATTGGGAGCACTTGGTTCAATCAATATGATGGCAGGTGCTTTCATGGTGGCACTTTCTTCGGCCTTTACAGTTTTCTGGATGACCAAAATTGGGCTCCCGGTTTCTACCTCACAAGCAATAGTTGGTGCAATAATAGGGTGGAATATCTTTACCGGTCAAACCATTGATTATAGCATCTTATCCCAGATCGTAGTAACCTGGATAACGAGCCCAATTATAGCAGCAATTTTTGCATGGCTGCTTTATCTTGTTTTCGATAAGCTTAACACATTATCCAGGATCCATCTTTTCCGTATGGATGCCTACACTAGAATTAGCCTCATAATTGTCGGTGCGTTGGGTGCTTATTCACTAGGTGCTAATAATATCGCAAATGTAGTAGGTGTATTTATACCTTCAATTATATTCCCAAATATTTCAGTACTCGGCATCACGATTAGTGGTACTCAACAATTATTCTTATTGGGTGGGATTGCTATTGCGTCCGGTGTATTCACCTTCTCCAAACGAGTAATGTTAACAGTTGGAAAGAGCGTTTTAAAACTTAATCCTCAGACTGCGCTGGTTGTAGTTCTTGCCCAAGCTCTTGTTATGATACTCTTCACTTCTACAACACTGGAAACCTGGTTAGCTGGTTTTGGTCTGCCTACCATCCCGCTTGTACCACTCTCCAGTTCGCAAGTCGTAGTTGGTGCTATTATCGGAATCGGGTTAGCGCATGGTGGACGTGGAATTCAACTTAAAGTGTTAGGAAAAATTTCATCGGGATGGGTTTCTACTCCGGTGATTACAGCAATTATTACATTCTTTGCTCTATTTTTTTTACAGAATGTATTTAATCTACAAGTCTATTGATTGCTTTAATTGACTTTCGTAGCCTGAATTAAAGTAACTGCCCCAAACGTGAAATCACGGATTTTAATATTTTGAAAATCCGAAGTAGAGAGCATTTCATGTAATTCCATTCTGGATGGGAAATTTTCTACTGATTCAGGTAAATAACGATACGCATAAGATTTCGAGAATAATGATCCGATAAAAGGTAAAATCCTTCGAAAATAAAAGCTGTAAAGTTTGTTGAAAAGTAACGAATCCGGTTCTGCGAACTCCAAAATGAGTAATTTCCCATCACCTGCTAAAACCCTGTTAAACTCAACTAATGCCTCACGATAATGACCGATATTTCGAAATCCAAAAGCAATTGTTATTGCAGAAAACGAATGATTTTCAAAAGGTAGATTTTCTCCATCGCCCTGTAAAACAGAAAAATTATTTACATTTTTCCTGGTAATTTTTTGTGTACATATGCGTGTCATCTTATAAGCATAATCAAGCCCAACAACAACTGCCTCTGGCCGTTTTTTTCCAATCAATACTCCAACATCACCAGTACCAGTGGCCACATCTAAGACAGGAGCAGAAAGGGTTACTGGTAGTGCGTTTACTAGGCGATTGCGCCAGTAAAAATCAATCCCAAAACTTAATAGGTGATTAAGAAAATCATAACGCAGCGCAATATCATCAAACATTCCGCGCACGAAACGTTTTTTAGCAGTACCAGAATGTAAAAACTCAGGCAAAAGATATCCCCAATGCTTGCATCTGGTTTATCATGTAATCAACTGAAGTAAAATGAATACTATGAAATCCCAGAGCTTTTGCCTGTTCAATATTCTCAATCATGTCATCAATGAATAGCGATTCCGCAGGATTAGCACCTGCTAATTCCAATGCTTTAAAATATATTTTTGGTTCCGGTTTACGAGAATTCACTTCAAATGAAAATACCGAGCCGTGTGCCTGCTTAAAGAATGAGAAGCGTGATGTTTCATTCATAATATGATATGGATTAGTATTGGAAACAATCCATACAGAATACGATTTTGTCATTTCCTCCAGTATATTAACAGCTGCAGTCTCATGGCCAACCATCATGCCCCAACCCGTCCAGAAATCGGTTTCTTGCAATGTATTTATAGCCGGCAATTTTCTTTTAAATGCTGTAAAGAAATCCTGGTCCCTAATTTGACCTCGTTCATATTTGTGATGTTCCTCAATTGGAAAAGAAGATTCAACAATTTCACGCGGAATTTGTGACTTTAGTCCAATATATTCTGCTGTACGTTCAGGATGGATATCTATTAATACACCGCCAATATCAAAAAATATTGTTTTAATCATTTACAGCTCACATATATTTGTAAATCACTATCGGGATTAAACTTGCTTTCATTATGGTCACCAAATTTCTGTTCTATCTTAAATCCTGCTTCTGTCAGTAATCGATCAAGAGTGTCAGGATATAAGATGTGCATATCAAATTCATACTTCTCCGGTTCCAGGTCATCTTCTTTAAACAAATACCATGAAATATGGTTTATATCCGTATCCGAATCAAATTTGTTTTTTTCCTTTACAATAACCAGCTTGCCGACAGTATTTATATAGCTCCCTACATCGTATAATTGGTTTGGATCACGGTATAAAAATTCAGGCTGTGGAATGAAAACATCTATTAAGAATTTCCCATTTTTGTTTAGATGTGCACTTGCACATTTAAAACATCTGATGATATCAGCTTCATTTAACAAGTGTAGAATTGAGTTAAACCCAATAAAAACAAAATTAAATTTTTCACTTAAACTAAAATCGCGCATATCGCCGAGAACGATTTTATTTTGATTGTCAAGTTTGCGGATTTTTTTCTGTGCCCAATCCACAAAATCCTTACTAGTATCCAGACCAGTGTAATTGTGTCCTTGTTTTATTAACGGAATTGCCAGCCGGCCGGTACCCGCAGCTAACTCAAGTATGGGATCGCCTGCGATTTTAGCCCACTTAAGAATGAATTCGATGTCATTGGTTTTCCAATGATGATACAAATCGTAGAATTCAGGTATAGAATAGATGTCATTCATTCCAGATTTTATTAATCCAGAATCATTAAGTCTTTACTAGTCTTATTGAGGATTTCACAACCATTAGATTTGATTATTACATCATCTTCAATCCTAACACCTCCCCAGCCTGCTAAATAAATCCCAGGTTCAATTGTTATCACATTATTCTCATGTAAAATTTCATCGCTCATTTGACTCACTCTGGGTAATGTATGAATTTCAAGACCAATACCATGACCGGTGGAGTGTATATAATTTTCACCATACCCACCAGCACTAATTAAATCACGGGTGACTGAATCCAATTCCTTGCAGGAAATACCAGCAGTAGCTTTTGAACATCCGGATTGCTGTGCTTTTAGGACTAAATTATAAATTTCATGGTGTTTAGCCGTTGCATTTCCAACCAATGGAGTGCGAGTCATATCAGCATGATAACCGGCATATTTTGCCGCTGCATCAATAACGATAAAATCACCATTAACAAATTGTCTTTCGGTAGGATACATATGTGGTAACGCTCCATTCGGACCGCTGCCAACAATTGGAGCGTAAGCCTCACCATCGCCATGCTGGCGAAATCGTTTTATTAGTTCTAATGCAATAGTTTTTTCTGTAATTCCAGGTTTAATCAATTCCAGAATTTCGGCATATACATAATCAGTAATTTCAACCGCCGCTTGTAATGCCTCCAATTCAATCCTGTCTTTGACGGCAGCAATATTTTCTACTAATTCGGAAGTAAGTTCCCATTCCACATTTGGAATAATTTTATTAAGCAGTCGAAATTGATTTACGCTTAAATCATCGCCTTCAAATGCGAGTTTTAAATTATCAGGGATCAAATCGTAGTCGACGATTATTTGATGGAATGGTTTGTTATCAACGATCCTTCTAAATCCTCGGACCTCATTTCTCGATTGCTCTTGGTAACGACCATCTGTCATAAATATCTGGTCACTTGGCAAAATTAAGCAGGACGCTGATGATCCAGTGAACCCGCACAGATAACGAACGCTGGTTAAATTTGTGATTAGGATCCCATCAAGCCCTTTTTCCAGCAGTACATTAAGTAATGTTTCTTTCCTGCGTGTAAAATACTTGTTTTGCATTACCGTGGTTCTATGATGTATTATGCAGCTTGGGTGGCTTTAATTATATCTTTGATAGCCGTCCTTTCAAACTCAATTGAAGCGGTATCTGCCCCCTTTTTTTCCAATTCATCAAGCACTCCCAGCGCCTGATGATACAAACCCTGGTTTTTAAGTACAGATACTAAGGTAAAAGTTGCAAATTGAGGACTGACTGAGAGCGGTTCGATATCCGCATCACGGATTTTTGATGGTTGAATTTTATCGGATTTAGGTTCCTCGGCGATCTCTTTTTCATCAGGTTTTGAGGATTTCTCCCCATTTCCCAATTCATCTAAATAATCGATTGCCTGGGGATGTTTTGAATTAATATTTAAAACTCTTTTCCAGTTCTTCGCGATGGTGTTGTGTGATCGGTTCAACTGTTTTTGAATATTTGCCAGCATTATAGCGCCCTGATAATGCGGTTGTGGCGCTTCAACTATTACTTTTAAATGTTTCTCAGCTTCCTGCAAATTGCCTTCTGCTAACTCCACATTTGCCAAAATAAACAATCCTTCCGGATGCTGTGGGTGGTGATTCAATCCAATTTCGCAAACTTTTCTTGCTCTAACCAAATCGCTGTCCTGTAGATAAATATCTGCCAGAACTGGAAAAAGCACGGTATCGAAATGATCTGCGAAGTATGCTTCAATTGCTTTTTTATTTGTAAGGTCGACTGTCATCTTCTGTTTTTATTTACCCAACCTTCAATATAATCAATTGTTTCCCTTACCGTTGTGCCTGGTCCGAATAATTTCCCAACACCTAATTTGTTTAATTTTTTCATATCCTGATCAGGAATGATGCCGCCACCTGTCAGCAATACATCATCTAATTCCTTTTCGTGCATTAGTTCAATAACACGAGGAAATATTGTATTATGGGCACCCGATAAAATCGATAGAGCAATTACATCGACATCTTCCTGCAGTGCAGCCGAAACAATCATTTCAGGTGTTTGTCGTAAACCCAAATAAATAACTTCCATCCCGGCATCGCGATAGGCAGCCGCCAACACTTTTATGCCACGATCATGGCCATCCAAGCCTGGTTTTGCCATTAAAATTCGAATCTTTCGACTCATGGTCACAGCTCCTAATAACAGAATTGGAAATTACAATTTATTGACTACGGAATTCAGCAAAATAAAGTAGATCTGCTGATTTAGTTGATTGACGATTATCAATCTAACTTGCTATCCAATACAAAAGTAACCGGCCCATCATTTACCAATTGCACATCCATCATTGCCCCAAAAACACCAGTTCGCACAGGGATACCTTCTACTCGTAGGTGCTGTATAAAATCAAGATACAGCTTTTCTCCTACAATCGGTGGCGCCGCATGGATGAAACTGGGACGTCGACCTTTTCGCCAATCACCGCATAAGGTGAATTGTGAAACGACCAAGGCAGATCCCCCAACATCAATGATGGACTGATTCATTTTCCCCTCAGTATCATTAAAAATCCGAAATCCTGTTATTTTATTTGATAAAAATTGTACATCAGAGACTTCATCGGTGTCCATCACTCCTAGAAGGATTACTATTCCATGCTGTATTCTTGCAATTTCTGAGTTATCAATATTAATACTAGCTTGCTTGACGCGCTGTACGACGGCGATCATTCTACCCAAATGTTTTGTTTACCGTACATTTCTTTAAGTTTTTTTAGAAAATCGCGGTGCGATGATACTTTAATATTATGTGCCAAAATGCGTTTCTTTCTATGCCCACCGTGTAAATGAAATACCATGTTGTAGCTGCCTTTGTACTCGTTTGCAATTTTGTATAATCCTTCCAAGTCTATGTCCTGGGCATCATCTTCTGCCAGACGAATATTCACCCGACGTGAAAAATATTCTCGGCATTTACCGAGTGGAATAATTTGGTCGGCAATAATTTTTAAATCACTGAAGTTTGATTCCTCAGTTGATTTACCGGTTATAAAAATTACAGCATCTTCAGCAATTAGATCTTTGTGGGCAGCATAGGCGTCGCTAAAAACCAATATTTCTGCCTGGCCCCCAAGGCACTCAAGGTTAAAAAAGGCCATTTGTCTGTTCTTACGATCAAAATGCAATTTTAAATCACTTATCATTCCGCCTATTTGAATGCGATGCATTATATCTGTATCAATTTTTTCTGAAAAATCGAAGTTGCTGAATTCCTCCAGGACTTCGGCAACTTTTAAAAGCGGATTTCCCGATAAATATAAACCTAGAACTTCTTTTTCTTTTTTTAGTACTTCTTGTGTGGTCCATTCAGGTGCTGTAGCATGTCCAGGGATTTTTATGATCTGGTTGTTTCCTAATGGACTGGAATCAAATATACCAACCTGATCCTGATCACCGCCATTCTGTCTTTGTTGCCCATACTTAATTGCAATTTCAATTGTTTCAAACAAAACTGCTCGATTACTATTTAAAGAATCCATCGCACCGGCATGAACCAAACTCTCTAAAACTTTTTTATTTAGAACACGAAGGTCAACCCGTCTGCAGACATCAAATATATCAGTAAACACGCCATCTTTTTTCCGAGCTTCAACTATCTTTTCAAGGGCTTTCGATCCAACATTTTTAATTGCATTTAATCCAAATGAAATTGTGTTTTTATCCACAGGGTTAAAATGAATATCCGATACATTAATATCTGGTGGATCAACTTTAATTTTCATTTTTCGACATTCATTGATAAGTATAACAATTCTATCAATATTGGACATTTCACTAGTCATATTGGCAGCCATAAACTCAGCTGGATAAAAGGTTTTTAACCATGCCGTTTGATAGGCTATATATGCATATGCAGTGGAATGGCTCTTATTAAATCCATATTGTGCAAATTTCTCCAGTAGAGCAAAGATCTCTTCAGCTTTTCGTCGTGAAATATTTTGTTTAACGGCGCCTTCAATAAATTTTTCTGAAATTTCCGTCATTAAAGATTTAATTTTTTTACCCATAGCCCTACGCATTACATCTGCTTCAGCCAAAGAAAAACCGCCGATCTGATTAGCAATCTGCATAACCTGCTCCTGATAAACAATTATACCATATGTTTCCTTCAGGATTGGTTCTAAGTCCGGATGAAGATAGTTAATCTTCTTGCGCCCGTGCTTACGACTGATAAAATCGCTGATATTATCCATTGGTCCGGGACGGTAAAGGGCATTCATTGCAATTAAATCTTCAATAGCCGAGGGTTTTAGTTTTTTTAAATATTCACGCATTCCTGAAGACTCAAATTGGAACACACCGATCGTCCAACCTTTAGCAAACTGGCGATAAACATTTTCATCGTCCATTGGAATGTGCTCAATGTCGATTGATATTCCTCGATCCTGCAATAATCGCACAGTTTTGTCAATCACGGTTAAATTTCGCAGACCGAGGAAATCCATTTTCAACAATCCCAGTTCGTCCAAACCTTTCATGTCATACTGACTGGTGATATCCCCGTTGCTGGATTTATATAGTGGTACGTAATCAGTCAGATCGCCTGGTGCAATTACAACACCGGCAGCGTGGGTGGAAGCATGACGATTCATCCCTTCAAGTATACTGGAGTGCTGCATTAATTCCTTATAAGGACCATCAGCCATTGCTCGTAATTCAGGGCTTTTGTTAAGTGCCTCTTCCAGAGTTATGTTCAATTCATTGGGTACTGCCTTGGCAATTTTATCGACGTCCCCAAATCCGTAACCCATAACTCGCCCGACATCTCTGATGACCTGACGTGCTTTCATTTTTCCAAATGTTATTATTTGCGTAACCGAATTTTCGCCATACTTTGATTTAATGTAATTAATAACTTCACCACGTCGTTCAATACAAAAATCAATATCAATGTCAGGGAGGCTTAATCTTTCAGGGTTTAAGAATCGCTCAAATAAAAGTTTATGTTTAATCGGATCAATGTTTGTTATACCCAAGGCATACGATACTATACTACCTGCGGCAGATCCTCTTCCCGGTCCAACCGGGATTTTATTATTCTTTGCGTAATCAACAAAATCAGCCGTAATCAGAAAATAACCGGCAAATCCCATTTCTTTTATTACGCCCAACTCGTGCTCAAGGCGTTGGTCAAGTTCAGGCGTGATTTTATCGTATTTTTGCTTTAGTCCATCGGATGCTAATTGTTTAAGATAATCATCCGTGTCATCTACTCCCGATTTATCCGAAAGTGGGAAGTCCGGTAAATGATATTCACCCAATGGCAATTCGATATCAATCATATCGGCAATGCGGCGGGTGTTTTCAATAGCCTGTGGAATATCTTTAAACAATTCAAACATCTGATCCTGCGATTTCAGATAGAATTCGGAGGTGGCATAACGCAATCGATTTGGATCACTGCGGTCTTTTCCTGTCCCCAGACAAATTTGAATATCATGTGCTTCCGAATGGTTGGCAAGGGCATAATGCGAATCATTGGTGGCGACGAGTGGAAGTCCTAATTCAGCAGACAGTTTTTTAAGGTTTTTAATATTTTGTTGTTCTTCAGCAATACCATGATTTTGGATTTCAAGAAAGTAGCGATCCTTGAAAATTTCCGCGTATCCAAGCGCGGCAGTTTTGGCAGCTTCCCAATTATTCTTGAGTAAATTCTCGGGAATTTCTCCTTTTAAGCAGGCGGAGAGGCAAATCAAACCTTCATTATATTTCTCTAATAGCTCTTTATCAACGCGGGGACGATAGTAAAATCCTTCTAGGTAACCAAATGTCACTAATTTCATCAAGTTTTTATAGCCCGTATAGTTCTGTGCTAATAATACAAGATGGTTATTACCCCATCCTCCTTGTGCTGTTGGCTTTTTATTAAAACGACTGCCCTGTGCGACATATATTTCACAGCCAATAATTGGCTTAACACCTGCCGCTCTGGCGGCTTTATAAAATGGAATAACACTGAACGCATTGCCATGTTCAGTCAAGGCAATTGAATCCATTGAAAGATCATCAACGGTATTTACTAAAACCTGAACGGTTTGGGCCCCATCTAGAAGACTGTAATCTGAATGGTTATGTAAATGTACGAATTCAGATTTCATTAATTAGTAAACCGATCCAGCCCAGACGGCTAGTAATCCTGCTATAGTACTAAATTTTAATAAGGCAGCTGCTCGCTTAGCTGTTATATTTGACGGCTTTTTCACAAATGAAAGTACAATAACGATGAGAGGAATCTCAACTCCCAAAATTAATAATATCAAATATGCGATTCCAAAATAACCCATGATATACGGAATAAGGGTTCCTATTATTGTTAAAATTGCTAACATTATTACCAATTGTGCTGCCCGCTTAATTCCAACCAAAATTGGGAATGTGGTGAGCTCTGCACTTTTGTCACCATCAAAATCAGCAATGTCTTTCACCAGTTCACGTACCAGGGTTAGGCTAAAAGCTAACAGGGCAGGAATAAGCATTGGTTGCCATGAGCCAAGCGAGACTCCTGTAAAAATGAAGGTCAATCCTAGGATAAATGCAATTGAAACATTACCTACCAAAGGTAATCCCTTTAAACGGTAGCTATAAAGGACCATGAGTGGCATAGCAATTAGAATAGCCACTACGATTGCCTCAAGGGGTAGTAGAGTAGCTAATAAACTTCCAAATGTGAATAATATAATCGAAAGCCATTTAGCGGTTTTTAAGGATACACTACCCGTTATCAACGGCCGTTCTGGACGGTTAATACGATCAACAGCTATATCACAATAATCATTTATGACATTAGCAGCGGCATTATACGAAACAACAATCCCAATTATCAGCAACACAGTGGAGAATTCATTCAATTGTTGCAGGATTGAGGCTGAAATTAAAACAGTTATTGCTCCAATAATTAGATTCAAGGGACGTAAAATCTTTATATGTCCGGTTATTGAATTCATAACAATTGTGCCTGTATAATGCGTTCGTCGCCGTTAAGATCTTTTATTAACTCAACAGAATGAAATTTTGGAATACTAAATAATTCATGCACTTTTTCAGGCTGGCTTCCATATCCGGCTTCCATCGCAATGTATCCGTTCTTTTCTAGAATGTTAGGTGCAATTGTTACAAGTCTTTTATAAAACACCATCCCATCCTCGAAGTCCGTCAAGGCCTCATGCGGTTCAAAATTTTTCACATCATCATTTAAATGTTCTATTTCTTTTTTGGGTATGTACGGCGGATTTGATACTATTAATGTAAACTTACTCGCAGGCACTTCTTTTAAAATATCAATTAATTTGAATTCTATATTTTTCAATCCGTTTGCTTCTGCATTTTTCCTAGCGTTGTCTAATGCGCTATTGGAATGATCAATCCCGGTTACTTTAGCTTCTGGCAGTTCACAAGCCAGCGTTACAGCAATACATCCGCCACCTGTCCCGATATCCAAGATATTTAATTTTTTATCGTTTTTTGTTATTTGAAGTGACGCCTCGATTAGTTGTTCCGTCTCTGGCCTTGGAATAAATACATTGGAATCTACAATAAATTTTCTGCCATAAAATTCAGTTTGCCCGGTAATATATTGGAGGGGTTCCTGCTTTAATCGTCGTTTTATCCAGGATCGCAGTGTCTTTAACTCTTGTTTTGAAAGTGTTTTATCAAAACGCAAATACAAATCTACTCTTTTACAATTAAAAAGATCCTGTAAAAGCCATTCAATCTCACGTCGTGGATTATCAAAACTTAGCTTTTGGAAATATTGCTTAGCCCAGTTTATTACATCAATTACCCGCCAAATTTGATTTTCATTACGGGCATTGATATCCATTTATTCTGCCATTAGTTGTGATTGTTGATCGGCTAATCGGAGCTGATCAATTAATTCCATTAAATCGCCATCAAGCATCTGTTCAAGGTGGTATGAAGTGTAATTAATCCTATGATCCGTGATCCTGCCTTGCGGAAAATTATATGTTCGAATTTTTGCTGAACGATCTCCAGTGGAGACTAATGATTTACGCTCCTCAGCTCGCTCTTGTGCCAGACGATCTTGTTCTTGTGCAAGCAATCTAGACCTTAACACTTTTAATGCGGCAGAGCGGTTTTTATGCTGAGAGGACTCATCTTGGCAGGTCACCACCAACCCGGTCGGCAAGTGCGTAATTCTTATTGCCGATTCGGTTTTATTAACATGTTGCCCACCAGCACCGCTAGCACGATAGGTGTCGATCTTTAAATCTTCATTGCGCACATCAATGTCGGCTTCTTGTGCTTCTGGTAATACTGCCACAGTTGCGGCAGATGTATGAATTCTTCCACTGGCTTCGGTCTTAGGTACACGCTGCACTCGATGAACCCCACTTTCAAATTGCATATGCCCGTAGGCACCTTTACCAATGATCGAGAATATTATTTCTTTTAATCCGCCAATGCCGGTTGGATTA
>JBHPLN010000021.1:0-20272 GCA_042564205.1 Fidelibacterota bacterium
TAAATATCATCTACATCCCAATCAGCGCCTGAGCTTTTAGTATTAAATCCATCTCCATATCTGGCAAAAATTGTTTTCATACCTACCTGTTTTGCCCCAACCATATCTCTTTCAGGCCAATCTCCTACCATGATCACTTCGTCAGCTTTAACAGCTAATTGATTAAGTGCCATTTTGAAAGGCACAGGTGATGGTTTATGCACTTTTGTATCATCAAAGGTTAACACTACATCGAATATATGATGAATATTCAAATAACAGATACGCATCCACGCTTCCCGGCTAGGAGCATCAGAAACTATTGCAAGTTTTATACCACTTTTTATTAGCGTTAATAGCGTTCTCCGAACATTAGGATAAACAGATAAATTGGCTTCTTTTGCACGACGATAGGCAACAATTCCAGCGGCTAAATATTTATAATCAACACGTCCTATTTTATTTTTTAAATACTCATCAAAAACGGTTTGATTTTCCCACCCCTTTTTTTCATATAATTTAAATATAAACTCATAGGCATCATCTTCTGTTTCATCCAATCCAGCTTCAATCATAGCTTTTATTCCAGCGCGTACCCCCATCTCCTTCATCTTAATAAAATCTAGAAGAGTGTTATCTAAATCGAATATGACCGCTCTTATCATCAGAATAGAGGTTCATTTTATTAAAATGTAAAGGATAGTATTATTTTTGATATTTCTCAGGATTCTGAATCTTATCAATTTCATATTCTGCTGCAGTGCGCCAGGTTCGATCATTCCGAGCTTTTTCAAATGCGTTTAGAGCAGCCGTTTTGTTGCCAGCTCCATTGCAGTATTCAGCAATACCCAATTCAAACCACGCAGCTCCTAAGTTATTCTTAATATCCAGCGCTTCGCGGGCAGCATTTTTTGCACTTTCACAATCATTTAGATGATTATAAACGCCAGCAAGACGAAACCATGCATCAGTATTTTTGTTATCAAGGCTTGTTGCTAATTCAAAATTTGATTTAGCTTCCTCGAAACTTTCTTGATCTGTAAAAATTACACCAAGCGATACATATGCTTTTGAGTAAGAACCATCGACTTGTATTGCTGTCCTTAGGGCAGTAATGGCTGAATCAAAATCTTCGGTCTCTCGATAAATATCTCCAATTGCACCATATGCCTTTGCATAACCAGGATTTATTTCAACACTTCTTTCCAGCGCTACAAGTGCTTCATCCAAATTACCGTTACGCTTATATGCTAATCCCAGTGCATAGTAACCGCGATAAAAATTAGGATTTATTTCTAAGGAATTTTTATAAGCCTCAATTGCGGTTGATATATTTCCAAGTCGAGCTTCAATGACACCAATTTGATATTGAGCCTGATAAAAAGTTTCATCAATCTCAAGAACATTTTTATAATTGGCTATTGCTGTTTCAAAATCACCACGACGATATGCATTATTACCTTCGTTAAATGTGTTGCGCGCAACGTTGGCAATCGCAGCACGCGCATTTTCGTGTTCTGGATTTAATTCCAAAGTTTTATGAAAATAATCAGCGGCTGCTGTAAAATCTTTTTCACGAAATTTTACCAGTCCCAGGCTGTATACTGCTTCTGGGAAAAATGGAAAATTGTCATTTACACCTTTATAGGCAATAAATGCATCCTCGAACAAACCACTATTTAACGCTCGTGATCCTTCTGCCATCGAGGTATTAATATCATTTACACGTGTAAATTCTTCACGATATTCTTCATTTGACGGATCTGAATCTATCGCCTGTCTTAAATATTGTTGAGTTAGTTCCATTTCGCCTTTTCGGATGTTCAGCTTAGCAAGTTGTACCATAGCTGCTGCTAAAGCTGGATCCAGTTCCAGGGCTTGCAAAAGTAATTCTTCTGCTTGAACTAAATCACCAGCATTTAATCGTGCAATTCCATTATTTAATAAGTTATTTGGATTCTGACCAAACATTAATCCAACAATAGCAATAACCATGACCAGTTTAAAAAGATTATTCATAATCGACCTCTTTAGCTCCTCAAATTAGTGTGCCGAAGGCGGGACTCGAACCCGCACAGGGTTTCCCCCACTACCCCCTCAAGATAGCGTGTCTACCAGTTCCACCACTTCGGCAATTTATCAATCTGATCCTGTTTCTTTAGGTATTACGGGCAAGGATAAGTCAGCGCCAGGGGTAATCACCTGACTATCTGCTTCCTGCCTTAACAACGAATCAGTATCAACACTGGTTGGCGAACTAGTTAAACTAATTATTACTGCTAGACCAAGGAAAGCAATTGCCAACCAAGATGTCAGTTTGCTTAAGAATGAAGCCGCACCACGTCCACCCATGATTGCACTGGTCATACCACTACCAAATGTTCCTGATAGACCTCCACCACGACTTGCCTGCATTAATATTACGGATACCAGAAGAACGCTAACAATTGTATGAATAACAATAAAAAATGCTTGCACTATTTAACCCCTATAAAATTGTTCAACTACGTGAATTATTTCAGTAAAATTTTCAATTTGTAAACTTGCTCCACCAATTAAAAAACCATCCACACCTTTCAACTCAATCAACTCTTTTGCATTTTTTGAATTTACCGAACCGCCATATAAAATCATCATTTTCTCAGAAATATCTTTGCCATGGTTCATTTTCAACCAATTCCTGATCGATGCATGAGCATTTTCAATTTGAGCCCCTGTAGCAACTTTTCCAGTACCGATTGCCCAAACAGGCTCATAGGCAATAACTAATTTCCTAAAATCAGCGACTCCAACCAATCCTCTTTCGAGCTGTTTGCTAAGAACGATATCGGTCAATCCATTTTCTCGATTTTGCATGGTTTCTCCGATACAAAAAATCGGTTTTATTCTGTATTCAACAGCAGCGTGGATTTTATTATTTATCCATTCATCAGATTCGTTAAAAACATGTCTGCGTTCTGAATGTCCAATAATTACGTATTGTACACCCAATTCGTTCAGCATCCGAACCGAAATTTCGCCTGTGAAAGCACCTTCTTTTTCCCAATGACAATTTTGTGCTCCAACTGATGCATCTGAATTCTCTAATATTGCAATACTGTGAAAGAGCGCAGAAAAAGGCGGGCAGAATATAACCTTCACCGTCGCTATATCCAAAGTCAAATTAAGTATCTGTTTAATAAATTCCTGACCCTCAATGTGGGTCATATGCATTTTCCAATTTCCTGCTACTATCGGTGATTTCATAAATTATTTCTCCAGTGCTTCTATTGATGGTAAGCGGTTACCCGAAAGAAGTTCCAGAGATGCACCACCACCTGTGGATACATGTGATACCGATTCCATTAAATTAAATTGCCGAATTGCTGCCGCTGTATCCCCACCTCCGACAATAGCAATATTACCTTTGGCGTGTAGTTGCGCTAATGCATCTGCAATTTTTGAAGTCCCTTCTTGAAAGGCAGTAGTTTCAAATACGCCCATAGGTCCATTCCAAATAACAGTTTTAGAATCATTAATCGTTGCATTAAAGGACGTAACCGTTTCAGGACCAATATCTAATCCCTCCCAATCATCCGGGATTTGATCAATCCTGACTATTTTTATGTTATCTACATCATTCACATTTTTCGCAATCAATACATCAGACGGGAATTGCATCGTGACTTTATGATTTTTTGCTTTTTGAAGAATTCGTTGTGCAATTCTCAGCATGCTATCATCGACAAGTGATCCACCAACTTCCTGACCTTGTGCTTTCAGAAAAGTAAATGCCATACCACCACCAATTAAGATGTGATCGGCTTCTTCAATAAATCGATTAATTAACTGAATTTTACCACTGATTTTTGCTCCACCTAGAATCAGTGTAAGGGGACGATTTGGTAATCTTAATACATTATTTAAATATTCCCACTCCTTTTCAAAAAGTAATCCCACACCGCAAAAAGTAAAATGGGAAGCGACTCCAACATTGGAGGCATGGGCACGGTGAGCTGTACCAAATGCATCATTGATATAGATTTGACCATGCCGAGCTAGCAATGCACTAAATTCTTTATCATTTGAGATTTCACCTGAGTAAAATCTCAAATTCTCCAATAAATGAATCTCACCGGGTTTAATACTAAGAGAAGTATCATGGGCATCTTCTGAAACGCAATCATGCGAAAATTTAATTGGCATTTCAAGTAAACCAGCCAGCGTTTCTCCTATGGGTATCAAACTAAATTCGGGCATTACTTTTCCATTTGGTCGCCCAAGATGTGACATCAATACTAAACTCGCACCACTTTTTAAACAATAATTAATTGTCGGTAATACAGATCTTATTCTAAAATCATCAGTAACTATACCATCCTTAAGCGGGACATTGAAATCTACGCGCATTAGGACACGCTTTTCCTTCAATTCAAATTGTCTAAGATATTTTAACATAATAGTCTAATTTTTATTCAAATTTTCTGAGTTCCACGGGCGATGGTTGATATCATTGTTATTTCTTTACTAGAAAATTTAGTGAAAAATTTATCCTTTCAAGCATTGGTTTCAAATGATTTTAACATATCCTATTAATCTTTCCATATTTATTAATGTAAAGAGTACTTTTAAGTATGCTGCAACCAAAAATAACATTTACTAAGCATCTTGATTTTCAAGATCTAATGCTTTTTAGAGTACATGAAATCTTATTGATTGCCAGTCCATATGATGCATTTATCCTTGAGGAAGACGGCCGACTTACCGAACAAATTCTCCACGAATATTTAGACATGAATTTTCATTATGCCCCTAGGGTATGGCAGGCCAACACTGCCAGTTCAGCACTACAAATGCTAACTGAAAGGGATTTTGATGTTGTCATTCTCATGTTACGGATTTCAGATATGGATACAATAACAATCGGTTCAACGATCAAGAAAAGAAATCCTGAGATGCCACTTATTCTATTAGCGCTGGATGAAGCAGAATACAGTGATTTGGATTCTAAAGAATTAATCAAATATATTGATAAAATTTTTATCTGGTCGGGTAATTCAAATGTATTTCCTGCGATAATGAAATATATCGAAGATGAACGAAATGCATATCGTGATATCATTCAGGGTAACGTTAGAACTATTATTTTTATTGAAGATCGACCAAGATATTATTCGGTTATACTTCCTTTAATCTATCAAGAAATTATGTTTCATACGCGCGATCTGGTTGACAAAAGTCTCAACGTGACCCAGAGACTATTACATCTGCGTAGTAGAACCAAGATTCTTGTCGCTGATAATTATGAAAATGCCAAAAAATGTTTCGACCAGTTTTCAACCCATGTTCTGGGTATTATTTCAGATATTCGTTTCCCAAAAAATGGGATCATGGAGCATCAGGCTGGTATTCATTTTATGCAATATGTCCGAAAACGGGAACCTTATCTACCTGTAATATTACAATCATCTGATCTCAACCGTGCCAAACAGGCCAAAGAAGTAAACGCATACTTCCTACATAAAAAATCACCGACGCTGTTACAGGATTTACGTGAATATATGCTGAGGAATTTTGGCTTCGGTGATTTTGTGTTTAGATCAAAAAAAGGGAAGGAAATTGATCGAGCGTCTTCATTACAGTCATTCCGTGAAAAACTTGGAGTAATTCCCAGTGAATCTCTATTACGTCATGCTCAAAAAAATCATTTTTCAAATTGGTTGTCTGCACGCGGCGAATTTGATATCGCAACGGCAATTCGTCCTGTTTATGTCGAAGATTTTCAGTCCACGAACGACTTGAGAAAATACATATTGGGTGTGCTGGACCAGGCTATGAACCGTACACAATTAAAGCATATTGAAGGTTATTCCCTATCACAGTTGAAACAATCACGATATTTTTCAAGGCTGGCAGGCGGTTCAATCGGCGGAAAAGCGCGCGGCCTGGCATTCATGAATTCCATTATCCACTCGTCAGATATCGCAGAGAAATTTAAAAATGTAAAAATTCGAATTCCCAATGTGATGGTTATCGGTACCGATGAGTTTGATACTTTTATGAAAGAAAACAAACTTTGGAAAAATGCCCTGTCTCTTAAATCTAATAAATCAATTATTAAATTGTTTTTAAAAGGAAAACTCTCAGACCAACTCATTAATAATTTGGATGAATTATTGGATGAAATAAAATATCCCCTGGCAGTTCGATCATCCAGTATACACGAAGATTCACAATATCAACCACTGGCAGGACTATACTCCACTTTCATGTTGCCTAATTCTTCCCCAAAAAAGAAAGAAAGGCTTAACCAACTTAAAGAAGCTATAAAACGCGTATATGCTTCCACATATTTTCAGGAACCAAAATCCTTGATTGAGAGTACCGGCTTGCGGCATGAAGAAGAAAAGATGGGAGTGGTTATCATGGAATTGGTAGGTAAGAACCATGATCATCTATTTTACCCAACTGCAAGTGGAATTGCCCGAAATGTTAACTATTATCCAGTTTCATACATGAAACGAAACGATGGTTATGCTGTCATTGCGCTTGGTTTTGGCCGTACGGTTGTCGAAGGTGAAAACGCACTGCGTTTCTCACCGGCATATCCGAATATTTTACCCCAGTTTTATTCAATAAAATCAACAATTGAGTCTTCCCAGAATTCCTTCTATGCGCTGAATTTAGATACTGCCAAGGATGTTTTAATCCGTGGAGAAGTGGAGAATTTGGAACTATATGATTTAGAGAAGGCCGAAAAGGATGGTGAACTGAAATGGGCTGGCAGTGTAGTTTCATCTGAGGATGATATCATCAGGGATTCATTAAGCTATCCAGGTGTTCGAGTAGTTACATTTACTCCTTTGCTCAAGTGGAACCTCCTGCCGCTAACTGATATACTGAAAGAGTTACTAAAAATTGGACAAATTGCTTTAGGAAATCCGGTTGAAATTGAATTTGCACTTAACCTTTACAAAAATAAACAGTCGGAGTTTTGTTTGCTCCAGATAAAGCCATTAGTGATCGGTGGACCACGAAATCTAGAAAAATTATCAGAATACAAGGATACTGATATTATTTGTCGCAGTTCAGTTACACTGGGTAATGGTACAATATCAGATTTGTCGCACATCATGTTAGTTGATCCAAAAACTTTTGATGTTGCAAAATCTTTAAATATTGCCAAGGAGATCGAATATTTTAACGAATTATTAAGTCCTGATTATAAATACATTTTAGCGGGACCTGGACGCTGGGGGACGGCTGATCCGTGGTTAGGGATCCCGGTAGAATGGCCGCATATCTCCAATGCAAAAGTAATTATCGAATTGGGAATGGAAGAATTTCCTGTTGATCCATCATTCGGCAGTCATTTTTTCCAGAATATTGCCAGTTTACGTATTGGCTATTTTACCATTAGTCACAAGGGCAAAAAGGATTGGTTCAAAATGGATCGACTTACAGGTTATAAAGTATTGGAAAAACAAAAATATACCTCGCTCATCAAATTAGATCATCCTGCAATTGTAAATATTAATGGTCAGACCGGGGCAGGAATCATTATTGATTCAGCAGTAAATCAGGTCGATTTGATGGATGAACAAGAATCCACTGGCATATAATAAAATGGGGAGATATGAAGTATCTCCCCATCATCATTTAATCGAAAATTACGTTACACTACACCCTGGTCTAGCATGGCATCGGCAATTTTTACAAATCCAGCTATGTTGGCACCTTTCATGTAATTGATGAACTCACCTTCCTTGCCATATTCTACGCAGGAGGTGTGAATTGATTTCATAATGTTACTTAGACGACCGTCAACTTCTTCGCGAGTCCAATTGAGTCTCTGGCTATTCTGGCTCATTTCCAATCCTGATACGGCAACACCACCGGCATTGGCAGCTTTTCCGGGGCCATATAAGATTTTATGATTTAAATAAACATTTATTGCATCGGGTTCTGATGGCATATTGGCGCCTTCGGCGACACAAATACAGCCATTATCAATCAGCATTTTGGCTTCAGCGCCGTTGACTTCATTCTGGGTCGCACAGGGCAGCGCCACGTCACAATTAACTTTCCAGGGACGTTCACCTTCCCAGTACTCAACACCAAATTTGTCAGCATATTCCTTGATCCGTCCACGCTTAACATTTTTTAATTCCATGACAAAGGCCAGTTTTTCCGCGTCAATGCCATCGGCGTCATAAATGCTGCCACTGGAATCGGACAGCGTCACCACTCTACCGCCCAATTCGATCACTTTCTCTACCGCATACTGGGCAACATTTCCGGAACCGGAAATGGCGACCGTTTTTCCCGAAAAATCCTGTCCTCTGGTCTTTAACATTTCCTGAGCAAAATAAACAGTTCCATAGCCAGTGGCTTCGGGCCTGATCAAGCTACCGCCCCAATTGAGTCCTTTTCCTGTCAGTACGCCGGTGAATTCATTGCGTAATCTTTTGTACTGTCCAAACATGAAACCGATCTCGCGTCCGCCAACTCCAATATCGCCCGCTGGAACGTCAGTATTGGGACCAATATGCCGACTTAATTCGGTCATGAAAGACTGGCAAAAGCTCATCACCTCATTATCGGATTTTCCTTTGGGATCAAAATCGGAACCACCTTTGCCCCCACCCATCGGTAATGTTGTTAAACTGTTCTTAAATACTTGCTCAAAACCTAAAAATTTTAATATGCCTAGATTGACTGAAGGATGAAATCTTAATCCACCCTTATAAGGACCGATAGCCGAGTTAAATTCAACTCTGAAACCGCGATTTACTTCAATTTCACCGCGATCATTACGCCACGGAACACGAAACATTAGTACTCTTTCGGGTTCTACGATCCTTTCTAAGATCCGCGCATGATTATAATGCGGATGATCCTGGAGGAAATCCCATAACGATTCAACGACTTCTTCAACAGCTTGATGAAATTCTTTTTCGGCGGGATTTTTCGCTATTACAGCCTCCATAAATGATTCAACTGAGGAATACATATTCCTTATCTCCTGTATTGTTTCTAATTAGTAAAAATGATACTGATTTATACTCTAAAAATTACGTAATAATTAAGATACCACTCCATTATTTATCCCTTATAAACAAAATATTTTATTGAATATTCCTCGTGCAATAAACTAATTTTCTCAGCTAAAAAATTAGGTAAATTTTGGCAACTTATGGCGGGGTAGCTCAGCGGTTAGAGCAGTGGCTTCATAAGCCATGTGTCGGCGGTTCAATTCCGCCCCTCGCTACAATGATAAGTCCCTCTATATGTTTATATAGATGGATTTCTTAGAAATTTGTTATCCTCGATTATCAGTATAATTATCATTAAAACTTACATCTGATAAGTAAATAAATTAGTGGGGTTGAATTCCGCCTCTTTTTTTTATATCCAATTTCAGGATGCTTAAATTATTTGATCAATTCGCTCACTTGGCAGTAATCATTCATATATGATGCCAGCAGGTCAATTTTTTTGGTATCTTTATAATTAATCATGGGCACTGCCTGGTCAATTTTTTTGGCCGTTTGATGGGTGTCATTCTGAACCAGCAGCATGGGAACGTTTTCCTCCGATGCACGCGCAATTATATTAGGCGGTGGCAATATGTTGTTGGTTAGAACAATCCCGACGCATTTGGTATCCAGAGCGGCTAAGATCATATCGCTGCGGTCACCGCTAGTGATAATCAATTTTTTCTTTTTCTTGAACTTATCAACACGCTGGGCAGCATCCCCGGACATTGCTCCAACAAATACATCCTGAATTGTGGCATTGAGGGCGCCCTCACCTGAAATATTTTTAGCGAACAACAAATCGCTGATGTACTGCACCGTCGGGTAGGTCAGATCAGGATGGAATGGCAGTATGCCAAGTATTGTTAATCCCAGGTTTTCCAATGCTGATTCATACACCATTTTAAAATCATCAATATCCTTAACCTTGTTGATGATGACGCCAGCGATGTTCAATGCCTTAAGATCGACTTTCCTTTTGATGTATGTGAGGTCATCCAGTATTTCATCATTATTACCGCTGACAACAATAATTAATTGACTGTTAAGGGTCTGGCAAACCGTTAAGGCATCAAGGTTGGCTGAAATACCGTGGGAAATATTCTTACCGCTTTCGATGAATAGATAATCTTTATCCTTCGAGTGTATTTCAAACAATTCATGCAGTTTTTCCTTGGCTGTATCGGCATCATATATATAGCGCAGTTTGGAATGATCGAAACCCATGCTCATGCCTTCGGGACTTTCTTCGATATTGAATATCTTTGAAATTACTGCTGAGTCATAATCCCACAGCCGCTTTTTGCGGTATAAAAGACGATCGCCAAACGGCTTAAGATAGCCGATCTGGCCTTTGATCAATTTTGCCAGTCCAATGATCACACTGGTTTTTCCGGCGTCTTTGCGTAGAGATGTAACAACAAAATGTTTCATAACTATTCTTTCTCCTCATCTGCTAATAAAACTCTAATATCAACTGGCTTGATGCCCTTGCCCTGCTCGTACACCATCAAGGGATTGATCTCAATGTCAGTCAGTTCACGGCATTGCTGCAAAATATATCCAACCTTAAATATGACTTCGATTATTGAATCGATATCCTTGCGCTGTTCGCCCCGCACCCCTAATAACAACGGATATGATTTGATTTCCTTGACCATTAGGCGCACTTCGCGCATATTTACCGGCAAAGCCCGGAATGATACATCTTTCATCACCTCCACGTATATACCGCCCAGACCGAACATTATGACCGGACCAAATGCCTTATCCTGCCGGCCGCCGATAATCACCTCGGTACCCGATTTGATCTGCTCAACTATCTCAATTCCATCGATAGCAGCATCCGCCTTATAAGTTTTACAATTATGAATGATGGTCTGGTAAGCATCAATTACTTCCTGTTTGTTCTCAAGATCGAGCAATACTCCGCCAACATCACTTTTGTGCAAAATGTCTCTTGATACAATTTTCATCACCAGCGGATAGCCAATTTCTTCAGCCATTGATACTGCTTCTTCAATGGTATGTGCAATACGGTTTTTTGGTCCTTCTAAGCCAGCCGCTTCAAGCAGTTGCTGGCCTTCATGCGCCAATAGAAACTGACGTCCGTCCTGTCGTGCGTTTTTTACGATCGAATTAATTTCATCGATGTTAATGTTGATTTCATTACTGACCGCTTCATCTTTAATGTTTAAGTGCCGGTAATGTGTATATAAAGAGCCCAGGCACGAAACGGCTTCATAAACATCGCCATAGACCGGCGTATTTTTTCGATTGAGATTACCGATGGAAGATTCTGTTTTATCACCACCAAAAATGGAAAATATAATTGGCTTTTTGTGCGCTTTATAATCCTGGTAAACGTTGGCGATCATGCCCGTCAATTCTTCAGCATTTATCATGGCGGTCTCACAATAAAGCGCGATCACCGAATTTATCTGATCATCCTTTAAAGCTGTTGAGAGAGCATTTACATATTCCTGTGCAGTCGCCTCCCCTGTTAGATCAATGGGATTTTTGGTTGAACCGAATCCGTGTGTTACTGCTTTAAAACTGTCTTCTAAATGTTGAACATCGTCAATCAGTTTTATATTGAATTTCTCACAAGCATCAGTTGCCAGCACACCAACACCCCCACCATTTGTAACAATAATTGCTTTTTCACCGTTCGGCAAGGGGGCGTTTGAGAGATATTTGCACCAGTTCAAAGCATCCTGGATGCTTTCAGCGCGCAACACTCCGCATTGCCGCATGATGGAATCGAATATTTCATCGGCACCTGCCAACGAACCGGTATGCGATGCTGCGGCAATTGCACCGCGCTTTGAGCGGCCTGATTTTATGACAATGACCGGTTTAATCCGTGTTGCTTCTTTAAGAATACGAACCAGCCTTTCACCTTTCTGGAGGCCTTCTATATACATCAAAATGATTTTGGTATTTTTATCCTTAACCAGATATTCAACCAGATCGGCTTCATCGATGTCTGATTTATTACCGACGGAAACGATGGTTGATAATCCAATATTTTGGACCGCTGTTTTACCAATCATTGCAACACCCAGAGCTCCGCTCTGGGTTATGATAGCAACATTTCCCTTAGGTATATCTTGCGGACCAAAAGTGGCATTCAGAGCAACTGATGCCGAATAATGACCAAAAATATTTGGTCCCAATATTCTGATATTATTGTTCGCTGCATATTTAGCCAGTTCGCGTTCCTCATCAAGATTCCCGACTTCGGCAAATCCGGAACTGATAATGCTGGCGATTTTAACCGAATTTTTAGCACAGCTTTTGAGAGTTTCCAGCACCAATTTTGCGGGGAGCGCTATAACTGCTACATCGATATGACCCTCAATTGAATCAAGGTCAGGAAATACCTTAATTCCAAGAATCTCACCACCTTTTGGGTTCACCGGATAAATATTGCCCTTGTAACCAGAACCTATGATGTTATTCAATATTTTGTGACCGACTTTTACCGAATTTTCAGAGACTCCAATAACGGCAATTGATCGCGGTTCAAATAAATATTTTATAGTTGAGTTACCGTTTTCCATCATCCATTCCTGAACATCATTTTCATTTCGTACAATCCTTCTTCGATTCTTTTTTCAGTATCAAATCCCATACTCTCAAATAATTTCTGCATTGGTATATTTTCAACCAGGACTTCGGCTGTAAATCCCAATAAACCCTGTTTTTTTGCTAACAAGGTAAGATATTTCAGCAACTCCCCGCCGATTCCTTGATTATGATATTTATCCAGAACAACAAACGCTACATCAGCGGTATGTGTACCATCTATGATTCGATACTGTCCCAGTCCCAAAATTGTCTCAATCTCATCCTGTTTATCTATCGCCAGAATCACCATTTCCTTGGTGTAATCGATCACAACAAAATCTTGCCGCCGTTCATGGGGCATATCCTTGCGCGTGGAAATAAAACGGCGGTACATACTGTTGTCAGATAATGAATAGAAAAATTCCTTAATACGTGGCTCATCACTGATTCTTACGGGCCGTAGAATTATACCGTTTCCTGTTCTACTAGTTCTAAAAGTTTCCAGATCTTCAGGATACTCGCCACCCTTTCCTGCAATGTAGGCCTGGTCTTTGTAGATTAAATTTCGCTTTTTGGCTTCTTCAATTAGAGCCGGTCTGAATTTAGGGTGGGCAATCGCTATAAGCTCCATGGCACGTTCCCTGATGTTCTTTCCGTGTAAATATGCAATACCATATTCTGTTACAACGTAGTATATATCTCCACGGTTTAACGTGACACCAGCGCCCTCCTTGAGAAATGGAACGATGCGTGAGATTTTACTATTCTCCGCTGTCGATGGTATCGTCAAGATCGTTTTGCCGTTTTGAGCTAAAACAGCGCCACGCATAAAATCGGCCTGGCCCCCAATTCCACTGTAAAAAACATGGCCCAAAGATTCAGCTGATGCTTGACCCGTTAAATCGATCTCTAAGGCACTGTTTATCGCTGTCATATTGTTATGCTGTGCGATGATCAAAGGATTATTGGTTACATCAACGGTTCTAAATTCAATAGTTGGATTATCATTTAGAAAATTATATGTTTTCTGATTGCCCATGCAAAAAGTTGCTATACTTTTACCGGGATTAATATTTTTCATTTCGTTCGTGACGACCCCGCTTTCGATCAAATCAACTAATCCATCGCTTATCAATTCGGTATGAATTCCTAAATTTTTCTTGTTTGATAAAGATGCCAGTACGGCGTTTGGTACACTACCATATCCTACCTGGATCGTGTCTCCGTCTTCAACTAATCGGGCAACATATTCACCAATTTGATGTGCTATTTTATTATCAGGTTCATCATTGTATTCAAGGAGTGGTTCATCTTTTCGAACTACAAAATCGATACCTGATATATGCAAAAAACCATCACCATGGATACGGGGCATGTTCTTATTCATCTGGGCAATCACCAGTCGTGCTGATTGCGTAGCAGCTTTTACAATATCTACGCTGATACCTAGACTGACATAACCATGTTCATCTGGCAATGAAGTCTGGATTAGTGCCACGTCAAGAGAGACCATTCCTCTCTGAAATAAGAGTGGTATTTTGGATAGAAAAATTGGAGAATAATCCGCTAATCCAGCATTCACTGCACTTCTGGTATTGTCGCCAATAAAAAATGAGTTATACCTAAAATTATTTTTGAATTTTGCATCAGCATAAGGCGCAACTCCCAGTGTCCAAACGTGCAATATTTCTGAATCAACTAATTCCTTGGGATGCGATTCAACATAATTCAACAAAGCTTTAACCAAATATTGCGGTTCACCACAGGCGGTACCGATGAAGATTCTGTCACCGCGATGAATCTGTTTAAAGATTTTATCATCTGAGTTGAATTTTTCAGAATGTTGTTCTCTAATTTTATTATAAATTTCGTTCAATTCCATCGTATAGGGTTTAAATCAAATGGTGAAAAGTATACATATTAATCCTCTGGGGTGTTAAAATTTACGCATACAATCTTATCAATGAAATGCTAGTAAGTGGCAATAATTCTGATAACTAATACTTTGCATATTCTCCATTCTGTATATTCTGGTTCTCAAGAATGAATATTTGTAATACAATATTTTCACAGCCTGGTAATCAATGAAGAATAAATTCGAAGCCGTAATTTTTGATTTGGACGGAACGCTACTCAATACCTTACAAGACATTGCTGATTCAGTCAATTCAGTTTTAAACCGTTATGATCATCCAACTCATAAGCTTGATGATTACCGAATTTTTGTTGGTGCCGGAGTGAGAAAATTGGTTGAAAGGGCATTCCCAGAAGATATCTTTCAAAATAATTCTTTAGAGTATTTTGTTGATGAAATAATATCAGCGTACGACAATTTTTGCGATAGAAGCACTTTTCCCTATGATGGTGTGCATGAATTATTATCAGCCCTGAGCGAATTTAATATTTCGATGTCAATTTGTACCAATAAACCACAATTAATGGCAGAGAAAACTATACATACTCATCTATCCGAATGGATGTTTGATCATGTCATCGGGATAGATAATTCTACACCTGCAAAACCTCATCCAGTCGGAGTAAACCGAATTATAGAATCGCAATCAATAGTACGTAATAAATTTTTATTTGTCGGCGATTCTGACACGGATATGGCTACAGCCCAGAACGCAAGAATTAGCGGAATTGGAGTCAGTTGGGGATTCAGGAAAAAGCAGGAATTAATAAAATCCAGCGCTCTGGCAGTTATCGATCATCCCCTTGAGCTGCTAGAATATTTTGATTCAATTGCATAATATTTCTAAATGGCAAACATAACAAAATTTGATCTTCCAGATGGCAGCACTGTTATACTAACACTTAAGCGCCATGCATTTAATGTATTCCACAAACCGCAAAATGACCTATGGACATTCGATCTGGAAGGCCGGTTGATCGGCATGTTTGTTGACCAGCAAAACTACCGTCGCACGATGGAGAACCACTTTTTCCGTAAAACCAGATCAGATAACAATGACCTACTATTCCGCGGTGTTGAAAATATTTATAGAGATGAAGTTGACCCGATTTTATCAAAAGTTAGAGCTCTGCTTACTGATATCGAAGATAAAATACCGGAAAGTTTTAAGGATATCATTTCAAAGATTTTCCGAATGAATTGGGCAACCCTTGTGAATGATGCAAATCAATTTTCTAAAATTTACCTGCCAATTGCGATTCTACCACCCGACCAATACATGAGCCTGGTAATTCAATTAACTGAGGGCTGTAATTATAACAAATGTACTTTCTGTAATTTTTATCGTGACAGGCCGTTTCGCATTAAAACTCATGATGAATTAAAAAAGCATGTTTCCCAAATAAAGAGCTTATTTGGAAATGGAATTCTATTGAAGAAATCTATCTTTCTTGCAGATGCTAACGCCTTAGTCACTCCCCAGAGCCGATTGCTACCTGCGATTAAACATATTCGCAATATCTTTCCTGAAATTCCCGGTATTTACTCATTCATTGATGTTTTTACGGGATTGAGGAAAACAAAGAATGATTTTACGCAGTTAGCGATAAATGGATTAAAAAGAGTTTACCTTGGGGTAGAATCCGGGAACCAAGATTTATTAAAACTTTTAAATAAATCACAATCGAATAATGCGATCATAGCATTGACCCAGTTACTGAAATCAAGCGGAATTAGTGTTGGAATCATTTTCCTCGCTGGGGCGGGCGGAATTCCATATGCCAAAAATCACGCAGAGGACTCAATTTCCCTTATACAACAATTGCATCTTTCAAAAGATGATATTATTTATATATCAGAATTCTATCAAACAAACGAGATTTATGATAATTCTCTAAAGCAATTGAATATTGCAATACCTCCAAGAAAAAAGATAAATGAATTGGCAACAAAATTGAAAAATGAAATCAAGAAAGTCGCACCAAAGGATGTGTCAGTTTCAATTTATGATATAAATCAGTTTTTTTACTAAACAGGTCAATTCAGATATTCTTTTATCACCCAAGTAATCGACCAATTATGTCCCAATCTGTGTCCGTCCATTGTAGCTGGTAATTCTATAACAGTGCTTTTTGGAATATTCACTTTTTGCGGATCAACAGGAAGTTCTTGAAAAGCCCCATCCTGTTGCTGTTGAGTTCGCCACTGAAAGTGTGATATTACCTCATTGTCCTCAGCGTAGTAGCTTGACCATTCAAAGATAGATGATTCATTACCGCACATCTGATTTAACCTATCATAACCGGCCAAAGGCGCCGCAATAGTATGAATCTCAATTTGTTGGTCAGTTTCACCAAGTTTAGTTCCCAAATACGTTACAACCAAACCGCCGAAACTATGTCCAAAAATTAAAACAACTTTACCAGTATCATGTATTTCGTCAGGAATTGTGCTATGCAATATGCTTGCAACTGAATCTGGACATATATTCCAATTGTAACGGTAAAAATAAGTATCATATCCACTATTATTAATCTCAAATATTGGCATAATCCATTCATAACCAGTAGATCCATATCCATGAACAAAAATTACAGTAGTATCACTTTTGGTGATTTTATCATCTGAAATCTTGATCCAACCAAGCTCTTGATCTATTAATATTTTACCGGCACTTTTCACATCATCAATTGCTCTTAATTCATCAATATTAAGTGTGCTGAAAGTTGCATAGATTTCTGCCTGCTGAGCATTCACAGGAATTAATAGGATGAAGTATAGAATAAATAGAGAAAATTTTATTGGCATTTTAATCTCACTTATTTGGTATCGCGAAATTAATTGTAATTATTAACAAAAAAATCGATTCATCTATATATAAATAAGAGTATTTTAAGCTCCATGACAATCCATATAACTAACGCAATTTTAAATGATTGGAGCCTGATGGTCCTATACTTGATTGGAATAATCATCGTTATTGGTACTAGCGAACTTACACGAAAATTGTTTAACTGGTCACCATCGACAAATCGAAAAATCGTACACGTCTTGATTGGTATGATTGTCAGTGTCAGCCCGCTGATATTTGCATCAAATTATCCAGCAATTACACTTGCGATTATTTTTTCAATTATAAATTTTATTGCACTGAGAACAGGATTAATGAAAGGGATGCACTCCATATCAAGGAAGAGTTATGGTACAATATATTTCCCCTTAGCCTTTCTACTACTCTCTATTTTTTGGTGGAATCGTCCGATAACAATAGTTGTTGCAATGAGTATAATGACATTTGCAGATACTTTTGCTGCTGTTGCTGGCGAAAAATTACATAATGTGAGAAATTATGTGATTTGGACAGACAAAAAGTCAATTGAAGGCAGTATTGTAATGTATCTGATTTCCTTCATTCTGGTATTTGTCATCACATTTTTCTTTTCTCATTATACTAACTACATGTCCGCTTATCCGATCACCTCGATCATAATTTTAGCTGGATTAATCGCTGCCGTATCTACTATTTCTGAATCTATTAGTAAGTATGGATCAGATAACCTGACGGTACCCATTATATCGGCTATTGTTTTCGATCAGTATTTTATTAGTATAGCTTATAATGTATCATTCACGCTTTTAATGTGGAGCATCATTTCATTATTACTGTTGTGGGGTGCTTTTAAATTAAAAACACTTTCGATTGATGGAGCAGTTTCAGCCTACTTAATTGGTTTGATAATATGTGGTGCAGGGGGATTACAATGGGTTCTCCCGCTTGTAGCATTTTTCATCCTTTCATCACTTATCTCAAAGTGTAGACGGAAAGCTGTAAAAAAACACTCGCCCAGAAATATATATCAAGTCCTAGCAAATGGTGGTGTACCAACAATCTTGGCACTGCTGCATTTTTACTTTCAATTACCAAATGTATACGTTTTCTATCTTGGTGCAATCGCGGCTGCAACCGCAGACACCTGGGCAACTGAGATTGGGTTTTTCAGTCGTAAAATGCCGGTAAATATTTTAACCTGGAAACCTGTGAGTCGTGGTGATTCCGGTGGTATTACTATTCTGGGCACATTTGGTTCGTTCATTGGGGCGACAGTCATTGCAAGTAGCGGACTAATATTTAGTTTATCAGCTTCCCAATTTTTAATTGTAACTTTTGCAGGTTTTGCAGGCAGCCTAGTTGATTCAGTTCTGGGAGCATCGATTCAGGGAATTTTTTATTGTCCAGTTTGTTATGGTATGACCGAAAAACGGATACATTGCCACCAAGAAACTGAATTAATAAGAGGACAGTTGTGGATTGACAACAATATGGTCAATCTAATAAACACCATTAGCGGAGTATTAATCACTGCAATATTTATTATGTTGATTTGAAATGACATCAGACTTAAAACATTATATTTATCTTAAAGCTATTAACGAAATAAAGTTAATGCTTGATGAAGATGGATATGTCATGGATATGATTGGTAAAATGGCTACTGTTGCCACCATTCTACATATTCATTTTCCACATTGGATATTTGTTGGATTTTATAGACGGGTTGAGGATAATATAATGGAGATCGGACCTTATCAGGGATCTGTAATTGCATGCACTTCGATTAAAATTGGAAGAGGCGTTTGTGGTTCAGCTGCACAACAGAAAACTGTGATTAATGTGCCGGATGTCTCCAAATATGCAAACCATATTTCCTGTGATGATATCACTAAATCTGAAATGGTTGTTCCAATAATTAGAAATGACAATTTAATTGGCGTTATCGATATTGATTCACCACATCTGAATGATTTTAATGAAATAGATGAGCGACATATTCTTGAAATAGTTGAGATCCTGTGATTCTTGAAAACATCGATTTTCCTTCCTTATTGATTCCATTGTTTGGGTATCTAGAAATGCATTATCGCTTTCCATTTTTCCCGTACAGCCGGTATTTCAAAAAAGAACCAGAAATTTACACAGATGCGCCTCATAGAATTAATCCTGATGAAAAACTACCGATTAGCGTCATCGTAAAGGATGCTGATAAATACCCGATTTATTTGAATTCTGTGTCGATAAAAATCAAATCAAGTGGATTTAAAGATATAAATAAAAACATCAATATCAATAAATCCATCAATAAGCATTGGTTTGATCAAATCTTTAATATTGACGTTAGCAACTGCTCAGGAAATATTTCAATCTGGGTGACGATAAATATTTTAGTAAACGGTAAAAATAAATCTATAATAAATCATAATGTAAATACAACTGGCCCGTACTTATTAAAATCCTATATTGACACTGAAAGGTTACCAGCGTCAGATAAATATTGGTGGGGGGACCTACATTATCATTCAAATTATACAGAAGATTTCGTTGAATTTGGTGCTTCAATAATGAGCACTCAATCAGCTGCAAAGGCACTTGGTTTAAGTTTTGTGGCAATAACCGACCATTCTTATGATCTAGATGATAAAATAGGGGGTTGGACTGAAACAGATCCACAGCTAAAAAAATGGAAATTATCTCGCGAAGAAATAAAAAAAGCCGATCAGTCTGATCAACCTCTTCTTATTCCTGGCGAGGAAGTTACAGTAAGCAACAGTAAAAATAATAATATTCATATGTTAGTTTTAAACCATCCAAATTTTATTGCAGGATCTGGCGATGGAGCCGAAAATTTTTTTCATACCAGATCAGAACACAGTACTGATGAAGTGCTTGAATCTCTTACTAGCAATGATATTGCAATTGCTGCACATCCATTTATGTTCATACCATTTCTTC